>CAMDDU010000008.1:0-132873 GCA_945892985.1 Bordetella parapertussis
CCCACGGCGGTGAAGTCGCGAAAGGTGTCGTAGCCGAGTTTCTTGTACACGTGCGGGAAAATCGTCAGCATCGCAGTCGGCGTCAGGACCATGGTTGTGCCGTCCGCATCGGCGGTGCGCGCCTGTTCGAGCACGGTGCGGCCGCCGCCGCCCGGCTTGTTCTCGACAATGATATTGGCGGCGTAAGTGCCGCGCAGGCGTTCGGCGATCAGGCGCGACACCACGTCGGCCGAACCGCCCGGGGGAAAGCCGTTCAGCAAGCGCACCAGGCGGCTGTGCACGGGGGCTTGCGCGAGCGCAGGCAAACCGGCGGCGGCAAGTGCGAGTCCGCCGGCGGCGGTGATGAATTGACGGCGTGAGCGAATGCGGGACATGCAAAATCTCCTGATGGTTGCGTTTCTGGAATGCGCAATGGCTGCGCGCGGTGGGCGTTGCGAATGCGGGAATGTTAGTCGAATATCCGCGCCGCGACTATCACGCTGACGCTATGATTGCGCGTGCGCGAATGTGAAGTCTGCGAAGCCATCGGGCCGGGCCGGTTCTGCGGCATGATGCCCGCCTCGTGACAGTGGGCGTCCCACACCCGCCTCGGGCTATACTTTGCGCGGCCGGTAAGACCGATGTGATGGATTGAAGATAAGGCTTGATAATAAAGCCGGACGCCCGCGCAAAGCGATCCGGCAGGCGCCTCCCGAACGGGACGGCATAGGAGGATTACATGGAAGAGCGCGTGTGGTTTTCGTCCGGCGAGCTCAAGCTCGCCGGCATTTTGCATATTCCCGACGGCTTTGTACCGGGTAAGGCCCGCCCCGCGGTGATGGTGTTGCACGGCTTTGGCGGCAACAAAAACGGCGGCATTCCCGAGGTGGCCGCGAGGCTGTTCGAGAAGCTCGGCTATGTCACGCTGCGCTTTGATATGCGCGGGTGCGGCAACAGCGAGGGCGTACGCGGGCGGGTGATCTGTCTGGAGCAGGTCGAGGACACCCGCAGCGCGCTGTCGTTTCTTGCCGGCCGTGCGGAAGTGCGCGCCGATCGCATCGGCGTAATGGGATTCAGTTTCGGCGCCGCGGTGGCTGTTTATGCGGCCGGCGTGGATGAGCGCATTGCCGCCTGTATTTCGGTCGGCGGCTGGGGCGATGGCGAGAAAAAATTCCGCAAGCAGCATGAATCGCCCGAGGCCTGGAAAAAATTCAGCGACATGCTGGCCGAGGGCCGCAGGCAGTTGGCGCAGGGCAAATCGATGATGGTGCCGCGCTTTGACATTGTGCCCATCCGCCCCGGCATGCGCAGCAACCTCGCCGAGGGCTCCCATCTGGAATTTCCGTTCGAGGTGGTCGAGAGCATGCATGCGTTCCGCGCCAACGAGGTGGTGGGAAAAATCGCGCCACGGCCTTTGTTGTTGTTGCACCCGGCCAACGATAGCGTCACACCGACCGAGCAGTCGATCGAGCTTTTCCAGCATGCGGGTGAGCCCACGGACCTGCACCTGGTGGCGGAGGTGGATCATTTCATGCTCGCCGAAAACAATGTTGTGGTTCAGGCTGTGTTGCGCAGCTGGCTGGACAAATACCTTTCCATTTGATTTTCTTTACTTCCTTTTTCTTTACTCCCCTTTAATCGGGTCAAAGCCATGTCAGACAATATTGGGCGCGCCGGGCGCGCCGCCCCCGGGTGTGTCGTCGGCGGTGTGCAATTGCCACGCCCTTTCCGGATTCGCCGGTTGGGACACTTCGGCGTCAACGTTTCCGATCCGGCGGCATCGCTGGAGTTCTACGACCGGCTGCTCGGGTTTGAGGTTGCCGACGAACTGGACTTCGGACCGCGCCTGCCCGAGGGCGAGCGTGACAAACACGGCCCCACCGTGGGTTCGTTCACGCGTCACGGCACCGACCATCATTCCTTTGTGATTTTTCCGCGCGGCGCGATGCACGCGGTGAATCCGCACTACGCCGATTACCCCGAACTGACGGTGAACCAGATCACCTGGCAGGTGGGCACGCTGCGCGAGGTGGTCGACGGTTACGAGTGGTTTTTGCGCAACGGCCTGAAAATCCTGCGCGCCGGGCGCGACCTGCCCGGCTCCAACTGGCATTTCTATCCGCCCGATCCGTCGGGGCACATCAATGAGCTTTACTACGGCATCGAGCAGATCGGCTGGGCCGGCTATTCAAAACCCGGCCCCATGCACCGCATCCGCTATCAGCAGCCGCCGGGCCTGCCGCACCGTTCCGAGTTCGCCGAAGTCAACGAGGCCATTGCCCAGGGCGATGATCTCAACGCCGGGTGGCGGCGCAAGGCGCCCTGGCCCGAGACCTTCGATGTGGGCGGCGTGCTGCTCGCCCGGCCCTTCAAGATCGGCAAGGTCGGGCCGGTGCGGCTTTTTGTCGACGATGTCGCCGAGGCGCTGCGGTTTTACCAGGACACGCTAGGCCTGGCGGTCACCGAGCAGATCATCTACGAGGGTCACCGCTGCGTTTTCCTGCGCGCCAATACCGAGCATCATTCGCTGGCGCTCTACCCCAAGGCCTTGCGCGCCGTGCTGGGCCTGCCGGCCGGCTCGACGCTGTTTTCTTTCGGCTTGCAGCTCGGCAGCTATCAGCAATTGCGCGATGCGATCTCCTTTCTTGCCGCCGCCGGCATTCGCTTTCGCCGGCTGCCCGCGGTTTTGTCGTCGGGCATGGGCCATCACGTTTATGCCGTCGATCCGGACGGCAATGGCATGCAGCTTTACTGGGAGATGGAGCAGATTGGCTGGGAGGGCAAACCGCGCCCTGCCGCCAAGCGGCGGCAAATTGAAGAAGACCCTACGCTGTGGCCGCAGACGCTGGAGTTGCAAAGCGACAGCTTTACCGGCGAGGTATTCCTCGGCCCGATTAACTGATTAACTGATTGGCTGACTAACTGATGAATGAGGAGCGGCGCATGACACTCAAGAACCTGCTGCGGTCGATGCCGCTGTTGCTGCTGCTCGCCGTGTCGGCGACATCCACCTCCGTGTGGGCGCAGAAATACCCGTCACGTGCAATCACACTGGTGTGCCCGTTCCCGCCGGGTGGGTCGGCCGATATCCTGGCGCGGCTTACAGGGCAAAAACTGTCCGAGGCGCTGGGCGTGCCGGTCATTGTCGAAAACAAGGCCGGTGCGGGCGGCGGTGTCGGCTCCGCTTACGTTGCCAAAGCCAAGCCCGACGGGTACACGCTGCTCGAGGTGACCGGCGGTTATCCGGCGCTTGCCGCCATCAGCACCAATCCGCAGTTCGATTCAATGCGTGATATCACCATGGTGTCGTTGATCACCGCGTATCCGTTTTTCGTCAACGTCGCCGCTGATTCGCCATTTCGCACCGTCGGTGAGCTGGTTGCCTTCGCCCGCGCCAACCCGGGCAAGCTCAATTACTCGACCTCGGGTGTGGGCTCTATCCACCACCTTTCTTCCGAGCTGTTTAACGCGATGGCCGGCACTGAAATTGTCCATATCCCGACCAAGGGGGGCAATGTCGCACTGACCGAATTGCTCGGCGGCCGCATCGATGTGCTGTTCGAGGCGCCCACGCTGTCGCTGCCGTTTATCAAAAGCGGCAAGCTGCGCGCGCTGGGCGTGACATCAAGGGAGCGCTGGAGGGCACTGCCGGATGTGCCGGTGGTGGCCGACACTTTGCCCGGCTACGAGGTGAGTTCCTTCATCGGCCTGGGCGCGCCCGCCGGCACGCCCGATGCGGTGATCGCGCTGCTCAACCGGGAGTTGCGAAAAATAGTCGACAGCCCCGAGGTTGCCCGCCGGCTGATCGAACTGGGCGGCGAACCCCGGTCGAGTGCGCCCGATGAGATGCAGCGCTATGTGGAACAGGAGTTTCGCAAATGGCAAAAGGTGATTGAACAGCGCAAGATCGAGCGCCAATGAGCGGTCCGGTCCGCGTCGCGGCGCAGGATCTGCGGCAGTTTGTTGCCGCACTGTTCGCGCAGGCCGGCATGTCTGCGGTGCACGCCGCCACCGTGGCCGAGGCCCTGGTGTGGGCCAACCTGCGCGGGGTCGACACCCACGGCATTGCGCGCGTTCCGCGTTACCTTGAGTTCATCCAGACTGGCATCATCAATCCGCAGCCTGCCATGCGTGTGGTCACAGACACGCCTGCTGTGCTGGTGCTCGATGCCGACCGCGCGGCCGGCGCGGTGGCCATGACCGATGCGGCCGATGCGGCCATGACCAAGGCGGCGGCGGTTGGCATCGGCCTGGCGATGGTGCGTGCTACCACGCATACCGGTTCCCTTGGCTATTACACCGAGCGCATCGCGCGGCGCGGCATGACGGGGCTGGCGCTGACCGCCTCTATCCCCAACATGGCTTATCACGGCGCGCTCGCGGCCGGTGTGTCCACCGCGCCCATATCCATCGCCGTTCCCGGGGCTGAGGACACGCCCATCGTGCTCGACATGGGCACCGGCATTGTGTCGCTGGGCAGGCTGGCGCAGGCCAAGCGCATGAAGGAGGCGCTGGCGCCCGGTCTCGCGCTCGATGCGCAGGGCGCCCCGACCACAGATGCGCAGCTTGCGAGCATTCCGCTCCCGCTGGGCGGCGCCAAAGGCTCGGGCCTCGCGCTGATGATCGAAATGATGAGCAGCCTCGCCGTGGGCAATCCCTTGCTGGCTGAATTTTTCTCCGGCAAGCCGGGAACGAAACGGCACCGCCAGAATGCGCTGGTCATCGCCATCGACGCGTTTCGTTTCTGCCCGGAAGAGGTGTTTCGCCGCGATGTCGCGCGCACCGTCGCGGCGCTCAAGGCGCTGCCCGGCGATCCGCAGGGTGGCGGCGTGCTGATGCCCGGCGAGCGCGGATACCGCGAGGCGGAACGGCGCGGCCGCGACGGTATTCCGCTGCCCGCGGGCGTGGCCGGCGACTTGGCCGCTGCCGCGACCAGACTGGGCCTGGTCGCGCCCTGGCCTGGCTGAGCGGCGCGCAACAGCCGGCTGTCGGTGCGGTTTCGCAGGCGAGGGGTGATGAAAATAAACGGAGGAGGTGAATGATGTTTGCGAACACAAGCGCAAGCTTGGCAAGCTGGGCGACGTTAGCCAGGCTTGCCCTAGTGGCGGCCGTATCCCTATCGCCATCGGGCGCATGGGCGCAGGACTATCCCAGCCGCCCGATCCGCATCATTCAGGGCTTCGCCCCGGGCGGCAACGCCGATTCGATCGCGCGCCTGCTTGGCCAGGAAATGTCCAGGGGCCTCGGCCAGCCGGTCATTGTCGAGACCAAGGCCGGTGCCGGCGGCAATATCGCCGCCGAAGCGGTGGCGCGGGCGCAAGCGGACGGCTACACGCTGCTGCTGGCCGTGGGTGGGCACACCGTTTCGGGCGCGCTCTACCAGACGCTTGGCTACAAATCGGTGGAAGGTTTTGAATGGATTTCAACCGCAACGGTGTTTCCGTTTGTGCTGAGCGTGCGCAGCGATTCACCGCAGCAGACGGTGGCCGACCTGCTGACCCTCGCCAGGGGCAAACCCGACGGCGTGAGCTACGGGTCGGCCGGCGTCGGTTCGACACAACACCTGACCGGCGCGCTGCTGGCCAGCATGTCGGCAACGCAGCTGCTGCATGTGCCCTACAAGGGCGATGCCGCCGCGCTCGCCGCACTGCTCGCCGGTGATGTGAACTTCGTTGTCGCGCCCGGCACGGCGACGCTGCCGCACGTCAGGGGTGGGCGGCTCAAGGCCATTGCGGTGAGCGGTGCCACGCGCTGGCCTGGGTTGCCGGAGGTGCCGACGGTGCAGGAGGCCGGGGTGCAGGGCTTTGATGTGAGTTCCTGGGCGGGGCTCGCCACCACCGCCGGCACGCCGCGGGCGATCGTCGATCGCCTGCACGTCGAAATGAACAAGGCCTTGCAGGTGCCCGAAATACGCGCGCGACTGGAGAGCTTTGGCGGCGAGGTGCGCGGCAGTACGCCCGAAGAAATGCGCGTGCGTGTCGCCAGCGAGGTGCAGCGTTGGGCGAAAGTGATCGCCGAGGCGCGCATCCCCCGGCAGTGACCGGCTGGAAATGCCCGTCTGGCGCGGCTCTCCAGCCGGTGTATAAATCAGGCCGGGCTTGGGCCGGAGGATGGATCCAGCCTCAGGCGCATCGCGTCTTCTGAGGCTGCCGCCGCCGCGTGTACCGCCACGGTTTTTTGCCGTGATTGCAGGCCTTTCACCACGCTGACTTTGGACTTGGCGATACCCAGGGCGTCGGCGATAAAGGCCTCGAGCGCGGCGTTGGCGCGGCCTTCGAGCGGCGGCGCGGCGATGCGGATTTTCAGCGCTTCACCATGCACGCCCACCACTTCGCTGCGTTTGGCGCCCGGTTGAATGTGAATGGACAGCAGCCAGCCGTCGGCGCTTTTGTGGCACCAGTTGGCGGTGGCCATGCTGGCTTGGCGGCTCACCTGATCACCGGCTCACCGGATCACATCCGGTCACAGCAACGCGTACAGCGGCCGCGACAGGCCGGTGATGATCATCACGGCGATCTGTGCCAGCACCACGTAGGCCAACGGCGACAGGTCGATGTTGCCGATCAGCGGCACGATACGCTGCAGCGGCGCAAGAAACGGCCGCGTCAGCCCGTTGAACAGTGGGGCGAGCGGCGCATGCGGATTGACCCAGCTGATCACCACCTGCACGATGATCAGGCCTATGCTCAGCTGGATGGCGGCGCGCGCAAGGTCGATGCAGCCGATCGAGGCGATCACCAGCAGGTCGCTGCCCGCGTCCATATGAAAGCCGCGCAGGTAGAGCAGCAGCGTGACGAGGGTGGTCTCAACCACCCAGGCGCAGACCAGGCTCGCCGCGTCGAGGCCGTAGATGCCGGGGATGACGCGGCGCGCCGGCATCACCATCCAGTTGGACAGTCCGGTGACGAACTGGCCGATGGGGTTGCGAAAGGACACGCGCGCGAGCTGCATGTAAAAGCGCGACAGCAGCAAAAATACCATGAAGCCGGCGAGGGTCTCGATTAGGAACTGCAAAATTTGGATCAGCATGGTGGTGTTTGTCTTTGTGGTTCCGTATTTTTCGGGACTTTCCCGGGCATCCGTTTTTGTGTCCGGCTGTTTGCGTTCAGGCCGGGTCTTTACCCAGCTCGTCCCCCATTTGCTTTGCCCGCGTGTTGGCCGCCTGCACCGCACGCACGATGCGCGCGCTCACCTGCTCGAGCTGCATCGCATGCAGCGCCGCCTCAGTGGTGCCGCCCTTGGAGGTTACGCGTTCGCGCAGCAGCGACACATCGTCCGGGCTTTGCGCGGCGAGTTTGGCCGCGCCGAGAAACGTTTCGATGGCGAGACGGTTGCCGGAGGCCGCATCCAGCCCCATCTCGACGGCCGCGTCGCGCAGCGCCTCGATGAAATAAAAAACATAGGCCGGACCGCTGCCCGACACCGCGGTCACCGGATCGAGCAAGGCCTCATCCGCGACCCAGATTACCGAACCGACCGCGCCAAGCACGCCGTCCAGAAGATCGCGTTGTGCCGCGGAGATGCCCGGCGTGGCGTAGAGCGCGGTCACGCCGGCGCCAATCAGCGCCGGGGTATTGGGCATGCAGCGGGCGAGCAGAGTGTGGCCGCCGAGCCAGCGGCCCAGGTCGGCGAGCCGCGTACCGGCGGCGATGGAGAGCACCAGCTGGTTTGGCTTGAGCTGCGGCGCCAGCGCCTTCGCGGCCTCGCGCATTTGCTGCGGCTTGACCGCCATGACGATCAGTTCGCCATAGGGGGCGGCTGCCGCGGCCGATTCAAAACAGCGCACGCCAAAATCGGTGCCCAGGCGCTCGCGCGCCGCGGCGTGCGGCTCGGCGATGCGGATACCCGATGTGGCGAGGCCTTTGGCCTTGAGTCCGCCGATGATGGCGCCGGCCATGTTGCCGCCGCCGATGAAAGTGATGTTCATGAGCTGTCCGTCAGTCCCGGGCTTGATGTCGTTGGCCAAAAATAGCCGTGCCGATGCGCACCATGGTGGCGCCCTCGGCGACGGCCGCTTCAAGGTCGGCAGTCATGCCCATCGACAGGGTGTCGAGCGCATGGCCGTCGCGGTTGAGTTCTTCGAGCAGCTTGCGCAGGCTGGCGAAGCGCCGGCGCGACAGCGCTTCGTCGCCGGTCGGCTCGGGCACGCTCATCAGGCCGCGCAGCTTCAGCCGCGGCATGCGCGCCACCGCGCGCGCGAGCGTGGCGAGCGCGGCGGGCTCAACGCCGCTCTTGGAGGCCTCGCCGCTGATGTTGACCTGGATGCACAGGTTCAAGGCCGGCGCGCCTTCGGGGCGCTGCGCGTTCAGGCGCGCGGCGATTTTTTCGCGCTCGACGCTATGCACCCAGTCGAAATGCTCGGCCACGGGGCGCGTCTTGTTGCTTTGCAGGGGGCCGATGAAGTGCCAGATTAACTTCGCCGGCATCGACGACAGCGCCGCAATTTTGTCTAGGGCTTCCTGCAGGTAGTTTTCGCCGAAATCCAACTGTCCGGCTGCGGCGGCCTCCCGCACGGCTTCGGCCGGCCAGGTCTTGCTTACAGCGACCAGCCGTACGTCTGCTCGATCGCGTCCGAAAGCGGCGCAGGCGGCTGCGATGCGCGTGTTCACGGCTTGCAAGTTGCTCTGGATTGTTGCCATAATCCTTGCATGAAAAAGCGCTATGATAAAACGGTGTTGCAGGCCTGATTTACGTTTCTGATTTGCGTTCCTGATTCACGTCCCTGATTGACGTTCCAAGGACGGCTGTAGAACACGCGCCAGAAGCAGGTGCATTCGGCCTTCGTTTCTTTTGGCGGCACTTTTGGCGTGTGAAGGCGACGACAAAATACCAGCCAGACATTGAAACGCCGCGCAGGTATCGAACGGATTCAGCAGCAATACCCTGGTACGAAAAACGGCAAAGCGGCACACAGGCACACAGGCACACAGGCACACAATAGGGCAAAAAGTCCGCAGCAAACTAAGCAGCAAACATCAGGATAATTATATATGGATATCTCCGAACTGCTCGCCTTCGTCGTCAAGAACAAGGCCTCCGACCTGCACCTGTCCTCGGGCCTGCCGCCGATGATTCGCGTGCACGGGGACATCAAGCGCATCAACCTGCCGCCTATGGACCACACCGATGTGCACGGCATGATTTACGACATCATGAACGACGGCCAGCGCAAGGCCTACGAGGAAAACCTCGAGTGCGACTTCTCCTTTGCCATTCCGGGCCTGGCGCGTTTTCGCGTCAACGCCTTCGTGCAGAACCGCGGCGCCGCCGCCGTGATGCGGACCATCCCGTCGAAAATCCTGTCGCTCGAGGACCTCAAGGCGCCGAAGATTTTCGCCGACCTCGCCGACCAACCGCGCGGCGTGGTGCTGGTCACCGGCCCGACCGGTTCGGGCAAGTCGACCACGCTCGCCGCCATGGTCAACCATAAAAATGAAACCGAAGAGGGACATATCCTCACCATCGAGGATCCGATCGAGTTCGTGCATGAATCAAAAAAATGCCTGATCAACCAGCGCGAGGTCGGCCCGCATACCTTGTCTTTCGCCAACGCGCTGCGCTCGGCGCTGCGCGAAGACCCGGACGTCATCCTGGTGGGCGAGATGCGCGACCTTGAAACCATCCGCCTGGCGCTTTCGGGCGCGGAAACCGGACACTTGGTGTTCGGCACGCTGCACACCTCGTCGGCGGCGAAGACCATCGACCGTATCGTCGACGTGTTCCCCGCCGCCGAAAAAGAAATGATCCGCGCCATGATCTCGGAGTCCATCAAGGCCATCATTTCGCAGACGCTGTGCAAGACCAAGGACGGCAGCGGCCGCGCCGCGGCACACGAAATCATGGTTGGTACGCCGGCCATCCGCAACCTGATTCGCGAGAATAAAATCGCGCAGATGTACTCGGCCATCCAGACTGGCGCGCAGTTTGGCATGCAGACGCTGGACCAGAACCTGCAGGACCTGATCAAGCGCAACATCATCTCGGTCGCCGAGGCGCGCGGCAAGGCGGCAAACAAGGACAACTTCGCCGGCTGACGCAAGCAACACCGGAGCCGCGGGGATCACGGGGCCACCAGTCGCCGGATCACCAAGGACAGGCTGGACACGATCAAACAGTACCGGGAGCGAGAACCATGGAAAAAGAACAGGCAACAAAATTCATGTACGACCTGCTGCGGCTGCTGCTGCAGAAAAAGGGTTCCGACCTGTTCATCACGGTGGGCTTCCCGCCGGCGATGAAAATCGACGGCAAGATGACGCCCGTGTCCAGCCAGGCGCTCACCAGCCAGCACACCACGGAACTGTGCCGCTCCATCATGAACGACAAGCAGGCGGCCGAGTTCGAGGGCACCAAGGAGTGCAACTTCGCCATTGCGCCGGCCGGCATCGGGCGTTTTCGCGTCAACGCCTTCGTGCAGCAAAGCCACATGGGCATGGTGCTGCGTGTCATCACCACCACCATCCCCAAGTTCGAGGACCTGAGAATCCCGCCCGTGCTCAAGGACGTCATCATGTCCAAGCGCGGCCTGGTCATCATGGTCGGCGGCACCGGATCGGGCAAGTCGACCACGCTCGCGGCGATGATCGGCTACCGCAATGAGAACCACTACGGCCACATCATCACCATCGAAGACCCGATTGAGTACACCCACCCGCACATCAACTCGCTTATCACGCAGCGCGAAGTGGGGGTGGACACGCTGTCTTGGGAGTCGGCGCTGCATAACACCCTGCGCCAGGCGCCCGATGTCATCCTCATCGGCGAGATCCGCGCGCGCGAGACCATGGAGCACGCGGTGGCCTTTGCCGAGACCGGCCACCTTGCGATCGGCACGCTGCACGCCAACAGCGCCAACCAGGCGCTCGATCGGATCATCAACTTCTTCCCCGAAGAGCGCCGCGCCCAGCTGCTGATGGACTTGTCGCTCAACCTCAAGGCCCTGGTGGCGCAACGCCTTATCCCGCTCAAGGAAACCAAGGGCCGCGCCGCCGCGGTGGAGGTGCTGCTCAACTCGCCGCTTATTTCCGACCTGATTTTCAAGGGCGAGGTGCATGAGATCAAGGAGATCATGAAGAAGTCGCGCGAGCTCGGGATGCAGACCTTCGACCAGGCGCTATTCGACCTGTACGAAGAGGGCCGCATCGGCTACGAGGATGCGCTGCGCAACGCCGACAGCGTCAACGACCTGCGCCTGATGATCAAGTTGCATTCCAAGGAATCGAAAAACCGCGATATCACCGCGGGCATCGAGCATCTGAATATCGTCTGAGCCCGGAGACTGCGCGGCCATGCCGTGCGGGATGGAGCGCTTGCCGTGCCCCGCTTATCCCGCGCGTTTTTTGTGCGATTCAACCTGTGGTGAACCATGAGCGACCTCTACGCATTCTCTGCCAACACCCTGGAGGGCAAGCCGCTTGCCCTTGATGCTTTTCGTGGCAAGGTGGTGCTGATCGTTAACACCGCCAGCGCTTGTGGTTTTACGCCGCAGTACGCCGAGCTCGAGGCCTTGCACAAGACCTATTCCGCCCAGGGGCTGGTTGTGCTGGGTTTCCCGTGCAACCAGTTCGGCGCGCAGGAGCCCGGTGATGCCGCGGCGATTGGCGCGTTCTGCCAGAAAAACTACGGCGTGAATTTTCAGATGTTCGACAAGCTAGAGGTGAAGGGCGCCAACGCGCACCCCTTGTTCAAATGGCTGACCAGCGATGCGCCCGGCATACTCGGGACAGAGGCGATCAAGTGGAATTTCACCAAGTTCCTCGTCAGTCGGAAAGGCGAGGTGGTCAAGCGCTATGCACCGCAGACCCATCCAAGGGAGCTTGTTCCCGATATTGAGTCACTTCTCGAGGCGGGCTGAACGCCATGGCCTTGCCATTGTTCGTCCCGCTCTCCAGCGTCGATGACATCACCCACGCCATCCAGCTGGCGATTGCGCCGGTGTTCCTGCTCACCGCAGTGGGCACGCTGCTGATGGTGTTCACCAACCGGCTGTCGCGCGCGGTGGACCGCCGCCGCGTGTTGAACAAACTGCTGCCCGAACTTGCCGACGGGCTCCTCGCCGAAGCCAAAGGCGAACTTGGCCATATTGCGCGGCGTATCGAGCTCATTTACACCGCCATCGTGCTGGCGGTGCTTTGCGCGTTGTTCATCTGCCTGCTGATCGCCGTGGCCTTCGTCGACGCCTTCCTTGCCGCCAATCTGGCCAGGGTGCTGGGTGTGCTTTTCGTGCTGGCGATGCTCGCGCTGATTGGCGCGCTGATTATTTTTCTGCGTGAAATTTTCATCGCCATCACGCCCCCGGGCGGCGTGATCCGGTAGTCCCTCAGTTCTATCCCAGTCGCGCCGCGACCCCAAAACCTCCCCTCCGCCTTGACGGGGGAGGGGCCGGGGGAGAGGGTGAAAGCGTAGCGACACGTCCAGCTCAAGATCTTAAGGACCCATGCCCGTCAGCTACGAATCCCTTGCCCTCGCCGCCCTCATCGTCACCTTCGCCTATTTCGTTTTCGGCGTGTCCGGTTTTGGCGCGGCGGTGGTCTCGGTGCCGGCGTTGTCGCATTTGTGGCCTATGACCTTCGTGTTGCCCTTGTGTGGGCTGCTCGATTTTTCCGCGGCGCTCGCCCTGGGCATGAGTTTCGGCAAAGCGGCCAGGCGCGACGAGCTGGTGCGCATGGTGCCGCTGTCGCTCATCGGTGCCATCTGCGGGTTGACGCTGCTGGTGACTCTGCCGCAGGGCCTTGCCATGGGCAGCCTTGGCGTTGTCGCCATCAGTTACGGCTTGTGGACGCTGTGCCAGCCCGGCGTGATGCACCCGGTGTCGCGCGCTTGGGCGATGCCGGCCGGATTCACCGGCGGCTTGTCGGGCACGCTCTTTGGCGTCGGTGGCCCGCCCTATATGATTTATCTGTCGCGCCGCCTCGAGGACAAGAGCGCCTTGCGCTCGACCATGGTGACCATGGTGACATTCAGCGTCGCCATACGCATCACGCTGTTTGTCATCGCCGGCCTGGTCTTGCCCGATGTGCTCAAAGTGTTCGCGGCCCTGATCCCGGTCGCCGCGCTCGGCCTGTGGGCCGGCCACCGCCTGCACGGCCGCATCTCGCGTGAACAACTCGGGCGCTTTATCGCCGTGCTGGTGATGCTGAGCGGCGCATCCCTGCTCTGGCGCGTCTTCGCCGGAACTTGAAGCGGCCCCGATACAGGCTGGAAATCCGCTTCAGGCAAGGGTTTCCAGCTATCTGCCGACACCAATTGGTGATGTGAGCATGCAAAAAGGAGGGGAATATGATCGCGGTTATCTTTGAAGTGATGCCGGCATCCGGACGCAAGCAGGACTACCTCGAGCTCGCCGCCAGCCTGCGGCCGCAACTGGAGCAAATCGACGGCTTCATCTCGGTCGAGCGTTTCGCCAGCCTGAGCACCGAAGGCAAGATCTTGTCGCTGTCTTTTTTTCGCGACGAAGCGGCCGTGCAGGCGTGGCGCAAGCTCGAAGCCCATCGCAGCGCCCAGGCGGCGGGTCGCGGCGGCGTGTTCGCCGACTATCGCCTGCGCGTGGCATCGGTGATGCGCGATTACGGCATGACGGAGCGGGAGCAGGCTCCGGCTGATAGCCGGGAGCGACATTCCCGCTAAACGTTCTCAGCCCGCAGGGGCTGCAGCCGTCATTCCCGCCAAAGCGGGAATCCAGTGTCATTGCGAGGAGGCGCAGCCGACGCGGCAATCTTGTCGCATAGCGCGACGGCCGTGGTTTCACTCCCCTGCGGGGAGCGAGTCACTTTCTTTTCTCGTGTGCAAAGAAAGTACGCCCCATGTCGCCGCCGCCTGCGGTGATCCCCTCCGGTGCTCGTCAAAGCGGGCCGACGCATAAACTCGGCCCGCATAAAGCTGCGGGCCTCAAACCTATGCGCCGGACATCTCCTGCTTCGCCCGCGCTCCTCGGCGGCGCCGAAGGGGAGGGAAGTCAACGCCACTGTAGCGCCAATACCATCGCCCGGAAACGCCCGACTGGCAAGGGTTTTCAGGTGATGTGAGTTTTATTTTCCGTCATTCAAGATGTCATCTCATCAGCCGAATAACAGAATTCTTTTATGCCATATTTACTCCATCATATTGATCCCACGGAAAGATAACCAGCAACTGCACAAACAGACGCTTTGCAATCCGTTGTTTCGGCAAGCTACTTCACGTTAGACCTTTCATCCCATTCCCTTGCATAACAAGTATTTTGTAAATACAATAAAAGCGTGACTACCTGGGACGAATCGAAGCGCCGGAAGAATGTCAAGGATCACGGCATTGACTTCGTCGGGTGCGAAGTCATCTGGGACAACTTTACGGTCACCCGTGAAGACGTCCGGCAGTCTTACGGTGAGAAGAGGTTGGTCACCTTTGGTTTGCTGGACGGCGCAACGGTTGTCTTGGTTTTCACCGAACGTCGCGACGGTCCCCACATTATTTCCTTACGCAAGGCGGAAAAACATGAAGCACGTTACTACGCTGAAATCGCCAAAGACTCCTTCAAGTAAGCGGGTTGATCCTGATAACCCGCCTTGGTCCGAGGAAATGCTCGGGTCACCGGTTCTCAAACGTGGCCGCGGACCGCAGAAGGCACCAACCAAAGTACTGACTACCGTTCGCCTGGATGCCGACGTACTTGCATTTTTCAAGGCACAAGGCAGCGGCTATCAAACTCGAATAAACGATGAATTGCGCAAGATCGCTGCGAAAGGTCTAACCACACGCTCAACTCGAACGCGCGCGAAAGCAACGCGCGCCGGGTAGCGCGAACGTTATACGTCTCTCCCCACCTGCGGTGACAAAAGGCACACATAGCAGTAAGATTGTTAAATGAAGCCTTTCCGGTGGAATCCCGAAAAGAACGATGCCCTAAAGGCCGCCCGTGGATTGTCTTTTGAGCGCATCGTCGTCGCGCTCGAGTCTGGCGGCTTGCTTGATATCGTGGAGCACCCCAATAAGGTCAAGCACCCAAAACAGAGGGTGATGGTGGTAGCGGTTGAGAACTATGCCTACCTGGTCCCCTTTGTCGAAGAACAAGACCACTACTTCCTGAAAACCGCCATTCCTAGCCGCAAAGCCACAAGAGATCATTTGCATAAAGGTGAGCCAGATGTCAAAGCTTGATGCATACGAACTGGAAGTCCTAAAGCCTTTCGAGAAAGGCAAACTCAAATCCGTCGCCACGAAGAGTGAGCTTGAGAAGCTAAAGGCTGCAGCGAGAGCTACGGCGATCAAGGATCGCAGAGTCAACATCCGTTTATCATCTATTGACTTGAGTGATATCCAAGTCAAAGCAATGGAAGAGGGTGTCCCATATCAAACTCTGATCGCCAGCGTCCTGCACAAATACGTCACGGGTCGTCTTTCAGACAAATCGCAACGTATAACTGGTCGCTCAACACGGACGTCCCGCAAGCGGGTCGCCGGTTAGCATTGCGTTAGACAGCATAAGACATGGGGATGATTGAATGAGCGCCAGATCGATTGTGGGCTGCTTGCTGCTCGCAGCAAGCTCCCTCGCCCTTTCTCAAACCGCGATTGTCTGCAAGCCAGAAACAAAATCTGGAAGGTCCCTGTGGCCGGAGATTTACCTCTCTAAAACCGACCAGGTCTGTTTTGATGTACTGGGGTGGATGGACTATCGGGGCCAAAATTGCGCACGAAACGGAGAGTCGATTCAGTGGGAGGGAATCATCATCGTGATGGTTGGCGACGACTCCCAAGGACGAGATCGCACCCAACTCCGGGTGCGCAATCCAGTTGTCACTAGTGAGCGCCTAGAGTACATCGTGGAATGGAGCCGTGGTGCCGGGTGGCGGCCGATGCAACGAGTTAGCATCAATCGGATTACCGGCGTTGGCGTCAACTACTTCGTGGACATGCATGGTGGAGAAACCATTCAGTGCCAGAGAGTCGCAAAGAAGATCTAATGTACCTCTCGGCCAACCTGCCCCATCGTCACGTGCTGCCTAACTGCGGCTCGCAGCCGGACGTTAGATTCTGAAGAGGCTGTGATGAAAGACGATCCAGAAATTCCCTATCCCCCCGGCAAGACTGGCGAAACGCGATATTCCTAATATCAGCGATGTCACACAGGGGGCCACGATTCTTCAGCGATTGAACCGTGATTGCCACCGGTTATCAATGGCTGACAACAAGCCCGAAGGGCTTGTTGTCAGCCATCATCTAACTCAGTCGCCCGGCTTCGCCTTGCGATTGAATCCCGCCACCACCTTGTACTCAAACAGGCGGCATTCGAGCGCGCCGTTGAAGAGCGGCGTGCGCTTGGAGGCGGACAGGCCGATTTTTTTCTGCAGCGCCATGTCGGCCGAGAAGAGGTAGCAGGTCCAGCCGGCAAAGCGCGCCTTGAGGGCGTCGCCGAGCTTTGGGTAAAAGCCCTCCAGCGTTTCCTTGTCGCCGACACGCACGCCGTAGGGCGGGTTGGAGATGAGGTAGCCGGCCTGAGTAGCCTGAGACGGGGGCGCGGTCGGCGGCGAGATCTCCAGCACGTTGGCCTGCTTTAGCGTGACCAAGTCGTCGACGCCGGCGGCGACGAGGTTCTCGTGCGCGTTTTTCAGCTCGTCGCCATACAGGTCGCTGCCGTGGATCAGACCGGGTACCCCCGGTGTGCGCCTTGCCTTGGCGTCTTCCCAGACGCGGCGCCACAGGTCCACATCGTGCTGGTTGAGCCGCTCGAAGCCGAAGGCGCGGCGGCTGCCCGGCGCGATATTGCGCGCCATCAGCGCGGCCTCGACCAGCAACGTGCCGCTGCCGCACATCGGGTCGAGTAGCGGCGTGCCCGGCTTCCAGCCGGACAGGCCGAGGATGCCGGCGGCGAGGTTTTCCTTTAGCGGCGCCTCGCCCACGGCGGTGCGCCAGCCGCGCTTGTACAGCGGCTCGCCCGAGGTGTCGATGTAGAGCGTGAAGTGCGTCGGGTCGAGAAAGCCGGCGAGGCGCACATCGGGCTCGCGCGTGTCGACGTTGGGCCGCTCGTCCGAGGTTTCGCGAAAGCGGTCGCACACCGCGTCCTTGATGCGCAGCACGATAAAATCGATGCTCTTGAGCGGGCACTTGATGGCGTTGACGTCGACGCGAATGCTGCGCGACACCTCGAACCATGCCGGCCATTCGATGGCGAAGGCGGCGTCATAAATGTCCTGTTCGCTGCGGTAGGGAATGTGCGCCACCGACAGCAGGATGCGCGTGGCAAGGCGGCTCTCGAGATTGGCGCGGTAGCACACCGCAGTGCTGCCGCGAAACGACGCGCCGCCGGGCACGGCCTTGACGCCGCTGCCGCCGAAGCTTTCGAGTTCTGCGGCGAGCAGGGTTTCCAGGCCGCGCGGGCAGGTGGCGAACATCGCATGGCTGGGGGCTTGCAGGGTCACGCTTGCACACGCATGGCGAATCCATCATGATCAATTTAGCGCGGCAGACTAACACAATACCCATGGAGTCCCCCTTAGGTGTCATGGTGAAATTGCGACAACGCGACATTGCGCACCAACGCCATTCCCTTTTGCCGAGGCACCGGCCCTGTCCCGGGGCGTTCTGCGCACCGGAGGCGCCGCCGCCGGCTGCCGGCGCGCTTGAGTGATTGTGCCCAGTCGCGTAACCTTGTAGGCTTACACCGTGAGGTGGGGATGTTCCGGGTGCCAGGGAGCGGGTTCTGATGAACAGACAGCAGGCGGTTGTCCTCGTTGCGGCAGTTATCAACATCGCGGTGCTACTGCTCTTTCCACCTTTCGATTACGTGTCGGCGACGCGCAACAACGTGCCGACCTTCGAGGGCTTTCGCTTCGTATTTGCCGACCATGGCAACAGCGTGAAGAACGCGAACTTCCTGCAAATCGAACTATTCGTGGTGATGATTAACGCCGCCATCGGCTGGCTGCTGCTGCGTAGTCGCCCGGCCGGCAGCGACGGCAAAAAGCGCCCCAGTATCGACTGGCAGCGCATCGTGTTGTTTGGCACCGGTATTAACCTGATCCTGGTGCTGCTGTTCCCGCCTTTCCAGAACTACTATGCCGTCACCAATGCCGCGCTGCCCAGCTTTGACGGCTTCTACTTTGTATTTGGCGACCACAGCAAGCAGAACCTGGTGGTGGCCATCCTCTATCTCGAGGTTATTTTCGTGCTGGTCAACGGCGGTCTGTTGTGGCTGGTGCTCCGACGCACCAAGGCCGACGATCTGGACGCCTTGGCGAAAAAGCTGATGGCGCTCTAGCGCCCTCGCACCCTCGCACCTTTGCCACCTTCGCACCTTACTTGCGGCAGGCCGCGTTAGAACGGCTTGACCACCACCAGGATCACCGCCACCAGCATCAGCAGCACCGGCACCTCGTTGAACCAGCGGTAGAACACATGCGAGCGGGCGTTGGTGCCGGCTTCGAATTTTTTCAGGATACGGCCGCAGCCGTGGTGATAGCCCAGCAGCAGGATTACCACCGCGAGCTTGGCGTGCATCCAGCCGCCTGATGTCCCGATGCCGTAGCCCAGCCACAGCCACAGGCCCGTGCCCAGCGCCGGCACCGCCAGAATGGTCATGAAGCGATAGAGCTTGCGCGCCATCAGCAGCAGGCGCTGGCGTGCCGGCGGCGCATCTTCCATGGCAAGGTTGACAAAAATGCGTGGCAGGTAGAACAGCCCGGCAAACCACGAGGCGACAAAAACGATATGCAGTGCTTTGACCCAGAGCATGGCGTGGTCCTTGATTTCGAATATTGACGTTGGTGGTGTGACTACTTGAGCAAGCGGCGGCGGAACAGCGCCAGCGCGATGGCCAGCGCAACACCCGCATAGGCGAGCAGTACGCAGGTGTGCAGCAAAATCGATTCGGGCACATGGCCGAGCATCAGCGGACGGGCCAAGGCGATGGCGTGGGTCAGCGGCAGCGCTTGTGCGAACAGCTGAAAGCCCTGCGGTAATTGCGCCACCGGAAAGAACACCCCGCACAGCAGCACCATTGGCGTGATGGCGAGCGTGAAGTAGTACATGAAAAAATCATAGCTTGGCGCGAGCGCCGTGATGATCAGGCCCAGCGCGGAAAAGCACAGGCCGACCAGCGGTATCACCGCCAGCACCCACAGCGCGAGTGGCGAATCGATAAAACCCATTACCCACACCACCAGCAGGATCGCGGCACCGGACAAGAAACTCTTGCTCGCCGCCCAGGCCCACTCGGCGATCACCACATCCTCGAGCGTGACCGGCGCGTTGAGGATGGCATCCCAGGTACGCTGCACGTGCATGCGTGAAAACGCCGAATACAGCGACTCGAAGGTGGCGCTGTTCATGGTGCTGTAGCACACGGTGCCGGCGGCCAGAAAGGCGATATAGGGCACGCCGTCGATCTCCTTGACCATCGCGCCGATGCCGTATCCGAGGCCCAGCATGTAGATCATCGGGTCGGCGAGGTTGCCCAGTATCGAGGGCAGCGCGAGTTTGCGCCAGACGAGGAAGTTGCGCCGCCACACGGCAAATACGCGTACAAAAGCACGCATGGACACGCCGACGAAGCCATTCTGGCTCATGTCAGGGCCTCAATCACGCAATTCGCGGCCGGTGAGTTTGAGAAACACGTCTTCGAGGTTGGCCGGGCGGTGCAGGTAGCGCAGCGCCGGGCGTGTGGCGAGATCATCGAGCAGGCTTTGTGCGTTGTGCGCGTAGCAGAACACCGTTTCGCCGGAAATCTCCAGGCGCGAGGCGCGCTTGCGCGCGGCATCGGCCCAGGCCTCGACGCCCTCGCCGTGTACCTCCACCACTTGCGACTCGATGTGCGCGGCGATCAGCTCCGCCGGGCTGCCCTCGGTGACGATGCGGCCGTGATCCATGATGGCAAGGCGGCCACACAGGCGCTCGGCCTCTTCCATGAAATGCGTGGTTAGCAGCAGCGTCTTGCCCTGTGCCAGCAGGCGGCGCAGCCGCTCCCAAATGAGGTGGCGCGCCTGCGGATCAAGGCCGGTAGTCGGCTCGTCCATGAACACCAGGTCGGGGTCGTTCACCAGCGCGCGCGCCAGCGTGAGGCGGCGCTTCATGCCCCCCGACAGCGTGTTGATGCGCGCATCGCCGCGCGCGCCCAGGCCGGCAAATTCGAGCAAATCGGGAATGCGGCTGCGTATCGCCGCATCCGACATGCCAAAGTAGCGGCCGTAGACGAGCAGGTTTTCCGCCACGGTGAAATCCGGGTCGAGATTGTCCAGTTGTGGCACCACGCCGACTTTCAACCTTGCTTCGCGCGCCTGTTGCGGCACCGGTCGGCCGAGCAGCGTGATGCTGCCCGAGGTCGGCGCGGTGAGCCCGAGGCAAAGGCGCATGGTGGTGGTCTTGCCGGCGCCGTTGGGGCCGAGCAGGCCGTAGCATTCGCCCGGCTCGATGGCAAAGGACAGTCCGGCGACCACCTCGGCGGCGGCAAAGGTCTTGCGCAAATTATCCACCCGCAGCACCGACATTGCCGCCGCCGAGGTGTGTGCAGTGGCGGCGTCGGCCGCCGTGTTCATGGCCGCTGCACCAGGACTCACCGCCACTGGCCTTTGATGATGTTGCGGATGATGTGCAGGCGGCGGTGAAAGAAATGATCCGCGCCGGGAATCACCACCACCGGCAGCTCTTGCGGCTGCGCCCAGTCGAGCACATTGGCAAGCGGCACTGTCTCGTCTTTTTCACCGTGGATCAGGATGGTGTCGGGTGGCACTGCTGCGAGCGCGTAGTCGCGCCCGGCGGCCACCAGGCCTGCGGCAAGGCCGATCAGCACCATGCGCCCGGGTGTCAGGCGGCTGGCCACATGCGTCTGCACAAAAGCGCCGAACGAGAACCCGGCCAGCACGATGGGTAGCGCGCCAAAGCGCTTGCGCAGTTGTGCCGCCACCGCCACCAGGTCGTCGGTCTCGCCCTTGCCGTGGTCGTGTTCGCCGGCCGAGGCGCCGACCCCGCGAAAATTCGGCCGCACCGCGATGTAATTGAGTTCGGCGAAGACCCGCGCCAGCGTTTGCACCACCTTGTTGTCGAGACTGCCCCCGTACAGCGGGTGCGGATGGGCGATGAGCGCGATGCCGCGCGGTGCGTCGCCCGCCGCTTGCGCATTAGGGTGGTCGATGACCGTTTCAATTACCCCGGCCGCCCCTTGGAGCAGCAGGCGTTCCTGCTGGGCCATGTCCGGCCCTAGACCTTCAGCCGTTCGACGACGCGGCCGTGCACCAGATGCTCCTCGACGATCTCGTCGATGTCGGACTCGTCGACATAGGTGTACCAGGTCTCTTCCGGATAAATCACCAGCACCGGCCCCAGTGCGCAGCGGTCCAGGCAGCCGGCCTGGTTGATGCGCACCTTGCCCTCGCCGGAGAGCTTGAGCGCCTTGACCTTGTCTTTGGCATAGGCGCGCAATGCGCTCGCGCCGCGGTCTTCGCAGCAGGCTTCGCCCTTATCGCGCTTGTTGCAGCAAAAAAATACGTGGTGCTTGTAAAAGCTCATGGGATTCGCCATCAATGGAGTGGCGGTATTTTAACTGCTGGCATCACTTTGCTGCCTGCCGGTCGCAACCAGCAGCAGGTAGGCCATCGCGGCAAACGGCCACAGGCTGGACACCAGGTGTGTGAGTCCGTTGAAGTTGAGAAAGTTGCCCTGCGGCCAGACCTGCAGTGCCTGCGCCAGATAAGGGTTGGCGGGGGCGATGTTCACCAGCACCGTGGCCGCCATCAAGGCCATGCCGGCGAAGGCCAGCTTGGCCGGTCGAGGCAGCGCTACCGCGGCCATGGCGATAAGCAGGCCGGCGGCGATGCCGATCAGCGCCCCCGGCGTCATCCACGCCAGCACCGCCGATGGATTGAACAACACGCTGAAAGCGAGTGTGCGCACCACCAGCGCGCAGCCCAGCATGGCGGCCAGCAGCGTGCGCACCGGCTGTCCCGGCATGACCAGCGCCGCGGCAAATAGCGCCGCCGCCACCAGGTTGCAGGCGGCCACCGCCGCCTCGATGCGTATGAACACATCGGCCGGGTAGAGCAAGGCCGGCGAGGCATGGAACAGGTCGCGCAAGTCGCCCACGCCAAACAGCAGGGTCTCCGGGTCAAGCTGGGTGAACAACCAGAGCCCGAGCAGCGTCAGCCCCAGGTCGGTGTGGCGGCCGGTGGTGAACCAGCGCTGACGCAGCGCGAGTAGGTGGCTGGCGCTGAGCAGCCGGGGCGCCCATAGTGCGCCGGCCAGCGCGCCGATCAGCGCCCCGGCGCCGTTTGAGAGCACATCAAGGTTGGACGGGATGCGTGCAGGCAAATATGTTTGCACCGACTCGAGCGCAATCGACAACAACACGCCGCCGCAGGCGGGCAGGATCACAGCCAGCGCACCACGCAGCAGCGGGTGCAGTGCCAACGCGGCGAGCAGCCCGAAGGGCAGGTAGGCGACGACATTGGCGCCAAGGTCGAAGGCGGTGACATAGCGCGGCCAGTGTGCCCACAAAAACGCCAGCGGCGCCACGCCGCGGTCAGTCCAGCCTGAAAAAGGATGCAGGCTGCCGTAAATCACCAGCAGTGTGTAGGCGGCGCACAAATATCGCGTCAGCGGAGAAGCTTGGGCGGGCATGCGCGATTGTCGCACGGGATGGCCGCGCTTTTGCGAAACGCCCTGCTGATCGCTTCGATGCGGGCGATGAACCGGGTGTTTTGCGCGGCGAGGGTCTTGACCACGCCCGATGTGGCGAGCAACTGCTCGTGCAGGGTCGCGGGGGCAGCGTCAAGCGCGCTGATTTGCCTTGGCGAGTTCCCGTTTTACTTGAATTTCATGGGGTCGTTTGTTCATGCTCAGGATGCCTCGCCCACGTTCCGGTTGGCAGAAAAACCGGAACACTCCCCAACAATTTCTTAGCGATTTTACGTATATTTGCATTCATGTATCGAGCCATTAAATCCAGTCGCCCAAGCGCAGCTGGCTGAATTCCAAAAAGAAATGTAATTTCTCATTTTTGCGACGTCGGATGATAAGCTAACCAAAATGATGCGATGCAAGCCGCCTTATTTTTCGAACAGCTTAAAAAAGTGAAGCTTGTGGGATACGGCGCAAGGATTCATGCGGATGGTGATGGTAGGGATGGTGATGGTTGTAGTCATCACGGAATCAGGTTTAGCCTGACGCTACTGAGGCTATAGAACTGTTCAATGAACGCGTTCTGGGTCAGGCGTCCCTTCTGTTTTCCCCGAAGAGCTAGAAAAAGGCATCCCAGCCGTTTAAAGCCGCAATTGCGGCCCGGTGGGACGTCATGACCGGCGACTATAGATTTTGCCTTGGTGCATTTTGCCGAGGCAGTTACTGGCCCCGTCTTGGGACGGGGCGTCGACGTACCCCCAAGTTCCATATCCGCGAAACAGAGACCGGGAAAAATACGGGATGATCAGTGAAAAAAGGAGAGGGTTGAATGCGCTTTATCGATACGCGCGCGCTCGTTGACGATCGTCCGCACGAAGCTGTGTTTCGCGTACATCGCGATGTTTTTGCCGATGCGGCTTTGTTCGAACTGGAGATGGAAAATGTCTTTGGCAAAACATGGGTGTTTTTGGGCACCGAGTCACAAGTAGCCAAGCCGAATGATTTTATAAGCGCTTGGATTGGCCGTACGCCCATCCTTGTTACGCGCGATAAGGCGGGAAGTTTGTCCGCCTTTTTGAACATCTGCCCCCACAAGGGCACCCAGTTGGTACACGCTGAGCAGGGCAATGCCAAGTACCACGTGTGCGCCTATCATGGTTGGGCTTTCGATCCAGCAGGCAGGAACATTGATATCAAGGATAGGGCCGCGGCCTGCTATCCGCCGGCCTTCGAAGCGCAGAACCATGACCTGGTGCCGATCGCCAGAGTCGCTTCTTATGGCGGGTTGATATTCGGCTCGCTTTCGCCCGATGTGCCGGCACTCGATGACTATCTTGGCGACGTGAAGGCATTCATCGACATGGCCATGCAACAGGGCCCTCATGGCATGGAGGTTGTCCGCGGCCGGGTCTGTTACACCTACCGCGGCAATTGGAAACTGCAGATGGATAATGCCATGGACCAGTACCACCTCACTTCGGTACATGCCTCATACATGAGTGTCATGGATAAGCGCCGCAAGGGTGACGGCCATACGGATGCGCATCAGTTTGACTGGAACAAAAGGGTGCTGCAACAAAGCGGCATGTTCAATTTCTCGCATGGCCATTCCGTTACCTGGATTAACCAAGCCGAGGTCGAGAAGCGGCCGATCTATCCGGTCATGGATGAAATCCGAAGTCGCGTCGGTGCGGTAAAGGCAGACTGGATGCTCAAGGCAAAAATCACGTTGATCTTCCCGAATTTCCAGATCGCCGACGGAACAACGCTTAATCTGAGGACCTTTCGCCCGATTTCGGTTGGGCTAACTGAAATGCGCGTTCATTGCATCGCCCCCATAGGAGAGGATCCCGCTTTACGGAAGTGGAGATTGCGTCAGTTTGAGGATTTTTTTGGCGCAAGCGGCTTCGCCTCGCCCGATGATGCGGCGTGTTTCGAAGCCGCCCAGCGCGGCTATGCGGCGATGCCCTATGATTGGCTGCAGGGTTATTCGCGGGGCATCACCCGTTTGAAAGTTGGTGCCGACGAACACGCGGCACAGCTAGGGATCCGGCCGGTTGCGAGTCTGGCGGGGGACTTTGATCTTAATTGTGAAACGACGCTGCATTCACCTTACCGTGAGTGGGTGCGATTGATGGGCGGTGGATCCTCGGGCGAGAAAGGACTGAAGCCATGAGCGGTTCTTCCCCCGATCCCGCCCGGCTGATCTCAATTGGCACTGCACTGGTCCAACAGGATGGCATCCTGCTCGATGAGCGTCGCTGGGATGAATGGCTTGAACTGTTCTTGCCGGATTGCACCTTCTGGGCGCCCATGTGGGGCGATGAGACCGGCGTCAACGAGCAGACCGACAACGCCCTGTCACATTTTTTTTACGAGAGCCGCAAGGGACTTGAGGATCGTCTCGTACGCGTGCGCTCCGGCAAATCGCCGGCGTCGACCCCGTTGCCCCGCACGGCCCATTTAATTTCCAGCATTGCACCGCTTGGCGCGGCTACGGCCGATAAAATTACATTACGCGCGACATGGGCTTGTCACGTGTTGTTCGTGCGGTCGCGAACGCAACATGTTTTCTTTGGCCGGTCCGAGTACAAACTGGAGCCGACAAGCGCCGGTTGGCGGATCCGCAGTAAAAAAATAATTTTGCAAAATGATGACATTCCCAGCATGTTGGATATCTACTGTCTTTAACTGGATTTAACTGAAGGAAGATCATGCTCAGTCGCGCCCTGCTCGCCCTAGTCTTTGTCGGTTTTTTATCGACTACCGCTTTCGCCCAAGACTATCCCGTTAAGCCGGTAAAATTTGTCGTCCCGTACGCCCCAGGGGGCACCGGTGATTTATTAGCACGGATTTTTGCCGAGAAAATGCAGGCCAGGCTGGGCCAGCCTTTTATCGTTGAGAATCGTGCCGGAGCAAACGGCAACATCGGCATGGAATCGGTATCCAGGGCGCCGGGCGACGGTTATACCGTCTTGTTCACCCCGTCAGAGCCGCTGGTCATCAACCGCACGCTCTACGCGCCGCTTTCGTTTGATGCCGACGGGTTTGTCCCGATCTCGGTGCTCGCTTCCACCCCGCTCGTGTTGCTCGTGCACCCCAAAGTGGGCGTGGACAACGTGGCGCAATTGATTGCATTTGCCAAAGCCAACCCAGAACGACTCAACTATTCGTCGCAGGGCAAGGGCAGTACGGCGCACCTTACGGCCGAATTGTTCGGGTCCATGGCAGGGGTCAAGCTCGTGCACATTCCCTATCAGGGCGGCGGCCCGGCGCTCGCCGCACTGCTGGCCGGGCAAGTTGACATGATGTTTGTCGTGCTCTCATCTGCGTTGCCGCACATTCGAACCGGCAAGGTGAAAGTGTTGGCGGTGGGCAGCGAACAGCGCAACGCCGCGCTTCCGGAGGTGCCGGCCATGTCCTCGATACTGCCTGGGTTTGCTTCCTCGAACTGGTTCGGCATGGTCGCTCCGGCCGGTACGCCGCAGGCCATCGCAGCGAGGCTGTCGGCTGTCGGTTTGGAAATCCTGAAGCAACCCGATGTGGCAAAGCGTCTTTTTGATCTGAGCCTGGATACGATAGGCAGCTCGCCGGCGGACATGGGCCTGAGCTTGAAGCAAGACACTGAACGATGGGCGCGCGTCATTAGAATCACGGGCGCTGCGTCAAACTAGAAGTAATCCATGTTGCATCGGGCTGTGTGGCCGATGCGAATGGACGGAATGCATAATTAGCGAGGAGAGATAGATGCAAGAGGCAAAGATCTGTAATTCCACTGAGGCTTTGACAAAATCACTGCAAGATAAGGTGACGCCCGGCCTACCCTCGTTCTTTCGGCTCGAGACAATGCTACCCAAGCAGGGCCGCACGGACATCGCCATGGCGGCGACGCCCAACATGACGGTGATGCTTAAAGCGTATGCGGCGACCGGGGAAAACGTTCTGCACGCGCATGTCAACGAGGATCACGTTTTCATGGTGTTGCAGGGACAGGCAACTTTTCATGGCCCGGGCGGTGAGGAAAAGGTGATTGGCTGCCACGAGGGCGTCATGCTGCCCAAAGGGACGTTTTACTGGTTTAGGGCGACCAGCGAAGAGCCTTTGGTAATGGTTCGTGTCGGCGCGGTATCGAATGCTGACGCTTTGGCGACTGAGCGCATAGGGTTCGACGGCAAGCCAATGGACGGATATTCCGAAGCCAATAAAGAGATCCCAGTGGTTCTTTCGGGGGACTATTTCAGGTAGTGGCTGGCGCAAGGTCGTATCGGGACGGATGGTAATTTACCGCGGCGATTGCCGCCGCAAGTCCCCGGAGACGCTTTGCGTATCAGGCCGGTATCGCGCCTGTCGTGTGCCCAGAACGGTCCGGGTAGCGAATAAAGTCCGCCGCTCTCTCGGCAATCATGATGACCGGCCCATTGATGTTGCCACCGACAAGGTCGGGCATTACCGACGCATCCACAACGCGCAAAGCTTCCACGCCGCGAACGCGCAATAGCGGATCAACGACGGCGTGCTCATCCGTGTCAGCGCCCATACGGCATGTCCCGAGCGGATGATGCGCGGTCGCCCCAGTCTCGCGGATGAGACGGTCCAGTTCATCATCGTTTGGGTTGAGTGAGGCCGGTCCGGTCTGGCGGGCGATAAATGGCCCCAGAGACTGCTGACGCCCCATTTCGATTACGGCACGCAAGCCGGCGCGCATGGTTTTCCAGTCGGCCTCTGCGCTAAGCGCATTTTGATAAATCAGCGGTGCGGCAGCTGGATCGGCCGATGCGAGGCGGATACGCCCGCGGCTTTGGGGGCGCAATAATACCGAGCGGCAGGCGAAGCCATCTTCGAAAGGTGGTTTGAATGGCGCGAGCCAGGGGCCGCCGGTCATGGGCCCGCCGCGAAAGAGCAGTTGTATGTCTGGCGCCTCTGTCGCATATTGGGTTCGCAAAAACGCCGTCCAGCCACTCGGTAATTCTGTGGCGTATCCTTTGCCCAGGATATAAGCCTTGGCCAAATCCCTGATTATGCGATCGGCGCGCATGTGTTGCTGGAAGGGCCCTGCCTGCTTGCGCTGGTATTCGACGCCGACAGAAAGATGATCCTGCAGGTTTTCTCCGACACCGGGCAAGGCGGCGCGGATTGAAATCCCGTGGCGTCCCAGCTCCTCCGCAGGGCCGATGCCCGAGAGCATCAGCAATTGCGGCGAGTTGATTGTGCCGCCACACAGGATGACCTCGCGTTCGGCCGCGACTTTGACTGTCATGCCGCTCTTGCGGTAGCTGATGCCGGTCGCGCGTTTGCCCTCAAACAGAATTGATTGTGCCAGTGCCCCGGTAAGCACCGTAAGGTTGGGTCGGGCGAGCGCGGGCCTCAGGTAGGCATCGGCGGCACTGCAGCGCCGGCCCTTTCGGATGGTCGACTGTATCAGCGCGACGCCGTCCTGAACGCCCGCGTTGTAATCAGCGTTGCGCGGCAACCCCATGGCCTCACCCGCAGCGAGCCAGGCCTCGACGACCGGATCCTCATAGTGAGAGGTGATCGTTGACAGCGGGCCGGATCCGCCGCGATACGCTGTTGCGCCGCCTTCCCATGTTTCCTGTTTTTTGAACCACGGCAGGACATCGGGATATGACCACAGAGTGCATCCGGCTTTGGCCCAGCGCGCATAGTCTGTCGCGTTGCCCCGCACATAAGCCATGGCGTTGATGCTGGACGAGCCACCGATGACTTTCCCGCGTGCACATTCGATACGCCGTCCGAGCAGCGCGCCCTCAGGCTCGGTGAAGTACATCCAGTCGTGAAGGCGTTTGCCAAAAATCCGCCCCCAGCCGAGCGGGATTTTTATCCATGGGTCGTAATCCCAGCCACCGGCTTCGAGCAAGGCAACGCTGCATGCGGGATCTTCGCTCAGGCGGTTTGCGAGCGTACAGCCGGCCGAGCCGGCGCCGACGATGACGTAGTCAAATGTTTTGTGCGACATGCCGTGTTTTCAGCGACCGACCAGATTCGGAAGGTATGTCACGATGGGCGGGAAAATAGCCATCAAAAACATGCCTGCGGTGATGATCCAGACAAAAGGCCAGGCCGCGCTGAATATCTGCGACATGGATGCCTGTGGCGCCGCGCTCTTGAAGGCGAAAAGGGTGTAGCCGAAGGGCGGTGAGATGCCGCCCACAGTCGCCACGACAAGGAAAAGCGTATAGAACCAGATCTCATCAAATCCATAAAACGCGATGAATGGTTTGTAGATCGGAATCAGCACCAGCATGATGGCGATCTGATCCAGGAACATGAACAGGATGAAGGGCAGCAAGAGCATAAGGAACAGCATCACCCACGAAGACAGATTGAGCGAAGAGACAATTTCGCCAAGCGCCTGGGGCGCGCCTGTGAAAGTCAGCAACTGGCTGAACATAACCGCGCTGCACATCACGATCAACAGCAGGGACGACACCCTGACACCCGAGGCCAAGGATTCCTGCAGCATATGCCAGGAGAGTTTGCGATAGGCTGCGGCAAGGACGAGGGCCCCGGCTATGCCCGTCGCGGCCGCCTCGGTCGGCGTCGCGATACCGAGCATGACAAGTCCCATCACTAAAAAGAAAATGCCCAGGCTGGGCAGTATCCTTAGAAACGCGACGAGGGCACTCGAGACCGAACGTTCGGCCACAATCTCTTGTGTGACATCGGGCGAGAGCTTTGGATTGAGCGTGACACGGATCCAGACGTAAGCGAGGAACATCAGCGTCAGTAAAAGCCCCGGCAGCAGGCCGGCGATGAGCAGTTTGCCGGTTGAAATCTGCGCGATGGTTGCGATCAGTATGGCGAGGACGCTGGGCGGGATAATCGGGTCCAGGCTGGCGCCCGCAAGAATGGTTCCGGCGGATAGTTTCGGATCGTAGCCGCGCTTTAGCATGGTCGGGTAGAGGGAGCGTCCCAACAGCCCCGCCACCGCCATGGCCGCACCCGACAGGGCGCCAATAATCGCCGATAGCAGTATGCACAGTACGTACTGTCGCCCGCGTATGCGTCCGACCAGACGGTCCAGTGAATCAAAAAGAACTTCCATCGCGCCGGAGCGGAAAAGGATTTCCCCCATGGCTATGAAAAGGGGTACGGCGGTCAGTGCTCCCGACGTCCCTGATGAAAAAATGCTGTTGGCGAGGAGGCCGAATCCGGCGGGTCCGAAAAGAACCAGTACCCCGACGATGTTGAGGACGAGAAACGCGACAAAGATGGGCGCACCCAGCACCAGCAAGCCGATGAGGAGCGCGACTCCGAGGGAAACCAGCGGCACCCAACTCATACGGCCACCTGTTCGGTCGCAACGGCGGGGACTTCGCCACACAGCTGGCGTGCAAAATAAAGGCCTGCGCTAAAGAACCCATAGGGCGCGGCGAAGGAAATGGTCCATTTAGGCAAGGGGTGGTGCGCGATCGTGAAGATGTTGCCGATAAATTGCGAAACGGTTTCCGTCCCGGTAATCCAGGCGGCGGCGGCACAGGCGATCAGGCCGGTAAGCATGCCAAATTTGCGCAGTACAGCGACTGCTCCTGGCGTAACGTGTTCGAACAATATGTCGATGCTGATGTGTCCCGAGGCCTGCGTCATCGCAGGCAGTGCGAGAAAAATCATCAGGCAAAGCGCATAGGACGTGAAGGGATGCGCCCAGTTGGTTGGCGCGTTAAAAAAATAACGCGCCACCACCTCGTAACAAAATCCTGCGGCAATAAAAGCCAGGCAAAGGATGGCGGCCCCGAACGAGGCCCTGGTCAGGCCGTCATGCGCACGTTTTAAAATTGATAACACGCCATCTTCCTTCCGCTTTACGGCAAGCTGTCGCGGCCATCGCCCCGGAGCGGGGCGACGGCGTTCTTACTTGGCGAGACCTTTTGACACCGCCAGCTTGCGCAATTCGGCAGATTCCTTGGGCATTTTCTTCGATGCATTTTCCCATTGGCCGGCAGCCCAGGCGTCGTTGAGCTTGGCTTTTTGCGCCGGCCCCATCTCGACGACGGTCATGCCCTTGCCGGTGAGTTTTTTCAATTCCTCTTCGGAGAGTTTGCTGTAGCCGTTGTAATAGGACTCTTCAGCCTTGGCGGCGGCGGCGGTCATGACCTTTTTCTCGGCATCGCTCAGCTTGTTCCATGCGGCGATGTTGATGAAAAGCAACTGGGTCGTGGTGCCGAAGGCGGGACGCAGGACATGTTTTGAAACTTCATACCACTTGTAATTGAAGGCGCCGAATGTCGGCCATGCGGCGCCATCCACCAGTCCCTTGTCGAGGGAGGTGTAGACCTCGGCGGGGGGCAGGATGACCGGCGAGGCTCCCAGCAGTTTCAGCACGCCGTCGTAGGTCGGTGTGGCGCGAATCTTGAAGCCCTGCAGGTCACCCGCCGGCTTGACCGGTGAGCGCAGCACTATGTGATAGCCCTGATTGGCGGCGGAGGGGGCCAGCATCAGCAGCTTCACGCCGAACTGCCGGTAATGGGCATCGATATGCTCCTTGATGCCCGCAGCGCGCCATTGTTCAAGCGTACCGCTTAGCGCTTCCACGGCGGTGGCAATCGGCGTGGTGCCAAAGTGGTAGGCACCATGCGTGTATAAAAGCTGGAATACGCCGGCGCCGACCGGTTGCAGTTGTTCAAAAGAGGGTACTGTTTCGGGGCCGCTGACACGGATCTTGATCGTGCCCTTGGTTCCCTCCTCGACATCCTTGACGAAGGGATCGACCAGCATTTGTCGCATTGGATAGTTCTGATCCCAACTTGACAACAGCTGCAGGTCTGCCGCTGCGGCCTGGTGTGAAACCAAGCCAAAGGCTGCCGCGAACATTGCGCATATCAGACTACCTTTTCTTGTCATGTTCATGTGTTACCTCCTGATTTAATGGATGCCGGTTTGTTCCGGACTGGATGGTGCGTGCAAAGCTTTTGAAGATTATGGAAGTTCGAACAAGCCTTGTGGCAGCTGCCGCATGTGGCCGAGGGCCTCTTCGAGAGGGATAACGTCAGCATACTTCGCGTGCATGTCGCAAAGACTCATGGCATGGCTCGCCTGCGATCGGTCAAAGCAGGCCTCCTCCACCACGGCGACGCGGTAGTTCATGCTGAAGGCATCAATGACCGTGGATCTAACGCAGCCCGATGTCGTGGTTCCGGTGATGATGAGACTGTCGCATCCGAGCAGCGTGAGATAAGAGGCGAGATTGCTGCCGAAAAACCCCGAGGGCTTTTGTTTGAGCACGACAATATCACCGGGGCCGGGCTTGATCGCTGCGACAATCTCGTTTCCATCGACGCTGCCGGGCTGCTGAATGTCTTCTTTGTTGCGGGCATTTTTCCAGCGCCAGGAGCCCGAATCCCAGTTGTCCTCGCGATAGCTGCCGGTTGTGTAGATCACGGGCAGGGCTTTGTGATGGGCTTCGTCTATGAGTTGGCGAATTGCGGCAATGCCCACCCACGCATCTTCTCCGCAGGAGTTGCGCCAGGTCTTGATTGATTCGAGGATCGGCTCGGGCTTTTCGCCGCAAAAGGCGTAGCTCACATCAACCACCAACAGCGCCGGTCTCTTTCCAAAGCCCGCATGGGCGCCGTAGCCCGACGCCGCAAATACCGCGCGGTCGCGTTCGGTCAGGAATTGATCCCACACCTTTTCGGTCATTTTATCCCCTGATTGATCCTGTTTGATATTTTTGGAGATTATTCTTAATTACCGAGAATAATCTTATTATCAATATTGACTGAAAAAGCCAATGCTGTCACTAATCATTCGTGTTTGCGCAGTCATGGTGTGACGGGGCAGATGCGACGCATGTCTGGTGTTCCGGATGGCAGCGCTACCGCGGTGGGGTCAAGGCTTGTGCTTGGCCATCAGCTCGCGCAGGAATTTTGCGGCTGTGGTGCTTTTTAATGCACGCTGCCACATTTCGTCGACTGCTTTGTGGTGCAGTGCCAGCGCTTCGGGTGCTGCCGTGATCATCGCCACCCCGACGCGTATATTGGGCTGTTCGCCCAGCCGGAACGGGCTCAGGCTGAGCAGTTGCCGGTCCGGTTGCCGGAATATTTGAAAGCCGGTGTGGGGCAGTGTGTCGGGTACGACGCCGATCTGGATGCCGATCGGCTCTTCTTCGATCATGCGTACCAGGTGCGCGACCTCGACCTTCGCCAGCGCGCGTCGTTGTGTGCGCTGCGCATCGGTGAGGCTGGACTTCCCCGCCAGTCCGTCACGCAGGAAGCGTTCTATTTCTATCGAGGAAACAAGATTGACAATGCCCGGCCGGCGTCGGTTGAATGTTTGCTTGCGCTGCGCCAGGATCAGCATGATTTCATCGACATCCTTGACCGCTTTCGCATGGCCGTCGTATCGGACGGGGATGCTTTCTTTCAAAACATCGGCCAGTTTGTCGTCGAAGGTATCCGAGGCGAGCAGGTAGGAAATGGGCCCGGACAGGACGATGATGTGTTCCGCCGTTTCCTCGATCTGGCGGACCCGCTCGAAATAACTGACGGCGGAGGCAATGTACTCGACACCAACGCCCAGCAGTGTCGGTATCGACACCCCCAGCAACTCTGAAAGCCGTTCAAGCGTTTCGATTTTAGAGAGCTCGCCTTTTTCGAAACGGTAAAGTGCCGCCCGCGAAATGCCCAGGCGTTTCGCGATTTCTTCGGAGGTGAGGCCCGAACCCAGCCGGAAGGCTTTCAGGCGGTTGCCGATGTCGTCAAATCGAAAGCCCATTCAGGGAAACCTCGCATGTGGGTGGTTTTGAAACGCGACATCTTTACATAAAAACACGGGAGCCCGCCCCCGGCCAGGCTATTGGCTTGCCGGCATGACATCCTGTTTGGCACTGCCTATTTGCGCCCAGATCCAGCGTGCGATTTGCAGCAGCCGCTGGTCTTCGGTGCGTCTGCCTACAAGCTGTACGCCGACCGGCAATTGTTGCGGGCCGGCATGTGATGGCAGTGTGAGTGACGGGGTATGCAAGAGGGTCCACAGTTCCTGGAAGCGCGGATCGCCGGCCGAGGCCAGGCCCGCGGGGGCTTCGCCAGGAACACAGGGTGTAAGCAGCACGTCAACGCGCTCAAACATGGTATCGAGTAGTCCCCGGCATCGTTCTGCGAGGGCCAGCGCGCCGGTATATTGTTCATGGGACATGCCAAATCCCAACTCCACCGCGCGCAGCATCGGTGTGCTTAGCATGTCGCGATGGCGGTGCCACTCATGCGCCATGGCTCGTGCGCGTTCGTAGCCGTTGATAAGCGCGCGTGCTGCAGTCAGATCGGCAAACACGGCCGGTAGATCGACTTCGATGACGCGCGCTCCGGCAGCTGTCAGGCGGCTGGCGGCCAGGTCTATTGCTTCGATTGTTTCGGCCTTCGCGAGTGGCCATAAATGAGTGCGGCAGATGCCGACGCGCGGTATCGGGATTGCAACCGGGGCCGGCACCGGCCTGCCCACCAGCACACAGTCGAACAACTCGATGTCCTCGAGGTTGCGGGCGAGCAGGCCGATGGTATCGAAGCTGACCGCCGCCGGCTTTACACCGACCGGGTTATAGCGCCCGAACGTGGGTTTGAAGCCGACGATGCCGCAAAACGATGCGGGCCGCAGCACCGAGCCGCCGGTTTGCGTACCGAAGGCGACCGTCGTCATGTGGTCGGCAACCGCCGCGGCCGACCCGCTCGATGAGCCGCCGGGCGTGTGCAGGGGATTATGCGGATTGGTTGTCGCGCCCGGAAACACACCGGCGAATTCGGCGGTGACGGTTTTACCCAAAATGACCGCACCTGCGGCGCGCACCAAGGCAACGCAGGCGGCATCGGCGCGGGGTTGATGACCTGCGTATATGGGGGATCCCATCTCGGTTCGCATGTCGAAGGTGTCGATCACGTCTTTGACCCCGACCGGAACCCCGTGCAGCGGGCCTTTGACGCCGTTGCTGTTGCGATCCAGATCGCGCGCCTGTCGCAGGGCGCTCTCGGCATCGAACACCGCCCAGGCCTTTACCACCGGCTCGCGCGCGGCGATATGCGCGAGGCAGTCGCCCACCACCTGCTCCACGCTGATTTCCCCGCTGCGGGTCAATCGCGCGATTTCTACGGCGGAGAGTTGATTCAGTTGCATGGTGGGGCGTTTCTTATTCGGGTTGAATATTGGCCGATTTGATTACTTGCGCGGCGGCATCCATGTCGGATTTGATCAAGTGGGCGAGTTCTTGCGGCGTGCCACCTTTGATGTCGTAGAGCTGGCTCCTCAGCTTGAGTCTGACCTCTGCGGATGCCAGCGCGTCATTGGCGGCCCGGTTTATCTTAGCGACAACCTCTAGGGGCAGGCCAGCCGGCCCCATAATCGAATACCATCCTTGCGCTGATAAGGTCGGCAATCCAGTTGCCTCAGAGAATGTCGCAATCTCTGGTGCCAGCGGCGTGCGCTGGGTTTCGGTTACCGCAAAAACTTTCAATTTCCCGCTTTTTATAAGGGGCAGCACATTGGGCAGTGCATTGACAAAAAGATCGACCTGCCCGCCAAGGACATCGGGCAAAGCTTGAGAGCAGCCTTTGTAGGGAATGTGGGCTATTTTGGTTCCGGCCGCCGCATTTATGCGCTCTCCCACCATGTGATAGATGGAAGCGACGCCGCACGATGAGAATGTTAGCCGGTCTCTTTTTGCATATGTGATGACCTCTGCCATCGAGTTGACAGGGAGCGATGCACGTCCACCGATAACGATAGGGCTGGTCGCGAGCAGGATGATCGGAGTGAAGCTACCTATCGCGTTGAACGGCAGGTTCTTGTACAACGACTGATTGATGGGTAGCGAATTGGTGGCTACTATCAGCGTATAGCCGTCTGGTGCCGCGCGCGCAACAATATCATGGCCGATGTTAGCGCCACCGCCCGGTCTGTTATCGACAATGAACGGCTGCCCTAGCGATTTTTGCATCTGCTCGCCGATGATTCTGCCGAGGTTGTCAGCGCCACCCCCAGCCGTGAAAGGCACTATCAGGCGTACGGCTTTTTCGGGGTATGACTGCGCTTGCGCATCACTAAGCGGCGAAATGAGTGCGACGCTGAGAGTCATCGCTAATGCGTGAATACCTTGTAAGTAGCTCATGCCAACCCCTCCGAAATGTGCCGTACATTAAAAAACACGCTATTTGTCCCGCTTACTCCGGTGCTTTGTGATTTCACAGGTCAAGCTCCAGAACAGGCTCAAGCGAACGGGATACGCAGATCATCATAGTCGTACCTACTGATCGTTCCGCTTGTGTGAGGACTTTATCGCGATGATCAGGCTTACCTTTTGCCACGGTGGCTTCGCAGGTACCGCATATGCCTTCACGACAGGAGTTGGGCCACTGTATTCCAATCTCTTCGATCGCCTCAAGGATAGACAATTCAGCTGGAACCTGAAGCCTATATCCGCTGTGGCGAAGCACGAGTTCGAAGTCCGTATTTATCGAGGCCGGGTTCATTTGAGCGACTGTGTTTTAGGTTTTGTCAGCAGGGGAAAGCGCTGCCAGCATTTTGCGGTACGTAACAGAAGGCCCATCGGGTCCGCGTAAATGCAACTCCTTGTTCCAGTCGATAGGCAGCCTCACCGGGCGCTGACTTTCGATCAGAATACGATCTTGTTCCCATATTTTTTGGGTGAAGGCGATGAATTTATCAGGCGGGTGTTCGAGCCCAAAATTGCGTGCCACTACCATGTAGCGGGCGCACTTTGCTTCGGAGATCGGCGTTGAGAAGAACAAATCGATGACACGATCGCCGTTTGGGTATATGTTTTCATGGTACAGCGTGTAGGGCAGAGTAATGTGATAAGTGAGCCGATTGATGGTCAGTTTGTCCGGGTTGAGACGGTTGCCCACTTCCGACTGACATTCAAAATAGAACGCACCATCTTGCTCCTCCACCTTGCGCGCGCTTACTACGGGAATGTTGTCGCGGTTGCCCAGCATATCCGGATGCGCCCAAGGTAGATGGGCTTCGTCCATGAAATTTTCTAGCGAGCGTCCAGCGTCCGCCTGCCATATGACGGGGCCGACTATATGGCACTTGAAGTCCTCTCGCTCAAATTCAGGCACTTCGTATAGCGGTTGTTTTGGTTCCCCCAAGCAGACGAAGATAAGCCCATAGCGTTCGGCGCAATGATAAGCGCCGACGCGTGCTTTAGATGGAATCGGCTGCTCTGGTGGGGTTGAGGGAATGACCTTGACGACGCCGCCACTGTCATACTCCCAGCCGTGATATGGACAGAGCAATCGATTTTTTTCTACCCAGCCAAGTGACAAACGTGTGCCGCGATGTACGCAGCGGTCCTCGAGCGCACTGACCCCTGTTTCAGTTCGCCAGAGAACTAGGTCTTCGTCCATAAGGGTGGTTGCGATGGGTTTATTCTTCACATCGCTGCTGAGTGCTACCGCGTGCCAGTAATTACGCAGGGGATTTTTAGGGTCAGATAACAGCTCAGACATTTACTGTGCCTCCTCTTGTCACTACTCGGGCTGAATGCAACGTGCCATTTTTAGTTCGGGGTGATGCCGGTGGCTTTGATCAGGCGTTCCCATTTGACGACTTCTTCTTTGACGTATTTGGCGAACTCGGGTTGGCTGAGTAGCTGTGGATCCATGCCGATTGTTCTCAGGCGTTCTTTGGAGTCGGCCTCGTTCAGAACCTGGTTGATCTCGGCATTGAGTTTTTGCACCAGGTCCGGGGGCGTTCCAGGCGGAACGAAAAATCCGATCCAGGAGGCGACGTGAAGCTCCGGAAATCCGGCCTCGACCAGCGTCGGGACATCGGGCAGCAGCGTCATGCGGGTGCGGCTGGCGACCGCGAGGGCGCGTATTGAGCCCTGACGCAGGTACGGCGCGGCCGTAGGGTAGGTGGTTGAGGCGAGATCAACGTGTTGGCTGACCACGGCGGCGTTGACCGGCGCACCCCCTTGATAGGGCACGTGCGTGGCGGCGATTCCGGGGAGGCTTTTGAATACATATTCCGCTGCCAGGTGTTCGGCCGTACCGACTCCGGCCGAGGCGAAGGTGACGCGCGACTGTTTTGCGTTGCGCACATAGTCAAGAAGGTTGGTCTCCTTTGCCGACGCAGGCGCGATGAAAATGGTCGGTGTACTGGCGGCGATGGATACCGGGGTAAGTTGCACCACCGGGTCGACGCCTTCCTTGGAGTTGCTGGCGTTGACCGCGATGGAGGTGGTGGTGACGAGGATGGTGTAGCCATCGGGCGCCGCCGCTGCGACCACCTTGGCGCCCAATATGCCACCCGCACCGGCGCGGTTTTCCACCACCACCGGCTGGCCCAGACGCGCGGTTAGTCTCTGCCCGACGATGCGTGCGACGGTGTCGGCGATTCCCCCGGCTGTAAATGCGACGATCATCCGGACCGTGCGGCTCGGATAGGCCGCGGTTTGTGCGGCCGATTGCGACCAGGCGGGTTGTGAGTTGATGGTTGCCGCGAATATTACTAGCGTGGCGCAAGCCACCCCCAGCCGGTGTTTCAAGCGCGTGGTGTTTTTTATCATTTATAACTCCAGTTGATGGGCCGCATCACGCGGCCTGTTTTTGCCGGCCTTGTTCGATTAGTTCTACGAGTTTTGCCGGGAATATCGGCGTTTGCGCGAGGTGGACACCGAAGGGCTTCAGTGCGTTTTCTATCGCTGAAACCAGGGCCGCCGCAGCAGGCATCACACCGGCCTCGCCCACACCCTTGACGCCGAGCGGGTTGAGCGATGTCGGCGACTCAAAATGCACCACTTCAATCGCGGGCATTTCAGTGGCGGTGATCAGAAGGTAGTCGCCCAGATTCGTGGTGACCGGCTGGGCGTTTTCATCGAACCCCATCCACTCGAACAGGGTGTTGCCGATGCCATGCGCGACCCCTCCGAGCAACTGTCCTTGCACCAGCATCGGGTTGATCACGCGCCCGCAGTCGTGGCCGATGACAAAGCGCAGAATCTTGACCGCACCGGTTTCGACGTCGACTTCGACCTCGCTGGCGGCGCAACCGTTGGCGTAGGTCATCGCGTCCATGACGACATGTTCGGTGGCTTCAAGGCCAGGTGTCACGCCTGGCGGAAGCTGGTAGCCTGGCATGCCGGCGACGCTCAGCGCGACATCGGCCAGGCGCACCGATTTTTCGCGCACACCCTTGATATAAATTTCATCGCCCTCGATGTCGAGATCATGCGGTGATGCCTCAAGCAGGTGGCTGGCGATATGCAGCGCCTTTTCACGCACCTTGACGGCAGCGACGTGGGCCGAAGACCCGGCCATCACCGCAAGTCGGCTGTTAAAGCCGCCGATTCCCATCGAAATCGCCGCGGTGTCGCCTGTCGTGACGGTCATGTTTTCCATCGCGCCGCCCAGTTGCTCGGCCACCACCTGTGCCAGCATGGTTTTGGTGCCCTGACCCATGGCAGCCGCACCCGAATAGATATGAACCCTTCCGGAGGGGCCGACCTTGACGGTGACCGCCTCGAAGGGCCCGCGCCCGGTGGCTTCGACAAAATTTCCCAGGCCGATACCGATATGGCGGCCCGCCGCGAGCGCTGCCGCCTGGCGCGCCGGGAAATCGTCCCAGCCGATGTGTGCCAGCACCTGTTGCTGGCATTTCAGGTAGTCGCCACTGTCGAGCACAATCGGGATGCCACCGCGTGTTTTCATCGGTATCGAGTAAGGCATCTTGTCGGCACTCACGATGTTGCGCCGGCGCACCTCTGCCCGGTCTAAGCCTAATTCCGCTGCAATCCGGTCAAGCAGCCGCTCAATGGCAAAAGTGCCCTGCGGGGTGCCGGCACCGCGCACCGGGGTGACCGGCACTTTGTTGCTCAGCGCCACCTTTACGTTCATGGCATAGGCCGGAATGACATATTGCAGGGCGACTGCCGTCGCCGACTGCTGCGGAACGTTGAGTCCGCGCGCCGTGTAGGCGCCGTGATCATGGATGATGGCGCCGCGCACGCCCAGAATGCGCGCATCGCCGTCGACGGCGATTTCAATATCCCAGTACTGGTCGCGCTCTTGTGTGGTTGCGACAAAATGTTCGCGCCTGTCCTCAATCCACTTTACCGGGCGATCGAGCAGCATGGCGGCGATCGCGATCGTCACGTCTTCCGGATAAAACACCAGCTTGGGACCAAAGCCCCCGCCGACATCAGGCGTGATCACCCGCACCTGGTTTTCATCACGCCCCAGCAGCGAGGTGAGCATGCGCATCGCGGTATGCGGCGTTTGTGTCGAACTCCATACCGTAAGCCTGTCCTGGGCGGCGTCGTGCACGGCCACGACACCCCGGCATTCAATGGAATGGCTTCCGCCGCGGTGTTGCCATAGCGCTTCGCGAAACACGTGCCTGGCTTTGGCGAAAGCCTGCGTGACGTCGCCGTAGCCCATGTCAAATTCGGCCAGTAAATTGTGGGGCGAGCGGCGGTGTACCAGGGGCGCGCCGGGGGCGAGCGCGTCGCGGCAATCGGATGCGACCGGCAGGGTTTGATAGTCAATGTCGAGCAGCGTCGCGGCGTCCTCTGCGATATAGCGGTCGTCGGCAATGATCACGGCAACGGCCTCGCCAACGTGCACCACCTCGTCGATTGCCAGAATCGGGCGGTCCAGGTATTGGATGAAACTCGGGCTCGGTAGCGCAACGGCGAGGCGCTCGGCCTTGAGGAAGGGCCTCAGGTCGGCCATCGTGAGCACTGCATGCACTCCGGGCAGGGCCAGTGCCGCGGTCTTGTCTATGGCGCGGATTGAAGCGTGTGCGTGTGGGCTGCGCACAAAAGCGGCCTCCAGCATGCCTGGCAGGCTGATGTCGTCGACAAAGCGGCCCTTGCCGCGTAACAGGTCAGGGTCTTCGAGGCGTTTGACGCTTTGCCCGAAAGTGCGGGTGCTCGTCATGCGCTCGCTCCGCCGGCTTGGCCGTTGCCGGCGCGCATGCGCCGTGCCGCATCGAGCGCCGCGGCAACAATACCTTCGTAGCCGGTGCAGCGGCACAGATTGCCGGATATTGCGACGCGCACCTCGCGTTCGGTCGGATCCGGGTTGTCGCGCAAAAATTCGATGAGCGTGGTCAGCAGGCCTGGCGTGCAAAAACCGCATTGCAGACCATGATTGTCAATAAAGGCCTGTTGTAACGGATGCAACTGGTCTGGCGCGGGGGCGATGCCCTCGACGGAGGTCACTTCGCGGCCGTTGGCCTGCACGGCCAGCATCAGGCAGGAGCGCGCGGAGCGGCCGTTGACCAGCACGGTACAGGCGCCACATACGCCGTGTTCACAGCCCAGATGTGTTCCAGTCAACTTTAGCCGCCCGCGAAGAAAATCTGCCAGCGTCATACGAACCGGAACTGACTGCCTGTGGTGTGTGCCATTGACTGTGATGTCGATGTCCCTGTGTTCGCTCATGAACGGTTTTCTCCAGACTGATTGTCGCCTTTGGCCAATGGCGGCGTCCGGCGCGCCGCAACGGCACGCTCGTGTGCCAGCAACAGTGCGCGGCGGGACAAGGATGCGGCCAATTGCCGGCGGTAGGATGCGGGCGAATGCACATCCGCCATGGCATCAATCTCCCGGCAGGTCTCGCACAGCTCGCGCAGCAGGGACTCCGACACCGTGTTTCCGAGCAGGGCTTGTTCAATGGCGGTCATCCGCAGCGGGACCGCTGTGGCACCGCCCAGGGCGAGCGCAACGCGGGTCACCTTGCCCTCGGCATTCTCCTCGAGAAGCGCTGCCGCCGAGACCACGGCGTAGTCACCGTGGCGCCGGGCGAATTCTACAAATGCGTAGCCGTGTCCGGCCTTCCATATCGGAAACTGCACGCCAGTCAGCAGTTCATCCGGCTCGACCGCCGGCGTCATGTAACCGAGCGGGAAATCAGCGAATGCGACATTTCGCTCGCCTTGCGGGCCGCAAATGGTGACATTGGCATCAAGCGCTGCGGCGACCGTGACCAGTTCGGCTGAAGGATCGAGCTGGCAGAGCGATCCGCCGAGGGTGCCGCGGTTGCGGGTTTGTCGGTGTCCGATGTGTGGCAGCGCTTCGTCCATTAGCGGGCAGTTTTTTCGAACCAGCGCGGAAAACTCCATGTCGCTTTGCCGGGTCATGGCGCCGATTTGCAGCGTGCCACCCGATTCGCGCAAATAGTCGAGGGCGGTGACGCGATTCAAGTCGATGAGGTGGTCCGGAAGCAGGTAGCGCATGTTCAGCATCGCCATGAGCGACTGGCCGCCAGCCAGCAGCTTGTTGTTCTCGAGCGTGCCGAGCAGCTGAACGACCTCGCCGACGGTTTCGGGGTCGTGGTATCCGAAACGCGGGGGCTTCAATTGACCACCTTATATTTTGAGTTTTGATGCGACATTAGAAAAAAATCGATAACGTGGTTGGAAGAACGGCCTGTGCCAATTCAATTTTGCGACGGGCTATGCGCAATACCCCTGCCTTGGCGCGCAGCACATCCTGACGGGCTCCGAAAAATGTCGTGCCGTGCAATCCACGGCGCTCCTGATACACCATGAAAGTTGAACGCACATTGAACATATCCGTTTGAGCGCCAGGCAAAGGAATGATATTAGTTATCAGGCGCTGGGTCACAGACAAAGGTACCTCGGCGTGTGCGCCGCCGGTCTTTATGCGGAGCACCCGCAGTTGCAGCGACGATTTGTCGTCATCGAACAGCGAAAACGTATCAGCGGATGCGGCGCCCTGAGATCCGCCTTCGATTGTTTCGCGTACAGGCATCCAATAGTGCACATCATCGTCAAAATATTCCAGCCAGTCGTCGAGGCGATTGTCTTCAAGCGCAAGGGCTTCGGCATAAAGAAACAATTCGATTTGCCTATGCAGTTCTGGCGTAATCGCCATGGTTATGCTTTTGCCATCATTTGATTCCAATGCCGGTAGAAATCACGCTGCACGATTTCGCTGACCTGCGGCCCCAGTTTGCCCGGCCATGCTGGCTGACTGCCCCATTCGGCAGGCCGCGGGTCCTCATCTTCATGCCCGATGGCCATGTCGTAATGAAAAGGCAGCTCGCGCGCAAGGCCGGAAGAAAGGGTTTCGTTGATGCGTTCGAAATTTTCATGGTCATCCGGCGCCACCATGCCAGCGGCAGCCTGTCGTTGCATCAGCACGAAGCGCTGGTGTTTTTTTACTATTTCCGGCGCATTTTTTTCGACCGCACACCAAACCCATGCTTCGGTCCGGTTTGCGCCTCGTGGGTGGTGCAGGATGAGTCCCTTCCCATAGAATGCACTGCCAATCCCGATCAATGCGAAATTTGGGAAAATGTTGGCGACATGGAAACTGTAGGGGCGTTTCGGAAATAATTTGAGCCGCTCGTCCAAACGCCGCTCCCGCTCATGTACCCACTCGATCGCCTCGGCGCCTAGGCGTCCAGCGATGGCCATGTCCTGCGCGCGCGGCGCATCGCCCGAACTGACCTCATAGAAGCCATGTGCAACACCGCGTTTGTGGTTGGCAGCGACGCAAAAATACGGGGAATTTTCATCTTTTTTAGCGGTTGCCCCGGTTGCCGCAATACGCGTATCGTGATTGTTTGCCAGAGCCGTGAGTACCGATCCGTGGGTGGCGGCAAAATGATAGTAGTCTCCGGCGAAATTCTCGGCGGGCAGTTTCCAGTTTGTCGGCACAATATAGCGCTGTTGCCCCGGGATGACCTGAAGGCCACCCAGATCGTCGCGTAAAAGAAAGTGTTCAAGCCACCAACGCGCGTCGCCCAGGTAGTCGTCAAGCGAGATGATGTTCGCGTCCCAGCTGGCGAATATCAGGCCGCCATACACTTGCGTGCGCGCCTCGACGAGAGCCAGCGCGCTTCGGTCAAGTTCGCCGCGATAGGCGTCGCGCACCATAGGCACGCCTGTCAGCGCACCGTCTGAGTAGGTCCAGCCGTGATAGCTGCACGAAAATGCCACGGTATTGCCGCGGTCATGGACGTTCAGGGCATTGCCTCTGTGACGGCAACGATTCAGAAAAACGCGAACCTCGCCTTGGCGGTCGCGTTGAACGATTACTGGATCTTCCGCCATATAGCTCGCGAAATAGTCGCTTTTTGCCGGGATTAGTGATTCGTGCCCGACAAAAAGCCAGCTCCGTCTGAAAACCCGCTGTTGCTCAAGCTGATAGCCGGCCTCGGAAAATGCTTCTGTAGGCGCCACCCGCCTGCTCGTATTGATGGCTTGATCAAGCGTTACCATAAAGCAGCCTCGGTATAAGTAAGCCCGATTGCTGTCATTCGAGCTTGATCTTTGCGCTTTTGACGATTGATTCCAGTACCCGGAAATCATTTTCGGTCATGCGGCCAAATTCTTCGGGGCTGGAATACTTCGGAATCAGGCCTTGTGTCTCCAGCCGCTGTCGCACATCCGGGGCGGCCAGTGCCGCCTCAATGGCCTTTGTCAGTATGCCGATGGTTGCGGCCGGCGTGCCTTTGGGCACATTAAAGCCAAACAAATTGTTGGCTTCGAACCCCTTTACGCCACCCTCTTCGATGGTGGGCACATTGGGCAGACTTGGCAGGCGCTGGTTTCCGGCCACCGCCAACACGCGTAATTTTCCCGATTTGACATGGGGCATTGCATTGGGTCCGCTCAGAAACATCAGACTGCTGTTGCCGGAGAGCAGGTCGATCAAGGCTTGTGCGCCGCCCTTGTAGGGGATGTGAACAATGTTGACGCCTGCCGTGAGCATGAGGAGCTCGCCTTCCAGATGTGAAAGGGTGCCAATGCCGATCGATGCAAAATTGTATTTGCCCGGTGCTGCCTTCAGGTAGGCAATGAGCTCTTTGAGATTTTGGATTGGCAGCGCATCCGGGATCACCAGGATGTGGGGTGCTGTGGCGACGCCGGCGAGCGGCGCAAAGTCGCGGAGGAGGTGTGCCGACTGTGACTGTGAAGGTGAGGCTGCCTTGTAAATGCCGGCATCAGAAACGGCTGAGAACAGGATGGTGTAGCCGTCGGCTGGCGCACGCGCCGCCGCCTGCATGCCGATGTTACCGCTGGCACCCGGACGATTTTCAACGACCACAGGCTGGTTTAGTGATTCAGATATTTTCTGACCGATGGTGCGCGCCAGGGTGTCGGTTGCACCTCCCGGGGGGTAGGGCACGATGATCTGGATCGCGCGCTCGGGAAAGCCGGCCGCTGTTGCCGCGGGTGCGAGGAGTGAGATAGCGGCGGTGGCGGCGCACCAGATGAGGGCAAGCGTGGGTACGCGGCGGCGCTGATGCGGTTTCTTATGCATTTTGTCCATGTCGATGCAGTCTTTCCTTAAGGTGTTGTTTTGCGAGACGACGATAAGTATAAGCAAGTGCCAATATCTTCAAATTTTTTTTGCCAGCCTTGCGGCTTTAGCTTTTGGCGGCCAACTTTGCCTTGAGGCGTTGGGGCGTAACCGGAATGCGATCCACCGTACCGGCCGCCCCGAGGGCATCGTCTATGGCTGAGGCGATGGCGGCTCCAACAGCGTTGATGCCGGCCTCACCCGCGCCCTTGACGCCGAGGGGATTGAGCGGGCTGGGCGCATCCTCGGTTATCAGCACTTCAATCGGCGGAACCTCTTGGAGCGTTGGCATCATGTAGTCGGCGAAGGTGACCGAGAGCGGCGAGCCGTCCGCATCGTACAAAAACTCTTCGAACAGGGCGCCGCCCAACCCCTGCACCACGCCGCCGGTGATTTGTCCTTCGACCAGCATCGGATTGACCGCGCGGCCGATGTCGTAGCCGACCATATAAGCTTCCACAGTGACGCCGCCCGTTTCGCGGTCGACCCGCACGATGGCGATATGCACGCCATAGGGATAAGTCATGTGCTCTGACTGAAACCAACCTTCAGCACTTAAGCCCGGTTCGTAGCCGGCGGCGATGGCTGCTGCCGGCGCAAGGCGGCTGGCGATTTCGCCGAGGGTCAATGCCGTGCCCCCGGCGTGTTGCGTCCCCATTCTGACGCGGACTATGCCATCGACGATTTCAAGCGCGTCCGCCGTGGCCCCGGGTATTGCGTCGACAGCGACGCGTAATGCCTTCTCCCGTACTTTGAGGGCGGCAATTCGTGTCGCCGAGCCGGTCATGACGGTGGCCCGCGAAGCGTGGGCGCCAAAGCCGTGGTCGATGCGGTCGGTGCGTCCGTGTACCACGCGCACCCTGCGGTAATCGACGCCCAGTGTTTCTGCGGCGATTTGTGCGATTACCGTTTCAACGCCCTGCCCGAGTGAAGAGGATCCGGTTATCACTTCGACCGTGCCGGTGGTGTCGATGCAGATACGCACACCATCGACCGGGCCCAGGCCGCTTTTTTCGACGAACATGCCCAAGCCGACGCCGACGGCCTCGCCTGCGGCGCGGCGTGCGGCGAGTTGCTGCTGTATCTGCGTCCAGTTGAAGCGTTCCAGCGTGCGGTCCAGGAGCAGCGCGTAATCGCCCGAATCGAGCACCAGGTCGGTGTCAAGTACCTGCATGTCTCGCTGGTAGGGCATTTCGGCGCGGCTGATCAGGTTGCGTCGCCGCACTTCGACGCGATCCAGTCCGTTGCGCGCGGCGATTGCGTCAAGAAGGCGTTCGCAAACGAATGTGGCCTCGAAGCGGCCGGGTGCCCGATAAGTGGCGGCCGGCGTTTTGTTGGTAAGACGGAAATGCCCGACTGCGCGGTAAGCGGGTACGCGATAGGGGCCGGGCAGCATCCCGGCGGTCATATCGGCCACGCGCGCGCCGTGTGTCCGGACATAGGCGCCCTGATCGTGGAAGAATTCATCGTCTATGGCGAGAATGCGTCCGTCCGGATCGACCGCGGCGCGAACCCGGTGCGTCTGTTCACGCGAATGATTGCAGGCCATCAAGTTTTCGCGCCGGTCTTCTATCCATTTCACCGGCCGCTTCAGGCGCAATGCGCCCAGGCAAACCAGCACATCCTCGGGGTAAATTTCGCCCCGCACACCGAAGCCGCCGCCGACATGGCCTTCATACAGGTGGATGGAGGAGGGACTGCGCCCGAGCATGCGTGCCAGCAGGTCGCGATTGGGGTGGGGCCGTTTGGCCGCGCCGTGCAACTCAAGCAAGTCCCGCGCGGCATCGTAGCGGGCGATGGCCCCCCGCGTTTCCAGCGGCACACCCGAATGCCGGCCAATGGAAACTTCCAGTTCGATCACGCTGTGCGCCGCAGCGAACGCGGCGTCGATGTCGCCGTAGGCTTTGCGGATGACCGTCGGTTCGGTATCCAAGCCTGGCAGAAAACTTGCCACCGGCGAAAGCGCGGATAGCAGCACAGGAAGGGCTTCTATATTGACCGCCACTTTTTCCGCCAGATCTTCGGCGTCGTAGGCGGTTTCGGCGAATACGACGGCAACCGGTTCGCCCACATAGCGCACTACACCTGTGGCAAGAATCGGCTGCCGGTACGGGTCCAGGCCTTTGATGCGCGTGGCGCGTGTCTCGATTGGCGGCACGGTTGCAACATCGGTCGCGGTCCAGGCGGCGACGCAGCGCGGGTCGGACAGTGCGCTGGCAGTATCGATGGAGATGATTCTCCCGTGTGCGTGACTCGAGCGTACGACGCACATGTGCAACTGCCGCGGGAAGGACACGCCGGCGGCAAAGCGCGCCTGCCCGGTGACCAGCGGCAGATCCTCGAGCCGGGTTACCGATCGTCCAATGACCGTAGCCTCGATAAGCGGCGGTGTGTGCGGCATGTTCAAGGCGGCGTTCCAGCTGGCATGCGCAGTGTGCGCATTTGCGCGGCTGCCGCGCGTACCGCTTTGACGATATTCTGGTAACCGGTGCAGCGGCAAAGGTTGGATGACAGGGTGTCCAGCAGGTCCTCATCGCTGATGTGCGGATCAGCCTCAAGCACGCCTGTCGCGAGCATCAAAAACCCGGGCGTGCAAAAGCCGCACTGCAGGGCGTGGTGTTCGATGAAGGCCTGCTGCAGCGGGTGCAGCTGATCGCCGGTGGCCAGTCCCTCGACGGTTCGGACCCGGCGCCCCCGCGCCTGAACCGCGAACATCAGGCAGGCGCGAACGGGGGTGTCATCAACAAGTACGGTGCAGGATCCGCACACGCCGTGTTCGCAGCCTGAATTTGTCCCGGTAAGGCCGCAGTGATCGCGCAGCACATCGGCCAACGTCAGCCGTGGTTCGACGCTGACCTCGTAGGGGCGGCCGTTGACGGTCAGAGTAAGCGCTGTTTTATCGTTCATTACTGCACCGCCCCGGTATTTTCGTGCCGGTTTTGGGCGGCGCTCTCCAAAGCGCGGCGCGTGACCGTGGCGGCAAGGCCGCGTTTGTAAGTCGCGGCTTCCGGCTGCTCTTCGATAGGTAGTATGGCGTCGGCCACCGCATCGGCCGCTGCGGCGAATGTGTCGGCGGATTCTGCGCGACCGTTCAGCGCCTTTTCTGCGGCGCTGATGCGTCGCGGATGGGCTTCGACGCCGCCCACGCCGACATGGGCATCGACGATGACCCCGCCCTCAAGGCGATAAAGCACCAGCGCCATCGCCAGCGCGAAATCTCCGGCTCTGCGATTGAATTCATAAAAGCCGGTGCGAGTACCGACGGCCGGCAGCGGAAGGCGGACTTCCGCCAGCAATTCGTCCGCTTCCAGAGCGGTGGACATTACACCTTGAAAATAGTCGCGCGCGGGAATGTGGCGCATGCCGCGAGTGCTGCCTGCCACTAATTCTGCATCAAGTGTTGCGGCGACTAGGCACCATTCGGAGGCCGGATCGGCATTGGCGAGGCTGCCGCAAAATGTGCCGCGTGTCCGGATCGGATAGTGCGCGATGTGGCGCACCACGGTTGCCAGCAATGCGCCTAGTGGTCCCTGAACCGGGGGGCGTTGAAACGCGGCATGACGCACGCAGGCGCCTATCGATAGCGCGTTACCATCCACGGCCAGGCGATCGAGGCCGGCCACGCCGTTGATGTCGATCAGGTGCGCCGGCTGCGCCAGGCGCAGCGCCATGGCCGGCACCAGGCTTTGCCCGCCGGCCAGAATGCGCCCGTCCTGCGGGGCCAACTCTGCCAGCAAGGCGATGGCCTGTGCGATGGTTGAGGGCGTGTGGTGGACGAACTTGGCCGGTTTCATCGCCGCAATTTGTGTGTGAACCAAAGCCACAAGGTCTTGATGATCAGCGAGAGGCCGGAGATCGGCTTGACTTTGCTTGGTTTGGTTTCCGTGGTTTCTGTCTGTACCCCCCCGGATGCTGCCGCTGCTTGAGTCTGTGCCAGCTGTGCCCGGAGTGCCTGGCCGAACTGCCCGATCAACTGCGAGGCGAAGGTCTGGATAACACCGGAGCCGCGTCCGTATTGCGCGACCGTGCCCGATAAGGCGACATTGGTGTGAATCAGCACTTTGGTGCCTGTGGCTGTGGGTTCCAGATGGAAATCTATTACCGAGTCGGTGCCGCCACGCCCCTTGGGATCCTTGCCGGTTGCCCTGACGCGGGCGCTGTGTGCCGCATGATCAATCGATTCGAACGTGGCCTGCCCGACCAGCGACAAGGCAATCGGGCCAAGCCGTACCGCGACTTTGCCCGCGTAGGTTTTGTCGTCGATAACTTCAGTCAGTTCGGCACCTGGCAGGCAGGTGGCGATGCGCTCGATGTCGAGCAGCACCCGCCAGGTCTCCCCGACAGGCAAGGGCACGTCCAGTTCATTATCGAATTCCATACCGCTCCTGGCGATGTGCCGCCATTTGGCGTGCGTTTAAGCGGATACCACCCGCCAATCAATGGTTTCGCCGCCGCGGTAAACGAGGGCGCGCTCTTCCGGACCCTCCACCAAAATCTCCTCCGGGGCCGTCCAGTTGGACGCTTCCAGAGTGATGGTTTCGGTGTTCGGTTCCAGGCCATAGTGGCGCGGCCCGTTGAGCGAGGCAAATGCTTCCAGTCGCGATAGCGCGCCGGCCTTGGCGAAAATGCGCGTGTAACTTTCTATCGCCACAGGCGAATTAAACAACCCGGCTGCACCGACGATGCTTAGTTTTTTCTTGACCGAATGGGGCGCCGAATCGGTGCCGAGAAAAAAGCACGCATCACCTGAAGTCGCAGCGTCGACGAGTGCGAGCCGGTCGCTTTCTGTCTTGATGCAGGGCGCGCAATACATGTATGGCCGCAGACCCCAGCCGAGCCAGTCGGTGCGGTTCAGCGCGAGGTGGTAGGGGGTTATGGTCGCCCCGACCTGCGGCGCAGCGCTACGCACGAAATCCACGCCGATTTTTGACGATACGTGCTCGAGCACGACCTTGAGGCCCGGGAAGTCCTTTATCCAGGGAATCAGGCGGCGTTCTATGAACACCGTCTCGCGATCAAACACGTCCACGGTCGGGTCGATTTCTTCACCGTGCACCAGGAAGGGCATGCCGATTTTTTCCAGCCGTTCGAGCACACGCCTAAGCCTGTTGAAGTCACTCACGCCGGCGGCCGAATTGGTGGTGATGTTGGCCGGATAGAGCTTGCAGGCGGTAAACACGCCGCTGCGGAACCCGCGTTCGACTTCATCCGGGTCGGTGTCGTCGGTCAGGTAGCAGGTCATCAGCGGTAGAAACGTCGAACCTGGCGGTCGCGCCTGCATGATGCGTTCGCGGTAGGCGACCGCCGCCTTGACTGTGGCCACCGGCGGCAGCAGGTTCGGCATGATGATGGCACGGCCAAAGTAACGCGCGGTATAGGGCAGGGAGGCCCTGAGCATCGCATCGTCCCGAACATGGAGATGCCAGTCGTCCGGCTTTCGTATCGTGATGCGTTCGGTCATTGTCGCCTCCCTATCCTTGGAACGATATTATGTGTTTTATCCGCGCAGGCGGGGGACGCGCCCCCGCCTTTCAGGCACCTAGCTGATTCCGCGCATGCCCGCTTCGTAGGTATCGCGTGGCGGATGGTCTACCATGGCACCGGTCAGTTCGGACACATTGTGAATGCCGTGGGCTTCGCACCATTTTTCCAGCCCCTCGATCAGCGCAATCATGCCGGTGGGATTGCGGAAGCTGAGGTAGCCCACTTGCACCGCTGCCGCGCCGGCGAGCATGTATTCAACCACATCGTCCACTTTCATGATGCCACCGCAGCCGATGATGGGGATTTTCACCGCTTTTGAGCATTCATTGACCATGCGCAGGATGATCGGCTTCATACCGGGTCCGGAAATGCCGCCGTAGCCGTTGCCGATCATGGAGAGGCGCGTTTCGATATTGATTTTCAGGCCCAGCATGGTATTTGAGACGGTCAGCGCGTCCGCCCCGGCCCGCTCCGCCGCTTCGGCTACGGCGGTGATTTCACCCGCATTGGGCGATAGTTTGGCCCACAAGGGTTTGCTCGTTGCGGCCCGGCAAAGTTTCACCACTTTGTAAGTGTGTTCTTCATTGAGCGCGAAATTGCCGCCGCCGGGCTTGCGGGTGGGGCAGGAGATGTTGATTTCGATGGCATCAACGCCCTCGATGCTCACATCCCGCGCCATGTCGGCAAAGTCCTCCACGGTTTCGGCAGAAATGCTGCACACAAGGGGGGGGGTAAAGCGTTTGTATTCGCCCACCTGGACATCCTGAAAATACTTCAACCCCTTGGTCGGCAGGCCGATGGAATTGATCATGCCGGCTTCAATTTCGGAAACGCGTGGTGGCGGGTTGCCCTGCCGGTAATTGCGCGACACGGTCTTGGCCACGAGGGCGCCGAGCCGGTTCAGGTCGATTACCTTCGAAAATTCAGTTGAGAAAGTGCCGGACGCCGGCATGATTGGGTTCGGCAGGTCGACGCCGCCGACATTAACCTTGAGATTTACCATCCCATGCACTCCTGCAGATCAAAAACAGGCCCCTCGACACATACGCGACGCATTTCTTTTTTTCCGTTGACTTCAAATGTCCGCACGCAGATATAACAAGGCCCGAGCCCGCACGCCATGATCTGTTCAATCGCAGCCTGGCCGGGGATGCCGTGTTGCTTGCCCAGGCGTTTCATCAACTGCAAATGCCGGTTTGAACCGCAGGTGAAAAATGCATCGGCCTTCTTTTCGGCGATCAGCCGGGCAAGAATCGCCTCGACGTTCTCGACCGAGCTGCTGCCATCGGTGTCAAGCACCTTGATGACAGTGCCGGATTGTTCGAACAAGTCCGCAGCCAGTGCCAGTTCGTCGCTGCGTGCGCTGAGGATTGCGGTCACCCGCACGCCGGCCTCGCTGGCGGTCTGCGAGATGGGGGCCATCGTCGCCAGCCCGACCCCGCGACCAAGCACGACGATGTTTTTCCAGCCGGGATCCAGCTTGAAGCCGATGCCCAGGGGCCCGAACATATTGAGGCTTTCCCCCGGTTTCATTCCGGCCATGCCCTTGGTGCCGCGGCCGACTACCTTGTAAAGAAACTCGATGTGTCCTTTTGATCGGTCAACGCGATAAAGGCTTTGAGGACGGCGAAACCAGAGCTCGCCCTCGTCGGGCGAGGGGCAGAGCAAATGGAAAAACTGTCCTGGTTGTGCCGCCAGCGCCTTGGGTGTGGCCTTGACGACCATATGCTTGTATTCGTCGTTGACCCATTCGTGGGAGAGTATTGGACAAAGACTTTCTTCGGCCGGACATTCGGCGGGGGAATGGCCGGAGCCGGGGCTGTCGACGACGACCGCGCAGCTCGCATTATCATGATTGGACATAGTTTTCGGGCCTCCGCCCCAGATTATCTAGTCTAGAAAATGCATTATAGGTGTGCGTTGTCCCAAAATAAACATGTTTTCTCAATTTTGGGATTTTTGTGTTGATTCTCGTGCCAGGCCAAGCTGCGGCAGGGTAGGGCAGGGGACTGCGGTTTGGGGCGTAACCCGCGGCGGCGGCGACTGGTGCTCTGCCACGTGCCGGGGCCGGATGTTGTGGCTTGGGTTGCGGTTTAGGTTGCGGCTTAGTGCAGCAGGTTCAGTAGCAGGCTTGAAGCGGCGATGAGCGCGCTTGCGCCCGTGACGACGGTGAGCCACAGCACGCGGCGGCGGGTGGCTTCGATGCGGGCGATTAACTGGGTGTTCTGCTCGGCGAGGGTCTTGATCACGCCGGAGGTGGCGAGCAACTGTTCGTGCAGGGTCGCGGTGGCGGCCTCGAGCGCGCCGATGTGCGCCTGTAGTTCGGCGATTTCGCCGGCAAAGGGTGCGTCGGCCGGCGCATCCGGCGTGGGGGCTGTACTTGGCGCGGCGGGCGGCATTTTCTTGGCGATGGTCGTCCACAGTTTTTTCGCGCCGTCGGCAACGGCGGGCGCGTTGCTCATGACTTCTTTCCAGGGAACGTTTTGCAATACCGAAAGCCAGCTTAGCGCCATGAGGGATGCCTTTGCGAGAGTGTGCGTGCGTGAACCAGGTTGCGCGGCGCCGGTACATCCGGCGTGAGCAGTGTGATAAGTGTAACTTTTGCCGCGTGATCCTTGTGCCCTGAATGCGTCGACTGAAAAGTCGCGCCAGACGGGTGTTTTCAGATTGTTGTTGCGACCAGGCCGGCGCGGCGGCGGGCGGTTTTATTTGTCCGGCTTGGGTTTGAGCAGGCCTTCGAGGGCGGCAAAGGGCCGGTGCGTGGCCGCGTTGGTGCCGCCGGCCTTGCGATCCGAGGCACCAGCCCCGGCGCCATCGCGGCCGGCGTGCTCGAGCAGGCGCGAATGTTCGTTGTCGTGGCAGTAGAGGCACAACAGCTCCCAGTTGCTGCCGTTGGGCGGGTTGTTGTCGTGGTTGCCGTCTTTGTGGTGCACGGTGAGCATGCGCAGGTCGGTGCCGGCGAACGCGCGCGCGCAACGGCCGCAGACATGCGGATAGAGTTTCATCGCTTGCGCGCGGTAGCCCTGCTCGCGCAGATCGCGCGCACGGCGCGCCTCGGCGACGATGCGGTCGAGCTTATTTTCCTCAGGCCGCGTCGCCATGGTCCCCCTCGATTGATGCCGCGCTCGTCGCGGCCGGCAGTGCGCCATCGCGCAGGCGATTGAGGCCGTTGAAGACGCACAGCGCGGCATAGGCATCGTTCGCGGCGTAGAGCCGCTGCCTGTCATCGAGTTGCGCGGCCGCCCAGTTGGAGGTGGTCACCCGTTTGGATTTGTGGAATTTCCGGCCAAGCACGATGGCCACGCCGGCGCGCACGCCGGTGCTGCCGCGGTAGCCGTTTTTTGAGAATACGCTGTTCAGGTCGAGCAAGGCGCCCATGGTCACGCCGAGTTTGTTCTGAATATGGCTGCGATCCGACCCGAGGCCAAAGCCGACCTTGAGCACGTCCTCGGAGGCGAGCAGTTCGGCCAGCAGGCGCCGGCCCTCCTCGCGGTGCAGTTGAAACAGGAAGGCCTTGCTGCGCGTGGCAAACTGCACGACGTGCGGGCCGTTGTTGACCGTGGTCTTGAGGAACACCGGCTTTGATTCGGAATCAAAGCCGACGATTTTTTCGGCGCGGATCTCGCTTGCCGCAGATTCAAACTGCTGCAGCGTGGCCGGCGTGACGATGCGATCGAGTGAAAGACCCTCGAACGGATCGAGCAAGCCGGTTTCCTCCTTGCCTGGCGCGGGTATTCGCATCAGGGCGCAAAGCGCAGGTTTATTTTTTCCATGTAGTCGCGGCCGCCACCGGCGCTTAGCGTGGCGCCGTCACCGCGCGTTTGAGCTCTTCCATCGCGCGCTCGAACAGCCACTCGACCGGATAGTACAAAAAGGTCGCGCCAAGGGCGCGGAAGGCCGCAATGTCGGCGAACCGACCGGGCATGCCGAAGGGCCGGCCCGCCGCGCGCATGTGCGCCGCCACCTCGGCGATGGCCTGCTCGACATCGGGGGTGCGCGCGCCGCGCTTGCCGGTCATCTCGTAGGAAAGGTCGTTGGGGCCGATGAGGATGACGTCCACGCCGGGCACCGCTGCCATTGCGCCGGCCTGCTTGACGGCGGCTTTGGTCTCGATTTGCACCACCACCAGTTTGTTCGCCGCGGCATCGCCGCAGGCGTAGCGCACGAGCTCGACGATGGCCGCCGCCTCCTCGGCCGAATCGACGTGCGGCACGACGATGCCGTCGACCTTGCGGTCAAGGTAGCGCACCAGCACCTCGGGCGCCTTGGACCAGCTGCGCACCACGCAGGGCAGGCCGGCGGCGCGCGAGGCGCGGATCAGGTCGGTGGCGGCGTCCAGGCCTATGCCGGTACGCTCGCAATCGATGAAGGCGACATCGGCGCCCAGCTTGGCCAGGGGCTCGATGATGTCGGCGTTGTGCCCGCCTATGTTGACCGCGATGGCGACCTCGCCACGGCGCATTTTTTCTTTAAGCTTGGAAGTCATAGACCTTTGCCGGGTTGTCCACAAGAATGCGTTTGCGCATTGCCGCGTCGGGGAAGCATTTTGAAAACACCTCCAAGAGGTCACCGTCGTTGGGCATCGCCGATTTGATGAATACGTGCGGCCAGTCGCTGCCCCACATCAGGCGCTCGGGCACCGCGTCGGCCAGCGCCTGCGCGAAGGGTGTCGTGTCCGGGTAGGGCATGGCGCTCAGCGTGAGGCGGTAAGGCGCGGTGAGTTTCACCCATGCCTTGCCGTCGCGCATCAGGCGCAGCAGCGCGGCAAAGCCGGGCGTCTCCAAGCCTGCGGCCACCGGCACATAGCCCAGATGCCCGAACACCATGTCCACCGGAAAGTCCGCGAGCTGTTGGTCGAGCTGCGGAAACTCGTTGACGTGCATCAGGAATTCGATGTGCCAGCCCATGGGCTTGATGCGTTGTGCCAGCGCGCGCAGCTCATCGAGTGGCAGCTGGCCCTTGTTGGTCTTGAGGTCGACGATGTTGGCGCGCAGGCCGCGCACGCCGGCCGCGTGCAGGCGCTCCAGTTCGGTCTGCGGTGCGTCGAAGGGCACGACGGCCACGCCGCGCAGGCGCTTGGGATCGAGCGCCAGTGCATCGAGCATGGCGCGGTTGTCATTGCCATAAATGCTCGGCTGTACCAGCACGCCGCGCTCGATGCCCAGGACGTCGAGCATGTGCCGGTAGTCCTGCGGGCTCGCCTCCGGCGGCGTGTAGAGCCGCTCGGCGATCAGCGGGTAGCGGTTTTGCGGGCCGCAGACGTGCGCGTGCACATCGCAGGCGTGCGCGGGCAGGGCCTCGGCCGCTCGTTTGGGCGCGGGGTCGTGCGGCGCGCAGTCGGGCGCTGTGAAGCGGGGCGGCGCGAAGCCGGGTGGTGTCGTGGTCATGGCGATCCTAGTCGATTTTTGCACCGGATTCTTTGACGACCTTGGTCCACTTGCCGACCTCGTTTTTCCGCGGCACTTCCGGTGTAAAGCCTGTGCCAAGCCGGCGGAAGCGAACGCGTCGATGGTAACCCTGAACGAGGGTCAAATCAATCGCGCGCGTCCCGGTCGGCGTTGCTGCACCGCCGGTGCGTTCAGTCGAGCTTGATGTCGGCGTCCTTCACGACCTTGGTCCAACGCGCGAAATCTTCCTTGATGTAAGCGGAGAATTGTTCCGCCGTGCTTGGCGACGGGTCCAGCGCGATGCCGGCGAAGCGCTCGCGCGTAGCGGGCATGGTCAGCACCTTGGCGATGGCGGCGTTGAGCTTTTCAATAATATCGGCGGGTGTGCCGGCCGGCGCGAGCACACCGGTGATGTTGGTCACCACGTAATCGGACACACCGGATTCCTTCATTGTCGGAACATCCGGCAGCAGCGCATTGCGCGTTTCGGAGGTTACGGCGAGCGCGCGTATTTTTCCCGACTTGATGGCCGCGACCGAACTGGAGAGCTGGTCGAACAGCAGGTTGACCTGACCGGCGACGAGGTCCACACCGGCCGGGCCGCCGCCCTTGTACGGGACGTGGATGAAGCGCGTGCCGGTTATCGCCTGGAACAGCTCGCCGACGAGATGGTTGGAGCTGCCGGTGCCGCCCGAGGCCATGCTGATCTTGCCCGGCGAGGCCTTGGCCAGCGCGATCAACTCCGCCACGGTTTTCGCCGGGAGCGAAGGGTGCACCACCAGCACGAACGGCGTGGTCGCCACCAGACTGACCGGCGCGAAATCGCGCACCGGGTGATACGAGATCTTCGGATACAGACTGGGCGCCACGCTCACCGTGCTGTTCGATCCCATCATCAGCGTGTAGCCGTCGGGTGCGGATTTGGCCACGACCTCGGCGCCGATGATACCGCCCGCGCCGACGCGGTTCTCGACGAGGACATTGCGCCCCAGCAGTTCGGACATGCCGGGCGCGATCTGGCGTGCGGTGATGTCGACATTGCCGCCGGCGGCGAAGGGGACGATCAACCGTATCGGTTTGTTCGGGTAGGGCTGCGCCAGCGCTGTGGCCGCTAATGCCAGTGCGGCCAGTGCGGCCAAGGCCATTCCCATATTCGTGACAATCATTTTCGTTTTCATGTTTCCTCCGGACAAGTTGCTGGTTTGAATGTGCAGGGGAATCCGGGCCTGCCCGGGCGCCCCTGCCGGTTTTGTATGATCGCCTGCAAACCCGCGCCAGTCGGGCATTTCCAGCTTGTTGTCATGGGGGATGATGCCCGCCGGTCCATGTGTCCTGGTGTCTTGGTGTCCTGGCGTCAGTGCGGTTTGTTGTGATGCAAGCCCGGGCCCGGAACGTGTTCGGTGAAGGCGGCGGCATGGTGGGCGTGGGCGGGATGTTCGGGCACTTTGTGGCCGACGCGCTGCGGCAGCAGCGAGCCGATGAGCATGCCGGCGATGGCCGCGAGCAGGCCCACCAGCTGCGCCGGCCAGATATCGCTTCGCACCAGTGTTTCGAACAGGATCCAGGTCAGCAGGCCGGCGCCGATGGCGTAGTAGGCGCCCTGCGTGGTGGCGCGCTTCCAGTAGAGCCCGAAGGCCAGGGGAACGAAGGCCGCCACCAGAGTGATCTTGTAGGCGCTCTCGACCATCTGGAATATCGTCGATTTGCTGTTGAGCGCAAACGCCAGCACGATGCCGGCAAAGACCACGATGGTGATGCGCATTACGCGCAACAGTGTGTGGTCTTTCATGTTGGGCGCAAAGCCGCGGACGATATTTTCGGAGAACGACACCGAGGGCGCGAGCAGCGTCGCCGAGGAACAACTCATGATGGCGGCCAGCAAGGCACCAAAAAAAATCACCTGCGCAAACACCGGCGTGTGCTGCAGGATCAGCGTCGGCAGCACCAGTTGCGAGTCGGTTTCAACCAGCGCGCCGAACACCTTGGGGTCAACCATGGTCGCGGCGTAGGCGAGAAACATCGGCACAAAGGCGAAAAAGAAGTAAATCGAACCGCCCAGCACCGAGCCGCGCACCGCGGTGTTCTCGTCCTTGGCCGAGGTGATGCGCTGGAACACGTCCTGTTGCGGGATGGAGCCGAGCATCATGGTCACCCAGGCGCCGAAGAAGGGAATCCACACCTCGTAGCCGCCCTGCGGGAAAAAACTCAGTTTTCCCGCCGCGGAGGCGTGCTCGATCACCGCGCCAACGCCGCCGGTGAGACCGCTGATGACCCAGCCGATGAAGAGCATGCCGGCCATGACGACGATCATCTGGATGAAGTCGAGCACCGCCACCGACAGCATGCCCCCTAGCACCGTGTAGGTGAGCACGATGCCCGCGCCCAGCACCATGCCCGCCGGCTGGCTGATCATGCCGGCGGTGACGACGTTGAACACCAGGCCGAGCGCCTTGATCTGCGCCGACACCCAGCCGAGATACGAGGCGACGATGCAGAGCGTGGTCACGACCTCGACCGGGCGGTTGTAGCGCTGGCGGTAATAGTCGCCTATGGTCAGCAGGTTCATGCGGTAGAGCTTGCGAGCGAAAAACAGGCCGGCAAAAATCAGGCACAACGACGAGCCGAAGGGGTCGGCGACGACGCCGCCGAGGCCGTCCTTGACGAACGTGGCGGAGATGCCCAGCACCGTCTCGGCGCCGAACCAGGTGGCAAACACCGTGGCGGTGACCACCGGCAGCGGCAGGTGGCGGCCGGCGACGGCGAAGTCCTTGGTGTTGTGGACACGCGAGCCGGCGTACAGGCCTATGCCTATGGAGACGATCAGGTACAGCACGACAAAGGTGATCAGCATGCCCGCGGGCCCCTTGCGTTGTGGAAAGAAGTAGTGAAAAAACTTTGCGGAAAGCGCTGCGGGAATTATAGCGAGGCGCGTCGGACGCGCAATCTGACGCGCAATCGGGCGTGGTGTGCATTCAAACCTGCCGCATCAAAGCGGGCACAGCGAGCCTGATGCAGAAAACCTATTGCAGCAACAGGTAAATTAGGAGGCCCAGTTGCGTCGCCAGCAGCACTGCGATCCACACCAGCGCCCCCGATTGGCGCGCCTGTTCCCGCAGCAGTTGCGCGGTGGCGCGCTCGAGCTGCCCGGCGCGGTCTTCGGCCAGCAGGCGGTGGGCGAGACGCGGTACTTGCGGCAACATCGTCGCCCAGGTTGGCGCCTCTTGTTTGAGCGCGCGCAGCAGGCCGCGCCAGCCGAGCTGCTCGTCCATCCAGCGTTCGAGGTAGGGTTTGGCGGTTTTCCACAGGTCGAGCCCGGGGTCGAGATCGCGGCCCAGGCCCTCGATATTGAGCAGGGTTTTTTGCAGCATCACCAGTTGTGGCTGGATCTCCACGCCAAAGCGGCGCGAGGTCTGGAACAGGCGCAGCAGCACCATGCCGAACTTGATCTGCGACAGCGGACGGTCGAATATGGGCTCGCACACCGAACGGATCGCCGCCTCGAGCTCGTCGACGCGCGTGTCGGGCGGCACCCAACCCGACTCAAGGTGGACCTCGGCGACGCGCTTGTAGTCGCGGTTGAAGAAGGCGAGGAAGTTGCGCGCGAGGTAATGTTTGTCGGTATCGGTGAGTGTGCCCATGATGCCGAAATCGAGGGCGATGTACTGGCCCAACTTGCCCTCTTCGGTGGCGACCTGGATGTTGCCCGGGTGCATGTCGGCGTGAAAAAAGCCGTCGCGGAACACCTGCGTGAAAAAGATCTCCACACCGGCGCGGGCGAGTGCGGGAATATCCACGCCCTTGGCGCGCAGCTTGTCGACTTGGCTGATCGGCGTGCCGTGCATGCGCTGCATCGTCATCACCGTCGGGCGGCACCAATCCCAGTAAATTTCTGGCACCGCCATCAGCGGCGAGCCGGCGAAATTGCGCCGCAGCTGCGAGGCGTTGGCCGCTTCGCGCATCAGGTCGAGCTCATCGTGCAAGTGCTTGGAGAATTCGCCCACCACCTCGCGCGGTTTGAGGCGTTTGCCGTCGGCCCACAGCGACTCCATCAGGCCGGCGGCGATATCCAGCAGCGCGACGTCCTTGTCGATTAGCGGCGCGATGCCCGGGCGCAGGATCTTGATCGCCACTTCCCTGCCGGCGTTGGGGCCATCGCGCAGCACGGCAAAGTGCACCTGCGCCACCGAGGCGCTGGCCACCGGCTCGGCTTGGAAGTCGGTGAAGATGGTTTCTATCGAGTAACCGAAGGCGCGTTCGATTTCGGCGCGCGCATGGGCGGCGGGGAATGGCGGCACCTGGTCTTGCAGCTTGGCCAACTCCTCGGCGAGGTCCTCGGGCAGCAGGTCGCGGCGCGTCGACAGCACCTGGCCAAACTTGACGAAGATCGGGCCGAGCGCTTCCAGCGCCTGGCGCAGGCGCGCCGCGCGCGGCTGGGCAAAACTGCGCCGCGGCAGCGCCGCGCGGATGAACACGGCGAGCCGGCCGCTGGGCGTGGCGGCGAGCAAAAACTCTTCGAGACCGAAGCGAAGCGCTACGGAAATGATACGTAACAGGCGCAGAAGACGAATCAAGTGGGAAGGGGCACGAAGAGGCGAAGCAGCGAATTTACCAGAAGCGGGCGCCGTACCGAGGGCGGATGCGCCTGGTGACAGGGCACCTTGCACCCACGCCCGAGCGCTTGCCCGAACAAGGGGTGGGTGCAGCGACCATACGCCGCGCCACGATTCTGCGCCCAGCCCTTGCGTGAAGGCCGAACGTTAGCAGGCGGTTGAAAAATACCTATCCTAGATGAACATATCGCAACCGGGATTCACGCTTCCCCCTCAACAGCCTGATTCTGGGGATCTAAAGGGGGCATCGCCCCCTTTTTCAACACCCTGTCAGCGCGCTGTCTTGGCGAGCTCCCCGGCCTTTTCTGCCGTAGTGAGATGCTGGGCCTTCATGTGTTTGCCGAGGTAAAAGTCGCCAAAAATGACCGGTTCGTGCCTGGCCGGCGCATTCGGGTCAATGCAACGAATTTCGGCGTCGCAGTTTGGATTGTGGAAGAACACCAGCGTCAGTCGCTGATTGTGTGCAAACTCCGGCGGGGGCACCGCCACGCGGTGCTGGTTCGAGGTCCAGCGATCGTTGGTCCAGCGCCGCATCAGGTCGCCGATGTTGCAGACAAAGGTGCCCGGAACCGGATGCACGTCTATCCATTCACCGTTGATGAGCTGCACCTGCAGGCCGCCCGGCACGTCGTCGCCGCGCAACATGGTCACCGTTCCATAGTCGGTATGTGCGCCGGCGCGCAGTTGGCCAGGCTCCGGTGTCGTGGTGAGCGGCGGGTAGAGGATCGCGCGCATGGTGCTCGTGTGCTTGTCCACCTTGTTGTCGAAGTGGTGCTCTTCGAGGTCCAGCGCGACGGCAAAAATGCGCAGCACCTCGGTCGCGACGCGCTCCATCTCGAGGTAATACGCCTCGAACGCGGCGCGGAAGCGCGGCGGCTCGGCGGGCCAGAGGTTGCGGAAGTAAAACGCCTTCTCGGCGGGCGTGCCGGCAATTTCCGGCGGCACCGCCGAAATTGGCCCCATGCCAAAGCTCTCCTGCAGGTCAGGCGGTGTCTTGTCGCCCATGGAATACGCCAGGCCGCGGTCGCCGACCCAGGAATAGCCGCGGCTGATCTTCGATGGCGGCCGCTCAACCTCGCGCTTGGCAGGCATGGGCCGGGCGAAAAAGCCGAACGACAGTTGTCGCACTTCCTCAACCAGCGTCTCCGACACGCCGTGGCCGCTGATCGAGAAAAAGCCTATTTCCTCACAGGCACGCCGGATTTGTTCGGCGACGGCACGCTTTTGCGCCGCACCGCCCGAGAGGAACGGCGCGATGTCTATTACGGGAACGGATGTGAAGTTCATGGTCTGCCCTCCGGTTGTCAGGTGACTAATAAAAGTGCACTCAGTCCTGCAGCGGAATTTTTGCTTCCTTGATGATGCGTGCGAATTTTGCGACGTCCGACTTCAGCTTTAATTCGAATTCCTCGGGCGTGCTGGCGATCGGCTCCTGTCCGCCGGCGATCATGCGGTCGCGGATTTCCGGCAGCGCGATGACCCTGGCCGCTTCGCGCTGGATGCGCCGCGCGATGTCGATCGGGGTTTTTGCCGGGACGAACAGGCCCTGCCAGTTGGTCGAATCGAACCCCGGGAAACCGCTTTCGGCGATGGTTGGCACATCGGGTAAGGCCAGAGAGCGCCTGAGTCCGGCCACCGCGATGGGGCGCAGCGTGCCTGCCTTGAAGTAGGCTAGCGACGTTGAGGTGGGCATGACCGCCAGATCCACTTCGCCCGCCAGCAGTGCGACATAGGTCGGGCCGACGCCTTTGTACTGGATGGGCACGATATCTAGGCCCGCCGCCAGCTTGAACATCTCCATCGCCAGGCCAAGCGGATCGCCGGCACCCGCGGAACCATAGTTGAGCGCGCCCGGTTTGGATTTGGCGAGCGCGATGACGTCCTTGAGCGAAGTTACCGGCAACTTGGGGATGGCCACGATCATCATTGATGAAGCGATGAGCTGGCTCACCGGCACGAAGTCTGCCATCGCGTCAAACGGCGGCTTACGCGAGAGCGAGGGGGCAATGGCATGGCCTATGGTGGTCAGCAGGATGGTGTGACCGTCCGCTGGCGCCTTGGCGACATAATCCGTGGCGATGTTGCCCGCGGCGCCCGGACGGTTCTCGACGATCACCTGCTGGCCGAGGAACTCGGACAGTTTGGGCCCGAGTACGCGCGCCAGGCCATCCACCGCGCCGCCCGGCGGGAAGCCGACGATAAGGTGCACCGGCTTGCTCGGGTAGCTTTGAGCGCCAGCCGCGCCGGCGTGAAGGCCGGCAACGGCCACGCAGGCCGCGATGGCGAGGCTCGACAGCAGAGTCTTCATGTTCCGGATCGGTTGGGCGCGCATGGGTGCTCCTGAAAAGGTGGGGGGGCTCAGGTCTTGCGTTGCTGGTTGAAGTAATTGGCTTTGACGAATTCGGTCTTGTATTGGGCGTAGCTAATGGGCGGGTGCTTCGCCGGGTTGTCCGGGCCCTGGCAACTGGGCAGGCAGGACATGACGCGGTCGAGGTCCGGACCGAAGAAAAAGGCGATGGAGTAGCGGTCGGTACCGGACAGGTTGAGCACACGGTGGGGCGTTGACAGCCAGCGGTCGTTGGTCCAGCGCCTGAGCAGGTCGCCGGTATTGATCAGGAATTTGCCCGGCAGCACCGGCGCGTCGAACCAAGTGCCGTCGGTTTTGCGGATTTGCAGGCCACCGATGCCGTGCTGCATTAGGAAGGTCAGGAAACCGGCGTCGGTGTGTGCGCCGGCGCCGTACTGGTCGGGCACCGACTCGTCGCGGATCGGGTAGTGCAGGAAGCGCGTCTGCAGGTTCGCCGGGTTGAAATAATCAAGAAAAAAATCGACGGGCAGGTCCAGCGCGCGGGCCACCACCGGCAGCATTTTCATGCCCAGCTGTTCCATCGCGCTTTGGTAGGCGAGCGCGTCTTCGCGAAAGCCCGGCAGGTCGGCCGGCCAAAGATTGAGCCCGCGAAAAGGCTTTTTCGCCATTACGTCCGGGTCGTCGGGTTTGCGGTCGCGCATGAAAAAGAACGACTCGTTGTAATTGGGCTTGCGCGCGACCTCGACCTTGGAGTGCCCTTGTATGCTTTCGTTTACGCCCATGTAGCCGATGTTCTGCTCGTTCATGGCGATGGCTTTTTTGTCCGCAACCGGCATCGCATGGATGCGCTTCGAAGCGGCGAAGGTACGGTCGATGAGGTCCTGCGGGATGCCGTGGTTCTTGATGTAGAAAAACCCGACCTTCTCGCAGGTTTCGCGCAGCGCAGCGGCCAGCGGATCAAGCGCGCCCTTTTCGCCGCGCAGATACGGCCCGAGGTCGAGGCCCGGAATGAAGTGCTCCTGCTCAACTGCCACGGTGGGGCCCATTGTCATTTCCCTCTCCTCTATACGAGTGCGCTTGTCTTGTCGGCGCCGCAGCCGTTCATGACTTGACCGCAGTGAGGTCGATCTCGACCCTGCAGCCCGGCACCAGCAGTCCGCTGACCTCAAGCGTGGTGCGCGGCGGCGGCGACGGGAAGAACTCCTTCCACACCTGGTCGAAGTAGTAAAAATCATTGAGGTCGGTCAGGAAGACCTGCGACTTGACGGTGTCCTTGAGTTCGCAGCCGGCGGCGGCGTACAGCCGCTTGAAGTTGTTGAGGATGTAGCGCGTCTGTTTCTGGATGTCCGAGCCGTAAAACGGAAAGGCCGGGTCCTGCATGGCCTCGGGCGCGACGCCGGTTTTCTGGTCCGAGGCGAGCTGGCCCGCGGCGTACAAGGTGTCGCCGACCAGCATGCCCTGACAGTAATGCGCGCCCGGCGGCGGCGATTGCGGGTCGCTGACGACCTGCTTTTTGGTGCCGGGCGTGACGCCCCACAAATCGATTTCGATTTTGCAGCCCGGTACCAGCAAGCGGCTGACCTGCACCGTGGTGCGCGGCGGCGGCGACGGGAAGAATTCCTTCCACACCTCGTTGAAGTTGTAGAAATCGTTGAGGTCGGTCAAAAAGACCTGCGACTTGACCACGTCCTTGAAGTCGCAGCCGGCGTTGTCGAACACGCTTTTCAGGTTGTTGAGGATGTAGCGCGTCTGCTTGGCGATGGTCGAACCGTAGTACGGAAAGGCCGGGTCCTGGCGCGCCTCGGGCGGTACGCCGGTCTTGTAGTCCGAGGCGATCTGCCCGGCGGCGTACAACACGCCGTCAATCAGCACGCCCTGGGTGTAATGCGCCATCGGCTTGGGCGTGCTGGCGCCGGTTGCCGTCTGGCGCGGCACCGCCGGCTTGACGCCCCACAAGTCGATCTCGACCTTGCAGCCGGGAACCAGCAGGCCGCTGACCTGTACCGTGGTGCGCGGCGGCGGTGAGGGGAAGAACTCCTTCCATACCTGGTCGAAATAATGAAAATCATCGAGGTCGGTCAGAAAGACCTGCGACTTGACCACGTCGGTAAAGTCGGCGCCCGCGGCCTTGAACACGCTGCGGATGTTGTTGAGGACATAACGCGCCTGCTTTTGGATGTCCGAACCGTAATATGGAAAGGCCGGGTCCTGGCGCGCCTCGGGCGGTACGCCGGTCTTGTAGTCGGAGGCGATCTGGCCGGCGGCGTAAATGGTGTCGCCGGCGGTGACGCCCTGGCAGTAGTGCGCCATTGGCTTGGGCGTGTCGGCGCCGGTGAGGGATTCGAGTTTCATGGCAGTGCCCCTTTGCTGATTTTTTTGTTGCCGCGGATTGAAACGGTTTCGTGCCTATGGACTGACGCCGTGCCGCCGCCCGCTAGCCGCCCAGATAGGCGCGATGCACTTCCGGGTCGGCCATCAACGTCTTGGCCTCGCCCGACAGCATTACGCGGCCGGTCTCAAGCACATAGGCGCGGTCGGCGAGGCGCAGCGCGAGCGAGGCGTTTTGTTCCACCAGCAGCACCGTGGTGCCCTGCTTGCGGATGGCGGCGATCATGTTGCCTATGGTCTCGACCATCATCGGCGCGAGGCCCATGGAGGGCTCGTCGAACATGCACAGCGCCGGGCGCGACATCAGCGCGCGGCCGATGGCGACCATCTGCTGTTGCCCGCCCGACAGCGTGCCGGCGAGCTGGTTGCGGCGCTCTTTCAGGATGGGGAAGGTCTCGTACACGCGTTCGATGTCCTCGTGGATCTCCTTGCCGTGCTTGCGCACAAAGGCGCCCAGCTCAAGGTGCTCATAGACCGACATCTCCGGCCAGATCTTGCGCTCCTCGGGGCAGTGGGCGATGCCCATGCGCACAATGGCGTCAGAGTCGGCGCCGTGTATCGGCTGACCGCGGAAATGGATGCTGCCGGCGCTGGGTGTGAGCAGGCCGGACACGGTGCGCAGCACCGTGGTCTTGCCGGCGCCGTTGGCGCCTATCAACGCCACCAGCTCGCCTTCGGCGACCTCCAGCGACACGCCGTCGAGTACGCGCGTGTTGCCGCGGTGCAGGGTGACGTTATTGAGCGACAGCATCAGAGGCGGCGGCGGCCTGCGGCACACCGAGGTAGGCTTCAATGACGTTACGGTCGGCGCGCACTGCGCCGGGCTTGCCTTCGGCGATTTTCTCGCCGTAGTTGAGCACGATGACGCGGTCGGAAATCTGCATCACCACATGCATGTTGTGCTCTACCAGCACGATGGCAAAGCCGCGCGTGCGCAGTTCGCCTATCAGGCGAACGATCTGCGCACTCTCCTGGTGGTTCATGCCCGAGGCCGGTTCGTCGAGCAGCAGCACGGTGGGGTTGGCCGCAAGCGCCTGCGCGATCTCGAGCAGGCGCTGGTCGCCGTAAGACAACTGGTCGGCGCGCAAATGCATTTTTGCTGCGAGGCCCACCGCCTCGAGGGCTTCGCGCGCGCGCGCCTCCGGGTCGGCGTCGCCGCGCGCGAGGGCGCCGGCGAGCACGCCCTCGACCAGTGGCAGCACGCCGAACACCTCGGTTTTCTGGAAGGTGCGCACCACGCCCATTTGCGCGATGCGAAAGGCCGGCATCTGGTGGATGGGCTTGTCGCGAAAACGCACCTCGCCCGTGGTTGGCCGCACCCGGCCGGTGATGACGTTGAACAGCGTCGTCTTGCCGGCGCCATTGGGCCCGATCACGCTCAGCACCTCGCCCGCCGACACCGCGAGGTTCATGTCCTTTAGCGCCATCAGCCCGCCAAAGCGCACCGAGACATTCTTGACGTCGAGCAGCGCGCTCATGATTTGGCCCGCCAGCGTCCCAACAACCTGGGCACGAGGGTTTCGATCACCGGGAAGATGATGCCGCGCGGCATGAACATGGTGGCGAGTATCAGGATGGTGGCGAAAATCACCATGCGGTAATGCGAGGCCTCGCGCAGCATTTCGGGCAGGAAGGTGAAGATCACCGCGCCCAGCACCGGCCCGATCAGCGTGCCCTTGCCGCCCAGGATGACCATGATCAGCATGATGGTGATGTAGGAAAAATTGAACAGGTCGGGGCTGACAAAGCCGACGTAGTGGCCGTACAGCGAACCGGCGGCGCCGGCCATCGCCGCGCCGGCGACAAAGGCGATCATGCAATAGCGAAAGGCCGAAATGCCCAGCGACTCGGCCAGCACCTCGTTTTCACGCACCAGCACAAAGGCACGTCCGATAGACGAGCCCACCAGCTTTGCACACAGCCAGAAGGTGAGGATAGCGGCAGTCAGCGCGACGTAGTAAAACCGCTCCTTGGAACTCAAGTCGATGGCGCCCACGCCAGGGATGTAGAGCGCCGGAATCGTCAGCCCCGGCAGGCCCATGAAGCCACGTGTGACATCGATCCAGTTGGTCGCCACCAGCTTCATGATCTCGGCGAAGGCGACGGTGATGATGACAAAGCGGTGCCCGCGCACGCGCAGGATCACCCAGCCGAGCGCAAAGGCGATAATGCCGGTAATGAGGGCCGCCGCCGGCAGGCCTAGCCACATCGACCATTTGAACTTGATGAATAGCAGCGCAGACACATAGGCGCCGAGCGCAAAAAACGCCGCGTGGGCGAGCGACAACTGGCCGACGTAGCCGACAATGAGGTTGAGGCCGAGCGCGATGATGACGAATATCGCCGATACGATGCACAAGTGCAGCAGGTACTCGTTGCGCACAAACTGCGGCAGCGCGAACAGCGCCAGCAGCACGAGGGCGGTGGCCGCCGGGGCGAGCGGATGGCGGGGTTTTGGCTTGATGTCAGCCACGCTTGAACAACCCGTCCGGCCGGAACAAGAGCAGCAGGATCACCGCGACAAAGCCGATCGCGTCCTTCCAGCCCGATGACATGTAACCCGCGCCCAGGCCCTCGGCGAGGCCGAGCAGCAGGCCGCCGACAATGGCGCCGACAAAGCTGCCCATGCCGCCCAGAATGACGACGACAAAGGCCTTTAGCGTGGCCACTCCGCCCATGGTCGGCTCGACCGGGATGAAACCGCCCAGAACGGCGCCGGCCGCCGCGGCCAGCGCCGCGCCAAAGCCGAAGGCGTAGAGGTAAATGCTGTCAATGCGTATGCCCACCAGCGCCGCGGCCTCCTTGTTCTGGAAGGTCGCGCGCATGGCTTTGCCCATGCGCGTGCGCTGGATCAGCACATGGCCGACGACGATGAGCGCCGCGGTTATGGCCATTGCAAAAAGGTACAAGGGCGTGGTGTAAATGCCGGCAAAGCTCATTGGCGCCGTCGGAAACGGATTGGGGATGGTCTGTGGCTGCGGGCCCCACAGCAGGTGAGCGAGGTGCTCGAGCAGCAGCGACAGGCCGATGGTGACGAGCGTAGTCGTCATCACCGGCGCGTCGCGCAGGCGCTTGAAAATAACCTGCTGGATGATGATGGCGAGCACCACCACGATCACCACCGCCAGCGGCAGCGCAAGAAAGTAATTCACCTTAAGCAGGCTGATCAGGTAAAACGTCGCAAAGCCGCCGATCATGTAGAACTCGCCGTGCGCGAAGTTCGCGATGTTCATCACGCCGAAAATCATCGTGAGTCCGATCGCGATCAACGCGTAGGCACAGCCTATGAGCAGGCCGTTGAGCAGGTGCTGCCCGAGAATAGCCAGGTCGGCCATCAGTTGCGCATTGTCGTTAGTGCTTACCGGTTACCAGATGCAGATCAGGGCTTGGAGATCTTGGCGACCTTGACCACTTCGGGCACGGTGCCCTTGATGATCGCAAGGTACACGTCCTGACCGTAGGCCTGGTTCTTCTCGTTGAAGCGGATGTTGCCGACGGCACCGTTGTAATTGGTCTGCGTCAGTGCGGCGCGGATTTTCTCCGGATCGGCGGCACCGGCGCGGCGGATGGCATCAACCATGACGTTGAACGCGGTGTGTGCGGCACCCGAGAACTTGGAGGGGTTCTCTTTGAGCTTGTCACGCGACATCTTGACGAAGGCTTCGTTGATCGGGTTCTTGATGGTGTACACGTACTCGACCAGGCCATACACGCCCTCGGCGGCCGGACCGGCCAGTTTGAAGTAGCTGTCGCTCGTCCAGGAACCCTCGCCGATCAACGGCACGGTGATGCCAAGCTCGCGGATCTGCTTTGAAAGCGCCGCCGCATGCTGCGAGTTGGCGGCGAGCACGATGGCATCCGGGTTGGAGGACTTTATCTTGGTGATCAGCGACAGGAACTGCAGCTCGCTTGACTGGAAGAACTCGGTGGCGACGACGGTGCCGCCGGCCTTCTCGAGGTTTTTCGGGTAGGAGGCGACCATGGACCGGCCCCAGTCATCGTTGATGACGAGGAAGGCAAAGCGCTTGCCCTTGATCGCCGCCGGCAGTTCGCCGCCGAAGGCCTCGCCCAGCATCGGCGTTGTCGCGACGGCGCGGAAGAAGTAGGGGTTGTTCTGCTCGGTCAGTTGCGCTGCCGTGGACACCGCGGTGATGTGCGGCACCTTGTGCTTGCGGGCCACTTCCATCATGGCGGCGGTGGAGGTGCTGCAAAAGGCGCCGATCAGCGCGACGACCTTGTCGCGTGTGACCAGCTTCTCGGCGGCGTTGACTGACTGCGCCGGGTTGCAGGCGCCGTCCTCAACGACGAGTTCGATTTTCTTGCCGAGCACGCCGCCCTTGGCGTTGACGTCCTCAACCAGCATTTTCACGGTGTTGGCATAACCATTGCCGTCATAGGCGACCGGACCGGTCAGCGGCTGCACCAAGCCGATTTTGACGGTCTCCTGCGCGGCGGTGGTGCCGGCAAAGGTGGCAAGGGCGAGTGCGACTGCTGTGGTGAAAAATTTTATCTTCATGGTTGAGTCCCTTCTGGAAAGTAAGCGGGAAAGCCGGCCGTCTGGATTGAAGTGCGTTCTACAAAGTGGTGCGAAATTTAATGTACGTATTGTATTGAAATATTTTAACAAAACCAGTGCCATTAGTTTGGGTCATTGCAATTTTTTCGCGCCGCGCGATGGCCTGTGATCGGCTGCCTGGGCTGCCGCGCGAGATCCCGGCTCCGCTGCGGAGAATTGCGCGTTGCGGCATCGCTGTGTTAGCGTGGGATATTGATCGGCACATTCCACCCCACTCACCTTATTCGCTCTACACTCGGAGACTCGGCCATGGCCAAAACGAAAGCAAAGCAAAAACTTCTGGTTTCGCACCCGGAGAACACGCATTTTGAAGGCGGCGGCCTGCGGCCCCAGTTCGTCTATCGCGAGCTCGGTGTCAGCGAAGCGACCGGGGGCGACTACAACGCGCACGTGATCAGGGGTGTGCCCGGGGCGATTGCGCCGGTGCCCGAGCACAAGCATACCGAGATCGATTTTCTTTTCGTCTACGTGATCAAGGGTTGGGTCAAGTTTGACTATATCGGCCACGGCGAGCACACGTTGAAGGCCGGCTCCTGCCACGTTATCCCGCCCGGCCTCGCGCATAGCGTCACCGGCTGGTCCGATGACCTCGAAATGGTCGAGGTCGTTTCGCCGGCCGAGTACAAGTCCATCGACACCGTCAACGGCGTCGAGCAGGAAGGGGCCACCGCCTAGCAGCGGGCTTTTTCGCGCGGGCAAAACGCCGGCTCCTGCCGGCGTTTTGCTTTTGCGGAAGCGCTTCATGCCTTCAAACCCATCCGTGTGATCATGATGCGCTGCGCCTCGAACATTTCAAACGATGACTTGGTGTACTCGGGCGAGGACATGAAAGTCGCAGGCATGTCGCTCCGGTCAAGGACGGCGAGTACAGTCGGGTCTGACAAGGCCTGCCGGAACGCTTCTTCAAGGCGCGCCACAATCGCCGGGTCCATGCCCTTGGGACCGCCGAACCCAAAGGGGGTGTCAGGCACGGCGTAACCGAGTTCAAGCAGCGTTGGCGAGTTGGGCCAGCGCTTGGTGCGCTTGCTGCCGTAAGTGGCGAGCAGGCGCATGGTTCCCGCGTCAACCTGCGGGCCCCAGCTGGTGGACCCGCTGATACCCATGACGGAGCCACCGAGCAGCGCCTGCAGGCTTTCGGAATCGGCTTTGTACGGAATGTGCTGGAATTCGACTCCGCCGCGAAAGGCGAGCTCCTCCACCGACAGGTGCGGCGATGAGCCGACGCCCGAGGATGCGTAGGTAAATTTGCCTGGATTGGCTCGCGCGTAGTCCATCAGATCCTTGACAGTCTTGACGGGCGAATCGGCACGTACCACCAGGCCATTGGTGTAGGCGCTGACACGTGCGATGAAGGTAATGTCCTTGAGCGGGTCGAACTGCACCTTTTGCATGTGCGGCACGCTTAGCACACTCAGCGCCAGCTGCGACAGGGTGTAGCCGTCCGGACGTGCGTTGACCAACTCAACGGCCCCTAGGGTTCCGCCGGCGCCGGCTCTATTCTCGACAATGATGGTGCCGCCAAGAAATTTCGCCGCACTCGCCGCAAAGGCGCGCAGCACGATGTCGCTTGTGCCGCCAGCCGTCCACGGGCTGATCAGCTTGATTGGCCGGCTCGGATAGGCTTGCTGCCCCCGTACCGTCGCGGGCAGCAGACCTGCGCCTGTGGCGATCAACAGACTCTTGAGGACGGTGCGACGCATGGAACTCATGGTTGTCATCGGTTAAGCGCTCCCGAAAATTTCACATGATCCGGTCGTTGCCGCCACAGCACCGGGCACAGGGGCGGCTTCATCCGGCTGCTTGAAGTGCCGCTGACGTGCCGACGCGCTGAAAATTGGTGTCAAGACGCATGGAATAATAATCGCCGTAACGGATTGGCGCGTATTTGGGCGACTCATCGGACCCGACAAATTGCGGCAGGCAACTGATATGCGCATCCACGTTCGGATCGAAGAACATCGCCATCGAGTAGCGGTCCACCGACTCCGGCGGACTGATCACGCGGTGTGGTGTCGAATTAAAACCATTATTGGTCCAGCGCGCCAGCATATCGCCGACGTTGACCACGAAGGTGTCGGGAATCCGCGGTGCATCTATCCACGACCCATCGGGTCGTTGCACCTGAAGCCCGCCGACGCCATCCTGCGTCAGGATGGTTAGAAAACCGTAATCCGTATGCGGATGGATGCCGAACATGTCCTCCGGCCGTGCCGGCGGAGAGGGCGGATAGTGCATCATTCTCAGGTTGGTCGACGGCGGTGAAAAGAAGCTGTCAAAGAAGTCCTTTCGTTCGCCTACCGCCACCGCAACCGGATGAAGCAGCCGCAGCCCGAGGTCGCGCACGGCCGCGTCATAGCGCTGGAAAGCCCGCTTGAAAGTGGGGTCTTCCGGCCATTGGTTGGGGCCTTGCAGTGCTTTCACTTTGTAATCGGGATGTGCAATATCGACTTCATGACGGGCGTTGAACGACTCAATCTGGTTGGGTAGGCGCGCCGCCTCGAAGCGCTGCGACGAAGTCGAGATGTTGCCGCCGACCGGCACATAACCGCGGTGCCAGGTGTTTCGCTTGAGCTTTATTTTTTCTTCGATTGGCAACGCATGAAAGCGCCGGTTTGCATCCAGCGCGCCCGCCACCACATCGGGATCGGCGCCGGTGTTGGCCAGATAGAAGAAGCCGCTGCCCAGGCAGGCCACCCGAATCTGCGCGGCAACATCGGCGATCGCGTCGTCATCGCCCTTGGCGACTAGGGTGCCGATATCGATGACCGGAATTTCGATTGCAGCGAGCAGCTTAGCGGCGTTCATCATGCCACCTTGTGCTCGGTGACGCACTTGAGCGCCTTGGCCATCGAGACAGCATCATCACGCAGCGTATCGAGGTGGCCGCGCATCCGCCCTGATGCGGCCGCGCCGTCCATGTCGAGAATCGCCTGCAGGATTTTCTCATGCTCCTTGATGGTGAGCGCCATCAGGCCGGCATGGAATGTTGAGGCGCGTCGGTAGGCTTCAAGGCGGTTGCGCAGCCGCAGCGTGTCGGCGCACAGGTAGTCATTGTGGCTTGCCGCGTAGATGCGCTCGTGGAACAGCGCGTTGGCGTCGTAAAAGGCGTCCGGGTCTTTTTTCTTCGCCGCCCTGACACAGGCCTCGTGCGCGTCGGCCAGCAGATGGCGGTCCTCCTCGGTGTGGCGCAGCGCGGCGAGTTCGGCGCACGCCGCCTCGAGGTAGGCCATGGTCTCGAACATCTGCCCGAGCTCGCTGACGCCAAGTTGCGCGACAAAGGCACCCATGTGCGGCCGCAGTTCGATGTGGCCTTGCGAGGCGAGCTGCTGGAAGGCTTCGCGCACCGGTGTGCGCGAGGCGCCGTACTTGGCGGCGAGCGCCTCTTCGTCGAGCTTCATGCCCGGCGTGAGCTTGCCCGAAATGATATCGTGTTCGATCGCGGCACGGATGTGCAGCACGCGGGTTTTCGGTTCGTGCGCCTTGACCTTAAGCGCGGGAACCGCTGGAACCTTAGGCGCGGGGGTTTTTAGCGCGGCCGCCTTCACTGTGCCGGCTTTCTTTTGCGTTGACATTGGAAGATTGTATGCGATACATTAAAGATCGTATACATCGTTTTGGAGAAAAAATTGGATCTGCGGCTGAAGGGGCAGTCGGTGCTCATTACCGGGGCATCGAAGGGAATCGGTCTGGCGGCGGCGCGCGCCTTTGCCGCCGAAGGTTGCAATCTGCACCTTGCCGCACGCTCGGGCGACGCCCTCGTGGCGGCCCGCGATGAGATCAGCAAACAACATGGCGTGACCGTGGACATCTACGTCATGGACCTGGGCAAATCGGAGAGCCTCGCCGAGCTGGGCGAGCGCTGTGCCAACGTCGACATCCTCGTCAACAACGCCGGCGAGATTCCGTCCGGCCCGATTGAGTCGCTGGCCGAGGAAGACTGGCGCCGCGGTTACGACCTCAAGCTGTTTGGCTACATCCTGTTGACCAAGGCGTTGTACAAGTCGATGAAGGCGCGCCGCTCCGGCGTGATCATTAACGATATCGGCAACTCGGGCGAGAACTGGGACGCCAACTACATCGCCGGCAGCACAGCCAATGCGGCGCTGATGGCCTTCACCAAAGCCCTTGGTGGGCAAAGCCTGGACTTCGGCGTGCGCGTGGTTGGCGTCAACCCCGGGCCGGTCGAGACCGACCGTATGGTCAAGATCAATAAGCGCCGCGCCATCGATTGGTACGGCGACGAGAGCCGCTGGACCGAATTGCGCGACATGTATCCGGGCGGCCGGCCGGCGAGCGCCGAAGAGGTCGCCGACTTGATGGTCTATCTGGCCTCGCCGCGCGCCGGCTATATCACCGGCACCATCGTGACCATAGACGGCGGCATTGCCGCGCGCGGTTCGGTGATCAAGGAACGGAGCGAGCAGAAATGAAAAACTTCGAGGTCCGCAACCAGCATTTCGACCGCCTGTTCAACACGCCGGGCCTGAAGTGGTTCGGGCAGAATACCAACCATTTCAAGACGCATCCGGCGGTGCGCCAGGCGATGATCGATTCCATCGACGCCGAGGAATTTCATGCGTATGCGCCGCCCATAGGCATCGAGGAGTTGCGCACGCTAATCCTTGAGGATCTTGGTTTGCCGGCTGCTGACGCGGCGGTGCTGGTCACCGACGGCGCTGTCGAGGCGCTCTACAACGTCTGCCGCACACTGTGCGAGCCGGGCTCGGAGTTTGTCACCACCGACCCGGGCTGGAAATGGCCGATGCTGTACGCCAAGGCCTCCGGCGCGAAAGTCATCGAGATCCCGATCTACGGTCCGGAAAATAACTACCGCCTCTCCGTGGCGCAGCTGAAGGCGGCGGTGACCGAGAAGACGCGCATCATCTATCTGGTCGACCCGAACAATCCGTTGGGCGTCTGTTACACCGCCGAAGAGATCAAGGCCTTCACCGATATCGCGCGTAGTGTTGGTGCGTATTTTCTGCACGACGCCACTTACAAGCACTTTGCCGACGAGCACACGCTGGCCGCCCGCTACTATCCGGAACGCACCGTTACTATTTACAGCTTTTCCAAGTGGCTCGGTCTTGCCGGTCTGCGTGTCGGCGCGCTGATAGCGCACCCCGAACTGGTCGAGCGCCTCGCCGCCTCGCCGCCGAATAATCTTGGCTCAAATGTTATTTCGCAGCGCGCCGCCATCGCCGGCCTCAAGGTCAAGGGTGAGTGGATGCCCGACATCAACCGCCGCCAGCGCCGGAATCAGGCGCAGATATACGAGGCGGTCAAGCGCATCCCCGGCATGAAGGTGGCGGTCTATCCATCGCAGGCGAATTTCCTTGTGGTCGAGTGTATTGACGCGGGCATCACGCCCGAGGCTTTGTGCGAGGCCTTCCGCCCCGAGGGCATCATGATCCGGCAAGGCGCTTATCACACGCCCAAGTTCGGCCACCGCTTTGTCAAAATAGCCACGACCGTGCCCGAGGACTGGAACGACGCGCTGTGTTCGCTGTTGCCGGCCATGGTGGAGCGCGCGCGTGGCATCAAAAATCCGGGGCCGTTGTTTTAGGGGGTCGGGTTTTAGGTTTCCAAGCCTTTTAGAATGGCGCAATCGTGCAGCGGCGTTGCCGCCTGCGGTTTGTTGTGTCTTCGGGACAGGTGCAACGCAAACGCCCTGATGCGGAGACGGCGCCGTCCTGAAAACAGATTTATTCACGGATTCCAAAATGGCATACGCAAAGACCGATGACGGTGTGAAGCTGTACTACGAAGAGGCCGGCAGTGGCACGCCGATCGTGTTCGTGCACGAGTTCGGGGGTGATCACCGCAGTTGGGAGTTGCAGATGCGCTATTTCTCGCGCCGCCATCGTTGCATCACCTTTGCCGCGCGTGGCTATCCGCCATCGGAGGTGCCGGCTTCGGACCAAGCTTATTCGCAACTGCGCGCGGTCGAGGACATCGCTGCGGTGATGGACGCCGCCGGCATCGCCAAGGCGCATGTGGTGGGGCTGTCGATGGGCGGCTTTGCCGTGCTGCATTTTGGCCTTGAACATCCGGAGCGCGCGCTGTCGCTTGTTGTTGCGGGCGCCGGCTATGGCGCGGAAAAGCAGCTTGAGGCGTATTTTCGCGAAGTCTCGCTCGATGTCGCGCGGCAGTTCGAGATGCAGGGCAGCGAGACCTTCGCCAAGACCTATTCGCTCGGCGCCTCGCGTGTACAGTTCCAGAACAAGGATCCGCGTGGCTGGCAGGAGTTTGCCACGCAGCTTGGCGAGCATTCTTCGCTGGGCGCGGCCAATACCATGCGTGGCGTGCAGGCGCGCCGACCCTCCATTTACGACCTCGAAGACCGGCTGAAGAAAATGATGGTGCCGACGCTGGTGGTGGTGGGAGACGAGGACGACCATTGCCTGCAGCCGGGCCTGTTCATGAAAAAGACTATTCCCGCCTGCGGCCTGTTGGTGCTGCCCAAAACAGGGCACACGCTCAATCTCGAAGAACCGGCGTACTTCAACGGCTTTGTCGCCGACTTCATCGCGCAGGCCGAGGCCGGGCGCTGGGCGCCGCGCGACCCGCGCGCCTTGCCGCAGCAGATCATGAAAACCACGTGAGCAAATCCGTCGCCGACCATGTCGTCCGCGACCGGCTCTGGGAACGGCACATGCTCCTGGCGCGGCACGGTGCGACGGCCGCCAATGGCGTCAATCGCCAGGCGCTGTCCGCCGCCGAAATCGCCACGAGGCGCGAACTCATCGGCTGGGGGGCGGACCTGGGCCTCAAGCCCTACAGCGACGTCGCCGGCAATTTCTTTTTGCGCCTCGAAGGCCGTGATCCGGCCGCCGCGCCGGTGCTGAGCGGCTCGCATATCGACAGCCAGCCCACCGGCGGCAAGTTTGACGGCGTCTACGGTGTGCTCGCGGCGCTGGAGGCGGTGCAGGCGATTTGCGACAGCGGGCAAACGCCGGTGCGGCCGATCGAGATCGTCGCCTGGATGAACGAAGAGGGCTCGCGCTTCGCGCCGGGCATGATGGGCTCGGCCGTCTACGCCGGCGACATGGCGCTTGGCGACATCCTGCCGGTGCGCGATGCTGAAGGGATCACGGTTGAGCAAGGCCTCGCCGACATGGCGCACGCCTTTCCGGAGGTGCCGCAGCGCGCGCTCGGACGGCCTGTCGCCGCCTATGTCGAGGCGCATATCGAGCAGGGGCCGGTGCTGGAGCAAAAAGGTTTCAGCATCGGCGTGGTCACCGGCATACAGGGCAAGCGCACCTTTCGCGTGTCGGTTAGCGGTGAGGACGCCCATGCCGGCACGGCGGCCTTGCGTGAGCGCAAGGACGCGCTGCTCGCGGCCACCGCCATGATCCAGGCGCTGTCCGCCGCCATGCACGATGACGAGGACATTGTGAAGTTCACTGTTGGCCGGTTGGAGATCAAGCCCAACGCACCCTCGGTGGTGGCCGGGCACGCGCTGTTCTCGATTGATTTGCGCCACCCGCGCGAGTCGCGCCTGCGTGAGTTTGGCGACCGCGTGACGGGCATTTGCACCGCCAACGCCGGGCCTTGTGCGGTTGAAGTCGAGGAGCTGGTCACGGCCTGGCCGCTGGAGTTTCCGGCGGCGATGCAGGACGAGGTGCGCGGCGCGGCGCAGCGCCTGGGCTTGCGCAGCATGGACCTGCCTTCTGCGGCCGGCCATGATTCGCGTTACCTGCACGGGGTCTGCCCGGCAGCGATGATTTTCGTTCCTTGCAAGGACGGCATCAGCCACAACGAGGCGGAGTCGGCCACGCCCGAAGACCTGTGCGACGGCGCGCGTGTGCTGGCTGAAACGCTGATGGCGCTGGCTGGGCGCTGAGGGACCCAAGCCCATGCCCCGTTTGCTGCTACGCCACGCCGACGCCATTCATCTTTGTGATGATGCCAGGCGTGTCATTCGCAACGGTTACCTGCTGATCGAGGACGGGCGCATCGCGGCCGTCGGTCCCGAGCCGGCGCCGGCGATGGTCGTGGACGAGGAAATTTCCATGGCCGGCCATCTGGTTACGCCGGGCTTTGTGAACATCCACCATCACCTGTTCCAGACGCTGACGCGTGCCGTGCCGCTGGCCAACCGCGCCTCGATACTCGACTGGCTGTACGCGCTCTATCCGGTCTGGGCGGAAATCGATCCGGACGCGTATTACTGGGCGGCGCTGGCCAACAGTTGCGAGCTGCTGACATCGGGCTGCACCACCAACGCCGACTTTGCCTACCTCATGCCCGAGCAGGACGGCGAGATGGCGGCCGAGGAGATTCGCGGCGTGCGCGAAGCTGGAATGCGCTTTGTGCTGACGCGCGGCGGTATGCCCACGGTCGAGGCTGACCTGGAAACGCGCTTGCGCCCGCTGATGGGCGCGCAGCTTGACCGCATTCTGGATCGTGAAGAAACACTCTTTCCGGCGTTGGAAAAAACCATCGCCCGCTATCACGACACCTCAGAGGGCTCGATGTTGCAGGTGGCGATAGGCCCGACCAGCGTGACCTACCTGCGGCCTCAGTTCATGCGCCGTTTTGCCGATCTGGCGCGCGCCAACGATTGCGGCCTGCACGTGCATTTTGATCCGCGGCCCGATGAGCACGAGATCATGCGTGCGCGCGGCGGCAAGCCGATCGAGTTTTTGCGCGATTCGGGCTGGCTGTGGGAGCGCACCTGGTTCGCTCATGCGACGCTGCTCGACAGCGAAGAGATGACGGCGATTGCTGGCGCCGGCGCCAGCATCGCGCACTGCCCGCATTGCATCATCCGTCTGGGCAAAAAGGCCGCGCGCCTCGGCCACTGGCGCGCCCACGGTATCAACGTCGGCCTCGGCGTGGACGGCCCGGCCAGTAGCGACACCAGCAATATGCTCAACGAAATGCGCCTGGCGATGATGCTGCACCGGGTCGGCGGCTATGAGGACGGCGAAGGCGCCGAACAGTGGCTGACCCCGGCCGACGTGCTGTGGATGGCGACGCGCGGCGGCGCGCGCGCCCTCGGCCGCGATGACATCGGCCAGCTTACGCCGGGCAAGGCCGCCGACGTCGCGGCGTTTCCCTTGCGCCGCCTGTCGCTCGCGGGCGCCGTACTCGACCCGTTGGGCGCGTTGCTGATGGCCGGTAGTGATCCCTATGCCTCGCTCACCATCGTCAACGGCAGGATTCGCGTGCGCGACGGCCATATGGAGGATGTGGACGAAATGCGCGCCTTCGAAGGGGCCAATGCGGCTGCGAGCCGCCTCATCGACGCGGCGCAAAAACGCACCGGCCTCGATTTCAGCCGCCACGCGTAAGTTTTTGGGGTTAATCGAGCCCGGGTGGGCAGGGCCGCGCCGCAGCTGTGGTGCCTGGCGGTCACGCGGAGCCTTATCGGCGCTGCGCTATACGCTGGAAACCCCCGTCTGGAGCGGCTTTCCAGCCGGTCAGCGTTTCGGCGCCATGCGCGCCAGACGCGCTTCCAGCCGCGCCACATCGTCACGCAAGGTCTCGACGTCACGGCTGAAGCGCGCCACTTCTTCGGCGCGCGCGAGCAGCGGCTGTTCCTCCGTCCAGTACTCGGCAAGATTCTCGCCGGTGCGCAGCAGCGCGTCTTTTTGCCACGCCAAAAAATCGCGCGCGGTGTTGGCGATGCGGTGCGCCGCGATGTCGCCCATCAGGCGCGACAAGTCGTCCTCGACATCCCACTTTAGGTTGCGAAACAAGAATTGCACCGTGCTGGCGAGGTCGGCGTTGCCGCTGATCTCGACATGCTGTAACAGTGCGTCGCTGCCGCTGAGCAGATGCGGCAGCGCCCCCGGCTTGATGGTGAGCGTGAGATCGAAGGTTTCATCGACGCCGGCTGCGGCCACCATGCCCTCGGCGCCGACGGCAAGGCGTAGTTCGGGCAGCGGCGCGGCGCGAAACAGTACGCGCTTGCCGGCAAACGGCCTAAGCCGATCACGGGCCCAGTCCTCAGATTGCAGCAGGTGGTTGATGGCGAGTACGGCCGGCTGCGCGTAAAGCGGACTGCCTTGGGTGGATGCGGTTTCCATGGGTGCAATTATCGTCCAGCTTGGGTCTGCGCGCAGGCATGCAGCACCGGGGCGGCTCGGGTAAGCTGCCAAGCTGCCCTTCTACAACACCGAGTGGCCGCAGTTCGCCAACCCGGTGCATTGCGTGCGCCAGACGCGCGACGGACTGTTGTACGTGTGCGACCGCGCCAACAAGCGCATCCCGGTGTTTCGCAAGAACGGCCAGTTCGTGCGCCGGTTCACACTCGAACCCAAGACCCCGGGCTCGGCCTGAGACCTGATCCCGACCGAGGATGCGACGCAAAAAGTACCTGCAGGTCGCAGGCCGCAAAACCCCGCCTGCTGGTTGCAGCATGACCATTTCAATGCGAAGAAGTTACGCCGGACACGTTACACTCCGGCGCAAGGCCGGGCTGCTCGCGCCCATCCATCTTCAAAAGGGGTTATCCAGATGAAAGCTGTTTTGCTGCGGCTGTTTCTCGCGTATGCGGTGATTGCCACATGTGCGTTTCCGGCGATTGCGCAGACTTACCCGGACAAATCCATTCGCATTATTGTCCCGTTCAGCCCGGGCGGTGGCACGGATACCTTTGGCAGGATCGTCGCGCAAAAACTGCAGGAGCGTCTTGGCCAATCGGTCGTGGTTGAGAACCGGCCCGGCGCCGGCGGAAACATCGGTGCGGATGCAGTGGCCAAGGCGAGCCCCGATGGTTACACGCTGCTGCTGGCGCAGGACAGTCTCGCAATTGTTCCCTGGCTGTCTAAGGCGTTGCCCTTTGATCCGATCAAGGACTTTGCACCCATAGGCGTGGGCGTGTTCATGCCTATGATGCTGGTGTCGGCCAACAACCTTCCCGTCACCTCACTCTCCGAGTTGATCACCTACGCAAAGGCCAACCCGGGCAAGCTCGCTTACGGCACACCCGGGGCGGGCACGGCGCATCACCTGAATTTCGAACTGTTCCTGACTCGCATCGGCGCGACAATGGTTCACGTGCCGTACAAGGGCGCGGCGCCGATGACGGCGGACCTGGTGTCGGGCAACCTGCAGGTGGCGTTCAGCGCGCTCAGTTCAGCAATGCCGCTCGTTGCCGGTGGCAAGATGCGCGTGCTGGCGGTGGCGGATCAGGAGCGTGTGCCGCAGTTGCGTGATGTACCGGCGATCAACGAGACGCTGCCCGGGTACACCGCACACGTCTGGTTCGGCCTGATGGCGCCGGCCAGAACGCCGGCGACCATCACCAACAAGCTCTCGGAGGAATTGCGGACCATCATGAATCTGCCCGATGTGCGTGAGCGGCTGGGCAGCCTCGGTTACCAGGTCAAACCGACCACGCCGGCACAAATGACCAGGCTCATGGCCGACGAGTACGAAAAATGGGGACAGGTGATCAAGGCTGCAGGAATCAAACCCGAATGAGCGGAGGGCAGTGATGGAAAACGAAGTGGCCGGCAAGGGTGTCTGCGGCGGACGCAAGGGCGTGATCGAATTGGTGCCCGAAGGCGTTGCCTACCCGCCAAAATTCGGCAGTCCGACCGCGCTGGGCGTGCGTGCCGGGGATTTCATTTTCATCTCTGGCATGATCGCCTGGAACGCCGAACGTAAAATCGTCGGTGTCGGTGATTGCCGCGTCCAGACGCGGCAGGCGCTGCACAACATGCAGGTCACGCTCGAACAAGGCGGCGCGTCGCTGCTCGATATTGTAAAAATAAGCTTCTACCTGACGGACATCCGCCAAAAAGCGGAGATTTGGGAAGAACGCAAAGTCATTTTCGGCAACGCGCGGCCGGCGTCCACGCTGGTGGAGGTGAGTCATCTGGTTGATCCGCAGGCCTTGCTGGAGATTGATGCGGTGGCTTACGCGCCGCTGAAGTAGGGGAGGGCGCCGGAAATTTTCGGCGAATGCCCCGTCTCAACCCGCCTGGCGCAATGGCTTTCCAGCCGAGGGCTGTATTGCGCGGTCGACCGCGAGTATTCCCAGCGCGTTGAGTGCGTTGAGTCCGCTGATGCCCGGCGGTTGATGATGATTTGCTTGACGTGTGTGCGGTCCGCCGTGACGAAATAGCCGAGCATGCGTGTGGTTTTGCCAAGTTTGTGCGCTGGCACACAGACGCAGGTGGCCATCGTGCATTCGCCGGGCAGGATCCGTGATTTCGCCCAAACAACCCAGCCAAACAAAAAGGCCGCCCGGAGGCGGCCTTTTTGACTGCAGTAAGCCGCTGGTCAGGTTGCTGCGACCTGCTGGATTCCGGCAAGCGTCCATCCGGATCCGCCTGATACCGGCTTTTGCAGGTTCCAGACTTCCTCGAAGGGTGCGGCAATCGTTTCGCTGTCATCTTTGATCATGCCGGTGAAGCGCACGCTGGCAACGTGCATCGCGTTCTCGGTGACGACCTCAAGCAGGTCGGCGGCGAGGGTGACGACCTCGGTGCGTTGTTTGGCGCCAAAGCGCGAGTCGATCTGCGACTTGAACATCGCAAACATTTCGTCGGTGCTCATGTCGCGCAGCGTCTCGAGGTCGCTGGCGTCATTGGCTTGTTGCAGGTTCATGAAGGATAGCTTGGCCTGCTTCACAAAACCGGAGGCGTCAAAGCCGGCGGGAATGTTGGGCTGGAACTGGCTGCGGAAGTCAGGACCGCCTGTGCCGGCGTTACCGGTCATTTGCGACGGCGGCGGCGCGGCCACGGTCTCCTGGCCCATCATGTTGTAGTTGCTTGGGCCGCCTGCCGGTTGCATTGGCGCGCGTGACTTCATGAAGAAGCGCATGGCCAGCATCACGGCGCCGAAGGCGAGCAGGCCCATCAGCAGCGCGCTCAGGATGCCGCCCATTCCGCCCATGCCACCTTGTGAGAACAGGTAGCCGAGGCCCACACCGGCGGCGAGGCCGGCAAGGGGGCCGAGCCAGCGGTTGCCGGCGGGTGCGGCTGCCGCGGCCGGGGTCGCGGGTGCGGCGGCGCTCTGTGCCGGGGTAGCGGACTTTTGCGGCGTGGCGCTCTGGCGTTGCATGCCGGTGCTGCCGCCGCCGCCAAGGCGTTTGGCTGCTTCGGCGTCGATAGGGGCGAGACCGATACCCACCATCACGGTAAGCGCGATCATGATCCAAGTTTTCATTTCGTTTCCTCTTCTTTCAGTAAGTGCTTTTATATACTGGTTTTGTGTTGCGGTTTTGTGTTTGTTTTCACCAGCGCACGGCGACTAACGGTCTTTAGGGTGTTTCGTTCTTCAACAAGCAGTATTTAGTATTTGAAGCCACGATGCAGCGCCACCACTCCAGCGCTCAAATCATTGTATCTGACATCTTCCAGCCCCACTTGTTCCATCATTAACTTTAATGTTTCCTGGTCTGGATGCATGCGGATCGATTCGGCGAGGTAGCGGTAGCTGCCGGCATCGCCGGCGATTTTACCGCCCAGCCAGGGCAGGGCGGTAAAGGAGTACCAGTCGTAGGCTTTTTCCAGCGGTTTCCAGACTTTGGAGAACTCCAGCACCAGCACGCGGCCGCCGGGGCGCAGCACGCGTGTCATTTCGGCCAGCGCGGCCTCTTTGTGCGTCATGTTGCGCAGACCGAAAGCGACGCTGACACAGTCAAAGTAATTATCGGGGAATGGCAGGTGCTCGGCATCGCATTGCACCGCCGGGACGATCATGCCATCGTCGATCATGCGGTTGCGACCGACGGCGAGCATGCTGCCGTTGATGTCGGTGAGCCAGACCTGCCCGGTGGCGCCGGCGCGCCTGGCAAAGGCGCGCGACAGGTCGCCCGAACCACCGGCCACATCGAGCACGCTGCTGCCTTCGCGCACGCCGCTTTGCGCCACGGCCTGCGCCTTCCATAGCCGGTGCAGGCCGCCGGACATCATGTCGTTCATGAGGTCGTACTTGCCCGCGACCGAGTCAAAGACTTCGGCGACCTTTTTCGCCTTGTCTTGTTCGTCCACGGTTTTAAAACCGAAATGGGTCTGTCCGGACATGGCCTGGTCTGCCGCTTGGCCTGGTTATTTGCAACCGGCACTGGCGCCGGTGCTGGTGGTATCGACTTCGCGGCTGGCGCCGGCTTGTTCGAGGCGCTTGAGGTATTGTTGCCACAAGCCGTCCTGATTGGCGCCCAATTCGTACAGATAGTCCCAGGAGTAAATGCCGGTGGCGTGGCCATCGGAGAAGGTCGGTTGCACGGCATAGCTGCCGACCGGATCGAGGGCGTTGATGCCGACCTTGATCTTGCCTGTCTGCAGCACTTCCTGGCCGGGGCCGTGGCCGCGCACTTCGGCCGAAGGCGAGTGCACGCGCAGGAATTCGTAACCCAGCCGAAAGTTTTTGCCGTCGGGAAAGGCGATTTCCATCACTTTTGACGCCTGATGTAGTTTGATTTCAGTTGGAATCGGCGAATCTTTGACCAAACCGGCCATTTAATGCCCCTAAAGCGTGTTTTCGAGCGCCTATCATAGCGTGATCTGCTTCCGCGACACGGCCTCACACGAGATTGTTCGCCAAATCGGCAAGAGGGCGTCAGCCGGATAAAAACCTCGACGATGTAACATGCGTGTCATGTGCGTTTCGTAGAATCGTCACAAGCTAACAACTGGATGCCCATTTCCCTATGTCTGCCAATATTCTGGTGGTTGAAGACGAACCCGCGATACAGGAACTGATTGCGCTCAACCTGGAGCACGCCGGCCATCGGGTGCTGCGCGCCAAGGATGCCGAACACGCCCAGAATCTGGTGCGTCATGCCCTGCCCGACCTGGTGTTGCTCGACTGGATGTTGCCGGGGCAATCGGGTGTTATGTTCGCGCGTGCCTTGCGTGAGGATGAGCGCACCAAGTCCATCCCCATCATCATACTGACCGCACGCGGCACCGAGCAGGACAAGGTGGCGGGTCTGGAGTGCGGCGCCGATGATTTTGTTACCAAGCCGTTTTCGCCACGCGAACTGCTCGCGCGCATCAAAGCGGTGTTGCGCCGGCGTGCGCCGCAACTGACCGACGAGCCGGTTGAAATTGCCGGGCTCAAGTTGAATCCGGGCACACACCGCGTTAGTGGCGGCGGCACGCCACTGGATCTTGGTCCGACAGAGTTTCGATTGCTGCATTTTTTGATGACCCACACCGAGCGCGTGCACAGCCGCGCGCAGCTGCTCGACCATGTCTGGGGCGACCATGTGTTTGTCGAGGAGCGCACGGTGGACGTGCATATCCGGCGCCTGCGAAAATCCCTTGAGCCGAGCGGGCATGACCGCCTGGTGCAGACGGTCAGGGGTACCGGCTACCGCCTGGCCGACGGCGGTTGACCGCGTCCATGCGGCGTAAAATGGCCGGCATGACCGGCCATTTTTCTTTTGCAGCGCGGATGCGTGCGCACCTGTTGCGCCGGCGCGTCCGGCGTCCGCGACTATGAACACGATCTGGCTGCGCACGCTGGCGATACTGGCTGTTACTCTTGTCGCGGCACTGCTTGCCTGGCACACGCTGGGGCATTTGCCGGCCTTGGTGATTGTGGTGCTGGGCCTTGGCCTGCTGCTGACGCGGCACATCGTGAACCTGCGCGCGCTGGTGAATTGGCTCAAGGATCCGCAGTTGCTGCCGGTGCCGCAGGGCAGCGGTGCGTGGGAGCGGGTGTTCACCGCGCTGTACAAGTTTGTGCGCGCGTCCGACCAGCAGCAGCAGCGGTTGACCGGCACGCTGGCGCGTTTTCGCAAGGCTTTCCAGGCCCTGCCCGATGGCGTGATCGTGCTCGACGCCGACGACCGCATCGAGTGGTGCAACCCGATCGCCGCGCGTGATTACAGCCTCAACATCGCAAAAGACGCCGGCCAGCCCATCGTTAATCTGGTGCGCCAGCCCGATTTTGTTGCCTACATGCAGGCCGGTGATTTTACCGAGCCGCTGGTGATGCGGCTGCAGCGCGGCGAGGCGTTGGTGTTTTCGGTGCGCGCGGTGCCCTATGGCCAGGACCAGAAGCTGCTGCTCTCGCGTGACATCACACAGGTGGAGAAGCTTGAGATCATGCGGCGCGATTTTGTTGCCAACGTATCGCACGAACTGCGGACCCCGATCACCGTCGTGAGCGGTTTTCTCGAGACGCTTGCCGATGGCAAGGTGCGGCTCGACGAGGCGCGCGGCATGCACGTGATCGGCATCATGCGCGAGCAAAGCGAGCGCATGCAGCGCCTGATCGAGGACTTGCTCACCTTGTCGGCGCTAGAGTCGAGCTCGTCGCCGGTGAGCGAGGCGCCGATCAACATGAGGCGGCTGCTCGATTCGCTGGTCGAGGAGGCGCGCGCGCTTTCAGCCGGCCGGCACGGCATCGTCGTTGATGCGGCGGCGCCCGACTGGCTCGATGGCAATGAAACGGAGTTGCGTTCTGCCTTTGCCAATCTGCTCAGCAACGCCATCCGCTATACGCCCGATGGCGGGGCGATCCATCTGGCCTGGGAGCGGCGCGCGGACGAGGTAATTTTTTCCGTGCGCGACAGCGGCATAGGCATAGACCCGCGCCATATTCCGCGCCTGACCGAGCGCTTTTATCGCGTTGATTCGAGCCGTTCGCGCGAAACCGGCGGCACCGGGCTTGGCCTTGCCATTGTCAAACATGCGTTGACACGTCATCAGGCGAGGCTGGAAATTCGCAGCGTCGCCGGTGAGGGCTCGACGTTCTCGGCGCTGTTTTCGGCGCGGCGTGTCAGGGCTGATGTGCCGGCCGGTGCTCCGCTTAGCGCCGCGCGGTGAAGTTGGCGCGATCGTAATCGCTGCCACGGCCAAGCAAGCCGAACAGACTCACCACAAACGATTTCTCAGCGAGGTGTAATTCGATTTCGCGGCCGTTCTGGTACCAGCCCGAGGGTAACACCAGGCTGGGCGCGAGGCCGGGCGCGACCGGCAGCAAAAACGCCTGCGAAAAAGGCGTCTTGTGCGCCGGGTTTGCGGGTTTGATGCGCACCATGCAGGCACGGGCGATGCCGGGCAGGGCGTGCGCACCGATTTCAACGCTGTTGTCGTGCCCGGCCACCAGCCAGCGCACTTCGGCGAGGATCAGGTGTTTTGCACCCTGCGGCCGCAACGCCACCAGCTGCCGGTGCTGCAGTCGGGCGCCTGCGCCCTTGCGGCGCATTCTGAATCCGGTCGCGCTCTCATCCAAGGTTTCCCATTGCTCGAGCATCGGCGCCGCCTGCCGGGCAGCGGCTTTCTCGGCCGTCCCCGGCGCATGTTGAAAGATATGCAAGTGCTCGGCATCGCGGCGCGAATAGTCCCATTGAGTGAGGCTGGAATGGAAAGGCTTCCCGCTTAGGGCGAAGTGGATGGCGGCAAAGCCGCTTATCAGTTCGGTCGGGGCCATTTGCAGCCGGCGCGGGAATTGCCGCGCCTTGGGCGCTTCGGTCCAGGCCTGCACCAGCTGCGACAGCAACTCCCCGCAGGCGGGCTGCACGCAATCGATGCCAAGTCCGATCTCGGCGGGGAAGGCGCCGTCAGCGAGCAGTCGCTGACGGCTCTTGAGGCTGCGCGCCAGTGCGGACATGTCGATATACCGAAGCGAGGTGTTGGACCCGGATAGGGGGGCGCCGACCCATTGCGGGCCGTCGCTTGCGCTCATATCGATGCAGTTTGCACCACCGCGTTCGCCGGATGTGGTGATGCGCGGTTTGTGTGACCAGCGGTAGGCCCAGCGGCGCGTGAACATGAATTCGCGGCTGGACAGGCGGTAAGGCTGCGCAAGCTGTAGCAGCATCGGGCGCAAGTAAGTCGAGGTGCAGGTTCTTACCGCGCCGGCGCTGAAGCTGACATTGAAATTGGCAAAGCCACGCGTTTCGGCGGTGGTGTGGAGCTCGTGCATCAACTGCCACAGGTCGGGATCGACTTCACGGCGTGCCAGCCAGAACGTGGCGAGCAGTTCGCCGGTGGCTTCGATCGAGCGCTGGCAGAGCAAGGCCAGGCGGCCCGACAGTTCCGGATGCGTGCCTTTGAGTGCGGTGCGAAAAAGCCGGCGGTAGCCGCGCATTACGGCACGCCACAAATCGTAGCTTTGCTCGAACGCGGTGTTTTCCAGATGTGCGAGCGGCAGCGCTTTGGCGAGGAATTTTTTCGCCAGCTCCTCCTGGGCGGCGGCTAGCGGTTTGCGCAGGCGCTCGAGGATGTCGAGGTAGGCGAGGTGTCGCGGTGGAGCCTCTTCCAGCGCCTCGATTAGCAGGGTGAGTTCATGGCAGGCCTGACGCGGGTCGGACAGGTAGGCTTTGGCCAGCCAATCCTCGCAACTCTTGAGGTCGGATAGTAGGGGTCGGCTTGCGGGGAGGAAATCGCTTTGGTTCATGGCGCCTCCAGAGCCCGGGAGCGGGCTGGGAAATAGATGACATCAGGCTTGTGACACCCGGCCGTTTAGATTATGACGAAGTCATATTGCCGCTTTGGCAGGGGTGCGGCGAGGAACTATTTGGCAATTCGGCTGTAAATGGGAACTTGGGGCCTGAACGGGACCTGCGCTGTGCCGTGGCGGGAATTACGCGCCGGGCTTCGCGTCCCGGGCAATGGGCGGGTATTTACTTCGCCTCGAAGGAGACCCGCTCGAAGTCGACGCCGCGTTCAAGCAGGGTCGTCAGCATGACCTCCTGCGGCGCTTCGTGCCATACCTCGATGACGCGCTTGGCGCGAAACCACCCGGGTGGCAGCAGCAGTGAAGCGGGCGAGCGCAGCGCCGTCACCTCGGGCAGGGCGAGGGCGGGAATGAATTTTTCAGCAGCGGCGTTGATGCCGGTGGGTTTGACGGCGACCGCCTGCGGCACGCCCGGTATGATGCGCACGCCGGCTGTGATATCCATTTCTCGCGTTGAGAGCAGCCGGCGCACGGCGCAAAGCATGAAGTGCCGGCTGTTGCCCGGACGAATGCCCACCAGTTGCCCTTGTGCGAGCCGCATGCCCGGTTTGTCGGCGGCGCGCATCATGCGCAGGCCGGTCAGGCTTTCGTCGAGCAGCGTCCACAATTCCACGGCGTAGCCATGAGTCTGGCTGTAGTCGTTTTCTGCACGCGTGGCGATGCGCCCGAAGGTGGCGATTTCCTGGCGCTCTTTGGAGCTCAGTTCCCGGGCACTGCCCGGTTGCTTGAAGGGCAGACCCGATATGTAGTGGTGGATGCCGGCGATGCTGCAGGCGACTTGAGCCGGGTTGGCGGCGCTGCTGCGCGCCTGATCCCGGGTGTTGTTTGGCTCGCACCATTGCCGGTATAGCAGCAGCAGGGTCTTCTCGCAAAATGGCTGCACGCAATCGTCGCCGAGTTTAAGGCTTTGCGGGGTTTCGCCTTTGCGCAGCAGCATAATGCGGTTTTTCAGGCTGGCGGCCAGGCCGTCCATGCTCAGGTAGCGTGCGCGCGCACCGGACACCGGCGTGCGCGAGGCGCCGGCCGACCCTGCGAGGTTGACGCTGAGTTGCGCCAGCCCGGATGTGTTTGCCTCCGCGCTGACGGTGACTTTTTCCGTCCAGCGCTCCAGCCATTTGGCGATCATGGTGATCTGGCGCGGTGACTGTTCGTTCGGGGTGGCGAGGTTAAGTAGCAGCATCCTCAGCCAGGTCTGTTTCGGCGTCGTGAGGGTGGTGGCCTGGCCCAAGGGGTCGGAGACTGCGATCTGTTCGAGGCCGCGTTCCTCTGCGAACACGTAGAGGGCATGCGCCAGCTGCCAGTCATCCGCTTCGAGGTCCTGGCAGGCCTTGTAGTACTCGTTTAGTTTTTGTGCCACGCAGTCAAGCGCACGCTGGCAGGAAATCGCGCCTTCACCGATGAGCTCGCCCGCGGCTACCGCTTCGAGGCAGTGCTGGTAGCCCTGGCCGAGTGCATCCCACAGCGCGGTGACATTGAGGAATATCTCGCGCTCGTGTTTGGCCAGTGGTATCGCGCGAGCGGAGAATTTTTTGGCCAGTTCGGTCTGGACAAAAAATATCGGTTCACGCAACAGTTCGAGAACTTTCAGCCTGACGCTTGGCGCCAGCGCGAAGGTGTTCAGTTCCTCCAGGTGTGCGAGCAGCGCGCCCTGCGTCGGTGCGACGTTGATGAGGGGAAGGGTTTGCAGCCACGCCGAACAGCTTTGCGCGTCGGTGAAGCCGGGCTTGTTGTCGGGGCTGGTGGCGGGAAGATTGAAAAAGCGCATGTCAGTGTGGGCGCGAAGTTTGCCGCGCACCATCGGGCTTGCGCCGCGGGAACGCTTTGACTGTCACTTTGTTCATCGCCATGAACTGGATTTTTGCCCCCGACCCCGCCCTCGAGCGGGCACCAATCAAATCTTCACCAAGAAAGCATAGCAGAGAGCGGTCTAGAGTAGCACCCGTTCGATGCCCCCGTTGTTGGCCGTTTCGACGTATTCGCGCATCCAGTCCGGGCCAAGCACGTTTTTGGCGATTTCGACCACGATGTAATCGGCGCTTACACCGGTGTCATCCGAGTATCGGGCGAGGCCTTGCAGGCAGGACGGGCAGGAGGTGAGGATTTTCACCTCGCCGGTGAAAGCATCGTCGCGGTTTGTGCCCGGTGCAGATGCGGGCGCCGCCCGCAACGCCGCCACGCCCTTGCGCATTTCTTCTTCTTTGCGGTAGCGGATCTGCGTAGAGATGTCCGGGCGCGTCACCGCCAGCGTGCCCGACTCGCCGCAGCAGCGCTCGTTCTGCTGCACGCCACCGCCCATCAACTGGTTGACGACCTTCATCGGCTGGTGCGTCTTCATCGGCGTGTGGCAGGGGTCGTGATACATGTAGCGCACGCCGGCGACACCCGCGAGCTTGACGTCCTTTTCCATCAGGTACTCGTGGATGTCCAGCAGGCGGCAGCCAGGGAAAATCTTGTCAAACTCGTATTTCTGCAACTGATCCATGCAGGTGCCGCAGGACACGATCACCGTCTTGATGTCGAGGTAATTGAGCGTGTTGGCGACGCGGTGGAAGAGCACGCGGTTGTCGGTGGTGATGCTCTGGCCCTTGGCGTGATCGCCCGCGGCCGTCTGCGGATAGCCGCAGCACAGGTAACCGGGCGGCAGCACGGTCTGCGCGCCGACGTGATAGAGCATGGCCTGGGTGGCGAGTCCGACCTGGCCGAACAGGCGCTCCGAGCCGCAGCCGGGGAAATAGAACACCGCCTCGGCGTCCTCGGCCGTGCGCCTGGGATTGCGGATGATCGGAACGACTTTGTTGTCCTCGATGTCCAGCAGCGCGCGCGAGGTGCGCTTGGGCAGTCCGCCGGGCATGGGTTTGTTGATGAAATGGATCACCTGCGACTTGAGGGCCGGTTTGCCCACGCTCGAGGGTGGGCGGCGCGTCTGCCTGCGCGTGACGCCCAACATGCTGGCCACGCGGTAGGCTGCACGCTGCACTTTGAACCCCCACTCGATCATTACGGTGCGCACCAGTTTGATGGTGTTTGGGTCGGTGGCGTTGAGAAAAAACATCGCCGCCGCTGTGCCGGGGTTGAAGCGTTTTTTGCCCTGCTGGCGCAACAGGTTGCGCATGGCGATGGAGACGTCGCCAAAATCGATATCCACCGGGCAGGGGTTGGCGCACTTGTGGCAGACGGTGCAGTGGTCGGCAACGTCGCTGAATTCGTCAAAGTGGCGGATTGACACGCCGCGCCGCGTTTGCTCCTCGTACAAAAACGCCTCGATCAGCAGCGAAGTGGCGAGGATCTTGTTGCGTGGCGAGTAAAGAAGGTTGGCGCGCGGCACGTGGGTTGCGCACACCGGTTTGCATTTACCGCAACGCAGGCAGTCTTTGATGGAGGCCGAGATGTTGCCGATTTCGGACTGTTCCAGGATCAGCGATTCGGCGCCCAGCAGATTGAACGAGGGCGTGTAGGCGTTGCGCATGTCGCCTCCGGGCAGCAGCTTGCCGGCGTTGAAGCGACCCTCCGGATCGACTTGTTCCTTGTAGGCGCGGAAGGTCTCGATTTCCCCTGGCTCGAGAAATTCCATCTTGGTGATGCCAATGCCATGCTCGCCCGAGATTACGCCGCCGAGGGACTTGGCCAGTGCCATGATACGAGCGACGGCGCGGTTGGCCGCTTGCAGCATTTCGTAGTCGTCGGAGTTGACCGGGATATTGGTGTGCACGTTACCGTCGCCGGCGTGCATGTGCAGCGCGACAAAAACGCGGCTCTTGAGCACCTGCTTGTGCAGCCCGTCCAGCCCCTCAAGAATCTTACGGAACAGCACGCCGTCAAAAATAGTCTCGAACTCGGCGCGAATCTCCTCTTTCCAGGACACCCTCACGGTGTGGTTTTGCAGCAGCGAAAACACCGTGGTGGCGGCATGGGAAAGACTGGCCAATGCCGGCACGGCGCTGCGCTCTGCCTCAGCCAGAGGCGTGTCGAGGTTGGATAGCAGGTACTGCCAGCGTTGCTTCACCGTGGCGAGTACACGGCGCGCGCTCTCCTGCCTGTCGCCCAGCAATTCGGCCGCCGGCAGGCCCTCGGCGTTCTGGTACAGCGGCAACTCGCCTGAGAGGTAGATATCGAGCGCGTCGAGCAGCTTGAGCTTGTTGGCGATGGACAGCTCGATGTTGATGCGCTCGATGCCGTCGGAGTAGTCGCCGAGGCGGTCCAGCGGAATCACCACGTCTTCGTTGATCTTGAAGGCGTTGGTGTGTTTGGCGATGGCGGCGGTGCGCGCGCGGTCGAGCCAGAATGTTTTGCGCGATTCGGCGCTGACGGCGATAAATCCTTCGCCGCCACGCGCGTTGGCGATGCGCACCACGTGAGATGCAGCGAGTGCCACCGCGTTATCGCTTTCGCCGACGATATCGCCGATGAGGACCATTTTCGGGCGGCCAGAGCGCCGCGCCTTGGTGGCATAGCCGACGGCCTTGAGGTAGCGCTCGTCCAGATGCTCCAGGCCGGCGAGTATGGCGCCGCCAGGACGCGTATCAAGGTAGTCCTTGATTTCGACGATCGATGGAACCGAGTCGCGTACTTGCCCGAAGAATTCCAGGCATACGGTACGCGTCGATTTGGGCATGCGATGCAGGATGAAACGCGCCGAGGTGATGAGTCCGTCGCAGCCTTCCTTCTGGATGCCCGGCAGGCCGGACAAGAACTTGTCGGTAACATCCTTGCCGAGGCCGCTTTTGCGGAATTTCGCGCCTGGTATTTCGAGCACCCTTTCGTCAACCAGCGTCGTGCCATTTTTTTTATAGCGGCAAATTCTGAATCGCGCAGTTTCAATATCGTGGATCTTGCCCAGGTTGTGGTCCAGGCGTGTCACTTCCAGCCAGTCGGCCTGCGGCGTCACCATGCGCCAGGAGGCGAGGTTGTCGAGCGCCGTTCCCCACAGCACCGCTTTTTTGCCGCCGGCGTTCATGGCGACGTTGCCGCCTATGCACGAAGCGTCGGCCGAGGTCGGGTCGCAGGCGAAAACGAGGCCTTGTGCCTCGGCCGCCTCCATGACGCGCTTGGTTACCACACCGGCGCCGCAGCGCACGGTGGCAACCGGATGCCCGACGCCTGGCAGTACCTCCATGGCCGGCGCTGTTAGCGCATCGAGTTTTTCGGTGTTGATAACCGCCGAGTGGCGGCTGAGCGGGATGGCTCCGCCGGTATAGCCGGTGCCGCCACCGCGCGGAACGATGGTCAGGCCGAGGTCTATGCAATCGCGCACCAGGTCGGCGACCTCTTCTTCGCTGTCCGGGTTGATGACGACGAAGGGATATTCGACGCGCCAATCGGTGGCGTCGGTGACGTGCGAGACGCGTGCGAGGCCGTCGAACTGGACGTTGTCGCGATGCGTGCTGCGCGTCAGCAGGCGCATCGCTTTTTTGCGCAGCTCCCCCATTTCCTTGAACTCGCGCTCAAAGGCGTCGACGGCTTCGTGGCCTTTTTCCAGCAACGAGCCCACTTTAATGTTGCGCGCGGCGTGTTGCTCAAGCAGATCCGGCGTGAGCGGGGCTTCTGCGAGGTACTGTCCGCGACGCTTTTCTATTTCATGGAGGCGGTGGCGCATCGCCTGCACCAGCTGCGCCCGGCGGGTCGGATTGTCAAGCAGGTCATCCTGCAGGTAGGGATTGCGGTTGACGACCCAGATGTCGCCCAGCACCTCGTAGAGCATGCGCGCCGAGCGGCCGGTGCGGCGCTCTTCGCGCAAGTCGAGCAAGGACAGCCAGGCTTGCTCGCCCAGCAGGCGGATGACGACCTCCCTGTCAGACAGGGAGGTGTAGTTATAGGGAATCTCGCGAAGGCGTACAGACATTTTTAAGACGGGGAGGGGCACAGCGCACCAAGAGGTGGAATCTTACCCCACCGCAGCGCAACATCGGGCAATACCCCTAAGACTGTGAGGGGTTGTCTGGTTCTTTTTCCGCGGCCGCCTCGGTAAATATGTCGATGTAGCTGGTATAGAAGCTGGCGAACAGTGTGGGCACCAGGGTCAACACCGCCGGGACCATGCTGTAGATCAGGATACTCGACAGCACGGCGCTGGTCGGGCGCAGCGCGAGGGCGATGATCAGCACCAGCGTGGGCATAATGCCGCCGATCACGACGAAGGCCAGACTGTAGACCAGAAACGCCCGCCAGTTACGCAGCGTGGCGAAGAAGCTGTAGAAAAGCGATTGTGCCGCACTCATGCCGCGCCATGCCGCCAGTACCGGTGCAAACCAGTAGCCCATCAGCACCGGCGTATAGATCAGCGTGGCCAGGATCAACGCCAATACCAACTGGCTTTCGGCAAGCGCTTCCTGCGTCGGCTTCTGGCCGAACAGCATCCAGCGCGCCAGCAGGCCGTTGTCCGCCAGTGCCGAACTGCCCAGTACCAGTAGGGTTGCGACCAGATAGAGCGCGCCGAGCATGAGCAAGGCCCTCAGGTTCTGTCTGAATCCGGACGACAGCAGCGGCATTCCCACCGGGCGGCTGGCGGCGAGTTCGCGCGAAAACACCATGAAACTTACAGAAAAGGCCGGTATGAGGGCCGAGGTCACCATCAATCCCAGCCAAGGACCTACCACCGGCACCACCGACACTATCAGATTGGCGACGGCCATCATCAGCCAGTAGGCGAATACCATGGCAAACCACAGCGCCGGATTTTTGCGAAACAGCGCGAAGCCGTCGCGTACCCAATGCCAGCCTTTGATTGCGGGGACGATGTTCACAGATGGAGGCCTCAGGTGGGCAGCGCCGCGGCACCGGCGATGCGCAATTCTAGGATGCGGCGGAAATGTTCCGGATCGTGTGCGTGTGTCATTTCGCCCGGGCGCGGCAGGTAAAAATCAAACAGCCGCGACAACCAGAAGCGTAAAGCACCTGCGCGCAACATCACCGGCCAGGCGGCGCGCTCTTCGGGCGTGAAGTCGCGGCGGGCCCGATAGGCGCCGAGCAGCGCGCATGAGCGGGCCGCGTCGATGTTGCCGGCGGCGTCAATGCACCAGTCGTTCAGGGTTACCGCAACGTCGTAGAGCAAGGCGTCGACGCCGGCGAAGTAAAAATCGATCACGCCGCCAACACGGGGGCCGTCGAACAGTACGTTGTCGCGGAACAGGTCGGCGTGCACCGGCCCGCGCGGTAGGGCATCGTGGCGGTGTTGCGATTGAAATTCGAGTTCATTGCGCAACAGTGCCGCTTTGGGCGTGTCGAGAAACGGCATCACCTGCGGCGCCGCCCAAACCCACCAATGTGGACCGCGCGGATTGTGCTGCGCCGCTCGGTAGGAGCGTCCGGCGATGTGCATGTCGGCGAGCACTTCACCGATGCTGGCGCAATGCGCCGGCGCGGGTTGCATCACCGGCTCGCCCGAGAGGCGCGTGACCAGCGCCGCCGGCTTGCCGTTGAGTTCGCCGAGCAGGCGGTTGTCCTGGTCGGCGATGGGAAGCGGGCTGGGTATGCCGTGGTGCGCCAAATGCGCCATGAGGTCGAGATAAAACGGCAGTTCACTAGGCGCGAGGCGTTCAAACAAGGTGAGGACGTAGCGCCCCTGGTCGGTGGTGACGAAATAGTTGGTGTTTTCTATGCCCGAGGCTATGCCCTTGAGATCAACAAGGCTGCCTATGGAATAGCGTTGCAGCCAGTGGGAAAGCTGGTTTGGCGTTACTGTGGTGAAAACGGACACGAGGCAACCGGATGTGGCGGTTCAGGCCGGGCTGGATAGCCCGGTCAGGGAGGCATCAGAACTTTTCGATCTTCCATAACGGCACGCGCAAGCCGGAGTCACCCAGATGCGAACGTGTGGGTGCGCCATCGCCCAGATCCTCGCGTAATTCGTATTCGGTTCCCGAGGGCGAGGTGACGGTGACGGTTTTTTTGCCGTCTATGGAGGACGCACGTTCTTCTATCTGCTGTATGTCGCCACGGCGGATGTTAACCGTGGGGGCGTCGACGGCAGAGTCAAAGTTGAAGCCCGGCTCTGGCGGCGGTGCCGGTACCGGATCGAATTTCGGGCGTTCCTGTGCGTATAGCGGCAGGGCTGCGAAGAGGAGGACTATGGCAAGGAAATGGCGCATATTTTGGTTCCCGATCAGGGCTTTCATTCTAACAGAACCGGGCGTTTCAGAATGCTAGAGGTTGAGGAAGGTCTCGCGCTCGGCGTGGGACGGGACGAAATTGCGTTTTTCGTAATGCTTGAAAATGGTGTCGACGATGGCGGCCGGGTCATCAATCACCTGGATCAGGTCCAGATCCTCGGGCATGATCAGTTTTTCCGCCACCATGCGCTCGCGCATCCAGTCAAGAAACCCGCGCCAGAACGGCTCATGCACCAGGATGATGGGCATTTTTCGTGTTTTGCCGGTCTGGACGAGGGTTAGAGCCTCGGTCAGTTCGTCCAGGGTGCCGAAGCCCCCGGGCAACACCACGTAGGCCACGGCGAATTTGACAAAGCTTACCTTGCGGGCGAAAAAATGGCGGAAAGAAAGGCTGATGTCCTGATAAGCATTGGGGAACTGTTCGCGTGGCAGTTCGATGTTGAGTCCGACCGATGGCGAGCGGCCGAAATGCGCACCCTTGTTGCAGGCCTCCATGACACCGGGCCCTCCGCCGGAGATGACAGAAAACCCCGCGTCCGAGAGCAGCCTTGCGGTTTTTTCAGCCAGTTGGCAATAAGGATGATCCGGCGCGAGGCGCGCGCTGCCGAAAATGCTGACCGCCGGGCGGATCTGGTTGAGCCGTTCAGTGGCCTCGACAAATTCTGCCATAATGCCGAACAGGTGCCAGGCTTCCCGGGCGACGCTGCCCGAGGTGTCCGGGAGGGACGCGGCGGCTTTGGGAATTTTTTCGCTCATGAGCTTGTTCCTGACGGGTGAATCTGGGTTGGCAAGGAAGCCGGAACCGGCTTCTGGGGTGCAAATAGCGGGGTGCAAATAGCGCGGGTCGGAGCCGAAATTTCGCGTAAGGGTCGGCAGCAGCGTCGGCGGGTACACCTTCTGCGCACCACCTCGGCCGCGCGGTCCTCATCTGTTTTTTCAAGCCACGGCCTTACCTTCCCACTGTTTTCTAACTGACACTGACCGCACAGTACTTAGAACTTGGATAAAACACTGCTTCTGGTAGACGGGTCGTCGTACCTGTACCGTGCCTTTCACGCAATGCCCGACCTGCGCAATGCGCATGGCGAACCTACAGGCGCGATCTACGGCGTGATCAACATGCTACGCCGCCTCAGAATCGACTACAAGGCAGAATATCTCGCCTGTGTGTTCGATGCGAAGGGCAAAACGTTTCGCGACGACGCTTATCCTGAATACAAGGCCAACCGTGCGCCCATGCCCGATGATCTGGTGGCGCAGATCGAACCGCTGCACGAGGCGGTTCGCGCCCTTGGCTGGCCGTTGCTGATGATAGACGGGGTGGAAGCCGACGATGTGATCGGCACGCTCTCATGCATGGCGACGCGCGCGGGCGTCAAGACCATCGTATCCACCGGCGACAAGGATCTCACGCAACTGGTGAACCAAGGCGTGACCCTGGTCAACACCATGAGCAACGAAGTGCTCGACGAAGCCGGTGTGGCGCAAAAATTCGGCGTGCCGCCGGCATTGATCGTCGATTACCTTTCCTTGATCGGCGATACGGTGGATAACGTGCCCGGTGTTCACAAGGTCGGCCCGAAGACGGCGGTAAAGTGGCTGACGCAATACGGCAGCCTCGATGCGGTGATGGCGCACGCCGCTGAAATCAGCGGCGCGGTTGGCGAGAACCTGCGCCAGGCCCTGGACTGGCTGCCAAAGGGCCGTTATTTGCTGACGGTGAAGTGCGATGTTGCGCTGCCATCCGTCCTGCACGATCTGGCGGCAAAGGAACAGGATGTACCGACGCTTGCAGCGCTGTTCGAGCGTTACGGTTTCAAGACCTGGTTGAAGGAAGTACAGGGTCAGCCGGGCGCCGGTGCGGGCGCCCCATCCGCCGCTGATACGCCGGCTGCAAAAGTGTTCGCCGCGGATATTCCACGTCATTACGAAACCCTGCTGACCGAGGCTGATGTTCTGCGTTGGCTGGCCGTTCTGGAGGGCGCGGACCTTGTGTCTGTCGATACCGAGACGACCGGCCTCGACCCGCTGCAGGCGCAACTGGTCGGCATATCGTTTTCAGTCGAGCCGGGCAAGGCCGCCTATCTGCCGCTTGCGCACAGCGGCCCGGGTGTCGCCGGACAGGTCGGGGTTGCGCGCGCGCTCGAATTGCTGCGCCCCTGGCTGGAGAACGGCCAACGGCACAAGCTTGGGCAAAACCTCAAGTACGACCAACACGTGTTTGCGAACCACGGGGTCAGCTTGCGCGGCATCGTGCACGACACGCTGCTCGAATCCTATGTGCTCGAGAGTCAAATGCGCCACGACATGGATTCGCTCGCAGCGCGCCACCTTGGCGTCAAAACCATCACCTACGACGAGGTCACCGGCAAGGGCGCGAAGCGCATCGGCTTTGACCAGGTGGACCTCGAACTGGCCACCGCCTATGCGGCCGAGGACGCGGACATCACGCTGCGCCTGCATGGTGTCTTGTCGGCACAGTTGCAAGCTGATGCCAGGTTGCAGCACGTTTACGCCGGCATCGAGATGCCCGCGCGCGAGGTGCTGTTTCGCATGGAGCGCAACGGCGTGCTGATCGACACCGGTTTGCTCGGAAAGCAAAGCGCCGAACTGGGCGCAAAAATGATGGCGCTGGAAAAAAAGGCTTTCGTCGAGGCCGGACAGCCCTTCAACCTCAATTCACCCAAGCAGATCGGTGAGATTTTCTTCGAACAACTCAAGCTTCCAGTGGTGAAAAAAACGCCCTCTGGCGCACCCTCGACCGACGAAGAGGTGCTGGAAAAGCTGGCGCTTGACTATCCGCTGCCCAAGACGCTGCTTGAATATCGCGGACTGACCAAGCTCAAGTCGACTTACACGGACAAGCTGCCGCGCATGGTCAATGCGCGCACCGGGCGTGTTCATACCAATTACGGCCAGGCCACGGCGGTGACCGGGCGTCTTGCCTCGAACGATCCGAATTTGCAGAATATCCCGGTGCGCACCGGCGAGGGCCGGCGCATTCGCGAGGCTTTCATTGCGCCGCCCGGCCATGTGCTGGTGTCCGCCGACTATTCGCAGATCGAACTGCGCATCATGGCCCACCTTTCGCGCGACCCTGGTTTGCTCAAGGCCTTCGCCGCGGGCGAAGACGTGCACCGCGCCACCGCAGCGGAGATCTTTAACCGCAGCATCAGCGAGGTCAGCGCGGATGAGCGCCGCGCCGCCAAGACCATCAACTTCGGCCTGATCTACGGTATGTCGGCCTTCGGCCTGGCGACACAGCTAAATCTCGACCGCACGACGGCGCAGGCTTATATTGACAGCTATTTTGCGCGCTATCCGGGCGTCAAGCGGTACATGGATGAGACCCGGGCGCAGGCGCGTGATGCGGGTTACGTTGAAACCGTGCTGGGCCGCAGGCTGTGGCTGCAGGAAATCCGCTCGTCGAACCAAGCGCGCCGCCAGGGTGCGGAGCGCGCCGCGATCAATGCGCCGATGCAGGGTACGGCCGCAGACCTGATCAAACTGGCGATGATCGCCGTGCAGGGTTGGTTGGACCGCGATAAGCTCAAGTCCAGACTGATCATGCAGGTGCACGATGAGCTGGTACTGGAAGTTCCCGATGGGGAACTGCCTGTTGTCAAAACCGAGTTGCCACGCTTGATGACCGGTGTGGCCGCCCTGGAAGTGCCGTTGCTGGTTGATGTGGGCACCGGCTTGAACTGGGAGGCGGCGCATTGATGCGAAATCGAGCGCTTGGCGCGCGAGGGCAGGAGCGCATGTGAGCGATTTTCCGATGCTTGAAGAAGCCCCCCAAGCGCACGTCGTGCTGCTGGGGGATTCGCTGCTGCCGGTGCGCACCGACCTGCCGGAGGGCAGTCTCGAGTCGGTTGTCATGCCCGGAGCGCGCTTCCCCTGGAAGCTTTCGGTGATTTCGGCGGCGCAAGTCGCCACCCCGGGGCCGGCGATATCCATCCCCGAAGACGCGTCCCACATTGTCATCAACATCGAGGGCAACGATGCCATCGCCGCGAGCGGTCTGCTGGACGGGCCTGCGATGGTTTGGCGTGCCGGTCTTGCACAGCTTAGCAGCGCCGCGGATGACTTTGAGCGGCACGTGGAAATTCTTGCGCGCGCCGCGTTGTCGACGCGCTTGCCTACGCTCGTTTGCACCATGTATCCGCCGCGCTACCCTGATTGGGAGCAACAGCAGGCGGCCTGCGCGGCGCTTGCCGTGTTCAACGATCGCATCCTGAAAAGCGCGGTCGCAGCCGGTTTTGCCATTGCCGATCTGCGGCAATTGGGCAGGGTTCCGGAGATGTATGCCAGTCCGACACAACTCTCGGTTGCCGGCCTGCAGCGTGTGGCGGAAATTATCCGCCGTGCGCTTGATGTGATCTCGCACGCATCGCCGCGAAGCCAGGTGTTCTACTAGCGCCACAGACCCGTCGCGGGCTATTTGCCCAGCGCGCCAAACACCTTTTTCAGGATGTTGGATGCCTGTCCCACCGGGTCGGCCCGAATGGCTTTTTCCTCTTCGGCGATCATGGTGAAAAGACCGTCCAGCGCCTTGCGGGCGATGTAATCTTCTATCCGCGTGTCCTCGGCCTTGACCAGGCCGAATTTGGCGCCTTGGTCGGCATAGGCGTTGTAGACCTCGGCGAGTTTTACCTTCTCCATTGATTTTTTTACGATAGGCAGGAATTTCACCAGCATCTGCTCGGAGGTGGCGCGTTTGAAATACTGTGTCGCAGCGTCGTTGCCTCCGGTGAGAATGCCTTTGGCGTCCTTGAACGACATCTGCTTGACCGCGTTGAGTAGCAGTGCCTTTGCTTCCGGAACCGCGGCCTCTGCGGCGCGGTTCATGCGCAGCAACAATTCGTCCGCCTGTTTGCCCATGCCAAACTTGCGCATCAGGCTGTCGACTTTTTGCATTGCCTCGGGCAGCGGGATTTTCACCTTGTCGTTGCCGAAAAAGCCGTTTTCGGCACCCAGCTTTTGCACCGCGACCTGGGACCCCGTGGCCAGCGCCTCTTTCAAACCCGTGGCGGTATCCTTGTTGCTTAGGTCGGTGAGTGAAATCGCCCGAACAGGTTCCGCCGCCAGCGTGAGGGTCAAAGTGACAAGTACGGATAAAAGGCCGAAAATGGACCGCATGAGTTCACCTGGAAGAAAATTAATCAGTCTGAAGCAGCTTAGCTTTATTGGGGCTCTGGCCACAATAGGTGCGTTGATGTTTGTCACCACCATGCTCAAGAACGGTGCGGCGCCCGAGGTGCAGTTCAACACCCTCAAGGGCGAGCGCATTAACACCAGCGATTTGCGCGGCAAGGTGGTGCTGGTCAATTTCTGGGCCACCGATTGCGAGGTTTGCGTGCGCGAAATGCCCAAACTGGTCGAGACTTACCGCAAGTTTGAACCGCGTGGTTTTGAGACTATCGCCGTTGCCATGCGTTATGACCCGCCCAACTTCGTCGTCAACTACGCCGAGAAAAATGCACTGCCGTTCAAGGTGGCGCTTGATGTCAGTGGCGAACTGGCGCAGCGTTTCGGCAATGTCAGTCTCACCCCGACCACCTTCATCATTGCAAAGGACGGGCGCATCGTAAAACGTTTCCTTGGCGAGCCGGATTTCGAAGCCTTGCACGCGCTGCTCGAAAAGGAATTGAAGGCCGGCTAAAAGGCGAAATTCTTGTAAATTTGTTTTTTTAAATCCGCGCCAGAAAAGGGTTGTAAGCCGATATTAGTGACATAATTGTCACTAATTCAAGCGGGGCGGCTTACAGTAGTTTTACCACCAGCTGTTCGATCACACCCGGTTCGGGTGCGCCGTTGATGCGCTGGCGCAGTATGCCCTCGCGGTCGACGATCAGGTAGGTTGGCGTGGTGCCGATACGGCCGTAATGCTCGAAGTAGGCGTTGCTGCGCATGGCCGCCGGAAAGCTGTAGTTCTTTCCCTTCCAGAAATCACGGACCGTCTTGTCGTTCTCATCGATCGACAGCGCCAGGATCTCCAGGCCCTTCGGTTGCAGCAATTGGTAGATGCGTTGCATCTCGGGCAGGTCGGCGCGGCAATAGGGGCACCAAGTCGCCCAGTACATGTGCACCACGACCTTGCCCTGCAATTGTTTCGCTGTCAGCGTTTTGCCGTTGAGTAGTTTGATATCGAGCGCCGGTGCGCGCTGGCCGGCCTCTATGTTGGCGGCAAGGGCGGGGGCAAGCGCCGCCATGCCGGCACCCGCGGTCGCCGCCGCGATGCCGTTGACAAATAGCCGGCGCTTCAACCGGGCGCTCATCATGCGGTGTCTTTGGCCAGCGCGCCGGGAACGCCGGCGGCGTGCGCCTGCTGGTCGGCATGGTAGCTCGAGCGCACCATCGGACCCACGGCGGCGTGGGTGAAACCCAGTGCGGTGGCTTCGCGTTCAAAGCGTGCAAACACATCGGGATGTACGTAGCGTTCCACCGACAGGTGGTGCGCCGAAGGCTGCAGGTACTGGCCAATGGTCAGCATGTCGACTTTGTGTTCGCGCATGTCACGCATTACCGCGATGATTTCCTCATCGGTTTCGCCCAGGCCGACCATCAGTCCGGATTTTGTCGGCACCTGCGGATGGCGTGACTTGAATTGTTGCAGCAGCATGAGTGAATGGTGGTAGTCCGAGCCGGGGCGTGCCTGCTTGTAAAGACGCGGTACCGTTTCCAGGTTGTGGTTCATCACATCGGGCGGTCCGCCGTCGAGAATTTCGAGCGCCTTGTCCATGCGCCCGCGGAAATCGGGCACCAGCACTTCGATGCGCGTTTGCGGCGAAAGTTCACGGACGGCGCGGATGCATTCGACAAAATGCCCGGCCCCGCCGTCGCGCAGATCGTCGCGGTCGACGCTGGTGATGACCACATAAGAGAGCCGCAGCGCGGCGATTGTCTGCGCCAGGTGCAGCGGCTCCTCCGCGTCGAGCGGGTCGGGTCGGCCGTGACCGACATCGCAGAACGGGCAGCGCCGTGTGCACTTGTCGCCCATGATCATGAAGGTCGCCGTGCCCTTGCCGAAGCATTCCCCGATATTGGGGCAGGACGCTTCCTCACAAACCGTGTGAAGGCGGTTTTCCCTGAGGATTTGCTTGATTTCGGTGAAGCGCGAATTGTCCGAGGCCGCACGCACGCGGATCCAGTCGGGTTTCTTGAGCTTTTCCGCCGGCACGATCTTGATCGGGATGCGTGCCGTCTTGGATTGGCCTTTTTGTTTGGTGTCTGCGCTGCTCATTGGAGGTGTTGGATCACTTTGGCGGCAAGTCGTTCCCCGATTTCTGCTGTTCCGGCGGTAATGCCCAGGTCGCGGGCCTGCGTCACGCGCAGCCCGGGAAAGCCGCACGGATCAATGGCAGAGAAGGGGGCGAGGTCCATGTCGACGTTGAGGGAAATGCCGTGGTAACAACAGCCCTTGCGAATGCGCAGGCCGAGGGCGGCAATTTTTGCACCGGCCACGTACACCCCGGGCGCGCCCACCACGCGCTGGGCGCCGATATTGAAGTCGGCCAGCAGGTCGATCGCCGCCTGCTCCGCCAAGTGCACCAACTGGCGGACCTTGAGGTCGCGGCGCGATAAATCGAGCAGCAGATAGACAATCGCCTGGCCGGGGCCGTGATAAGTGATCTGCCCGCCGCGATCGATCTGCTCGATCGGAATGTCGCCCGAGCGCGGGAGGTGCTCTGCGCGCCCGGCAAGCCCCACGGTGAATACCGGCGGATGTTGCAGCGTCCAGATTTCGTCCGCACTGCCTTCATCGCGCTCTGCGCTGAAGCGGCGCATTGCCTCATAGGTGGGCAGGTAATCGACCAGGCCAAGCTGCTTGATGACCGGGGAACGGGTAATGGGCAATGGGCAAAGGTCCGCAGCACGGGCCGGCGCCACGGCCACTGATCCACGATTTACCATTTCCGATTCACCATTCACCCCCATCTAAAGAACCATCTTGACCATGGGGTGGTCGCAAAGCGCTTGGTACAGTCCGTCGAGCTGCTCGCGCGAGGTGGCGTTGATGGTTACTGTCAGCGACAGCCACTTGCCCTCGCGGCTGGAGCGCATTTCTATGGTCGATGCATCGAAGTCAGGTGCATGCAGCCGGACCAATCCGGCCATGGTCTGCGCGAAGCCATCCTGCGTCAGCCCCATGATCTTGATCGGAAACTCGGTCGGGAAGGCGAGCAGCGACTCGAGTTCTGGTGTTTTCTCCAACTCAGACATGGGCGTGGGCGCACTCTTTGTTGCGCAGCGCGCCAAACAAGGTGTGCATGCGTTTGAACACGGCGCCCGGCTTGCCTTGCGCCGCAGCGTGGCCCACGGCCTTGCCGTCGAGCTTTACCACCGGGATCAATTCCTTGGTCGTTGAGGTGAGCCAGATCTCGTCGGCGTCGCGTACCTCGGCCTCGGACACCTTGCGCTCCTCGAGTGGAATCTTGTTGAGGCGAATCAGCTCGAGCGCGACGTTGTAGGTGATTCCCGGAAGGATCAGGTTGTCCTGCGGCGGCGCGAGGACGGTCCCGTTTTTCACCACCATGACGTTGCAGGCCGAGGCCTCGGTGAGCAATCCGTCGCGGAACATGATGCATTCGAGCGCGCCCACATCGGCCGCGGCCTGTCTTGCCAGCACATTGCCCAGCAGCGAAGTTGATTTGATCTGGCAGCGCAGCCAGCGCGTGTCGGGGGCGCTGATGCAATCGGCGCCTTCCTCGTAAAACGAGTCCGGCGGCGTCATCAACTGGTTGCACATCATGAACACGGTTGGCGTGGTCTTTTTCGGAAAGACATGGTCGCGTGGCGCAGCGCCGCGCGTGACCTGCATGTAAATACCCTGGTTATCCCATGGATTTTTCGCCACCAACTGCATCGCAAGCTCGGTCCACTGCGCCATGCTCAGCGGATTGTGCAGGCGGATCTCTGCGAGGCTGCGTTCCAAGCGCTCGAGATGCTGGCGCAGCCGGAACGGCTGTCTGCCATAAACCGGCGTGACTTCGTAAACGCCGTCGCCAAACATGAAACCGCGATCGAAGACGGAGATTTTCGCGTCTTCGCGCGCCATGAACTCACCGTTGAGATAGACCGTCATGCTCAGCTCCTGATCAATGAGAACATCTGGCCCCCGCGGGGACACCCGCGCCGGGTTTGTGCTATTTGAACCACAATCTGAAGGTGTCCCAGATGCGCCCGAAATACCCGGCAAGACCGATGTTCTCGAGGGCAACGACAGGATACTCCGCGAGCAGTCCGCCCTCCACCATCACCCGCAGGGTGCCGACGCGCTGACCCGCGCTGATCGGCGCGACCAAGGGTTGCTGGCTGACGAATTCGGCCTTGACCTTGTCGCTTTGTCCTCGCGGCAGCGTCACAAACATGTCCGACTGGAAACCGGCCTTGAGGCGGTTTTCACTGCCTTTCCAGACCTCCAGCGAACTCACCGTCTGGTTTTTTTCATACAGCCGCACGTTGTCATAGAACTGGAAGCCGTAATTGAGCAACTTCTGGCTCTCTTGGGCGCGCATCGAGTCCGAGGTGGTGCCAAGCACCACCGAGAGCAGCCGGCGCGGACCACGCTTGGCCGAGGCGACGAGGCAATAGCCGGCGTTGTCGGTAAAACCGGTTTTCATGCCGTCCACGTTCGGGTCCAGCCATAGCAGGCGGTTGCGGTTTTGCTGGGTGATGTTGTTGTAGCGGTATTCTTTCATGGAATACAGCTGCGCGTAGAACTCCGGAAAATCGCGGATCAGTGCCGATGCGAGCAGCGCAAGATCCTGTGCGCTGGAGTAATGCTGCGGATCGGGCAGGCCGTTGGAGTTGGTGAAGTGCGTGTTTTTCATGCCAAGGCGCGCCGCTTCCTTGTTCATCAAATGGGCGAAGGACTCCTCCGATCCGGCAATGGCCTCGGACAGTGCGATGCAGGCGTCATTGCCTGATTGCACGATCATGCCGCGCAGCAGCTCCTCTACGGTGACCGGGTTCTTCGGGTCGATGAACATGCGCGACCCCTGGGCCCGCCAGGCTTTTTCAGATACCGGGATGGCCTGGGTTAGCGTGAGTTGCTTGTTCTTGATCGCCGCGAACGCGATGTAAGCGGTCATCAGCTTTGTCAGGGATGCCGGCTCGAAGCGGTCGTTGGCAGCCTGGCTGGCGATCAACTGGCCGCTGGAGACATCCAGCAGCAACCAGGCTTTCGCCGCCACCGCGGGTGCCGGTATCTGGGCAAGGCCGGGTTGCGCGAACAAAAGGGGGAGGACGGAAAACAGCAGTGCGAGGGAACGGCGCATGGGACCAACTGCTAAATTGAAATTATACCAGCCGGCAATCTGCTATCACCGGCTCAGCGCAGTATAAGAACCGGTTTGAAGGCGATGTTTTCACGGATTTGCTCGGCAGCGGTGTTGGCCTCTGCGCGATCGCGATAAGGGCCAAGGTGCAGCCGAAATACGCCCTCACGCTGAATGATTTCCACGGTCTTGTCCAACCAGGAAAGTTGCTGATAAACACGCGTGCGGAAATTTTCGGCATTGTCTCGCGCCGAAAACGCACCTAATTGCAAATAAATCCCGCCGCGTTCGGCGGCCACGGGAATTTGTGCCGGCGCTGGCGCGGCCGGCGGTAATGCTGCTGTGCGCAGCGCCGGTTGTCGCGGTGTTTTTGGGGATTGCGGTGCGGGCCTGGGGGGCTCTTGCGTTGGCCGGGACTGGACCGCCGCGCTGTTGTTTGTGTCTGCGACCTTGATCTGGGTTTCGGGTGCCACATCGGGCTGGGCGAGCAGCTGGCTGCGCTGTCTGGCGACAATGTCCGGCATGTCCTGGGGCAGGATTTGCTCGACCGAAACTTGTGTGCTGCCTTGGTTGACGTAGCCCAGTTTGGCGGCTGCGGTGTAGGACAAATCGATGATGCGGCCCGAATGGAAGGGGCCGCGGTCATTGACGCGCACGATGACCGACTTTTGCGTCACCAAACTGGTCACGCGTGCGTAGCTCGGAATTGGCAGCGTTGGGTGAGCGGCGGTCATCGCGTACATGTCGTAGGGTTCGCCACTGGAGGTGCGCTGGCCGTGGAATTTGCGCCCGTACCAGCTGCCAACGCCGCTTTGCCGGAACGCCCGCAGCTCTCGCGCCGGTTGGTAATCCTGGCCGAACACGGTGTAGGGATTGTTGGCGAAACGGTGCAGTGGCTCGGCCTTGGGTTCTGCATCGGGAATGGTCGCCAAATCGACCGGAGCGTTCTCGCCCGGGCCATCGTCCTGGTAGTAGCCGCCGCCACGCTTTGCCGGGGTGGCCGTCGCTTTGGCCGGTTTTTGCAACTCCGTTGCGCGCTCCACCACCGGTGTGCTGGTAATGAGGCCGTGGCAGCCGCCAAGCAGCGCCAAAGCCAGCGCCCAAACCGCGCGCACTGGCCGCGCTTTTATGCCGCTGTCGTGCCAATAAAGGGGCGGGAAGATTATTTTTCGCATCAGGTTTGCACCAGTTTGCGGTGCCTTTGCATGCTCATCAGCATCCCCAGTCCAAGGTACAGCGCGGCTAGCGCGGTGCCGCCGTACGAGACCAGCGGCAGCGGCACGCCGACCACCGGCAGCACGCCGCTGACCATGCCCATGTTGACGAAGGCGTAGGTGAAAAAGGTCAGGATGATGGCGCCGGAAATCAGGCGTGCAAAAAATGTCGGCGCATTGGCGGCGATCATCAGTCCGCGTGCAATCAGCGCAAGATAGAGCATCAGCAGCACGATGTTGCCAAGCAGCCCGAACTCCTCGGAGAACACGGCGAAGATGAAATCGGTGGAGCGCTCTGGGATGAATTCCAAGTGTGTCTGCGTGCCCTTGAGCCAGCCCTTGCCGAAAATGCCGCCCGAGCCGACGGCTATGGTCGACTGGATGATGTGGTAACCGGCACCCAGCGGATCGCTGGATGGATCGATCAGCGTAAGAATGCGCCGCCGCTGGTAGTCATGCAACATCGACCACAGCAGGGGCATGCTGGCTATTCCTGCAATGCCCATGCCGATGATGATTCTCCAGGACAGTCCAGCGAGAAAAATGACATAAAAACCCGATGCGGCCACCAGCAGGGCCGTCCCAAGGTCGGGTTGGCGGGCTATCAGGAAGGTCGGGATGGCGAGCAGTATTCCGGCGACGACAAAGTCGCGCAGGCGCAGCATCGCCTCGTATTTGTGAAAATACCAGGCAAGCATCAGCGGCATGGCGATTTTCATGATTTCCGATGGCTGGATGCTGATGAAGCCCAGGTTGAGCCAGCGCCGTGCGCCGTTGCGGATATCGCCAAACAACGCCACTGCAATGAGCAGCATGACGCCCATGATGTAAAGCGGCGGCGCCAAGCGCATCAGCGTTTGCGGCGGGATTTGTGCCGCCACCCACATCACCACCATGGCGAAGGCGATGTTGGCCAACTGTGCCCCGATGCGATTGGGCGTCTCATAGGCGGCACTGTAGAGCGTGAGCATGCCCAGCATCAGGATGGTCAGCGCGATGCTGAACAGCGGGCCGTCTATCTTGTCGGTGAAGCGGCGCCAGAGCAGATCAATCATCGCCGTCCTTGCGCACCGAGTCCGGGGTGGCGGGTTTCTTGGGCACCTTGCCCAGCAGATAGTAGTCGAGCACCAGGCGGGCGATCGGTGCGGCGGCGCGCGCACCGAAGCCGCCGTTCTCGACCACTACTGCCAGCGCGATTTTCGGGCTGTCCGCCGGCGCGAAGGCGATGAACAGGGCATGGTCGCGATGGCGCTCGTTGATGCGTTTTTCGTCGTATTTTTCATTTTGTTTGATGGCGATGACCTGGGCGGTGCCGGTTTTGCCCGCACTCACATACTCCGCGCCGGCAAAGGCGCGCGCTCCGGTGCCTTCCTTGTTCACGCCTATCATCGCCTGCTTGATGATCTCGATGTGTTCGGGTTTGGCCGGCAGCGTCCCGACAGGGCGCGGCTCGATGTAGCCGCGCTCGCCGGTCTTGATGTTCTCGATGTAGTTGACGAGGTGTGGTTTGTACACCGTGCCGCCGGAGGCGAGCGTTGCAACCGCCTGCGCCAGCTGCAACGGTGTGTACGCGTTGTAGCCCTGCCCGATGCCGACCGAAATGGTTTCGCCGGCGTACCATTTTTGTTGCTCGGGCCGGCGGAAGCGGTTTTGCTTCCATTGTTGCGATGGCAGCACGCCGGCTGCCTCGCCCTCGATGTCGATGCCGCTGCGGCTGCCAAAACCCAGGTGCTTCATAAAGCCCGAAATATTGTCGATGCCAAGGTCGTTGGCCAGCTGGTAGTAGTAGGTGTCGCAGGATACGACGATGGATTTGTACATGTCGACCACACCGTGGCCGCCGACCTTGTCGTCACGGAAGCGGTGCCCGCCGAAATTGAAGTAGCCAGGATCGCTGATCGCCTGGGACGGCGTTCGTTTGCCCAGTGAAAGCGCTGCCAGTGCCATGAACGGCTTGAAGGTCGACCCGGGCGGATAGGTGCCGGCAAGGGCGCGGTTGACTAGCGGCATGTCGGGGGAGGTATTGAGCGCCGCCCAGCTGGCCGGATCAATGCCGTCGACGAACAGGTTGGGATCGAAGCCGGGCTTTGATACGAAGGCGAGCACGCCGCCGGTGGAGGGTTCGATCGCGACCAGTGCGCCGCGCATCTCGCCAAAGGCCATTTCAGCGACCTCCTGTAGCTTGATATCGAGCGTGAGCACGAGGTTGTTGCCCGAAGTGGGTGGTGTGCGCGACAGCGTGCGCACGCCGCGACCGCCGGCGTCGACCTCGACCTGCTCATAGCCGGTGCCACCGTGCAGTTCTTTCTCGTATTTTTGCTCTAGTCCGGTTTTGCCGATGTGTTCCGTGCCCTTGTAGTTCGCTTCCAGGTCCTCGTTGTCAATCCATTCGAGGTCGCGTTGGTTGATGCGCCCGATGTAACCGAGAAAATGCGAGCCCATTTCTCCCAGCGGGTACTGCCGGAACAGCCGCGCCTTGATATCCACGCCAGGGAAGCGGAAGCGGTTGGCCGCGAATTTGGCCACCTCCTCGTCTGTCAGGCGCGAGCGGATGGGCAGGCTGTCGGCGCCCTTGGCCTCGATCATCAGGCGCTTGAAGCGTATGCGGTCGCTTTGCCTGATCTCGACGATGCCCGAGAGGTCATCGATTACGGCCTCGATGTTTCCCACCTTGTCAGGTGCGATCTCCAGCGTGTACGCGGAGTAGTTGCGCGCCAGCACCACGCCGTTGCGGTCGGTGATGAGACCGCGGTTGGGTACGATGGGCACGATGGAAATGCGGTTGTCCTCTGCTTTCGTCTGGTAGTAGTCATGCTGCACCACTTGCAGATAAATGAAGCGCGCAAGGAGAACGCCGAACAGCGCCAGCACCACGGCGCCGGCAATGCCGATGCGCAGCTGGAAGAAATAAAGCTCGCGTTCGTTGTCGCGGAACTCAGTGGACATGGCGTTTCATCGCGGCGCAGGCCGGATCAAGGGTGGCGGCTGGTGTGTTCTTCACCATGGCGATCGCATGGCTAAATCGGCCTGTTCTCGTCCACTGATTCGGGACGCCGTTGCGGCGCGATCAGCAGGATGGCGAGCAGCGGCCAGACAGCCGCCCCGACGACGGCGCCGAGAAAATAGCCAATGCCGGGAAAGGGCGCGCCGGCAAACATGCGCACGCCCAGCATCAGCGCCTGCACCAGCAGCATCAGGATGAGCACGTGCACCGCCTGATGCTTGAGCGAAAACCACAGCATACGGCGGTGAAGCGCGATGGACAAAAAAGCAAGTATCGCGTAGGCGAACGCATGTTGCCCCATCAGCGATCCGGTTCCCGCGTCCATGATGAGCCCTAGCGCCCAGGCGGCGCCGATGCCCATTCTCCTTGGCTGATGGGTGCACCAGAACACCAGCACCAGGCCGAGCAGGTCGGGCACGCCAATGGCGTCGCCCCAGGGCATCAGGTCGAACATCAGCGCCAGAAAAAGTGTGAGCACCATGAAGCCGGCGCGCGCCGGCAGCAGAATGCGCTGCGGACTGTTGCTGATCATCGGCATGGTCGGCTCGGTTTCATTTTTTCATTCGGTCATTCACGCCTGCGCGTTTTTTTTACTTTGCCTGAGCGCTGCTGCTCTGGCTGGGTTTCTGGCTGGGGCGGCAGGTCTTCTCCACCGGAGAGCACCAGCACCTGACGGTGCTGGTTGGCGCCGGCCTCGGGCGTGCAGGCGATCTTGGCAAAAGCGTAGGCGGCATCGCGCTCGATGCGGGCGACGCGTGCGACCGGCAGGCCGGGTGGATAGGTGCCGTCTATGCCGGAGGTAACAAGCAGGTCGCCATTTTGGATTTCCGCGTTGGCTGCCATGTAGCGCAGGTCCAGCGTGGTGCCGTCGCCACCGCCGAAAGCCACCGCGCGCAGGCCGTTTCTCACCACCTGAACCGGAATCGCCTGGTCCTTGTCGGTGATTAGCGTGACCTCGGCGAGCAGGGGGTGGACGCGTGTCACCTGGCCGATTACGCCGATGTGGTCGACCACCGCCTGGCCAGGCTTAATGCCGCTTTGGCCGCCCTTGTCGATGAACACCTTGCGACTGAACGGGTCGCGTGCGGAATAAAGAATCTCGGCAAATACTGTTTCGCGCGGCAAGCGCGTCTTGGCCTCCAGCAGCTGGCGCATTTGCGCGTTCTCCGAGGCGAGCGACTGCAGCACCTGGGCCTGTTGTCCGAGTTTCAACTGCTCGGCGCGCAATTTTTCATTTTCGCTGCGCAGCGCCGACTGACTGGTAAAAAATTCGCCGGCTTTGTTGAAGCCCACCAGCGGCGCCGTCGCCACCTGCTGTATTGGATAGGCAAGCAGTGCGAACACCTGGCGCAGGGAGTTGGCGTAGCGAAAGCGCGCATCGAGCACCATCAGCAGCACCGCGAGCATGACGAAAAACGACAGCCGGACCAGCGGCGCCGGGCCGCGGTTGAAAAATGGGGGGGGCGAGTAATCCATCAATGTCCCGCTTGCTGCGGGAGGCCCGGGGCGCGAACCGGCTGCGCCAAAGTGCCTGCGGAGGAGGCGGCGTCAGCCTTCATCCCCGTCCTTGTCAATCGTTGGTGAAGATGCTGCCAAGCTTCTCCATCTTCTCGAGCGCCTTGCCCGACCCGCGTACCACGCAGGTGAGCGGGTCGTCGGCGACGATCACAGGCAGGCCGGTCTCTTCCATAAGCAATCGGTCGAGGTCGCGCAGCAGCGCGCCGCCACCGGTGAGGACCATGCCCTTTTCGGCGATGTCGGCGCCAAGTTCCGGCGGCGTCTGCTCAAGCGCCGATTTAACCGCGCTGACGATGCTGTTTAGAGGCTCGGTGAGCGCCTCGAGGATCTCATTGGAGGAGATGGTGAAGCTGCGCGGAATGCCCTCGGCCAGATTGCGGCCCTTGACTTCCATCTCGCGCACTTCGCTTCCCGGGAAAGCCGAGCCGATTTCCTTCTTGATCGATTCGGCCGTGGTCTCGCCGATCAGCATGCCGTAATTGCGGCGTATGTAATTGATGATGGCTTCGTCGAACTTGTCGCCGCCGACGCGCACGCTGCCCGCGTAGACCATGCCGCCGAGGGAGATCACGCCCACCTCTGTGGTGCCGCCGCCGATGTCCACCACCATCGATCCGGTCGCATCCGCCACCGGAAGGTCTGCGCCGATGGCCGCAGCCATCGGTTCCTCGATCAGGAACACCTGTGATGCGCCGGCGCCTATTGCCGACTCGCGGATGGCGCGGCGCTCCACCTGGGTGGAGCCGCAGGGTACGCAGATGATGATGCGCGGACTGGGTGACAGCAGGCGCGACACATGCACTTTTTTGATGAACTGCTTGAGCATTTGTTCGGTGACGGTGAAGTCGGCGATAACGCCGTCTTTCATCGGCCGGATGGCGGTGATGTTTCCCGGCGTCTTGCCCAGCATCTGCTTGGCTTCCTTGCCGACCGCCTGGATGGTTTTTTTGCCGTTGGGGCCGCCTTCCTGGCGGATGGCAACGACCGAGGGCTCATCCAGAACGATGCCTTTGCCGCGTACATAAATCAGGGTGTTTGCGGTTCCGAGGTCGATCGCGAGATCGTCCGAAAAATAGCCACGCAGAAAACCGAACATGCCTTGTAATTCCTTTGTGAGGGGCGAAGGGAAAACCCCTGTTAGTTTTTAGCTCAATCGGGCGGCAGGCCTTGCGAACGCGCAAAAGAGCCTGACCGCTTTATTCTTCACTCTCATATAATACCGCATTAAGCTTTGGTTTTTCAGTCAAAACAAAGCCAATTTGAGGCAATCAGCAAATGTCCCTTAAGCTGCACGATGTCAAAAAAATCGCCTGGCTGGCCCGTATCGAAACCAACGAGGCCGATGCCCTGGCCACGTGCGACCAGCTGAACGGCATTTTCGAACTAATCGAACAGATGCAGTGCGTCGACACGACCGGCATCGAGCCAATGCCGCATGCCCAGGACATGATGCTGCGCCTGCGCGAGGATGTGGTGACAGAAGGCGACCAGCATGCCTTGTTCCAGTCGGTCGCGCCGCAGGTCGAGGCCGGGCTCTACCTCGTACCCAAGGTGATCGAGTAGGCGCAGGAACCGCGCCTTTCACCGGTAAGCCCGCACCGACCGAATCCTGACCCAGAATTCATCACCCAAGCCACCATCTATGTTCAACGCGTCAATCAAAGAGCTGTCAGCCGCATTGGCGGCAAAAAAAATATCCAGCGTTGAATTGACGCGCGGCTTTCTCGAGCGTATCGGGCGTTTCAAGCAGCTCAACGCCTTTATCACCGTTGACGAGGCGAAGAGCCTGAGCCAGGCCGCGGCGGCCGATGCGCGCATCGCCAAAGGCGGCGCGGTGGCGCTGACCGGCATTCCGATCGCGCACAAGGATATCTTTTGCGCCAAGGGCTGGCTGACCACGTGCGCCTCGAAGATGTTGTCCAATTTCACCGCACCCTATGATGCGCACGTCATCGAGCGTTTTAACGCCGCCGGCGCGGTAATCCTGGGCAAGACCAATATGGATGAGTTCGCCATGGGCTCGTCCAACGAAACATCATTCTATGGCCCGGTGCAGAATCCTTGGAATGCCGAATACGTGCCCGGGGGCTCCTCCGGCGGGTCGGCCGCCGTCGTGGCGGCGCGCCTTGCGCCGGCGGCCACAGCCACCGATACCGGCGGTTCGATACGGCAACCGGCCGCCCTTACAGGCATTACCGGAATCAAGCCCACCTATGGCGTGGTGTCGCGCTACGGCATGATCGCGTTTGCCTCGAGCCTGGATCAGGGCGGGGTGATGGCGCGCAGCGCCGAGGATGCGGCGATGGTGCTGGGCGCGATGAGCGGTTTTGACACGCGCGACGCCACGTCGCTCGAGCGCCCGGTGGAAGATTACACACGGGATCTGCAGGCACCGCTTGCGAGCGGTTCGGCGGACAAGCCTTTGCGTGGGTTGCGCATAGGCGTACCGGTCGAGTACTTCGGCGAAGGCCTGTCCAAGGATGTCGGTGCCGCGGTCGAAGCCGCGCTGGCGCAGTTCGAAAAGCTTGGTGCGGAGCGCGTTTCCATCAGCCTGGCCAACACATCGCTGTCGGTGCCGGCCTATTACGTCATCGCCCCGGCCGAGGCCTCGTCGAACCTCAGCCGTTTTGATGGTGTGCGCTTCGGTCATCGCGCCGCCGGTTATGCAGATCTCGCCGGGCTCTACTGCAAGAGCCGCGCCGAGGGCTTTGGCGCGGAGGTCAAGCGCCGTATCCTCATTGGCACTTATGTGCTGTCGCACGGCTATTACGATGCCTATTATCTCAAGGCGCAGCGCATCCGCCGCCTTATCGCCCAGGATTACGCCGAGGCCTTCAAGGTCTGTGACCTGGTGCTCGGCCCCACTTCACCGTCGGTCGCCTTCAAGATCGGCGCCAAAGCCGCCGATCCGGTGAAGATGTATCTGAACGATATTTACACCATTGCCGCCAACCTGGCCGGCCTGCCGGCGATGTCCGTCCCGTGCGGCTTTGGCGACGGCGGATTGCCGGTCGGGCTGCATATTGTCGGCAATTATTTCGCCGAGGCGAAAATGCTGGGTGTGGCGCACCAGTTTCAGCAGGCGACCGACTGGCATGCGCGCGCGCCCCAGGGGTTTGACGTCAAGGGGTTTGCGGCATGAAATGGGAAATCGTCATCGGGCTGGAAACGCATGCCCAGTTATCGACTGCGTCGAAGATTTTTTCCGGCGCCTCAACCGCGTTTGGCGCAGCGCCGAACACCCAGGCCAGTGCGGTGGATGTCGCGCTGCCAGGCGTGCTGCCTGTCGCCAACAAGGGTGCGGTGGAACGGGCCATTCGTTTTGGCCTCGCCATCGGCGGCAATATCAACCGCCGCTCGGTATTTGCGCGCAAAAACTACTTTTATCCCGACCTGCCCAAGGGCTACCAGATCAGCCAGTATGAATTGCCCGTGGTGCAAGGCGGCAGCCTCACTATTTTCACCAAGGACGGCGAGAAGACGGTGCAACTGACCCGCGCCCACCTCGAAGAGGACGCCGGCAAGTCCTTGCATGAGGATTTTCACGGCATGAGCGGTATCGACCTTAACCGGGCAGGCACGCCGCTGCTGGAAATCGTCTCTGAGCCGGACATGCGTTCGAGCGAAGAGGCGGTGGCTTACGCCAAGGCGCTGCACGGCCTGGTGCGCTGGATTGGGATTTGCGACGGCAGTATGCAGGAGGGCTCCTTTCGCTGTGACGCCAACGTGTCGGTTCGCCGTCCGGGCGAACCCTTGGGGACGCGGCGCGAAATCAAAAACCTTAACTCTTTCAAGTTTCTGCAGCAGGCCATCGATTACGAGGCGCGTTGGCAGATCGAAACCTTGGAGGACGGCGGAAAAATCCAGCAGGCGACCGTGCTGTTCGATCCGGACAAGGGTGAGACCCGCGCGATGCGTTCCAAGGAGGATGCGCACGATTACCGCTACTTCCCCGATCCGGATCTGCCGCCGCTGGTTGTGTCGGAGGACTGGATCGCGCGCGTAAAGGACACATTGCCAGAGTTGCCGCAGGCCAAACGCGAGCGGTACCAGCGCGACTATGCGCTGTCGGCCTATGACGCGGCGATGCTCACACAGTCCAAGGACGTCGCCGTTTTTTTCGAGGAAGTGATCGCTGTGCTCGGCGATGAGGCCGCCAAGACGGCCGCCAACTGGGTGATGGGCGAACTTGCCGCCGCGCTCAACCGCGCCGGCGTTGAAGTCGCGGCATCACCGGTGTCGAGCCGCTTGCTGGCTGAGCTGATCCGCCGCATTCGCGACAACACCCTTTCGGGCAAGCTCGCCAAGGATGTGTTCGATGCGCTTTGGGCGGGCGAGGGAGAGGTCGATGCCATCATCGAAAAACGCGGCCTCAAGCAGTTGTCGGATTCAGGCGAGATCGAAAAGATCGTTGACGCGGTGCTGGCCGTCAATGCCCGGTCGGTGGAGGAGTTCCGCGCCGGCAAGGACAAGGCATTCAATGCCCTTGTCGGACAGGTGATGAAAGCGAGCAAGGGTAAGGCCAACCCCGCCCAGGTCAACGATATGCTGAGAAAAAAACTCGGCGGCTAGTCAAAATTTCAGTATTTACGAAATGTAAAAGCCGCATCTGGCGCGGCTTTTCAGGGTATTGCTGTGACAAAAAAGTCACCGACTGTGCTGCAGATCACTTCTTTTTCGCATCGGCCTGCACGGCTGAGGGCGTGGCGGCGGTCGTCGTTTTTGGCGCGTCGGACCCTTTACCCCGGGTGAGTTCAATGTAGCGGCGCTTGTCCTCGTCGTACTTTGCGTTGATGGTATCGAGTTCTTTTTTCTTCACCCCCAGCAACTCCTGCTGGTTTTTCATCTCGAGTTCGTTGTTCTTGATGTCCTGCTGCAGTTTGGCCGGCAGCGGCTTTTTCAGGTAAAACTCTTTTTCTTTTTCGTAGTCGTCCTGGCGTTTGGCCGCGGCCGCAAGGCGTTTCTCTGTCGCTTTGACCGCGTCATCACCCTGTTTGAGCGCGCGCACCCGCGCCTCGTCAATATCTTTTTCAGACGGATAGGTCGAGAGCAGCGCCATGTTCTTGCGCCGCTCCTCGCGTGCCGCCGCTTCCTCGTCGCGCGCGTGCTTGCGCTCGGCATCGCGCGCTTCCTGTTGCCCGGGCGTCAGCGCGCCTTCATTCTTCTTGAGCACCCCCCCTTGGGGCGTGAGCATCGAGGAGGGACGTCCGGCAGACTCCACCGGCGGCCGGTCGGTGTACTGGACCTGGCCTTTTTCGTCGACCCAGCGATACAGGATTTTACCCTGCGCGCAGACGATGCCGGTGGCGAGCGCCGCGGACAAGGCAATAGCAGTCTGTTGTTTAAGCATGGGCGACGGCTCCGTAAACCTCCCGATATTCAGCCAGTTGACCTATATTCTGTTTGAGTTCGGGGCGCTCCTGCAGCAGCGCCAGCATGTCGTCAAGCGTGGCGATAGTGATCACCGGCATATTAAAGTCGCGCGTCACCTCCTGCACCGCCGAAAGCGGCGAGTTGCCGCGCTCCATCCGGTCCATGGCGATGGCCATGCCGCAAGGGGTGGCGCCAGCCGCGCGGATTATTTCCACCGACTCGCGGGCGGCGGTGCCGGCGGTCATCACATCGTCGATGATGAGCACCCGTCCGACGAGCGGCGCGCCGACGACGTTACCGCCCTCACCGTGGTCCTTGGCTTCTTTGCGGTTGTAGGCGAAGGACACGTCGCGCCCCGCGCGCGCCAGAGCCATTGCCGCCCCCGATGCGAGCACGATGCCTTTGTAGGCCGGACCGAACAACATGTCGAAGGGCAGGTCCGCCGCCAGTATGGCTTTGGCGTAAAATTCGGACAGCCTGTCCAGGCGCGCACCGGTGTTGAAGAAGCCGGCGTTAAAAAAATAAGGTGACATGCGCCCTGCCTTGGTCTTGAATCTGCCAAAGCTCAGGACGCCGCAGTCGATGCAAAACGAAATGAATTCTTTGCGGAAGTCAGCCATATTCAGCGGCGATTGCCGCGCACCTTGGAAGCAGAGTCGTAATTATGCAACCGGAATCCGCGCCAAGATACCGCGCGGATCATGAAACCCCCAAAAACCTTCGGACGGCCCCGAAATGCTACGCGTAATTACATTGAATCTCAACGGAATACGCTCGGCCTGCAACAAGGGCTACCTGGAGTGGTTGCAGGAGCAGAAGGCCGACATTGTCTGTATGCAGGAACTCAAGGCGCAGCAGTCCGATTTATCACCGGCATTGCTGGCGCCGGCGGGCTTTTCGGGATATTTCCATTGCGCGGAGAAAAAGGGTTACAGCGGTGTCGGCATTTATTGCCGCACCCAACCGGATCGTGTCCTGCCGGGCTTGGGGGACCGTGAATTCGACGCCGAAGGACGTTATTTGCGCGCCGATTTTGGCAAGCTTTCGGTCATTTCGGTGTATTTACCGTCCGGTTCGAGTTCGGATGAGCGGCAGCAGGCCAAGTTTCGTTTTCTCGGCTTGTTCAAGCCGGTGCTCGAAGAACTTTACGCCGAGGGGCGCGAGGTCGTGCTGTGCGGCGACTGGAATATCGCACACAAGGAAATCGACCTGAAGAATTGGCGCTCCAATCAGAAAAACTCCGGCTTTCTTCCCGAAGAACGCGCATGGCTGACCGATGTGTTCGACAAAGTCGGCTGGGTCGACGTCTATCGCAGCCTGCATCCGGAGGCGACAGATGCGTCTTATACCTGGTGGAGCAATCGCGGCCAGGCGTGGGCGAAAAATGTCGGCTGGCGGCTCGATTATCAGATCGCGACGCCGGGTATCGCCGCCACTGCAAAACGTGCCGCGATCTACAAAGAAGCGCGTTTTTCCGATCATGCACCGCTTAGCGTCGAGTACGCCTGGGAGGCTTGAGCGGACCGTGCCAGCCCCCGAGGCTGGCCGCTAGGTCAGTCAAGGTCAGCTGTCGGTCGGGAGGCTCCCTTTGCCGGGGCGTTGGCCGCGGCGCCGGTCCAGCCACCAGGCGAGCGCCGGCAGCATGGCAAATCCTCCGGGCAATACCATCACGGCGATATACGGGCTCATGCGCTGCAAGCGACGCATATGGATGCCCAGCTCCAGCTGGTCTTCGGCGGACCATTTTTGCTTGTTGCGCGGTTTCATCAGCAAGGGCATCAGCCCCCTGACCTGCGAGAGCTCTGCCACGAGGTATTTGCGCTCGCGTTCGGCAACCATATACAGTTTCTTGAGCACGGCGTTCGTTCAGTAGCGTGTGGCGAGCCAGCGCCAAGTTTGCCAGAGCATGAGGCCGCGGCGCACCCAGCTGAGCGAACGGCGCGGACGCGTGGCGATCACTAGCGCCGCGCTTGCGGCGATGATGACCGGATGGGATTTGATGTAGCGGGCGATCCCCAAGCCTTGGTCGACGATGGCAATGGGGCCGTGCATCGCGGCCACGCCCAGCGCAATCTCTTCACGCTGGTGCGCCGCGCGCTCGATCAGCCGGGTGCGCTGTTCACGGAGTCGGATAAGCCTCGTGTTCATGCGTTCATGCGTTCACGGATTCACGCGCTCAGGGCTTGTCCGACAACTGTTCGACATCCTTGCCCAGTTCACCGAGGGAGCTCGAGAAAAGCTTGGGTTTGGCTTTCGCTCTTGCGCTAAAGAGCAGCATCAGGACGGCGCCGGCGCCAAGAAATGCCAGCGCCAGCACGCCCAGCGTGATCAGCCTGTGCGTGTCCCAGAACAGCACGACGATGAAGGTCACTGCGAGCAATGCGCCGACAACAAGGCAAAAGCCCGCCGTTACGATCAGCATGATCTGGTTGGCTATGCGCAGCCGCTCCTCCTCGATTTCATTGAGGAAAATCTCGAGGCGGGTTTTGGAAAGCGCGATCAGCGTGCGCGTCAGCGTGCGGGCTGATTGGAGAAGGCCGCCGCCGGCTGCGGCGCCTTCCTTGTTGCTCATGGGCTCAGCGCCGGCTGATCAGCATGCCTATAACAAGGCCCACGGCGGCGCCGACGCCGACCGCCGCCCAGGGATTTTCGTGGACATAATCGTCGGTGGCGCGTGCGGCCGCTTTGGCTTTGTCGAGGGCGATGTCCTCGGCGATGGCCAGTTTTTCCTTGGCGACCTTGAGGCTCTCGGTGATGCGCGCGCGTGCGGCGGAGGCTTTTTCGCCAGCCTGTGCCGCGGTTGCCAGCAAAAGTTCCTCGGCGTCGGAGATGACCATTTTAAGGTCGGCGACAAGCTTGTCTTTGGTAACGTCGTTTGCGGTGCTCATAAGTCCCTCGAAAAATTTGTCAGAAAATCGTCAAAAAGAGAAGGATAAAACAACGATTATATATCTTAACTTACCAGGCCCATCTATGCGATTGCCTCTACAGAGGCACTTCAGTGAAAGGAGTATTCGGTGTTATCGAAGGGGCTGTCTGGTCGGTATGTGCCGCGCTTACCATCGGCCCCGCGCCGAATTCGCCCGCCCGCTGCCGCTGCACGGTACACTTTGGCTGTGTCTGCAAGCGCATCGCCTTATTTCGCCATTTTTCGCAATCGTCGCGTTGCGGTCATGCTCGCGCTCGGTTTTGCCTCGGGCCTGCCGCTCGCGCTCACCTCCGGCACCCTGCAGGCCTGGCTGACGGTCGAGAACGTCGCGATTGAAACGATCGGTTTTTTCTCGCTGGTCGGCCTGCCCTACACCCTCAAATTCCTTTGGGCGCCGTTTATGGACCGCTACGTGCCGCCCCTGCTCGGCCGTCGCCGCGGCTGGATTGCCCTGACACAACTGCTGCTCATGGCGTGTATTGCCGCGATGGGCGCGGTGTCCCCGGCTAATGCGCCGCTGGCCCTGGCGCTGCTGGCGGTGATGACGGCGTTCGCTTCGGCTTCACAGGACATCGCTTTTGATGCCTACCGCACCGATGTGCTGCGCACCGAGGAGCGCGGTGCCGGCGCGGCGGTGTCGGTGCTCGGATACCGGTTGGGCATGCTGGTTTCGGGGGGGCTCGCGCTATTTCTCGCTGACGCGTACCTGGGCTGGCAGGCGACCTACTGGCTGATGGCGGCGCTGATGCTGACCGGCACAGCGGTGCTGCTCGTCAGCCCCGAGCCCGAGGTGCCGGCCATCGCGCCCAAAACCCTGGACGAAGCGGTGCTGGGGCCGCTGAAAGATTTTTTCATGCGCGATGGCGCATGGGTGATGCTCGCCTTGATCGTGCTCTACAAGCTTGGGGACGCGTTTGCCGGCAGTCTCACCACGGCCTTCTTGATCCGGGGTGTCGGTTTTTCCGCCGCCGAAGTGGGCGCTATCAACAAGGTGCTGGGCTTGGTTGCCACGATCATCGGCGCATTGGCGGGCGGGGCGTTGATGGCCAGGCTGGGGCTGTTCCGCGCGCTGTTCGCCTTTGGGATCCTGCAGGCGGTTTCGAACCTGGTCTTTCTTGCCTTGGCGCTGTTGCCAAAGAGCTACGCCCTGATGGCGCTGGCGGTGGTGGTTGAAAATCTTTGCGGTGGCATGGGCACCACCGCCTTTGTCGCGTTGCTGATGGCCTTGTGCAATGTGCGCTACTCGGCCACGCAGTTTGCCCTGCTGTCAGCGTTGGCGGCGATAGGTCGCGTCTATGTCGGGCCGGCATCCGGGCAGATGGTCGCCGCCTTCGGTTGGGCGCCGTTCTTTTTTTCGACCTTTCTTATCGCGCTGCCCGGTGTCGCCTTGCTGTGGTGGCGGCGCGAAACCATTCGCGCACTGGACGCCAGGCCCGCTACTTCTTCCTGAAGCGGTAAACGGCCAGCGCGCCGAGCAGGTTGGGGTCGCCCGAGACGACTTCGCGGTTGTCGGTAAAGGCGCGGTGGTCTATCACTTGCATGCCCAGATCAGTGCAAAACCGGTCGAAATCGGCCATGGTGCAAAGGTGCACATTGGGCGTGTCGTGCCACTGGTAGGGCATTTCCGCTGAAACCGGCATGTGTCCGGCGGCCACCTGCACCCTGTTTTTTTCGTAACCGAAATTCGGAAAGCTGACTACGCCTTCGAGGCCGACGCGCGCAATTTCTTCCATGATGGGCTTGGTGTTGTGCATGGCTTGAAGCGTATGCGACAAAATGACCGTGTCAAAGGCCTTGTCGTTGAAAGTGTTGAGCCCGGCCTCCAGGTCGCTCTGGATGACATTGATCCCGTTGACCAGCGAAGCGAGCACATTGGCATCGGCGATGTCGACGCCGTAGCCGCTTACGCCGCGCTCGCGCTTGAGGCGAGCGAGCAGGGTGCCGTCGCCGCAGCCCAGATCAAGCACCTTTGACCCGGGGACGATCCAGCTTTCGATCAACGCGAAGTCCGCGCGCAGCGGGGTCAACGTAGCGCTCATGCCCCGGCCCCTATGCTTTTGGCGACGCGCTCGTAATAGGCCCGCACCAGTGCATGGTAGCGTGCATCCTCGAGCAGGAACTCGTCATGGCCGTGCGGCGCGTCGATTTCCGCATAAGACACGTCGGCGCGGTTGTCGAGCAGGGCGCGCACGATTTCGCGCGAGCGCGCCGGCGAAAAACGCCAGTCGGTGGTGAAGGACACAACAAGAAAGGACGCCTTCGCACGCGCCAGCGCCTTTGCCAGACTGTCGCCGTAACCGGCGGCCGGATCGAAATAATCGAGCGCGCGCGTGATCAGCAGATAGGTGTTTGCGTCGAAATATTCGGAGAACTTGTCACCCTGGTAACGCAGGTAGGACTCGATCTGGAAATCAACCTCGTAGCCGAACTTGATGTGTCCGTCGCGCAGTTCGCGCCCGAATCTTTCCGCCATCACATCGTCTGAGAGATAAGTGATGTGCCCTATCATGCGCGCCAGGCGCAGGCCGCGGCGTGGAAGGGTGTTATGGCGGTAATAATGGCCGCCGTGGAAGTCCGGATCGGTGACGATGGCCTGGCGCGCCACCTCGTTGAAGGCGATGTTTTGCGCTGAAAGCCGCGGCGCGCAGGCGACCACCAGTGCATAGCCGACCCGGTCCGGATAGGAAAGTGGCCATTGCAGCGCCTGCATCGCGCCGAGCGAGCCCCCCATCACCGCGGCAAAACGCGCGATGCCGAGCCTGTCGGCAAGGCGGGCTTGCGCCTCGACCCAATCCTCGACCGTGACCACCGGGAAGTCCGAGCCGTAGGGTTGCCCGGTTTTTGGATTGGAGCTTTTTGGGCCGGTGCTGCCGAAGCAGCCGCCCAGATTGTTCACACCGATGACGAAAAAGCGGTTGGTGTCCAGCGGCTTGCCCGGACCGATCATGTTGTCCCACCAGCCGATGTTGTCCGGTTCCGCGGCATACCACCCGGCGACGTGGTGCGAGGCGTTGAGCGCGTGGCAGACCAGTACGGCGTTGGACCGTGCGGCGTTCAGCGTGCCGTAGGTCTCATAGACAAGATCGTAGGCGTCAAGGCGCGCACCACTGCGAAAATCCAGCGGCTGGTCGAAATGCATCTTCTGGGGCGTAACCGCCCCGACCGAATTCGAACTAGATGTCTGCATGGTTTGAAATACTGAGTACTGCTTTGCCCATAAAAAACCCGTTGCGCCTGCGAAGGGCCAACGGGTTACGGACACGCCCCGCTTTAGCCGGTTTAGGAGAGCCGCCAGCACCAAGGTGCTGTGAAGCCTTCCAGCGCCCGCAAGCTGATGAGATCAAATCGGCGCACGAAGATTCTACACCAAAGCCGCCGCCTATTCGGGCTGGATCCCCGCTTGCCTGGCCAGGGGCTGCCACGTGGCCATTTCGCTGTCGATGAATTTCGCCAGTTGTTCCGGCTTGAGCGGGGCGAGGTCAGTGCCGATCGTGGCGAAGCGCGCGCGCATTTCCGGTCGCAGCAGGCCTTTGACGACGGCATCGTGTAGTTTGGCCGCGAAGTCCTGGAGCGGTTTGGCGGGGAACTCCGGCTTGACCGGTTTGGATGCTTAGGCCTGCGACGCGGCGGCTGTGGCGAACAGCAGTGCCGCGATAAGCGCGACGGCTTTTGAAAGGGGGTTCAGCAGAGTGTTTCCATGTTCCGTTTTTGATTGCGCAACCGTATCCGCACGGTCTTGAAAATCAGGCGTTTAAGCGCGCGAGCAGTGCGCGTGTCTTCATCGGGTCGTTGGCCCTGAGAATTTTTGCCGCGGCGATTTGTATTTCGGGGATGCTGCTGCGCAGGATCTGCTGCTTGATGCTCGGGAGTTGCGCCGGATGCATGGAAAATTGCCTCAGGCCCAAGCCCAGCAACAGTCGTGTGAGCTGGACATCGCCGGCCATTTCGCCGCATACGGCCACCGGTACGCCGGCTTTGTCGGCGTTGCGGATGGTCATAGCCACCAGGTGCAGCACCGCCGGGTGCAGGGGGTCGTAAAGATGGGATACCGTGTTGTCTGTGCGGTCGATGGCGAGCGTGTACTGGATGAGGTCGTTGGTGCCGATGGACAGGAAGTCCAGGCGCGTGACGAACATACCTATGGCCAGTGCGGCGGCTGGAACCTCGATCATGCCCCCGACCGGGATCGCCTTGTCGTAGGGCGTGCCGAGTACATCCAGTTCGGCTTTGGCCTGGGCGATCATTTTGAGTGACTGGTCGATCTCATGGGCGTGCGCGAGCATGGGCACCAACAGCTTGATCTTGCCGTAGTGCGAAGCGCGCAGGATGGCGCGCAACTGTGCGAGGAACATCTGTGGCTCGGCGAGGCACAGCCGGATGGCGCGCAGGCCCAGGGCCGGGTTGGGGCCGCTCATTGCAACGCTATGCGCGGTCTTGTCGGCGCCAAGGTCGAGCGTGCGGATGGTGACCGTCTGGCCGCGCATCGCCACCGCCACTTCGCGGTAGGCCTCGAATTGCTCGTCCTCGGTCGGCAGGTCGCCCCGGTTGAGGAACAGGAACTCACTGCGGAACAGTCCGATGCCGGTGGCGCCAGACTCGCGCACTTTTTCCATGTCCTGCGGCAGTTCGATGTTGGCGTGCAGCTCGACGTCCGAACCGTCGAGCGTTGAGGCAGGGGTGGTACGCAGGCGCTTGAGCTTTTGCCGCTCCAGCTCGATCTGCCGCTTGCGCAGCTGGTATTCGCTGAGGACTTGTTGGTCAGGATTGACGATCAGCACGCCCTCGATGCCATCGACGATGAGCAGTTCGTCTTCGCGGATCAGCTGGCGTGCGTGGTGCACGCCGACGATGGCTGGAATATTCAGGCTGCGGGCGAGAATCGCCGTGTGTGAGGTCACACCGCCCAGATCGGTGACAAAACCGGCGAACTGGTGCTGCTTGAACAGGATCATGTCGGCCGGTGACAGGTCGTGCGCGACGACGATTAATTCCTTTTCGTCGCTGCGCGCCGCCGGAGCGTGGCCGGGGTGGCCGATCAGCGCCAGCAGCACGCGCTCGACCACCTGCATGACGTCGTTCTTCCTCTCGCGCAGGTACTGGTCCTCTATTTCTTCGAACTGCGCCACCAGCATGTCCATTTGCTGTACCAGCGCCCATTCGGCGTTGCAATGGCGTGTGCGCACCAGTTCGCGTGGCACGGTCGATAGCGACGAGTCGTCGAGGATCATCTGGTGCAGGTTGAGGAAGGCGGCCATTTCCGTCGGCGACGCGGCGGGGAGGCTGGCTTTGAGTCCGGCCAGTTCACCGCGAACCTGTGCCACGGCCTTGTCAAAGCGCGTGATCTCGGCGTCGATGTCCGTCGCCGCCACTTCGTAGTGCGCGACTTCCAGCCTGGCGGTGGAGATGAGGTGTGCGTGGCCGATGGCGATGCCCCCGGCCACGCCGCTGCCGTGCAGGGTGAAGCTGGCCATCTGGGCACCCGAGGCACCCGACAGGTCCGCGCCGTTCACTCGCCTTCCCCGAAGCGCTCGGCGATGAGGGAGAGAATGGCCTGCAGGGCCGCCTCCTCGCCGTCGCCTGTGGTTTCGATCTGTATGGTGCTGCCCTTGCCCGCCGCAAGCATCATCACGCCCATGATGCTTTTGGCGTTGACACGCCGGCCGTTGCGCGACAGCCAGACTTCGCAGGCATGACTGCTCGCCACCTTGGTCAGCTTGGCCGAGGCGCGGGCGTGCAGTCCGAGTTTGTTGATGATATGGGCTTCAGCTTGCGCCATTGCATGGGTCCGTATTGAGATGCACCACACCGGCCGTGCCGCCGCTGATTGCTTTTTCGATGACTATCGCGAGCGGTTCTTCACGGTAGGTGAGGGCGCGTATGAGCATGGGCAGGTTCACGCCGGAGACCCCTTCGATGTGGCCCGGTTGGAGCAGCCGCGTTGCCAGGTTGGCGGGGGTTGCGCCGAGCATGTCCGACAGGATCAGCACGCCGTCGCCATCATCGAGTTGTTTCACCAGTTCCTGCGCCACCGGCAGCATGGCGTCGGGGTCATCGTGCATGGTCACGCCGACCTGGCGCACCCGCAGCGGGCGCTTGCCCAGCACATGGCTGGCGCTGTGGATCAGTGCTTCGCCAAAGGCACCGTGGGAAATGATGAGAATGCCGATCATGCCTTGCCTGTGCGCTTATTGCGGGAGGGTTTATGAGCTGAAATCAATGGTGATCGCAATATAGAAGGGGCGGTCGCGCAGTCCGCTGGGAATTGCGGTCTGCGGCACGGCACTTTGCAGGATGTTGATCGCATGCTGGTCGAGCGTACCGTTGCCCGAGCCGCGCAGCAGGGTATGGCGCTCCAGTATGCCGTTTGCGCCGATGTCGATGCGAAGCTGCACGATGCCCTCGGTGTAGCGGGTGATGCCCTCCGGCGGCGTGGTGCGAAAACGTGCGATCGAATAAAACAGACGCGCCGTGTAGAGTTCAAGCGCCGAGTCAAGCTCGGCCTGCGCGGAGCTCTGTGCCCATGCCGAACCGGGCGCCGCGAACAGCAGGGCCGCGGCCAACAGCGCGCCCGAGGCGAACGGTGTTGCGGCAGGCGTTTGCGCGCTCAAGCCTTTTTCCCGCAGGCGACTTCCAGTGCGTCGAGCATCAGGCCGGCGACATTACAACCGGTCTGGTCCATGATTTCGCGAAAGCAGGTGGGGCTGGTGACGTTGATTTCGGTCAGGTTTTCACCGATGACATCAAGCCCCACCAGCAGCAGGCCGCGGCGCATCAGCTCAGGCCCGAGCGCCTCGGCAATCTTGCGATCGTGCGCTGTCAATTCACGCGCTTCGCCGCGGCCCCCGGCGGCGAGGTTGCCGCGCGTTTCGCCTTCTTTCGGGATGCGGGCGAGGCAATAGGGCACCGGTTTGCCTGCGATGAGCAGCACGCGCTTGTCGCCGTTGACGATTTCCGGGATGTAGCGCTGGGCCATGACGTTGCGCATCCCTTCATGCAACAGCGTCTCGACAATCACGTTGCGGTTGGGGTCATTGGCGCGGGCGCGGAATATCTGGCTTCCACCCATACCGTCCAGGGGTTTGAGGATGACATCCTGATGCTCGTCGATAAAGGCCTGCAGCTGGTTGGCCGAGCGCGTGACCACGGTGGGCACGGTGAATTGCGGGAACTGCGCGATGGAAAACTTCTCGTTGTGGTCACGCACCGCGCGCGGGTCGTTGAACACCCTGGCGCCCTCGCGCTGCGCCTGCTCAAGCAGCCAGGTCGAGGTGACGTACTCCATGTCGAAGGGCGGGTCCTTGCGCATCAGTACGGCGTCAAACCCGGACAGCGGCATTTCCAGCATCGGGTCGAGCTGGTACCAGGGCGTGGCATGGTTGCGCAAGGTGATCTGGCGCGTAATGCCCATCACTTTGCCGCGCTTCCACAGCAGCTCTTCTTGCCGCATCACATACAGTTCATGGCCGCGCGTCGCCGCCTCGGCCATCATGGTGTAGGTGGAGTCTTTGTAGATCTTCAGGCTGTCGAGCGGGTCGACGATGAACAGGATTTTCATGCGCGGGAAACCGGGCTGCGTGCTCGTTTACAATGGATTGCGATTGTAGCCGATGCGCCCAGGGGAGTCAGGCAAGGAAAAATCCCCGTTGAAATAACTGCCGATGGCTGGAAAGCCTTGTCTGGCGCGGATTTCCAGTCAGTGTGGGGGTGTTCAGGCGCCGCCTTTGGCATAAATCAGGTTGGGCAGCCAGGTGGCGATCTCAGGCACGTAGGTGATCAGCAGAAGGTAGAGCACCATCACTACGATCCACGGCGCAAAGGCGATGGTGGTCTCGGTCAGGCCCATCTTGGCGATACCACTTGCCACATACAGGTTGAGTCCGACCGGTGGGTGGATCAGGCCGACCTCCATGTTGATGACCATGACGATGCCAAAGTGGATCGGATCGATGCCCAGTTTCATCGCCACCGGGAACAGGATGGGCGCCAGCAGCAGCACAATCGAGGTCGGTTCCATGAAGTTGCCGGCGATGAGCAGCAGGATGTTGACCCCGAGCAGGAACAGCCAGACCGAAAGCTGCTTGTCGATGATCCACTGCGCCATCTCCTGGGGGATGTTCTCCGAGGTGAGCAAAAAGGAGAAGAGGATGGCGTTGGTGATGATGTAGAGCAGCATCGCGCTCATGTTGGCCGAGGCGAGCAACACCTTGGGCACCTCCGACAGCTTGAGGTCTTTGTAGATGAACACCGCGACGACGAAGGCATATACCGCGCTCACCGCCGCCGCCTCGGTGGGCGTGAATACCCCGCCGTAAATGCCGCCGATGACCACAAAGATCAGTGCCAGCCCCCAGATCGCTTCGCGAAACGCCGTCCAGACCTCGCCCGGGCTGGCGCGCTTCATGCGCGGATAGTCGCGCCGTTTGGCCACCAGCCAGGTGATGCCCATCAGCAGCGCGGCGAGCAGGATGCCCGGGATGATGCCGGCGATGAACAGCTTGCCGACACTGGTGTTGGTCGAGACCGAGTAAATCACCATTACGATGGATGGTGGAATCAGGATGCCCAGCGCGCCGGCCGTGCCGATGGCGCCGACGCCGAATTTTCTCGGATAGCCCTGTTTTTCCATGGCCGGGATCAGGATGGTTCCTATGGCCACCACGGTCGCCGGGCTTGAACCGGATACGGCGGCAAACAGCGCGCAGGCAAACACCCCGCCTATGGCGAGGCCGCCGTGCCAGTGGCCCACCAGCGCGGTGGCGAAGCGGATCATGCGCCGCGCCACACCGCCGTGGGTGAGGAAGGTGCCGGCCAAAATAAAAAACGGAATCGCCATGATGGCGAACTGGTCCAGCCCGGTGAACAGGCGCTGCGACACCAACTCGATCGGGATGTTGGTCATGAAGAACAGGAACGCGAGCACGGTCAGACCCAGCGCGATCGAGATTGGCATGCCGGTGAGCATGAGTACGATCAGCAATGGAAAGATGATCCAGCCGTTCATTCGGAGTGCAAGCCTGCCACCGCGGCGTGGTTATGCGTAGGGAGATAGCCGGTTGCCAAGTAGTTCCATGCCACCTGGATAAACCGGTAGCACATCAGCGAGGAACCGAGCGGCACCGCCAGATAGATGATCCACATGGGCATTTCAAGGTCAGGGGACACCTGCCCAAGGCCGCGTATGCGCATGACGAACAGCGCGCCCAGCCAGGCGATGATGCCGGTGAAAAACGCGCCGGCGAGCAGCCCGAAGCTCACCCAGAAGCGTTGCTTGCCCGGCGAGAGGGCGCGAATGATGACATCAACACCGACATGGATGCCGGTGCGCACGCCGTAAGCGGCGCCGAACTTGGCCATCCAGATAAACAGGTAGATGCAAAGTTCCTGCGCCCAGGTCAGGCTCAGGTGTTGGGTGAACTGCCAAACCCACGGAATAGACGCGGTATAGCGGTGCAACACCGCGACAAAGATGATGATGGTCGCCAGGGCCATGAAGCTCGCGACCAGCCATTCCTCCAGATGGTCAAGCAGCCGGTTGAACATGCGAGTCCGTCATGTGCAGGTGGGGGAGGGGGTTAAGCGGCGATGGGCTGTAGTGTGGCCGCGCATTGGACGCGCATTGGCCGGGGATTATTTCTTCGCCGCCTTTTCGGTTTCTTCGACAATTTTTTCGATCGCCAGCATGGTGTCTTTGCCCACCGCGCCCTCATACTGCTGGTAGAGCGGCATCATGGCCTTGCGCCAGAGGGCTTTCTCGGCTTTGGGCAGGATGTAAATTTCGGTCGTTTTGGCGGCTTTTATTTTCTCCAGCGCGTCGTCGTTTTCCTTTTGCGCGATGCTGCGCTCGTAGCGGCTCGCCTCGGTCATCGCCTCGTCGAGGTTCTTGCGGATATCGGCCGGCAGGCCTTCCCAGAATTTCTTGTTGACGACCACCGCGTACATGATCACCCCGTGGTCGGATACCGTGAGGTGTTTTTGCACCTCGTGCATTTTTTGCGTGTACTTGTTCGAGATGCTGTTTTCCTCACCGTCGACCACGCCCTGCTGCAGCGCCGTGTAGACCTCGGAAAAAGCCATTACCTGCGGGATGGCGCCCAGCGCCTTGATCTGGCCCTCAAGCACCTTGGAGGACTGGATGCGGATTTTCATCCCCTTGAAGTCATCCAGCTTTCGCATCGGGCGATTGGCTGAAAACACTTTGAAACCGTTACTCCAGTAGCCAAGGCCGATGATCTCTTTGGGCTCGAGCAGCTTGAACAGACCCTTGCCAACCGGGCCGTCGATGACGTGATCGAGCGCTAGCTGGGTTGGGAACATGTAAGGCAGATCGTAGACCTCGAACTGGCGCACACCGAGCGGCCCGAACTTGGAGACCGAGGGCGCCAGCATCTGCACCGCGCCCAATTGCAGCGCCTCCAGTTCTTCGCGATCCTTGTATAACTGGCTGTTGGGGTAGATCTCGACTTTGACGCGCCCCTTGGTCTTGGCCTCGGCCAGCTCCTTGAATTTGATCGCGCCCTTGCCCTTGGGCGTGTTCTCGGCCACGACATGGCTGAACTTGATGACGATGGGTTGCTGGGCGTGTGCCGTGGCGCAGAGAGCGAGTGCGAAGAGCGTGCCGGTAAAGAGTGAAAGTTTCATGTTCGTTTCTCCTTTATGTGCGAGGCTGCTTCGGCTCTGATGGCCCGCTAGTCACCCACCTGCTGCGCCGCGATGCGGACACAAGCTGGGCTCAGCCTAACACGCCAAAAAAAACGGGGCAGCCAAGCTGCCCCGTTTCGGGATGGGCGTGATGCCGATTACTTTTTGGCGGGCGCGGCCTTGCTGGCGGCCGCCGGCGCTGCCGGTTCCTTGAAGCTGGCGCCGGACTGGTTGGCCATCCAGACAATGGCGCGGGCAATTTCGATGTCGGCGATGTCCGGATTGCCGCCGCGAGCCGGCATGGCGTTCTTGCCCTTGATCGCTGACTTGGTCAGGCCGTCGAGGCCTAGCGCCAGGCGTGGCGCCCAGCCGGCCTTGTCGCCGATCTTGGGCGCGCCGGCGGCACCGCTGCCGTGGCAGGCGATACAGGCGGTTTTTGTAACATCTTCGCCGCCGCGCAGCACCTTGGGCGCACTCGCATCAATTAGCGTCACGCTGGCCGAGGGTTTAAGGCGTTCCGCGATGGCGTCGGCATTGAGCGCGGCCGGGTCGGCTTTCGGTCCGGTCGTGACGAGTTGGCTGAGGATAACAATGAGAACGATGGGGATGAGGAACGACAGCACGACTACCGTGATCAGCTGGCCCGGCGTCTTGATCGGAGATTCGTGCTCGTGCTTGTCTTCACTCATGGAATATTCCTTCAAGGCCGCTGAAAAAGGGCGAATTATACCGTTAAACAAGAGCTTGGAAAACGCCGCAGCCGCTATGTAACAGGCACGACAGCCGGAAAAGACGTAAACTGCGGGTCTCGCGCCCATAGCTCAGTTGGATAGAGTGTTGGTTTCCGAAACCAAAGGTCGCAGGTTCGACTCCTGCTGGGCGCACCACTACTACAATCAAATCAAGCCCCGTCGAAAAGCCTGCTTTTCACTCGTCCGGTTTTTGTCCATTTTCATTTGGACAGGATTTGGACAGGGCGTGATGCCGGGTTTTTGCTGACCAGAACAATGGGGCAAGGCCGACACACTACTTGTTCTTTCGCAATATAAAAGTGATTCTGTAGGTAGCGACATAAGCGTACTGTTCTACGCAGGACATGGCGTAATGTTAGATGGGGTTGCCTACATGATCCCGATTGATGTTTCGGGATCTAACAAGGCCAGGCTTAAAGAAACCAGTATTGGGTTGAACTACGCAATACAAGAGTTTATGGGCGGCAAAAGAAAAGTTATTTTTTACGATACGGATTTAAATGACCCGTTCGATCGGTATTCGCCAGATTCGCCAATTAGCTTGAAGAACAATGACCCTGGTAATGCACTGATTGCATTTGCAACACGGCGTGGTGATTTCGCTGAGGATGGTCTTAAGCTTAATTCACCATTCACCAATGCGCTAATGGAAAACATTGACCAGCATAAAGAACTATCCGTTGTGCTTCGACAAGTTCGCGCTAATGTGATTAAGGCTACCGAGGGGCGACAGCAACCTTGGGTATATGACGCCTTGACGGGGGAAGAGTTAGTGCTGCAAGCGTTTAAACCAATTAATAAGTAACAGACCGCCAATGCTGAGAACTTTGCTTGCGCTGGTTTGCTTTTGTATTTTGCATACTGCGGCTGCTCAACAAAAAGAGCAGCGGGTGGCTTTGGTTATTGGCAACAACGACTATCAGTACGGAAGGAAGCTGGATAACGCCGTGGCCGATGCGCAGGCGTTTCGACGCGAACTGGAGGCGCGGGGGTTTCAGGTGGTGTATCGGGAGAATGCCAACCGCCGCACGATGAACGGAGCGATGGACGAGTTCATCGGCAA
>CAMDDU010000009.1:0-112431 GCA_945892985.1 Bordetella parapertussis
CGCGCCAGAAACGCCGCTTTGCGCGTTGCTCTTCCATGTACCTCGAATCCTTTCGCCGCCGCCAGCGTCATTTGTTTCATTCTCAACCCTCCCGTTTGCGTCTCGCTATATGACAACAGACGCGCGGACTTGTTCAGTGTTTCCTTAGCGAACGAAAGTGTTGTCGTGCCGGCCACGATGAAATGGTCAAGGGTCTTCACGTCAACAAGCGAAAGCGCATGCTTGGGGGTTTGGGTTAGCAGCTCGTCGGCGCGGCTCGGTTCAGCTAAGCCCGACCGGTGATTGTGGGCAAAAATGACTGAGGCGGCCTTGGCTTTCAGTGCGGCTTTCACCACTTCGCGCGGATAACCGCCGTTGCTTTTAAATCCCGAAGCGGACCACCACGTCCACACCACCATCTGAACTACCGAAAAGCGCCGCCTAACGCGGCTTCGTTGCCACTCACTTTTTTTCGCCCCTGATCTTCGTTAAAGGGGACGGTCGCACCTCGACTTCGACCGAAAGGAATGGGCTATTGGCAAGCTGCGTCCGAACCGGGTAGGATTATCAAAAGAGACGGATCAATACATCCGTACGCCCCGCACTCCAACAGCGCAAGCAGGCGTGTTTTGGAGGTTTTTCATGACTCAGGAGTAGGCTCATTTGCCTCCCGAAGAACGAAGAGCAAAGGAGCAGTCATGAATATATATAATACCCCCCCCCCCCCGCTGCCCTGATTGCTTTCGGCGACCCTTCGCCTTAGGCTGGCGGTCCATGAAGCGCGCGTTCACGCTCGGCCCGCTTTGCCGCGGAATGAAATCGCTGCTCGACGAACCACGCGCGCGCATTGACCTCACGTCAGACCACGCGTGGAAAGGCATGCGGTGAAACCGGGCTACAAGCTCGAAAGCAAGGTGCTGGCCGCATTTGCCACCGCCATACTGATTGTGCTGATTCTGGCCACCACCACTTGGAAAGCATCACACAACGGGACCGAAGCGGCGCTGTCGTTGATGCACACGCAAGAGCTGCTTCGTAGCCTCGCCGAGGCAAAGGCAGGGACGCTACTGATCGAGTTGCGTACGCAGAACTACATAATTTCGGGCGACGCGGCGCGACTGGCCGACCGCGACGCGGCAATTTCGGCGCGGGAAACATGGCTGCGCCGGATCAATGAGCTGACTGCCGACCATGCCCGCCAGCAGGAGCGCTGGACGGAACTGCGCGAATTATTAAACGAGCGCCTCGCCATTGCCACCCGCTTGGCGTTGTTGCGCAAGGCTGAAGGCTTCAAAGCGGCGACCGCTTATGCGACAAGCGCCCCGTTGCAAGAGACACAAGAGCGCATGCTCCAGATATTTCACAAGATAGAACAAGAGGAGCACCAGATGCTGGCGAGGCGCAGCGCCGAGCCGCGGGATGCACGCCAAATAGCAGTCTTCGCTGGCCTGCTGACTGTGCTGATGCTGATCGCGGTGCTTGCGGCCACCTATTCTGTGATCCGGCAGCAGATGCGGATGAACGCGGCCAACCGACGCGCGCTCGAAGAGTCGAGGGAAGCTACGCAGTCGATTCTCAACACCATTGTGGACGGCGTCATCACCATCAACGAGCGCGGCCTCATTGAAAACCTCAACCCGGCCACCGAGCGCCTTTTCGGCTATGCCGCAGCCGAAATCATCGGACAGAACGTGAAGATCCTCATGCCCGAGCCCTACCACAGCCAGCACGATGGCTACCTCGACCATTACCGCGCCACGGGCGAGGCGCGCATCATCGGCACCGGGCGCGAGGTCTTTGGCCGGCGCAAGGACGGCAGACTTTTCCCGCTCGATCTCGCGGTTGGCCTACTGCAGTTGGGCAATGAACGCCGCTTCACTGGTATTGTGCGCGACATCACGGCCCGCAAACAGGCCGAGAACCAACTCAATACTTTCTTCGAGCTCTCGCTGGATCTGATGTGCATTCCTAGCGCGGACGGCTACTTCAAGCGCGTCAACACTGCGTTCACACGGGTGCTGGGCTGGACCGTCGAGGAAATGCAGGCGCGGCCCTTCCTCGACTTCGTGCATCCCGACGACCAGGATGCTACAAGGGGGGCCGCGTCGCAGGTCGCCACCGGCGAGAAACTCATTTCGTTCGAGAACCGCTACCTGCACAAGGATGGCTCCTGGCGCGACTTGTCATGGAACGTCCTGCCCCAAGAGAACGGACTCATGTTCGCCACCGCGCGCGATGTCACCGAGAGCAAGGGGGCCGAGCAGGCGATCATCACCGCCAAGAACGCGGCAGAGCAGGCCAACCGCGCCAAGGATTCCTTCCTCGCCATCATGAGCCACGAAATCCGCACGCCGCTGGGCGGCATGCTGGGTATGCTGGAGCTGCTCTCTTTATCACCACTCGATAACGAGCAAGGCGATACGCTGCAAGCGGCACGGGATTCCGGGTACGCTCTGCTGCAGATATTAAACGACGTTCTCGACTGGTCCAAGATCGAGGATGAAAAACTAGAACTCTCGCCGCAGCCCACGTCGATAGCCCGGGTCATGACCGCGGTTACAAACACTTATTCGTACGTAGCCAGTGTCCATAAGGTGACGCTGGCGCAGCAGGTCGATCCACGCCTGAGTCCGGTGCTCATGATCGATTCGCAGAAGCTCTCCCAAGTGCTCAACAACTTCGTCAGCAACGCCATCAAGTTCAGTCCCGGTGGATGCGTTGATGTCCGGGTCGAACTGATTGACCGCCGCGAGGGCGCCGAACAGGTGCGGTTTTCCGTCAGCGACACGGGTATCGGTATTGCCCCGGAGATCCAGAAACACCTGTTTCAGCCCTACCGCCAGGCAGATGCGGACACGACACGCCTATACGGCGGAACAGGTCTAGGGCTGGCAATTTGCCGTCGCCTGGCGGACTTGATGGACGGCCACATCGATATGGCAAGCAACCCGGGTCGGGGATCGACCTTCAGCTTCACGCTCACCCTGCCGGTCGCGGACGCGCCCGTAACGAAGAATCTCACCATGCCGGCATCAGAAATAGCGGCAATGAGGCGGGCGCAAAGTGCGGGTGGGACGACCGGGCCGGCATCGGCACCGCCGGTCATGGACATGGTCTCGCAAGCGGCCGCACCGCTCATTCTCGTGGTCGATGATATTTCGATGAATCGCAAACTGCTCGCGCGCCAGCTTGGGGTCCTCGGTTTGCGTGCCGAAACCGTGGAAGACGGCAAAGCGGCCCTCCGGCTGTGGCGCGACGGCAACTTCGCCCTGGTCATCACCGACTGCCACATGCCGGTGATGGACGGCTACGAGCTGACGCGCGCGATACGCAGCATCGAAACCGATGAAGCGCGCGAGCGCACACCGATTTTCGCCTGGACCGCCGCTGCGCTTGACCATGAAATAGCGAACTACCACGCCGCCGGCATGGATGAGTTTCTGATCAAGCCGGTCCGTCTGCCGCAATTGAAACAGCTGCTGACGAAATGGCTGCCCACTGCCGCTAAACCTATCGCAGACCCAGACCTTAGGGCACCACTCGAGCCGCAAGCTGCCGGACCTCTAGCGGTGGACGTAAGCGTACTCAAGGCCTTAGTGGGCGACGACGCGGCGGTCATCCGCGAATTTCTGCACGACTTCCGCACCAGCCTGGGCACGACAGCGGCGGAACTGCGTGACGCCTGCCAACGGGGCCAGGCACCTGCGGCCGGCGCGACCGCGCACAAGCTCAAGTCCACGGCTCATTCTGTGGGTGCGCTCAAACTGGGCGATCTGTGTGGCGAAATCGAACATGCGGGCAAGACCGGTGACATCAAGGCGTTGGACATTCTACTGCCCAGCTTCGAGCAAGAACTGGTCGCCGTGGACGGGTGTCTGGATTCGTTGTTGCAGGAGCGGCATCAGACCGCGAAAAGATAGGGGATACGATCATATGGTCGAAAAATTCGCAATCAAGATTCTGATACTCGACGACGAGCCCTTCATGCTCAAGCTGCTTGGTCAGATGTTAGCCAAGCTGGGATACACGCAGGTGACGACCTGCGACAGCGGCGACCGGGCCCTCGAACTGATAGACGAGCCACATTCCGCCCCAGACCTGGTCTTGTGCGACCTGAACATGCCGAAGATGGACGGGATCGAATTCGTGCGCAAGCTCGTTGAGCGCCGCTACGCCGGCAGCCTCATCCTGGTGAGCGGCGAAGACGAGCGCGTGCTTCAGACCGCCGAGAAACTGGTGCAAGCGCACCGCATCACGGTGCTGGGCCGCCTGGGCAAGCCGCCGACGCCGAAAGGATTGATCGCACTGCTGGACAAGTGGTCACCTCCGTCGCAAGCCGGGCTCCGGGCCGCGAAGAAGCCTTACGGCGCGGACGAAGTGCGTGCCGCCATCACCAATGGCGAACTCGTCAATTACTACCAACCGAAGGTGGCGCTGGCCACCGGCGAGGTGGTGGGCGTGGAGTCTTTGGTGCGCTGGCACCATCCTAAGGATGGCATGGTGTTCCCCGACCAGTTCATCGGCGTGGCGGAAAAGCACGGCCTGATCGACGACCTGACCCGCGTGGTGCTCGCCGGTGCGCTGGCCCAGGACAAAGCTTGGCGGGATGCGGGACTGGTGCTGCAGGTGGCCGTCAACGTGTCCATGGATAATCTGACCTCGTTGGATTTCCCGGACATCGTCGCGCGGGAGACGGCCGCCGCGGGCGTGGCACCGCAGGATGTCGTGCTGGAGGTGACGGAAAGCCGCGTAATGAAGGAACTGCGCGACGCGCTCGAAATACTGACCCGCCTACGATTGAAGCGATTCGTTCTGTCCATTGATGATTTTGGCACCGGGCATTCATCGCTGGCCCAGCTGCGCGACATCCCGTTCGACGAACTCAAGGTGGATCGGAGTTTTGTCCATGGTGCCCATACGAATAAAACCATCCGCGCGATTCATCGGGCCAGTGTGGATCTGGCGCAACGGCTGGGCATGAAGATCGTGGCAGAGGGGATCGAAGACATCGACGATTGGCATTTCGTACACAGCACGGGATGCGATCTCGCCCAAGGCTATTTCATCGGCAAGCCCATGCCCGCCAGCGAACTGCACAGCTGGATGGCCGGCTGGCAGCAGCGGGTTAGTAGCATCCGGACATCTTGAAACGTATGGCCGAACGCTCCTTGCGGCTGGTGGCCGCTTAGCGCAGCAAAGCAGTCGTTGAAACGCTACGTTGCCAATACCCGCTTTGGCCCGGTTAGCGGACCGTCGAATAATAGGCCCCAAGATCCGCTCTTGGCCGAACAGGGACGGTCACGCCATCTGGCACGTCATCTGGCTCAGGTCCGTTTCGTACGTTGTTGCATAGCGCCAGACGAGATCGATGACGTAATGTGGATACCCTTAAGATTGAACATTGAAGCCGAATTCCGGCTACTATTTTGGCTGCGCCCGCACAGCAGGCTTAACCCGAGCAGCCAAATGAGTCGCCAGACGAGATTGATAATATGAACACCCGCGCCAGTATTGGATTTCACGGCATTTCCGAGCTGAGCTTTTGACCTCTGAGCCCGATTGGGTCGCAATGAACGCACCACGCAGCACACCCCGTACCGTCAACTGCCCGCGTTGCAGCACCGCTGTGGCCTGGGTCGCGGACAACCATTTCAAGCCGTTTTGCTCCGAGCGCTGCAAGATGGTCGACCTTGGCGCCTGGGCGAACGAGGAATACCGGGTGGCTGCAGTGGAACAGGAAGACGAAGTCGAGGACGGTGGGGAAGCGAGTGAGAAGTGAATGAGTGAATGAGTGATAAACCCTCTGCCGCTGTCTTTCACTCCTTCACTCATTCACTCATTCACTCATTCACTCCTTCAGCTTCCTAAACCCCAACTGCCCCTTATCATCGCCACACCATGCGCGCCATGATTGCGCGCGATATCGAGTTCCTGCAGCGACAGGCCGCCGATGGCGTAGACCGGCAAGGCCGCGCTGTGCGCGAGGCTGGCAAAGCCATCCCAACCCAGAGTCTTCATGCCCGGATGCGAGGGCGTGTCCAGCACCGGGCCCAGTACGATGAAATCAAGCCCGAGTTCTTCCGCGCGGCGGATTTCAGCGGCACTGTGGCAAGACGCCGAGCACCAAGCCAGCTCGGGGCGAAGCGGCAGCCCCATCAACTGCGCCGCGGAGAAATGCACGCCGTGCGCGCCGATGCGCCGCGCGAGGTCAACATCACCGTTGATCAGCACGCGCGCGCCGTGAATGCGCGCCAAGGCGAGCACTTTTTCGGCCAGCGGCTCGAGCGCCGTCACATCCATGCTCTTTTCCCGCAATTGCAGCAGGCGCAGCCCCTGGCGCAGGCGGTCCTCGAGCCGCGACAGGAAAACAGCTTCGCCCAGGCCAGCCACATCAGACACTGCGTATTCGGCCGGCAAGCGCAAGGCGCGCATGACGGTGGTGTTGGCCGGCAACAGCGGCACCACCGCGAGATTGTCCAGCGCCTGCCAGGCTATGGCCTGATGTTCATGCGGCTGCGTCGCCGGTTCGCCCTGCCATTGCGTGACACGGTAAAAATGCAGCCGCACCGTGGCGTGCGGATAGGTGAACACCTGGGTGATCCACGGGGAGGCGGCGGTGATTTCTACGCCAAGCTCCTCGCGAATCTCACGCACCAGCGCTTCGCGCACGGTCTCGCCGGGCTCGACCTTGCCGCCGGGAAACTCCCAGTAACCGGCGTAGACTTTCTTTACCGGACGCTGCGCCAGCAGGAAGGTGCCGTCAGGCCGCAGCAGCACCGCGACAGCGACATCGACCGCGGCAGGCGCGCTCAACGCGATTGCTTCTTCGCCATCTGGCGGCCGGACCAGTCACGCGCGAACTGGTAGGCGATGCGACCGGAGCGCGAACCGCGGCTGATCGACCATTGCAACGCCTCGGTGCGCGCCGCCTCGCTGCTCTTGCAGCCGAATGTGCCCAGCCAGTAATCAACAATGCCCAGGTAATCATCCTGGTCGAACGGATAGAACGACACCCACAGGCCGAAACGCTCTGACAGGGAAATTTTCTCCTCGGAGGATTCGCCCGGATGGATTTCCTCATCCAGATGCTTGTACTCGAGGTTCTCCTGCATGTACTCGGGCATCAGGTGGCGCCGGTTCGAGGTGGCATATACCAGCAGGTTTTCCGCCGGCGCAGCAATGGATCCATCAAGAATGGCCTTGAGCGCCTTATAGGCGTTCTCCGATGCCTCGAAAGACAGGTCATCGCAGAATATGATGAAGCGCTCGGGTCGCCCGGTCACCAAGTCGGCGATGTCCGGCAGGTCGATAAGATCGGCCTTGTCCACTTCAATCAGGCGCAGGCCGTCCTTGGCAAAGCGGTTCAGGCAGGCTTTGACCAGCGAGCTCTTGCCGGTGCCGCGTGATCCGGTAAGCAGCACATTGTTGGCGGGCCGGCCGGCGACAAACTGGCGCGTGTTCTGTTCGATCAAAGCCTTTTGGCTATCGACGCCCTTGAGCGAAGACAGGTGAATCTTGTGCGGATGCGCTACCGCCTGCAGATGGCCGCGCCCGTTGTGCTTGCGCCAGCGAAATGCAATCGAAGCGCTCCAGTCTACCGCCTGCTGCGGCGCGGGCAGCAAGCCCTCGACGCGATCGAGCAGCGATCCAAGCCGCGTGATCAGCTGGGCGAAATCGGCGCCGACGGGGATTGTCGCGGCATTCACAGGCTTGCTTGTGGGGGTGGTTTTGGTTGCCATCGGTGGGGTCAGGTTCTGTATTCAGCGTTGATCTTGACGTAATCGTAGGAGTAATCGCAGGTCCACACCGTCGCGGCGCCTGCGCCGCGCCCGAGCTCGACGCGCACCACGATTTCAGCCGGCCTCATCACGCGCGCGCCGTCCTCTTCGCGGTAACTGGCGGCGCGGCCGCCGCAATCAATGACTTTCACGTCACCGAGGTAAAGGTTGACCCGGGAGGTGTCGAGGGCGGCGATACCGGCATTGCCTATTGCCATGATGAGGCGACCCAGATTGGGATCGGATGCGAAAAATGCCGTTTTCACCAGCGGCGAATGGGCGATACATTTGGCCACGACGTGGGCTTCAGCCGAGCTCGCCGCACCGACAACATCAATGGTAATGAACTTGGTCGCCCCCTCGCCGTCACGCGCGATGCATTGCGCCAGGTGCACGGCCACTTCGCTGATGGCGCGCTTGAGGGTATCGTAATCGGCGCCACCTTCGATCGCCTTGTGGGCCGCCTGGCCGGTGGCCGCGATCACGAAGGAATCGTTGGTGGAGGTGTCGCCGTCAACAGTGACCCGGTTGAACGACGCATCGGCCACTTCCTTGACCAGACGCGCCAGCGCGCCCTGCGTCACCACCGCATCGGTGGCGATAAAGGCCAGCATGGTCGCCATGTTCGGCTGCAGCATGCCCACCCCCTTGGCCATGCCCGTGACCGACACCTGGGCCCCGCCGATCATCAGGCTGCGGGAAACCGCCTTGGCCACGGTGTCCGTGGTCATAATCGCCTGCGCCGCCAAGGCCCAATGGTCCGGGCCCGCCGCCAGGCTTGCCTTGCAGGCGGGCAGCGCCGCTTCTATGCGATCAACAGGCAGATGCTCAAGAATGACCCCGGTCGAAAAAGGCAGCACTTCCGCCTCGGCGCAACCGATGGCATCGGCCACCGCCTTGCAGGTGCGCCGCGCTGCGGCAAGGCCCTGCTCGCCGGTGCCGCAATTGGCGTTGCCGGCATTGACAATGATCGCGCGTATTGGCGTCCCGGCAGCCAATTGCGCACGACAGACCTGCACCGGTGCCGCGGCGAAACTGTTTTGCGTGAACACGCCGGCGACACGGCTGCCGGCAGCCAATTGCATCAGCATCAGATCGCGCCGGCCGGCTTTGCGAATACCGGCTTCGGCATAACCGAGTTCCACCCCGGGCACCGCCAGCAGCGCCGCCGCGTCCGGCGGCATAAGGTTCACAGCCATGGCTCTAGCACCCCAGTCAGACGATGAGATTTATAGGACTACCTGCAAAGCCTTGCCAGACGGCCGTTTCCAGCCATAACGCCGCCCCTTATCAGGACAGCTTGCCGTGGCATTGCTTGTATTTTTTACCCGAACCGCAGGGGCACGGATCGTTACGCCCGACCTTGCCCATGGTGCGCTGGAAGGGCACGCCCTTGGATTGCTCATCCGCGGCCTCACCCGCCGGAGCAGCGTCCGTTGCCGACTCGTCGAAGGCCGCATGCTGGTACTGCACATTCCCGACTTGGGGCGCCAGTTCCTTCTCGGCCAGTTCGACTTCCTCCTGGCTGCGGATTTGCACCGCCATCAGAGTCTTGCTGACGTTGAGCTTGATCAACTCAAGCAATTCACCGAACAATTCAAAGGACTCACGCTTGTATTCCTGCTTCGGGTTCTTTTGCGCGTAGCCGCGCAGGTGTATGCCCTGGCGCAGGTGGTCCAGTGCGGACAGGTGTTCGCGCCAGTGGGTGTCGAGAGTCGAGAGCATGACAAAACGCTCGTACTGGTGCACCGCATCCCGGGGCGCCTCCTCGAGTTTTTGTCCGTAAGCGCCGTTGGCCCCTTCGATCGCTCGCGCCAGAAGGTCCTCGTCGGTCAGGTCGGGCTCGGTCTCCAGCAGTTTTTTCAACTCCAGATGCAATTGCAATTCGGCGGCAAGCGCGGTCTCAAGTCCCGCGATGTCCCACTGTTCTTCCACACTCTCGGCTGGAACATGCGCGCGGAACAGGTCTTCAACCACGCCTTCACGCAGGGCCCGCACGCGCTCGGAGACATCGGTGCTCTCGAGGATCTCGTTGCGCAGCTCGTATATATGCTGGCGCTGGTCGTTTGAAACATTGTCGTATTCGAGCAGCTGCTTGCGAATGTCAAAGTTATGCGCCTCGACCTTGCGTTGCGCACTTTCGATCGAGCGCGTAACGAGCATGTGCTCGATCGGTTCGTCTTCGGGCATTTTCAGCCGCTGCATGATGGCGTTGAGCCGTTCTCCGGCAAATATGCGCAGCAGCGGATCCTCGAGGGACAGGTAAAAGCGCGACGAACCGGGGTCGCCCTGCCGGCCCGAACGGCCGCGCAACTGGTTGTCGATGCGCCGCGATTCATGGCGCTCGGTACCGATGATGTGCAGGCCGCCGGCCTTGATCACTGTGTCGTGCAAAGCCTGCCATTCGCTCTTGAGCTGGGCAATACGGCTTTCCTTTTCGGCATCGCCGATATTTTCCGCGGACCGCACAAGGTCGACCTGTTTCTCGACATTGCCGCCAAGCACAATGTCGGTGCCGCGGCCCGCCATATTGGTGGCGATGGTGATCATTTTCGGCCGCCCGGCCTCGGCAATGATATGCGCCTCGCGCTCGTGCTGCTTGGCGTTGAGCACCTGGTGCGGCAAATTTTCCTTGACCAGCAGACCGGCCAGCAATTCGGACGCCTCGATCGAGGTGGTGCCAACCAGCACCGGCTGGCTGCGCTCGTAGCAGGCCTTGATGTCACGGATGATGGCGTGGTTTTTCTCGACACCGGTGCGATAAACCTGGTCAAGCTTGTCGATGCGCACCATGTCGCGATGCGTCGGGATGACCACCGTCTCAAGGTTGTAGATTTCCTGGAACTCGTAGGCTTCGGTGTCGGCCGTGCCGGTCATGCCCGAGAGCTTCTTGTACATGCGGAAGAAGTTCTGGAAGGTGATCGAGGCAAGCGTCTGATTCTCGTTCTGGATGGCGACGTTTTCCTTCGCCTCGATGGCCTGGTGCAGGCCGTCGGACCAGCGCCGCCCGGCCATCAGCCGGCCGGTGAACTCGTCGACGATAACCACTTCGCCGTTTTGCACGACGTAGTGCCGGTCGCGGAAAAACAGGTGCTGCGCGCGCAGCGCCGCGTACAGGTGGTGCATCAAATTGATGTTGGCCGGCTCGTAAAGACTGCGCCCCTCGGGCAGCAGACCCACGCGCGCGAGCAGTTCCTCGGCGTGCTCATGGCCTTTTTCAGACAGCATCACCGTGTGGGCTTTTTCATCGACGCTGAAGTCCCCCTCTGGCTCGGGCTCGCCCGGCTTGGGTTCGGTCGCCATGCGCTTCAACAATGGCGCCACTTCGTTCATGCGGTAATAGAGCTCGGTGCGATCATCGGCCTGGCCGGAGATGATCAGCGGCGTGCGCGCCTCGTCGATCAGGATCGAATCGACCTCGTCGACAATGGCGTAGTTGAGCTTCTTCTGAAAACGGTCCGCGACCTGCATCGCCATGTTGTCGCGCAGATAATCGAAACCAAATTCGTTGTTGGTGCCAAAAGTGATGTCCGCAGCGTAAGCGGCGTGTTTGTCCTCCTGCGCCATCTGCGACAGGATCACCCCGACCGACAGGTCGAGGAAACGGTAGAGCCTGCCCATCCATTCGGCGTCGCGGCTGGCGAGGTAGTCGTTCACCGTGACAATATGCACACCGTTGCCGGTGAGCGCATTCAGGTATGCGGGCAGCGTCGCGACCAGCGTCTTGCCCTCGCCGGTACGCATTTCGGCGATCTTGCCGTCATGCAAGACCATGCCGCCAATCAACTGCACGTCGAAGTGGCGCATGTTGAGGACACGCTTTCCCGCCTCGCGCACAACAGCAAAGGCCTCGGGCAGGATGTCATCGAGACTTTCACCGCCGGCGACGCGCGCCTTGAACGCCGCAGTTTTTGCGATCAGATCGGCGTCCGGGAGCGCCGCCATCAAAGGCTCAAGCGCGTTGATGGCCGCTACCTTGCGGGCGTATTGCTTGACCAGGCGGTCGTTGCGGCTACCGAAAACCGACTTGAGGATGCGGGAAATCATCGAGGAGGGAGAGAAAACCTGCGAAAAGCGGAGATTTTAGCACGCCGAACGGCGTGCTTCCCCGTCAAAGGATGGAGGCGGGAGATCCAGATTGAAAATCCGGGGACAAGCCCGATTAAGCGTCTGGAACAAGCCCTTGGAGCAGGCCTCTGAAGGCCGGTTGGCAAACCCCGCTGCTGCGGGGCGGGGACACCGCGGGCCGCTGGCGCAAAACTATTTTTTTGCCGCTACGGTGGCCTGTTGCAGGAAACGCGCCGGGTTCTGCGCCACGCCCTTGAAACGCACTTCAAAATGCAGGTGGGCGCCGGTCGAACGACCGGTGTTGCCGACCTCGGCTATTTTCTTGCCGCGCTGAATCAGGTCGCCCGCCTTGACCAACAAACGCGACGCATGGGCGTAACGCGTGGTGAAATCGTTGCCGTGATCAATCTCGATCAAGTTGCCATATTGCGGGTGCATTTCGGCAAACACCACCACGCCGCCGGCGGCCGAATAAATCGGCGTGCCGACATCGGCGATGAAGTCGACGCCCTCGTGCATGGCGTTCATGCCGGTGAAAGGGTCGGGGCGCCAGCCAAAGCTTGACGCATTGTATGTGCCGTTCACCGGCTGCACCGTCGGCATCAGCTTTTTCTTGATTTGCGCGTCGAACAACTGCGATTCGAGCACATCGAGGTGGTCGGTGCGGTTTTCCATGTGCCGCGAGAGCAAGCTGAGCTGGCGGCTGAACTCGTCAACCGAAAAGCTGTGGGCCGGGGTGCTCGAAGGCAGGGCACCGCCGCGGCCGGGTTGCTCGTTAAAGCGGAATTCCTGCGGTTTCATCCCTGAAAGGGCCGACAGCCGCTCACCCAAAGCATCGAGACGCATCAACTGCGCCTGCATCTGCCCGAGTTTGACCGCCATGGCGTTGAGGTTCTCGCGCACGAAACTCTGTTCCTTTTCTTTCTCCTTGTGCTGCGCATCGAGCAGGAGCGTTTCAAGAAACGGCAGTTTGATCTCTGCGGCGTGGCGGAAACCGAAATACGCGAGACTCGCCGACAAGGCGAACATCACAAAAACCAGTGCGCCAACGGCCATAACGACATCGCGCAAAGTCAGTGTCAACGACTTTGCCGTTGCCAGCCGGTTTGAAACCAGAATAATATGCATGTGCTTCCCTCTAACGGCTTTCGCCATGCAATCGCGTCAAATTAGTGCTTACCTGGACAGCGCCGACGGTATCGGCTCATTGATGCTGCAGGCAGCCCGTCTTCTCGAACTTCGGCGGCAATTAGCTGAAATCTTGCCGAAGCCACTCGCAAAATTCTGCGAGATTGCCAACTATAAGCAGGGAAAAGTCGTTATTTTTGCCGAAAATGGCGCTATCGCCGCCAAATTAGCCCATTATCGTCCAAAGCTGATCAGCGCATTTACCGGACGGGGAATGGAGGTTACCGCAATCGAGGTTAGCGTGCAAGTCAGGCAAGCTTGGGGAAATTCAGGGGCATAGGGCGCTTTCCACCTTTCCAGCTTTCCACCTTCCCACGTATGGCCCAAGGTCGTAACAGGGCCGTAACAGGATCAGGCCAATCTAGACGAGCACGAAGACCCGCTCCAAAGCCATCAAAGCCAGCACACCCAGCACGGCAAATACCGCGAACTGAAAGACACGAAAGGCGAAGCGCAGGTATTTGCGATCACGGGTGAACAACCACATCAGCAAGGATGCGCACAGTGCGATCACCACCAGCACCGCCGCCAGACGCAACATCAGCATGGGATTGCCCGACGCTCAGCCTAGCCGCTCAGGCCGGCTGGGCGAGCAGACGGGTCAGTGCAGCCGGCGCGTCTTCGGCGCGCTCATAACTGACGAACTCCCAGGCGTCGGCGTGGGCGAAAAGCTCACGCAGCAACTGGTTGTTCAGGGCGTGGCCGGATTTATGGGCTGAAAACGCGCCCACCAGCGGGTGTCCCGCAAGATACAGATCGCCGATGGCGTCGAGCAATTTATGCTTTACAAACTCATCGGCGTAGCGCAGCCCGTCGCTGTTGAGCACGCGAAATTCATCCATGACGATCGCGTTCTCCAGACTGCCCCCCAGAGCGAGACCGTTGGAGCGCAGGTTTTCCACATCGTGCATAAAGCCGAAGGTGCGCGCCCGCGCCACTTCCTTGGCATACGAGGTTTGGGCAAAATCAATCGTCGCCGACTGCGCCGATTTATCCAGCGCCGGATGATCAAAAACGATGGAAAAAGACAGCTTAAAGCCGGCAAAAGGTTCCAATTTCGCCCACTTGTCGCCATCGCGCACCTCCACCGCCTTCTTGATGCGGATGTAGCGCTTGGCAACCGGCTGCTCTTCAATGCCCGCCGACTGGATGAGAAACACAAAGGGCGACGCGCTACCGTCCATGATCGGCACTTCGGCACCCGACAAATCGACATAGGCATTGTCGATACCCAGTCCGGCCAGCGCCGACATGAGATGTTCGACCGTGGCCACCTTGGAACCATTTTCTTCCAGGGTGCTGCACAGGCGGGTGTCGGTGACGCTGTGCGCCTGCGCGCGAATGTCCACCGGCTGCGCCAGGTCGACGCGGCGAAACACGATGCCCGTATTGGGCTGCGCCGGGCGCAGCGTCATAGTGACCTTTTCGCCCGAGTGCAGACCGACGCCGGTGGCGCGGATCAAGGCTTTGAGGGTGCGTTGTTTCAGCATCATGACTATTGTGGGCCTTATCCGTTCACTGTGACGACAACGCGCCCGCGGCGAAATCGCTTTGGCACGCTTTCACGCCGATGCGCATTATATCGCAGACTCAAGGAGATAGCGCCGCAGCGTGTGGCGCAACCAACGCAATGTAAGCACCCGCTCACCGCTTAAGTACGCGCGACCGTATGGCGATTTGCGCGGCAACCTGTTTGCGCGGCGCGTCCGACGGATCGCCGCCGGACCATGCCGAAAACATGCGCCCAAGCAAGTCAGGCTTCGCGCAGAAAATACTGCGTAACAAACATCACAGGGCTGCGCCGGCTGTCCCGGATGGCAACCGGCGCCCTCCCCGCTCTCACCACTGCAGCCTCGACAAACCGGCTGCAGCGACGCCCAAACCTAGTCCGCCTGCTTGCGCAGGAAGGCCGGAATGTCCAGCGTCGGCATGCCGCTTTGCTGCAAGGCCTCGATGGTTGATGCGCGGTCACGCTTGCGCATGACGGCGGGCATCGCCTCAAGCGAAGCGTAGTCGATGTTGCTTAGGCCTATATTGTCAGTGCCGGTTTTTTGCGACACCACCAGTTGCGGTTTTGGCATGCGCGAGGCGTTCAACTGCCCCAGACCCGTTGCCACCACCGTCACACGCAATTCGTCGCCCATGTTCTCATCGTAGACGGTGCCGAAAATAATCGTCGCGTCCTCGGCGGCAAAGCTGCGGATGGTGTTGAGCACCTCCTTGGTTTCGCGCATTTTCAGGCTGGACTTGTTGGCGGTGATGTTAACCACCACACCGCGCGCGCCCGACAGGTTCACACCCTCGAGCAAGGGGCTGGCGACAGCCTGCTCCGCCGCGATGCGGGCGCGATCGACACCACCGGCCGTGCCCGACCCCATCATCGCCATGCCCTGTTCAGCCATGACCGTGCGCACGTCCTGGAAGTCGACGTTGATCATGCCCTTGACGTTGATGATCTCGGAAATTCCGCCGACCGCGTTTTTAAGCACGTTGTCCGCGGCGGAGAAAGCGTCCTCCATCGAGATATCGTCGCCCAGTTCCTGCTCGAGTTTTTCGTTAAGGATAACGATGGCCGAATCGACGAACTGCGACAACTCGGCGATGCCGAGTTCGGCCGACTGCATGCGCCTCGTACCCTCGAAGGAGAAGGGCTTGGTAACGACTGCAACCGTGAGGATGCCCATTTCCTTTGCCACTTCGGCCACCACAGGCGCGGCGCCCGTTCCGGTTCCCCCACCCATGCCCGCGGTGATGAACACCATATGCGCACCGGCAAGCATCTCTGCGATCTGGTCGCGTTGCTCCAGCGCGGCGGCGCGACCCGCCTCGGGCTTGGCACCCGCGCCAAGCCCCGTGGCACCGAGTTGTATCTGGTTTTTTGCCAGACCGTGGATCAGTGCCTGCGCATCGGTGTTGGCGGCAATGAACTCCACGCCCTGCACTCCGCTGCGAATCATGTGATCGACGCAATTGCCGCCCGCGCCGCCCACGCCCACTACCTTGATTATGGTTCCACCTTGTTGTGCTTCGACGATTTCAAACATGCCTGCCTCCTTCTTCCGGGAAAATACAAAAAGAACATCAAGAAAAAAAACATTTACCTTTAATTTAAAAGCTCAAAAATTTTTCTGAAACCATTCCCTCATCCTTGACATGACTTGCTTCATCGAGCTGCCCTGGCGCGACACGATGCCGCGCTGCGTCTGCGTGACCCCCTCGAGCAGCAGGCCGACGACCGTCGCGTAACGCGGGTTGCGCACCACGTGCGCGAGCCCGCCCTGGTAGCGCGGCACCCCCATGCGCACCGGCATGTGGAAAATTTCCTCCCCGAGTTCGACCATACCGAGCATGGTCGATGAACCGCCGGTGAGGACGATGCCAGATGACAGCAGTTCGAGATAACCCGAGCGCTGCAACTCCTCGCGCACCAGCGAGTAAAGTTCCTCGACGCGCGGCTCTATCACCTCGGCCAGGGTCTGGCGCGAAAGCTGGCGCGGGCCGCGGTCGCCAAGACCGGGCACCTCGACCATTTCATTCGGGTCGGCGAGCTGGCGCAGCGCGCAGCCGTAACGAATTTTAATTTCCTCGGCCTCGGGCGTCGGGGTGCGCAGGGCCATGGCGATATCGCTGGTGATCTGGTCGCCGGCGATGGGCAGCACCGCAGTGTGGCGGATCGCGCCCTCGCGAAATATCGCCAGGTCGGTGGTTCCGCCGCCGATATCCACGAGGCAAACGCCAAGCTCCTTTTCGTCCTCGGACAGCACCGCCAGGCTCGACGCCAGCGGTTGCAGGATGAGGTCGCTGACCTCCAGGCCGCAACGACGCACGCACTTGACGATGTTCTGCGCGGCGCTCACCGCACCGGTGACGATATGCACCTTGACCTCGAGGCGCACGCCGGACATGCCCAGCGGCTCCTTGATGCCATCCTGACCGTCAACGATGAACTCCTGCGTCAGGATGTGCAACACCTGCTGGTCGGTGGGGATGGGCATGGCGCGCGCGGTTTCGATCACGCGATTGACGTCGATGGAGGACACTTCCTTGTCCTTGATAGGCACCATGCCGTTGCCGTTAAAGCTCTTGATGTGGCTGCCGGCGATGCCGGTGTAGACGCGCTGGATACGCACGCCGGCCATCAGCTCGGCCTCTTCGAGCGCGCGCTGGATGGCGCTGACCGTCGATTCGATATTGACCACCACGCCTTTTTTCAGGCCGCGTGATTCATGATTGCCCATGCCTATCACCTCGAGGCGTCCGTCGGGCATAAGTTCGGCAACGACGGCGACCACCTTGGAGGTGCCAATGTCGAGGCCGACGATCAGATTGCGATTGTCTTTTGTCATGGTGTCGTCACTTGGAAAGTCGCCTCAGCGACTCCGATGCCTCCCCTCGCCCCTTGCGGGAGAGGGGCCGGGGGTGAGGGGGAGGGTACGAGCGGGCATTCATGCATGGCGTTGTCCGTTTGCATTCTTTGTCTTCCCCTATGCGCGTTTGCGCGCGGCTTTCCGGTCGGAATCGGGATTGAGAATTTCGGGCACGCGCAAGGCGAAGCCGTTGGGGTATCGCAAGTCAACGTAGTCGAGCCGGCGGCGGAGCTTGCCCAGCGTTTGCGGATAGATGGCGGCAAAGCGCGCGAGGCGCTCGGTAACCGGCAATGGCGCCGGCGCCTGCGCGCCCTGCGATGGCACCGGTTCCTGGCTCACCTCGCGCCCGAGTTCGACCACCAGGCCGTTGGCAAGGCGCAAGCGCCAGGCGTAGCGGCCCGACAGCAACACCTGGCGCGGCTCCAGTGCCGAGCCGAGCGGCGCGAGAATGGTTTTGAAGGCGCGGTAGCGCTCGGTCACCTGGCGCTCGCTCGCCACCGGACCGAACAGCAGCGGCAAGGCCTGCCGCTCCCGCATATCTGCGCCACCACCGTCGAATACCTCGCCCTGCACATTGACCAAGCGGTCATCGCCCCAGCGCGCCAGCGCGACGTGCTCCTCGATCGCCACATCAAGTCGATCGGGCCAGGAGCGGCGCACAGCCACCTTGCGCACCCAAGGCAGCGCGCCCAGTTTGGTGCGCACGCCGTCAAGATCGATGCCGAAAAAATTGCCACTGACGCGCCCGGACAGCGCCTCATCGATTTGCATCTCGGTGAGTCGTGTCAGTTCGCCCTGCACCGCCTGCACGCGCACCACGCGCAGCGGAAAGAGCTGCGAGGTCACCACCGAGTAATACGCCCCCCACGACACCAGCAGGCCGGCCACCACGAGCAAGCCGGCGCTGATGCCGTTGAGAAGGCGCGGGTTATCCCACATGTGCGCTCTCCAGTATCGCCATCACCAGATCCTCGAAAGACAGGCCGGCCTCGCGCGCGGCCATCGGCACCAGGCTGTGCGCGGTCATACCCGGTGAGGTGTTCATCTCGAGCAGCCAGGGCTTGCCGGCGGCATCGATCATCAGGTCGGCGCGCCCCCAGCCACGGCAGTCAAGCAGGCGGAACGCCTCGAGCGAAATAGTTTGGATGCCTTTTTCCAGCTCGGAGGGCAGTCCCGACGGACAGAAATAGCGCGTGTCGTCGGAGAAATACTTGTTCTGGTAATCGTAGTTCCCACCAGGCGCCTCGATGCGAATCACCGGCAGCGCCCGACCGCCAAGGATAGAGACGGTGACTTCGCGACCTTCGATGAATTGCTCGGCCAGCACCAGCGGATCGTGGCGCGCCGCGTCGTCGTAGGCCTTGGACAGATCCTCAAGGCGCGTGACCTTGCTGATCCCGATGGTCGAACCCTCGCGCGCCGGCTTGACGATCAGCGGCAGACCGATTTCGCGCGCCACCTGTTTCCAGTCCGCCTCCGCCGTCAGGACCAGATAACGCGGTGTGGGTAGCCCGACCTGCAACCAGATCATCTTGGTCCGCCACTTGTCCATCGCCAGAGCCGAGGCCATCACGCCACTGCCGGTGTAGGGAATCGCCATCGTCTCCAGCGCACCCTGCACCGTGCCATCTTCGCCGTAGCGCCCGTGCAGCGCAATGAACACGCGTTTGAAGCCTTCGGCAGAGAGCGTTGTCAACGGGCGCTCCGCCGGGTCGAAGGCGTGGGCGTCGACGCCGCGCGCCTGCAGCGCCGCCAGCACGGCCTTGCCCGACAGCAGCGATATCTCGCGCTCGGACGACGGTCCGCCCATCAACACTGCAACCTTGCCGAATCCGCTCATGCTTTTTCTCCGACAATGCGCACTTCTGGTGTCAGCGCGATGCCATGTTTTGCAAGCACCGTGGCACGCGCATGCTCAATCAGGTTTTCGATGTCCGCGGCGCTGGCCCGGCCGCCCGGTGTGACAATGAAATTAGCGTGCTTTTCCGAAATGCGCGCGCCGCCGATGGCAAAGCCCTTGAGACCGCAGGCCTCGATCAGGCGCGCCGCATGGTCACCCTGCGGATTGCGGAACACCGAGCCGGCGTTGGGCAGATTGAGCGGCTGCGATTCGATCCGCTTGGCCAGCAATTCCTTGATGCGCTGGCGCGCACGCACGCCGTCACCGGGCGTGAAGCGGAACCACGCGGCGCTGAACCACTCATCGGCGCCCTGCCTTATCGCCGTGACAGCGGACGGGCCAAGCGCAACGTGGCGATAGCCGACTTCATAATCAGACGGCGCGCGGTCATGCAACTCACCGCGCCGTGTCATCACCTGCACGCGCTCGACAAACTGCCAGGTTTCCGATCCGTGGCAACCTGCGTTCATGGCCAGTGCACCGCCGACGGTGCCCGGCACGCCGGCGAGAAATTCAGCCCCCTCGAAGCCGTGTGTTGCGGCAAAACGCGCCACCTTGGGCGAGGCCACGCCCGCTTCCGCGTAGAGCAGCCCGTCTTCGATCCGGATCCCGCCATGCGAGGTGTGCATCAGCACCACCGTGCCGCGAAAGCCGCCGTCACGCACCAGCAGGTTGCTGCCCAGGCCCGCAAACAACACCGGTTCGTCGGCCGGCAATAAGCGCAGGAACAAAAGCAGATCCTCGGTGTCCGCCGGAACATAGGCGCGCGCAGCTTTGCCACCAACGCGCCAACTAACGTGCCCGGACATCGGCTCGTTGGCGCGCAGGCTGCCCCGCAGAGCCGCGTTCACAATAGCTAGATTGGACAGATTGGACAGTTCGGCCATATTCATTTCGTCCGTTCCTGCCCGCCCGCCAGGCCCTGCGCGGCGAGGTTTGCAGCGATGCTGCCGATCGATCCCGCGCCCATGGTCACCACCACGTCGCCGGGCTTGGCGAGGGTGCGTATGGCCTCGGCCATGTCGGCGATCTGCTTGACGAACAAGGGCTCGACTTTGCCGGCGACGCGCACCGCGCGCACCAGCGCCCTGCCATCAGCGGCGACGATGGGCGATTCGCCCGCCGCGTACACTTCGGCCAGCAGCAACGCATCAACCGATGAGAGCACCGAAACAAAATCCTCAAACAGGTCGCGCGTACGCGTGTAGCGATGCGGCTGAAAGGCGAGCACCAAGCGGTGGCCAGGAAAGGCGCCGCGGGCCGCGTCCAGCGTGGCGCGCATCTCGGCCGGGTGATGGCCGTAATCATCGACCAGGGTAAAACTGCCGCCGGGGATGGCAATATCGCCATAGCGCTGGAAGCGCCGGCCTACGCCGCGAAACTCGCCAAGCGCGGTGACGATGGCCTTGTCGGACACGCCCAGTTCGGTGGCCACGGCAATCGCCGCCAGTGCGTTCAACACGTTGTGCCGGCCGGGCAGGTTGAGCGTCACATCGAGCGCACCGTCCGTGCCCTCGCGCCGCGCGCGAAAGCGCATGCGGCCGCCCTCGTGCACCACATCCTCGGCCCGCACCATGGCGTCCTTGTTGAAGCCGTAGGTGACGATAGGCTTGGACACGAAGGGCATGATCTCCCGCACCGGCGCATCATCGCTGCACAAAATGGCACTGCCGTAAAACGGCAGGTTCTGCAAGAATTCGACGAAGGCCTGCTTCAGTTTGGCGAAATCGTGCTGGTAAGTCTCCATGTGGTCGGCGTCAATGTTGGTCACCACCGCCACCACCGGCTGCAAATGCAGGAAGGAGGCGTCCGATTCATCCGCCTCGACGACGATGAACTCTCCGCTGCCAAGGCGCGCATTGGATGCGGCACTGGTGAGCCTTCCGCCGATAACAAAGGTCGGATCGAGCCCGCCCTCGGCCAGCACGCTGGCAACAAGGCTGGTCGTCGTGGTCTTGCCGTGCGTGCCGGCTACAGCGATGCCCTGTTTCAGGCGCATCAGTTCAGCCAGCATCAGCGCACGCGGCACCACCGGCATGCGCCGCGTACGCGCCGCGATGACCTCGGGGTTGTCGCTCTTGACCGCGGTTGAGATCACCACCGCATCGGCATCTTCCACGTTCTTGGCCGCGTGGCCTATGGTTATGTGCGCGCCGAGCGCGGCCAGGCGTTCTGTCGCGCCGTTGGCGGCAAGATCGGAGCCGCTGACCTGGTAACCCAAGTTGAGCAACACCTCGGCGATACCGCTCATGCCGCTGCCGCCGATGCCGACGAAGTGCAAACGTTTGACCTTATGCTTCATCGCGCCTCCAAAAAAAACGGGCGGCGGGGCTTGCACGTAAAACCGATCTGCCCTTGGCAGCGGAGTGCAGGCGTTGAAGTTTATTTTTCGCCACAAATTTCATCGCGCAAGGTCCATGCAGATCTGTGCCACATCACGCGTTGCGTCTGGTCGTGCCAACGCGCGCGCTTTTTGCGCCATCACCAAAAGCTTGTCGCGCGTAAGCTCGCGCAGCAATCCGGCCAGATGTTCCGGCGTGAACCGGTCCTGCGCAACCAGCCAGGCTGCACCGGCATCGGCGAGGTGTTTCGCATTTGCGGTCTGGTGGTCATCAACGGCAAAGGGGTAGGGCACCAGCACGCTCGCCGCGCCCACCGCCGCGAGCTCGGAAACGGTAAGGGCACCGGCGCGGCAAATCACCAGGTCGGCCCGCGCGTAAGCGCCGGCCATGTCATCGATAAAGGCCACGGTATTACCACTGACCCCCGCGGCGGCATAAGCGGCGCGCAGCGCGCCGATGTTTTTCTCGCCTGCCTGGTGTGTTACCTGCATCACCGGCAAACCTTGCACACCCTGCGCCCCGTGCGTGCGCGCATCCGCCTCCATCAATGCCAGCGCGCGCGGCACGGTGTCGTTGAGCGCCTGCGCACCGAGGCTGCCGCCGACAACAAGCACTTGCAAGGGCCCGCTGCGGCCGGCAAAGCGCGCAACCGGTTCGGCCAAGGCGGTGATCTCGGCGCGCACCGGGTTGCCGGTCAGGCAAGCCTTGGCCAGCGTCCCGGGGAAAGCTGCCAGCACACGGTCGGCGACGCGGGCCAGCACCTTGTTGGCGAGTCCGGCCACAGAGTTCTGTTCATGCACCACCAGCGGCCGGTTCAGCAACGAGGCCATCATGCCACCGGGAAAACTGATATAGCCGCCCATGCCCAGCACCACATCGGGTTGCTCGCGCCGTATCGCCGACGCGCTTTGCCAGAACGCCTGCAACAGGCGCAGCGGCAACAGCAGTTTGGTGACAAGCCCCTTACCGCGCAATCCGGCGAAGTTCACCCAAGCCATGGCGTAACCGCGCGCCGGTACGAGCCTGGCTTCCATGCTGCCGGGGGCGCCCATCCAAACCACGCGCCAGCCCAGCGCACGCAGGTGATCGGCCACGGCGAGCGCCGGGAAAACGTGCCCGCCCGTTCCGCCGGCCATGATCATGATGGTCTTTTGCATGGTTTCGCTTCCGTCACCGCACACCCCCCGGACAAGGCCGCGGACCGCGTCGTGACTGACAACATCGACTGGAAACCCTTTCCAGGCGCGGGTTTCCAGCCATTGATAAATTTAAATCGCGTGAGACTCATGCCGGCTGGCCGCGCATCATGGCGCGGTTCTCATAGTCGATGCGCATCAGGATGGCGAGCGCGAGGCAGTTGGCGAGAATGCCGCTGCCGCCAAAGCTCATCAGTGGCAGCGTCAGGCCCTTGGTCGGTAGCACGCCCATGTTCACGCCCATGTTGATCAGCGTTTGCACGCCCAACCACAGCGCGATGCCCTGCGCCACCAGTGCCGAGAACGGCCGTTCCAGCGCCACCGCCTGGCGGCCGATGGCAAAGGCGCGCAGCAGCAGCCAGGAGAAGAGCACCAGAACAACGAGCACGCCGGCAAGCCCCAGTTCCTCGGCGATCACTGCGAGCAAAAAGTCGGTGTGCGCCTCGGGCAGGTAAAACAGTTTTTCCACGCTCGCGCCAAGGCCCACGCCGAACCATTCGCCCCGCCCGAAGGCGATCAGCGCGTGCGACAACTGGTAGCCCTTGCCGTAGGCATCGGCCCACGGATCCATGAATCCGAAAATGCGCTGCATACGGTATGGCGAGGTCATCACCAGCAGGGCAAATCCGACCCCCAGCAGCACGATGAGGCCGGCAAACCAGCGCGCATTCATGCCGCCCAGGAACAGGATGCCCATGGCGATGCAGGTGATCACCACAAACGCGCCGAAGTCCGGCTCGCGCAACAGCAACCAGCCCACCACGAGCATCACCGACAGCATGGGCAGCAGGCCCTTCTTGAAGCTGTGCATCAGAGCCGACTTCCTGACGGTGTAGTCGGCGGCATAAATCACCGCGGCCAGTTTCATGAACTCCGAGGGCTGCAGCGTGATGACAGACAGCGATATCCAGCGCTTGGCGCCGTTGACCTCCCGCCCGACGTGCGGCATAAGCACCAGCACCAGCAACACACCACCGGCGACGAATAGCCACGGTGCCATTTGCTGCCATGCGCGCATCGGCACTTGAAACGCGAGCATGGCGGCGGTCAGGCTGAAGGCGAGGAACAGCGCGTGACGCACCAGATAGTAAGTGGGTTGAAAGCCGGTAAATGGGCTCGCCTCTGCGGTGGCGATGGAGGCCGAGTACACCATCACCAAACCCATAATCAGCAGGCTCATAGCCGTCCATACCGTGGTCGCGTCGTATTCGGCGACCGTGGCGCGGCCGCCGCCATGACTGCTGTGGGTGCCCAGAATGCCGCCGTGCCAGGCGCGCGGCGTGTCCATGGGGCGGGTGTTGGCGTTACTGCGGCTGAACATGGGCCATCCTGCGCGCCGCCGCGGCAAACACTTCGCCGCGGTGCTTGTAATTGTCGAACATGTCAAAACTGGCGCAGGCCGGCGACAGCAGCACGGCGTCGCCTTTCCTCGCAATACGGAAGGCCGTTTCCACCGCCTCCTCCATGTCTGCAGCGTGCAGCACCGGCACACCACTGGCGGCGACGGCCTTTTCAATCAGGACGGCGTCGCGACCGATCAGCACCACGCTGCGGGCGCTTTGCGCAACCGCCGCGCGCAGCGGCGCAAAATCCTGGCCCTTGCCCTCGCCACCGGCGATCAATACCAGCTTGGCGTGCCGCCCTTTGCCTTTGCCCGCCACAGCCGATGCGCCGGCCAGACCGGCAAGCGCAGCCACGGTCGCGCCGACATTAGTGCCTTTTGAGTCGTCGTAAAACACAACACCGTCGCGTTCAGCCACGCGCTCGACACGGTGCGGCAGGCCCTTGAACGCCTCGATCGCCGCGAGCAACGGCGTGTAGGGCAGTTCAATGGCGCGGCACAAGGCCAGCGCGGCCAGCGCGTTGGCCGCGTTATGCAGACCGGACAGCGTCATGTCGGCGAGTGGAATCAGCGGCGTGCCGCCCTGCGCGAGGCAGGGCTGGCCGCCGTGCTCGAGCAGACCGAAGTCATCGAGGCCGCGCGGCACGTCGAGGCCAAAGGTGAACTGACGGCGACCCTGGCGCGCCATCGCCATCACCCGCGCATCGCCGCGATTGAGCACCTGCACACCCTCGCCCCCGAAGATGCGCGCCTTGGCGGCGGCATAGCCACCCATGCCCTCGTGGCGGTCAAGATGGTCTTCAGACAGATTTAGCACCGTCGCCGCAGCGGCGGCAAGACTGGCTGTGGTTTCAAGCTGGAAGCTCGACAACTCGAGCACCCACAATTCGGGCATGCGTTTGGCATCGAGGCAGGCCATCAGGGCATCGAGCGCCGCCGGGCCGATGTTACCGGCCACCTCGCAGGCGGTGCCGGCACGGTGGCACATCGCGCCGGCCAGCGCGGTAACCGTCGTCTTGCCGTTGGTTCCCGTCACCGCCAGCACCTTGGGCGGCTTGAATACGGACGGAGGACGCGACCACAGCGCGGCATCGCGAATGGCATGGGCGAACAACTCGATGTCGCCCACCACCGGCACACCGCGCGCGGCGGCCCGGCGCACCAGGGGCGCCGAAGCTGCGATGCCCGGGCTGATGGCAATCATATCGACGCCGCTGAAGCTCGACTCTTGCCAGCCGCCCGCGTGCAAGGCCGCGCCGGGCAGCTCACGCGCCAGCGCCGCAGCGTTGGGCGGCGCGACGCGGCTGTCGGCAACGCGAACGCTGGCGCCGCAGCGGGACAGCCATTTGGCCATTGAAAAACCAGTCTGCCCGAGCCCGAGCACGAGCGCGTTTTTGCCGGCAAGCTGCATATTTCCCGTGATGCTCATCTGAGTTTCAGCGTCGACAAACCAAACAACACGAGCATCATGGTGATGATCCAGAACCGGATGGAAGAGATTGGTGTCGCCATAACATTCGCGCCCAAAGCGCGAATGTAAGTCTCCCCCATCCCATCCATCATCCGGTTCTCTCGCATGGCGCTCATCTGAGTTTCAGCGTCGACAAACCAAACAACACGAGCATCATGGTGATGATCCAGAACCGGATGACCACCTGGGATTCTTTCCACCCGGCCAGCTCGTAGTGATGGTGCAAGGGCGCCATCCTGAAAATGCGCTTGCCGCCGGTGGCCTTGAAATACATGACCTGCAACATCACCGACAGCGTTTCGGCGACAAACACGCCGCCCATAATGAACAACACGATTTCCTGGCGCGTGATGATGGCCACGGTGCCCAGCGCGGCGCCTATGGACAGTGCGCCCACGTCGCCCATGAACACCTCGGCCGGGTAGGCGTTGAACCAAAGAAAGCCCAGCCCGGCCCCGGCCAGCGCGGCGCAGAACACCGTCAACTCGCCGGCGCCTGGAATGTAGGGAAACAGCAGATACTTGGCGTACACGCTGTTACCCACGACGTAGGCAAATATTCCCAGCGCGCTGCCGACCATGACAGTGGGCATGATGGCAAGGCCGTCGAGGCCGTCGGTCAGGTTGACCGCATTGGACGTACCGACGATGACAAAAAAGCTCAGCGTGATGAACCCGAACACACCCAGCGGATAGGCGATATTCTTGAAGAAGGGCACGATCAGGTCGGCCTTGTTCGGCAGGTCCATCTGCAAGCCGCTTTGCACCCACTGCATGAACAGTTCGATCAGCTTGGCGTTCGAGGGCGCCGGCACGGCGAAAGCGAGATAGACCGCCGCGGCGAGGCCGATCAACGATTGCCAGAAAAATTTCGAGCGCGCCGACAAGCCCTTCGGGTTGCGGTGCACCACCTTGCGATAGTCATCGACCCAGCCGATGGCGCCAAAACCGAAGGTCACCGCCAGCACCGCCCAGACAAAGCGATTGCCAAGGTCGGACCACAGCAGCGTTGCGATCAGCATCGAGATCAGCACCAGCGCGCCGCCCATGGTCGGCGTGCCCGCCTTGGTGAGGTGCGATTTTGGACCGTCATCGCGCACCGACTGGCCTATCTTGTAGGCGGTGAGCTTGCGGATAACCAGCGGACCGGTCAGCAACGATATCGCCAGCGCCGTGAGGCAGGCGAGCACCGCGCGCAACGTGATGTAGTTAAACACGCTGAACGCGCGGTAATCCTGTGACAGCCACTGCGCCAGATCAAGCAACATGTCAGCGACCCTCTTTCATATTGGCCTCATCCATGAGCGCCGCAACCACGCGCTCCATTTTCATGAAACGCGAGCCCTTGACCAGAAACGCCGGCCTGGCCGCGCGCTCGGTTTGCACCGCGCCAAGCAGCGCGCCAATATCCGCAAAGTGCGCGGCGTCCTTGCCGAAAGCCGTCGCTGTGGCGGCCGTCATTTCACCCAAGAGCAGCAGGCGGTCTATGCCCCGCTCCCTGGCGTAGCTCCCGGCCTCGGCGTGATATTCCCCGCCCTTGTCGCCGACCTCGCCCATATCGCCCAGCACCAGCACTCGGCGCCCGGCAAAGCGTGCCAGCACATCGATGGCGGCACGGACAGAATCAGGGTTGGCGTTGTAGCTGTCGTCGATGACCACAATGCCATCGCATCCGGTTTTTTTCTGCATCCGCCCCTTGACCGCGGCGAAAGCCGACAGGCCGCGCGCCACCGCCTCAAGGCTCGCGCCCGCGGCCGTCGCGGCGGCCGCCGCAGCCACGGCGTTGCGCACGTTGTGCACACCCGCCACCTGCAGGCTGAAGCGCACCGTACCTTCGGGGGACGAAAGATCGATCTCGCTGCCAAAGTCACTGAGTTCGTAGCGCCCGCTCACCGCCGCTGGCTTGTCGATACCAAAATCGCGCACCGCTCGCGCCGCGCCGTCCGCCACGGCCAGCTTGCGCCAGAATGCCGCGTAATCGTCGTCGGCATTGATCACCGCCGTGCCCGCCTGCGGCAGCGCCTTGAAAAGTTCGCCATGCTCGGCGGCAACCTCGGCCACCGACTTCATGAATTCCTGATGCTCGCGCTGGGCGTTGTTCACCAGGCCCACTGTCGGCTGCGCGATGGCGGCGAGCGCGGCGGTTTCGCCAGGGTGGTTCATACCGATCTCTATTGCCGCCACGTGATGATTGGCGCGCAGGCGCAGCAAGGTCAGCGGCAGCCCGATGTCGTTATTAAGATTGCCCTCAGTGGCGAGCGTGTGTTCGGCGCCCCAATGCTCGCGCAGAATCGCGGCGATCATCTCCTTCACCGTGGTCTTGCCGTTTGAACCGGTGATGGCGACAAGCGGTATATCGAAGCGGCCGCGCCAGTGGGCGGCAAGACGGCCGAGCCCCTCCCTGGTGTCATCGACAACGATGCAGGGCAGGCCGGCGCTTTGCGCCGCACCGGCCGCGCGCCCGTCCACCATCGCGGCGACGGCACCGCGCGCTTTGGCCGCACCGAGAAATTCGTGGCCGTCAAAATTGTCGCCGCGCAAAGCGACGAACAACGCCCCGGCGGGCACCGTACGCGTGTCGGTCGAGACCGCGGAAAAACGAACATCAGCGCCGCTGCGCCGGGCGCCAAGCGCCAAGGCTGCTTCGCTTGCGCACATCATGCCGCCCCCTGCGGCGGCATCGCCGCCTTGCCCGCCTGCAGGCATTCCTGCGCAGCGAGCAAATCGGAGAAAGCCAATCGCCTGCCGCCAATCTCCTGATAGTCCTCATGCCCCTTGCCGGCCAGCAGCACCACATCGCCGACGCCGGCCTCACCGATTGCCAGCGCAATGGCGCGGGCGCGATCAGGCTCGGTGACAATAGAGTGGGCGGAGTCCGCGTGCATACCGGCGAGCACATCGGCGATGATCGCCGCAGGCTCTTCGTCGCGCGGGTTGTCGCTGGTGACAACGACACGATCGGCGCTGCGCGAGGCGACCGCGCCCATCATGGCGCGCTTGCCGCGGTCGCGCCCACCGCCGCAACCGAACACGCACCACAACCTGCCCCCGCCCTCATGCGCGACATCCGCAAGGGTGGCGAGCGCCTGCTCCAGCGCATCGGGGCTGTGGGCGTAGTCGACCACCACCAGCGGCAGCGCGCCCCCGCCGATGCGCTGCATGCGCCCTGGAGGAGGTCCGATATGCCCGAGCGCCGCGAGCGCGCGATCAAATGGCACGCCGGAGACCAGCATGGTGCCCAGCACGCCAAGGAGGTTCGACACATTGAAGCGCCCGAGCAGCGCATGGTTGCGCACTTCGCCCGGCCCCCAACTGCTCCTGACCTTGAAGGCCAAACCCCGCGGCGTCACCACGATATCGTGCGCCTCAATCCAGCATTCGAGGCCGGCGCGCGAGGCAACACCGGGGTGGATGCTGTAACCGGCGCGATTGACACTGCCACCCGACAGCTGGCGCGCGATGCCCACGCCCTGCACGTCGTCCATATTGAGCACGGCGTGGCGCAGGCCGCGCATGGTGAAGAGCTTTTGTTTTGCCGCGGCATAGCGTTCCATGTCGCCGTGATAGTCGAGATGGTCTCGCGACAGGTTGGTAAAGAGCGCAACGCCAAAATGCACGCCATTGACGCGGCCCTGATCAAGACCGATAGAGGAGACCTCCATCGCCACGCCCTGCGCGCCATTGGCATGCAGCGTGGCGAGCGTCTTGTGCAGCAGCACCGGGTCGGGCGTGGTGTTGACGGTGGCATCCAGCGTTTCGCCGGGAAAGCCCAAACCGAGCGTGCCGATCACCGCGGTGCGCGCACCGCAATCGGTGCTGGCGTGCGCCAGCCACTGCGTGCACGAGGTCTTGCCATTGGTTCCGGTCACACCCATGGTCCATATTTTTTCAGATGGACGGTCGTAGACCTCGTGCGCCAGCGGGCCGGCGAGATCACGCAGGCCCTCGACCGCAAGATTGGGTGCACGCCAGTCGGGGTTCCACTCAAAGCCGTCGCGCTCCCACAACACCGCCGCCGCACCGCGCGAAACCGCCTCGGCGACATGCGCGCGCCCGTCCAGCTTCGCCCCCGGCCAGGCTAGGAACACTTCGCCCGCGGCGATTTGGCGGCTGTCGGTGGCAAGACCGCTCACCCGCACCCCTTGCGTGCGCAAGCTGCCGAGAATGGTCTGGATACGCTTATCCAAACTAAATACTTTCCTGCACTTCCTGCCCATCGGCAGGAAGTTCAATCGGCTTGAGCGGTGCATCGGGCGGCACTTCGAGGCGCCGCAACGCCCCGGCCATCACGCTTGCGAACACCGGCGCGGCCACCTGGCCGCCGTAGTGCTGCCCGTTGGAGGGCTCATCAATCATCACCGCAATCACCAGGCGCGGATCGGACACCGGCGCAAAGCCGACAAACGAAGATATATATTTTTTTGCGGCGTAACCGCCGTTTTCCTGCTTGTGCGCTGTACCGGTCTTGCCGCCAACGCGGTAACCCATGATTTGTGCACGCGGCGCCGTACCGCCCGGGCTTACCGCCATCTCCAGCATATGGCGCACCTGGCGTGCGGTCTGCGCTGAGATTACCGACTTGCCGATCACCGGCCCCTCGACGCGGGTCAATGACAGCGGCAGCAGTTCGCCATCGCGCGTAAACAGCGAGTACGAACGCGCCAGCTGCAGCAGGCTTACCGCGATGCCGTGCCCATATGACATGGTCGCCTGCTCGATCGGCCGCCAGCTCTTGTAAGGGCGCACCTTGCCGCCGACTTCCCCCGGAAAACCCGAACGCGGCGACGTGCCGAAACCGGCATTGGCAAACAGGCCGGCCATGGATTCGGCACTCATCGACAGGGCGATTTTTGCCGCACCGACGTTGGACGATTTCTGTATCACCTGCTCCACCGTCAGCGCGCCCTCTGCGTGCGCGTCGTGGATGGTGGCGGTGCCAATGGTCAGCGTGCCCGGCGAGGTCTGGATCATGGTGTCGGGCTGCACCTTGCCCGTGTCAAGGGCGAGCGCGATGGTAAAGGGCTTGAGCGTGGAGCCCGGCTCGAAGCTGTCGGTCACGGCGCGATTGCGCAATTGCGCGCCGCTCAGGCGCGTGCGGTTGTTCGGGTTATAAGTGGGCAGGTTGGCCAGCGCTAGGATCTCGCCGGTCTTGGCGTCCATCACGACAATGCCGCCGGCCTTGGCCTTGTGCTGATCGATCGCCGCCTTGAGTTGCGTGAAAGCGATGCTCTGGATCTTGGCATCCAGCGCGAGGGTGACGTTCTGCCCCTCCTGCGCCGCCTTGATCGACTCCATGTCCTCGACGATCTGGCCGCGCCTGTCCTTGATGACGCGGCGGCTGCCGGCCTTGCCGGCGAGCTGCTGTTGGAAAGCGAGTTCGATCCCCTCCTGCCCGGTCTCATCGACGCCGGTGAAGCCGAGCATATGCGCCATGGCCTCGCCACCCGGATAGTAACGGCGGTACTCGCGCTTTTGGAAAAAGCCCGGCAATTGCATCTCGGCCACCTTTTCGGCGGTCTCAGGCGGCAGCTGGCGCTTCACATAGACAAAGTCGCGATCGGTCGCATTGAGTTTTTTGCGAATTTCCTGCGCCGGCATTTCCAGCAGCGCGGCAAGTCGCGTGAGCTGCGCGCTTGAGGGTTGCGCGTCCTCTGGAATAGCCCATACCGATTTCACCGGTGTCGAAATGGCGAGGATTTCGCCGTTACGGTCGGTGATCTTGCCGCGGTTGGCGCTGATCTCGATGATGCGACTGTAGCGCGACTCGCCTTTTTGCTGCAGGAAGTCCTTGTTCATGCCCTGCAGCCACACGGCGCGCACGCCAAGGCCGATGAAGCAAAATACAAACACGCCCAGCATCAGGCGCGCGCGCCACGTCGGCAGACGCAGCTCGAGCACCGGGCTGGTGGCAAATTTCACGGCTTCACCCCGGCACCCTTGGTGTTGGGCGTCTTGGTTTCAGGCGTCTTGGCATCCTGCCCATCCATGGCCGCAGCTTCGTCCGGCTTGAGTGGCGCGGTCGAGCCATCCGGCTGGACGATTTGCGTGCGCCGCGGGTCGGGCACGCCCATGTGCAGGACCTGGCGCGCCACACGCTCGACGCGTCCGTGCATCGCCCAGGTGCTTTGCTCCAGTTGCAACTGACCCCACTCGACATCGAGCTGGCGCGAACGCTCCTGCTCTTTTTCAAGCTGGGTGAACAATTTGCGCGCCTTATGCTGGGAGGTAACGAGACCTGTCGCGCAAAGCGCGAGTATTGCGAGCAACATGAAATTGATGCGCGTCATGTCCCCGGTCGAAGCCAGTCAAGCGACAAGGTGATGGGATGCGACAGCGCCGGGGAAAACCCGTCCGCTTCCCGCGGCGTCACGCCGATCCGGCCGCAGATCATGCCGCGCTCCCGTTCATGCAAGCTTCTCGGCAACACGCATTACCGCGCTGCGCGCACGCGGATTGGCGCGCACCTCGCCCACGCCCGCGCGCACCGGTTTGCCGATGACACGAATGCGTCCGCGCGGCAGCTCTGCGGCACGTATGGGCAGGCGCGAGGGAATATCGGCCTCCGGATGCGCCTCGCCGCGCAGGGTGCGCTTGACGATGCGGTCCTCGAGCGAATGAAAGCTGATCACCGCCAGCCTGCCCCCTGGCGCGAGTGCCGCGATCGCCTGCGGCAGCGCTAGCGACAATTCTTCAAGCTCCTGATTGACGAAAATCCGAAGAGCCTGGAAGGTACGCGTCGCCGGATCTTGCCCGCCCTCACGCGTCCAGACGGCCGTACCCACGATAGCGGCAAGTTGACCGGTGGTGAGCAGAGGGCCCCCGGCCCGAGCAGCAACAATCGCCTTTGCAACCTGTTTAGCAAACCGTTCTTCGCCATATTCCCTGATAACCTCCCCGATCTCAGCTTCACCGGCACTCGCCAGCCATTCGGCCGCGCTTTGCCCCCTGCCCCTATCCATGCGCATGTCCAGCGGCGCATCGAAGCGAAAGCTGAACCCGCGCTGCGGGTCGTCCAGCTGCGGGGACGACACGCCCAGATCGAACAGCACCCCGTCCACCGCCGCGACACCCATGCCCTCGAGCACCACGGCCAGATCCGAAAACTTCGCCCGCGCGATGGTGAAACGCGTGTCGCTTATCTGCCCCGCCGCCGCCACCGCCTCATCGTCGCGATCCAAGGCCACCAAGCGCCCGCGCGGACCCAACCGCTCCAGAATCAGGCGGCTGTGCCCTCCGCGGCCGAAGGTGGCATCGACAAAAATTCCGTTTGTTCTTTCGCCCTCCCGTGTGTCCGAGATAGCGAGCGCGTCGACTGCCTCTTCAAGCAGGACGGTGCGATGAATGAACTCGGGCACGTTCTCATCACAGAGAAAAATTCTCGGTGCCCGGAGGCGGCGAGGCGCTGGCGAGTTTCATCGCGTCGGCGAGTTTGGCTTCCCAGGACTCGACATCCCAGATTTCAAAGTGGCTGCCCTGCCCGACGACCATGGCCTGCTTGCCAAGGCCGGCAAACTTGCGCAATGCGGGCGAAATCAAAATGCGCCCGGCGCCATCGAGCGCCTGCTCTTCGGCATGACCGACCAGCAGGCGCTGCCAAGCGCGCGCCTCGACGCTGAAACTGGGTAACGCCTGGATGCGGGCACGGCGCGGCTCCCACTCGATGAAGGGATAGAGCAAGAGGCAGCCATCCGGGTGGGCGGTCATCACGACCGCGGCCCCGCCGGAGGCGAGCGCGTCACGATGCTTGGTCGGCACGGTAAGCCGCCCTTTGGCATCAAGACTGAGTTCGGTTGCCCCTTGAAACACGCTTACATCTCCCCCGAGACTGAGTTCTTGGCGGGGCAGGCTTCGAACAGAGTCCGAAATACCCATTAATTCCCACCAAAACTCACGATTTCCCACTTTAGAGCAAAGAAAACCCTCGGTCAAGCGGGGATTTAGTAATTTTTCTAGTCAGGACAAAGACTTAAGCGTGGTTTTATATAAATATTCTATAAATAATATCCTTTAAAAACAATAAGTATAGAACGTACATCGAAGGTGATTTCTTAGGAATATTGCCAATTTTTGCCCTGCTGGAGGCATTTACCGTCTAAAACTCAGATTTTCAGCCTCGATTGCATCATCCGCCCCCGCCTATGGGTAAATATCCGGCGATACGAACGCTTGTTCGTTCTGCGAACATAAACCATAATTTGCAGCCGTCCGCCCCGGAGAACGCGCCTTGAAGGAATCCATGCAAAAACCCTCGGGCGAATTCCTGCAGTCATTCGCGCGCGGCCTGTCGGTAATTCGCGTGTTTGGGCCGCAATCAGCGGTCATGACGCTCTCGGCGGTGGCAGAAAAAACCGGGCTCACGCGTGCCGGGGCGCGGCGCATTTTACTGACGCTGCAGTCACTGGGTTATGTGACGAGCGAGGGCCGTGACTTTCGCCTGACGCCGCGCATACTCGACCTGGGCTATTCGTATTTGTCATCGATGCCGCTATGGGAGATCGCGCAGCCGATCATGGAGGATCTCGTCGCCGAGGTGCACGAATCCTGCTCCGCCTCGGTGCTGGAGGGCGAGGACGTGGTCTACGTGCTGCGCGTGCCGACCCACCGCATCATGACCATCGGCCTCTCCATCGGCAGCCGCCTGCCCGCCTACGCCACCTCGATGGGGCGGGTGCTGCTGGGCGGCCTGACCGAAGCTGAGCTCGACACCTATTTTGCCAAGGCGAAATTGGCGTCCCATACCAAACGCACCGTCACTGATGCAAAGCTGCTGCGCAAAACGATTCTTGCCGACGCGGGAAAAGGCTGGTCACTGGTGGACCAGGAACTGGAGGACGGACTGCGCTCGATCTCGGTGCCCATCGTCGACGGACGCGGCCGCATCCTCGCCGCCATGAACATCAGCGGCCAGGCTGCGCGTACCAGCGAGACGCAGATCGTGAAAACTTTTTTACCAAAACTAAAAAAGGCGGCCGACCGCATAGCTGCGGCATTGCGCATGCGGCGCGCTTGACACCGCTCGCACGAACCGAAAAAGAAACGAAAAAGAAACGAAAAATTCCGCCCCCGCCAGTCTGGGCGAAGCACAAGACCTGCCGTTCTACAAGAGCGCCGCAGCTTCGCCCTCCACGGAATGACAAAGCAAATTTCGCCCGCAGGGCGCTACGCCATCAGCAGCAGCGGTGTGCGCATCAAGCGCAATCGCAAATTTTCGCCGCCAGAACCGTCGGGCAGCGTCACCACGCGCAGCTCTATTTTCTCCCCGCCCGCCTGCTGAAAATCAATGCGGCTGATCTGCGTGATGCGCCGCCTGGCATCATTGAGGCCGCACATCATCTTGACGTGCGACAACAAGGCCTCGCGCAGGTGTGCCGGAATCAGCATGTAATCGAGCATCACGCCGTCCATGCCGAACCATACGTGTGCGCCCGCCCCCTTTTCATCCGCCTCGACCTTGATATTTGTCGCGCCAAGAAGATAAGCCTCGACGACAATGGTGTTGAGCAACTGCGCCGGCGTGTCCTGCGCCTCACCGACGCTGAACAGCGCCCCCGGAACCGTCGCGCCATCGATGACAAACATCGGGTGGGCATGGGACGAATCCTGATCCACGGTTTCCATGGCAAGACTCCCTTTTGAGCGGCGTTGCCGCGATGTTAGAACCCGGACCCGCCCCTTGCGGGTCCGGGGGAAGCTTGCGGCTCCCATGCACTGTGTATCGGCATCACCCCGCCCGGACTTGAGCCCGCCCGAGGGCAAAGTCCGCCCCCCGCCGGGAATGCCATAATGGCGTCAGTCACCCCCCATCCGGAGCCCGCATTGAGCACACAAAACGAAACAAAAACAATGGCTTTGTTCTGCGACTTCGAAAACGTCGCACTGGGGGTACGCGACGCCAAATTCGACAAATTCGACATTAGCAAGGTGCTCGAACGCCTGCTCCTCAAAGGCAGCATCGTGTCGAAAAAAGCCTACTGTGACTGGGAGCGCTACAAGGCCTTCAAGCAGGACATGCACGCCGCGGCCTTTGAGCTCATCGAAATCCCCCACCGCAGCATGTCGGGCAAGAACTCGGCCGACATCCGCATGGTCGTCGACGCGCTCGACCTCTGCTACACCAAAAGCCACCTCGACACCTTTGTCATCATCAGCGGCGACTCGGACTTCTCGCCGCTGGTTTCAAAACTGCGCGAGAACAACAAGACGGTGATCGGCGTCGGCGTAAAAAACTCCAGTTCCGACCTGCTGATCAGCAACTGCGACGAGTTCATTTTTTACGACGACCTGGTGCGTGAAACCCAGGGCCGTTTCATCGCCATCAAAAAATCCAAACCCATACGCAAGCGTGCCGCCTCCAAGGGTGACGCACACGCCATTGGCGCCGCCGCGCCGGCCGAGGTCGAGGCCACGCCGGTCTCGGTCAAGCCCGAGCAGGGAAAAAAGGAAGAAGCCATAGGCTACGTCATCGAAACCATAGAAGCCCTGCTGGCAGAGCGCGGCGCCGAGGAAAAAATCTGGGGCTCGATGGTGAAGCAGACCCTGAAGCGCAGGAAACCCAGCTTCAATGAACGCTATTACGGCTTCAAGGCCTTCGGCGACCTGCTGGAAGAAGCCAAAATGAGAAAACTGCTGGATATCGACAAGGACGAGAAATCCGGCGCCTACATCATCAAAGGCTTGATTCACGAGTAGCGCAGCCGGCAGGAACCTGACCCGACGCCGCATCCGCGCAAGTTTCCCACGGTCCGCCGTCTTCCATCCGCCCCCAAGGGCGCACGATGAGGCCCCCTGTCACTCCACTAAACGCTTCCGCATCCCATGGGTCTTGAAAATTTTTCCATCACCAGCTTCATCCTGTCGACCATGGCCTTTTTCGTCGCACAGCATTTCGCCAATCGTTATATGGATGGCAGCGACTTTCCCAAGGGTATGACGCGCACGCTCACAGTACTGATTTTGGCGCTGGCCGTCAGCTATGGCGTTGCTGCGGCGACGGACTGGGCCATCGCTTAAAAAAACAGCTAATAGGCTGAAGATCCGCGCCAGTCCTGGCTTTTCAGCTTATTACCCGACAGCCCTTCGGTTCCAGATGCGCCGTCCACTCCATCACATCCCTGCCAGCGACCGTCAAAACCCGACATTATTCGCTCCCTTCAACTGCAGGATCTCGCGCGCCTCATCGGGCGTGGCAATCTCAAGTGACAGGGCTTCGATGATGGAGCGGATGCGCGTGACCTGCTGCGCGTTGGTTTTGGCCAGCGTGCCGGGGCCGTCCCAGAGCGAATCTTCCAGGCCGACGCGCACATTGCCGCCCATCACCGCCGACATGGCCGCGATGGGCATCTGGTTGCGGCCCGCCCCGAGCACCGACCACACATAGTCATCACCAAACAAGCGGTCGGCGGTGCGCTTCATTTGCATCACGTCCTCGGGGTGCGGGCCAATGCCGCCGAGCAGGCCGAACACCGACTGTATGAACAGGGGCGGCTCGACAATCTGGCGCTCGAGAAAATGCGCCGCCGTGTACAGGTGGCCGATGTCGTAGCACTCGATTTCAAAGCGCGTGTTGTTGGCGCGGCACGATTCGAGAATGTGCTGGATGTCCTTGAAGGTGTTCTTGAAAATGCGCCCGTCCGACTCGGCGAGGTAGGGCACTTCCCAGGGCTGCTTCCACTCCTTGTAGCGGCTTAGCATCGGATAAAGGCCGAAGTTCATCGAGCCCATGTTGAGCGAGGCCACCTCGGGCTTCAGTTGCAGCGCCGGTTGCAGGCGCTCCTCGATGTCCATGGTCGGCGCGCCGCCGGTGGTGAAGTTGATCACCACATTGGAACGCTCCCGGATGGCCGGGGCGAACTGGCGAAAATATTTCGGATCCTGGGTCGGGCGACCGTCGACCGGATCGCGCGCATGCAGGTGCACGATGGCGGCGCCAGCCTCGGCCGCGCCCACCGCCGCGTCGGTGATCTCCTGCGGCGTGATCGGCAGGTAGGGGGACATGGTCGGGGTGTGGATGGCGCCGGTCACGGCGCAGGTGATGATGACTTTCTTTTTCGGACGTGTCGCCATGCTCATTTTTCCTTTGCGAATCGGTGATCAGGCGGCCGGGGCATGCAGTGCCGCGAGATACTCCTCGCGACGCAAGCCCAGCGCCTCTTTTATTTTGCTGCCGTGGGTGTGCATATTGGCGGCATCGGCCTCGCCGGTCTGCTCGAGAATCGCCGCCCGGAAACTCGGCACGTCCTGCACGCGCCGCCACCACGCCAAAACATTCGGGCGCGCAGCAGTCCATAGCCCGAGCAGATTGAGGTAATTGAGTCGCGCCAAAAAAGGCATCAGGTTGATGTCGGCGAGCGTCATCGCCCCGCCAAGAAGCCAGGGCCCGCCCGCCCCCTCATGGCCAAGCGCCGCCTCCATGCTCTTGAACAGCTTTTCGTAGGATGCGACCGCCTGCAGCACATAGGGTGAGGCGACCCCTTCGGCGTAGGTGGACCGATACCGTGCGCTGCGCTGCGGGTCGCCGACATTGCGAAAACGCGTCTCACGCTGTGCTTCGGTCATGGCGCGCAGTTTTTCACGGAACATGGCCGAGAAACTGATCTCGCGCGTCGCCTCGAAAACACCCTCGTCAACGGCCTTGCTCCACAGTCGCATTTGCGTCTTGAGCCAGGGGTCGGCGGGCACCAGGCGCGGCTGCGGGTAGGCCTCATCGAGATATTCGCATATCAGCGTCGACTCGACGATGATGCGGCCCTCGTCAACGAGGGTCGGCACCACACCCTTGGGATTGATCTTGAGATAGGCCGGGTCGTACTGTTCGTTGGCAAACAGATTGATGTTGTGCATTTCCGGCTCGAGGCCTTTTTCACGCAGTGTGATCATGACTTTTTGCGTGCAAATGGAGTTGCCGGATTTGTAAAGTTTGAGCATCGCCGCCCCGCTCAGTCCTGCAAAACGGGCGAACGCGCCAATAAGGCGCTTTCTTTTTCATAGGCTGCGCCGACGCGATACAAGAGCGCTTCGGCGAAGGGCCGGCCTATGATCTGGAAGCCGCAAGGCAGGCCGTTGGGGGTAAAGCCGCCCGGAACCGACAGCGCCGGCAGGCCAAGGAAGTTCACCGGCCGCATCAGGCGGGTGATTTCGTTGAGTATGCGCATGGTGTTGGGGCCGCCAGAGACATCGACCTCCGACAACTTGGGCACCGGATAAGACAGCACCGGCGCCACCACCACATCGCATTTGCTGAACACCGTTTGCGCAAATTCGAGCAGCGCCGGCCCGCGAAAACGCAGCGCATCGCCATAGTCCTGTGCCGACACACCCAGCGTCACCTCGATGCGCCCGCGCGTCTGCGGCGTGTAATCGGCGGCGCGGTTTTTCATCCACTCGCCGTGAATGGCGATCACATCACCCCAGGTCACCAACATGCCCGCGGCATTGACCGCATCCAGGTCGGGCATGTTCACGTCTATGACTTCGCAACCGAGCTTGCGATACGCGGCATACACCGCGTCCATGACGGCGATGACATCGGGCTCGAGCTTTTCATCGAAGTAACCGATGGGCCGGCCGATACGCAGGCCCTTCACCGGCTTGTCCAGGCCGGCGGTGTAGTCGGGCACGGCGTCAGCGGTGGTGTGCGGGTCGCGCATATCCTGGCCGGCAAGGATGTTCAAGAGCAGTGCGTTATCGGCGACGCTGCGCGTCAGCGGCCCCACGGTGTCTAGCGTACCCGACAGGGGCATCGCGCCGTAGCGCGACACGCGGCCCAGGGTGGTTTTCATGCCGGCGAGGCCGCAAATGGCCGCGGGCAGGCGCACCGAGCCGGCGGTGTCCGAGCCGAGCGCGCCAAAGACCGTGGCCGAAGCCACAGAAACAGCCGACCCGGCCGACGAACCACCGGTGATGTAGTCGGGGTTCCAGGGGTTGCGCGCATCGCCCAGGAAGGCGTTCTGGCCGGTCGGGCCGTAGGCGAACTCGGTCATATTGAGCGTCCCGATCTGCACCTGGCCGGCGGCATCCAGGCGCTCGAGCGCGGCGGCGGTGACCGGCGCAACCCAGTCGGCGCGAATTTTCGAACCGCAGGTGGAGACCTCACCCTTGCGGTAATACATGTCCTTGTGCGCCAGCGGCAGGCCGTGCAGCGGGCCGCGCAACCTGCCCTTGGCAAGTTCGTCGTCGCAGGCGCGCGCGTTGGCCAAGGCCTTGGCCTCATCGATTCGCACAAAAGCGTTGTAACGCGGGTTGAGGCGCCCGGCCTTGGCGATGGCCGCCGTGGTGAGCTCGACCGAAGAAACCTTTTTGTCGCGTATGGCCTTGGCGGCATCGGTGAGTGAAAGCTTCAGCATGTCATCCATGTCAGCGCCCTTTGCCGTCTGGCTGAACTTTGGTCATTTCCCGCGCCGCCTGCAGCGTCAGCGTGTCGTGATCGAAATTGAGGTGCTTGCGCGCCTCGGCGAATTTCTCCACGGCCGGCGAGGCGGTGGCGGCGATCTGCTGCGCGCGTTCGGCGCTGATGTCCCAGCCGACGCGGCGCGCCGTGGACAGAATGTCTTCGGGGGTGAGCTTGCTCATGACGACTCCGGGGCTTGTGTCTTGCAAAACAGAGGATGCGATGAACGCATAGGGATGCGGCAGGGTGGAATATGCCAGATCGGGGCGGCTTGAGCACGCCCCCTGTGCACGCCCCCCGTGCACGCCCCCCGTGCGGCCGAACGCGCTAAGGCGATTTCCCGCCCATCCGTATGGCGGGATAAAACGGCCATGCCCTTGGCGGCGCGAAGAAAAATCCCCGGCGCACACCAAGCTAGACGAGGCTGGCCCTGCCCTCTTTTTGCACCGCCTTGGTCACCGGCACATCGGCGGGCAGGCGCAGGCCGCGCGGCCTGTCCGAATGCAAGGCCAGTCCGCGCGCAAGATCGCGCAAGGCCTGCGCGGCGGCGCAATCAGGGGCATGGATAAGCACCGGCCTGCGCGCACGCACCGAACGCTCGACCGCGCTGTCGGTGGGGATGGTGCCGGCGCATTCGAGCCTGACCGAACGCCCCAGTTGCTCAGGCAGGAAGCGGTCGGCGATCTGCTGCAATTGCCGCACCAGGATATCGCCGCTGCGCCCCGGCGTATTCTGGTTGATGGCCAGGCTGAAATGCTCGCGCGCCTGGTGGATCGCCAGCACCTTGATGGTGGCATAGGCGTCCGAAAGACTGGTCGGCTCGGGCGTGACGACCATCAGCACCTCCTGCGCCAACGAGGCCGTGTACAAGACCACATCCGAAATACCGGCACCGGTGTCGATCAGCAAAAAATCAAAATCCGCAACCAGTTTTTGCAACACCTCGCGCAAGCGAACACGCATTTCACCGGTCAGGTGCGCCGATTCGATAAGCCCCGAACCGGCCGGCAGCACGCGAATGCCCTCCGGGCCCTCCAGCATCGCCTCATCCACCTTGTGCGTGCCCTTGAGCACATCCTGCAGGGTCACCTCCGGCTGCAGGTTGAGAACAATGTCCAGATTGGCAAGGCCGAGGTCCGCGTCGAGCACCAGCACGCGCTTGCCGTCGCGGGCCAGGGCGCAGGCCAGATTGGCGGCGACGCAGGTCTTACCGACACCGCCCTTGCCACTGGTTATGGCGATGGTGCGCGCCGCTATGCTTGTCATGCTCATGCTCCGGCCCCCGTCATTCAGACATCTCAAGCAGCAAACTGCGCTCGCCGCCGGTGAGGGCGCTGTCAGGCTGCTGGTCCCAGACAATGCAATTGCGCCCCTGCCGTTTGGCGCGATAGAGGTTTTGGTCGACCGCCTCAACCAGCGCATCGGCCTCGTGACTGAGCCAGGCGCGCGCGCAGGTTACGCCTATGCTGGCGGTGACCGATATGGCCAGTCCGGGTGAAACGGCAATCCGTTTGCGCGCAATGCGCGCATTCACGCGTTCGGCAATCTGGCGCGAATAAAGCAGGGAACTGTTGGGCATGATCGCGGCGAATTCCTCGCCGCCGAACCGGGCAACGGTATCCATCGGACGAAAACTGCCCTCGAGCAGTTTCGCCACCGCACACAAAACGCGGTCTCCGGCAACATGCCCATGCGCATCGTTGACGCGCTTAAAATGGTCGATGTCGATCAGCAGCAAACCGAAATCACCACCCGTTCGCGCACTACGCTCGATCTCGCGTTCAAGTTCACTGCGAAAGCTGCGCCGGTTTGACAGTCCGGTCAGTCCGTCCCGCGACGACAGTGCACACAAGCCGTCTATCACCCGCTGCAGCACCACGCTGTCGGGCGCATCACCGAGCTCTGGCGCGCCCCTGTCGCCCTGGCGCAACAGACGCAGTGCTTCGGCAAGCTCAACGCCGCCGACACGCACCGCGGGCCCACCGCCCATGCCGGAGACGACATCGGCGTGCCTGCCCGGCGCCTCAGCAACAGCATGATGGGCATGCGGAATATGCAGGGCGTGCGGCAGGCTCATGGCCGGCGGAAAAATTCCCTCAGCCGCCCTGCGCGGCAACGCCACGCGCCCTGCCGCGATGGCGACAGCCGGAACGGATCCTCGTACAAGTACGCATTCATATCGCCTGCAACTCCTGGCTTGCTGTTGAAATCCAGGGCGACCCGGCACCACTTGGGACCGGCACAAGGGACCAGCACAAGGGACCGGCACAAGCGCGCCCCGACGACACCCGCCTCAGCGCCCGCGCCTATTCCCGGGCCGATGCTGTGTCATCGGCAAAAACGCGCAAAACCTTAGGGAAAACTCGGGGAAAACTCAGGAAAACTTCAGGAAAACTTCAGGACACATGAATGGCTGGCGCGCGATGGCCGCGCCGCGTCGGAATATGCCAAAATGCCGCCGCCTTGCCACGGATCGCATACTGATATACGGTCACAACGCGGCTCAGCCAACGCACAATTCTCACACCGGGTCAGCATGAAAAATTTACGCTCACTTAGTCTTTCCAAGCTAGTCACGCTAGTCACGCTAAGCATACTAGCCACACTATCTACACTCGCCACACCCTGGGCACCGCTTGCCGCCGCCCAGGGCGTGCCGGGCGTGATCCTCGATGCCGCCGGCGTGTCCGCCGCGATGGGGCGCAATGCCCTGATATGGGACGTGCGCCCGGCCGAGGCCTTCGCCAAGGGCCATCTTCCGGGCGCCGTGAATATCGGCGATGCACCGGCGGTGCTGCGTGACGCCAACAGCGAAGACTTTATCGCCATCGCACAAATCGAAAAACTGCTCGGCGCAGCCGGCATAGACCCGGCGCGGGAAGTGGTGGTCTACGGCAGTCGCGGCGGCTGGCAGCCCTACTTCGGGCTCTATACACTGCAGTATTTTGGCGGCAAACGCATCGGCGTTTATCACGAGGGCATTGAGGACTGGACCGGCGGCGGTCGCACGCTGGCGCAAGGACAAGCGACCCTCGGCGCACAGGCTTCCGTGGCAGGCAGGGCGGTCGCGCTCAAACTCTCAAACGACGCATCCGGCAAGGTCAGCGTCAGCACGCGCGAGATGATCGCGCTGCAAGGCAAATCGCATGTGCAGATCCTTGACGTTCGCACGGCAAGGGAATTTTCCGGAGAGGACATCCGCGCCATCCGTGGCGGCCACATTCCCGGCGCGATGAACATTCCCTACGAGCACAACTGGGTCGATCCGGAAACGGCCAACAAGCTGTCACGCAAGCAGGTGTCGAGCAACGCCGGCATGTCCCTGAAACCGGTGGCGGCACTCAAGGCCTTGTACTCAAAACTGGATCCGGAAAAGGAAACCATCGTCTATTGCCAGAGCGGCGCGCGCGCCTCGGAGACGGCCGGCGTACTTCAGCAACTGGGCTTCAAAAACGTCAAGATCTATGACTCGTCCTGGCTTGGCTACGGCAACACTCCCGATGCCCCGGCCGAGAACGTCACCTACTTCAATGTCGGCCTGCTCAACAACCGCCTCGCCGGCATGCAAAACCGCATCGACCAGCTGGAAAAGGAACTGGCCAGCGCCAAAGGCGGAAAATAAGCCCGTGCGCAACCGGCGCCATAACGGAGCCAGGGGACAAGCCGGAAACGCCCGCCAGTATTGGCTTACGGGCATATGATCAGAGCATGACGGCGTCCAGAACGTGCATCATCACCCTTGCCTTGCTGACGCTTTGCGCCTGCGCGCCGGCGCCATTGCGCACCCATCTGCCGCTCGACTGGGTGCCTTCGCCGAACTTCAGCGAGCGCCGGCCCGACTTTGTCATCCTGCACCACACCACCAATGACACGGCTGCGCGCGCCCTTGCGACACTCACCAGCCCCGCCACCGAGGTCAGCGCACACTATCTCATCGGCCGCGAAGGCCGCATCTACCAGCTGGTCGACGAGCGCCTGCGTGCCTGGCACGCCGGCACTTCGTACTGGGGCGGCCACAGCGACATGAACTCGGCCTCCATCGGCATCGAACTCGACAACAACGGCGACGAGCCCTTCGCCGAAGCGCAGATCAACACCCTGCTGGCCTTGCTCGCGGATTTGCGCCAGCGCTACAAAATTCCGGCCGCCAATGTCCTCGGCCACGGCGACATCGCGCCGCGACGTAAGGTCGATCCCAGCCATCTATTCCCGTGGCGGCGTCTGGCCGCGCACGGCTTCGGCCTGTGGTGCGAGTCATCTGCGCCAGATACCCGGGCTGCCACACCAAGCACTGCAAGCACTGCAAGCGCTGACGACGCCAGCCTGCTGCAAGCCTTTGGCTACGATGTCTCGGACCTGCCGGCCGCCATCAACGCCTTTCGACGCCACTTTACCGACGATAAAAATAGCGGCGCCCCGCAACGCCCTGCCACAAGCGTCGACTTAAGCGCCACCGAACGCATCACGCTGCAATGCCTGCTGCTGCACAAGCGCGGCCAGGCCGCTGCCGGCATCAACGCCACGGTTAGGGCACGCTAGTACGGTAGTAAGATTCAATTGTGGGGGAACACCACCCCAGAGTGGATGCAAGACCCGGGATCCGGGAACCGGGGCCCAGGAACTAAGGAAATAAGGACCACCGCTTGAAGCTGTATCGGATGAAACGAATACCGGGACTGGCCGCGCTGGCCCTGACCCTGTTCTTGTGCCCCGGCGCGGCGCAGGCGCAACTGCAACTGTTCGGCCTGAGCTTCGGCGGCGGCCTGCCCGATGCGGCGCGCTTCGGCGCACGCATGGAACTGGGCGACATCGACAGCGTGCGCGCCTGGCTCGATGCCGGGCTTGATCCGGACTTCATTGCAGACCGCACGGGCACCGGACTGATGATCGCCGCTGCCGCAGGCCATATCGCGCTGATGGAGTTGCTGGTAGGGCGTGGCGCCAAAATCGACAAAACCAACGCCGCCGACGAGCAGGCCTTGATGCATGCGGCCTGGCAGGGCAGACTCGCCGCGGTGAAATGGCTGGTCGAACGCGGTGCGCGCGTCAACCGCGAACCGATGAAATGGACGGCGCTGCACTACGCCGTGTTCGCCGGGCATGAGGACGTCGCCACCTACCTCATCGAACAGGGCGCCAATATCAACGCACGCAGTACCAACGGCTCTTCGGTGCTGATGATGGCGGTGTTCGAGGGCCGCGCGGAACTGGCCAAACGCCTCATCGCCAGCGGCGCCGATACCGGCATCAAGAACGATAAGGGCGATGGCGCGCTGGAGTGGGCGTTCAAATACAAGCATGCCGAAATCGCACGCATCGTCAGCGACCAGAAAACCCACGCCGAGGCGGCCCAGATGCCGCAAGCCTACTGGGGCGAGGCGATGCGTTCGATCAGCGCCGTGCAAGGCCAGGCCATGCAGGCTCTTGCCGCGCAGGCTGTCACGGCCGGCAGCACGCCAGCGCAGCAGCGCCAGCCGCTCGCCTCACAGATCGACGACCTGATGAACGTGCGCGCCACGCTCGCCGCCAGGGGCCTCGGCGCCTCGGTCGAAAAAATAGACCGGCGCATCGTCGAATTGCACGCCGCGCAGGAACGCGCGCGCCTGCAGGCGCAACGCCCACCGACCGCCGCCACTTCCCGGACACCGGCACCGGCAGCAACACCGCAAACCGCCACGGACCCGGGCGCCGAACAAATTGACGCGCTGATGAGCCTGCGCAACACCCTCGCCGCCAAAGGCATGCTCGAGGCGGTGGGCAAGCTCGACCTGCGCATCGCCTCCTTGCGCGCCAAACGCGCCAAGCCCGACCTCGACGCGCCCGACGGCGCGGTGCTGCTGATCACGGCCACGCGGCCCAAGCCGGCCCGGCCCTAGCGCCGGCGCGGCGGTGCTACCTCGCGCTTGGCGTAGAATACGCGCGCAGCATCCCTTCCCACTTTTACAGACCTGCGGGTCCGGCGCGCCAGAGCGGCGCAGATCGGCTTTCATCAAAACTCCCAAGCGCCTGCTCGCCCTCGTTGAAGAAGGCCTCGTCGATGAGGTCGTGCGCCAGTTGATGAGCGGCAAGGAAGCCATCGTCTATGTCGTGCGCTGCGGCGACGATGTGCGCTGCGCCAAGGTCTACAAAGAGGCCGACAAGCGCGCCTTTCGCCAGGCCGTCAGCTACACCGAGGGCCGCAAGGTCAAGAACAGCCGCCGCGCCCGCGCCATGGAAAAAGGCACGCGTTACGGCCGCCAGGAGCAGGAGGCCGCGTGGCAGAGCGCCGAGGTCGATGCGCTGCACCAGCTCGCCCGCGCCGGCGTGCGCGTGCCCCAGCCCTACAATTTCCTCGAAGGCGTGCTGCTGATGGAGCTGGTCACCGACGCCGAGGGCAACGCCGCGCCGCGGCTCAACGATGTCGCCCTGGAACCGGCGCTGGCGCTCGCATACCACGGCTTTCTCATCGGCCAGGTGGTGCGCATGCTGTGCGCCGGCATCGTGCACGGCGACCTGTCCGAGTTCAACATACTGGTCGCCGCCGACGGGCCGGTCATCATCGACCTGCCACAGGCGGTGAGCGCCGCGGGCAACAATAACGCCAAGGCCATGCTCGAGCGCGACGTTGGCAACCTCGCCACTTATTTCGGCCAGTTCGCGCCCGAACTGCTAACCACCGAATATGGCCTGGAGATCTGGTCGCTGTTTGAGGCGGGCAAACTCACCCCCGAGGTCGTGCTGACCGGCCAATTCAAGCGCGATGACAGGCCGGTAGATGTCGGCGGGGTGATGCGCGAGATCGAGGACGTGAAAAAAGACGAAGAGCGGCGGCAACTCTACCGCGCGCTGGAGCAGTAAGCGCAAACCCTTTCCAGGCGCGGATTTCCAGCCGATTTACCCTGCCCCCCCGGCGACTGCGCTGCTCCGGACCGACTCAGGCCGACTGCGGCGCCGCGCTGCGCACCCTCAGGACAGGCCGCCCGTCTATGGGCAGGTTCACCAGGCCGGCGAACACGCCAAGGCCGATGGACAGCCACCACACCACGCTGTAGGAGCCGGTGCGGTCGTACAAGATGCCGCCCAACCAGACCCCCAGAAAACTGCCCAACTGGTGGCTCAGTAGCGCAAACCCCGTCAGCGTGGACAGCCACGCAACGCCGAACATCTGCGCGATGAGGCCGCTGGTGAGCGGCACCGTGGCCAGCCACAGCAGACCCACCGCAGCGCCATAAAAATAAATCAGCGCCGGACTGGGCGGCAGCGCAATGAGCAGCACCGTGATCAGCGCACGCGCGAAATAAATGGCCGACAGCAGCAGGTGCTTGGGCAGGCGCTGCCCCAGCATGCCCGCGGTGAAGGAGCCCAGGATATTGAACAGCCCCACCAGCGCGAGCGCCGTCACCGCGACATTGGCATTAAAGCCAATGTCGGCGACATAGGACGGAAAGTGGATGGTGATGAAAGACAACTGGAAGCCGCAGACAAAATAACCGGTGATGAGCAGCAGGAAACCCTTGTGCGCGAAGGCCTCGCGCAGCGCCTGCATGCCCGACTGTTTCACCTGACCGCTGGCGGCCGGCGCGGTGCGGCGTTCGGCCAGCGCAAACGCAAGCGGCGCGATCAGCGCGGCGGTGAGGCCGATGATCAGCAGCGCCTGATGCCAGCCAAAAAACGAAATCAGCGTCTGTGCGTAGGGCAGGATGGCGAACTGGCCGAAGGAGCCGGCGGCGCTGGCAATGCCAAGAATCATGCTGCGCTTCTCCGGCGGGTAAGCGCGCCCGAGCACGCCAAAGACCACCGCAAACGCGGTGCACGATTGCGCCAGTCCCACCATCACGCCGCCGCTAAGGCCCAACTCCCAGCCGGTGGAGGACATCGACATCAGTATCACGCCCGCGGCATAGAGCAGCGCGCCGCCAAACAGCACGCGTCCGGCGCCCCAGCGGTCGGCGATCATGCCGGCGATGGGCGTGCCCAGGCCCCAGGCCAGATTTTGCACCGCCATCGCGAACGAATAGGTTTCGCGCCCCCAGCCCAGCTCCATGCTCATGGGCTTGAGAAACAAACCGAAGCCGGCACGAGTGCCGGTGGAGAGCGTCAGGATGATGCCGGCGCAAACCAGTACGACAAGGGGCGTGCGCCATTGTTTGGCGGTCATGGCGTGGGCTCTTTGAGACGGTGGAGGATGGACGGCCGACTATGGCATGCGCGCGGCCGCCGGCGACGGCATGGCGCACAGTATATATACCCGCGGCCCGCAGGCGGGGTGCTAAAAAATCCGGTTGAACCAGAGCAACGACAACAAGGCGCCGGTCATGGCGAACAACGCCCCCAGCGCGACAAACAGCGCCGTCACCTCGGTCGAGATGTGCTTGTCGAAGGCCAGCCTGGCGCTAAGCACTTTGTAGATTTTTTTCAGGTCGGGCGCGGTGCCGGCGCGAAAGTATTCGCCGCCGGTGGTGGTGGCGATTTTTTTCAGCGTGTCCTCATCCAGGCGCACGCGCATCGACCAGCCGTTGGCGGTGAGTGTGCTGCCCTCGGGGGTGCCGATGCCCACCGTGAACACGCGCACGCCGTGATCGGCGGCCACCTGCGCCATCTTCAGCGGATCGGGGCCGATGTTACTGACGCCGTCAGACAGCAGCACGATCGCGGCCGCGGTGTTCGAGCCTGGCGTGACCGGCTTGGCGTCGCTGCCGGGCTTGGCCGCCGCGCCAAGCTCGCGCCCCGCGGGTGGCGGCGGGCCCTGCGGGTTGATCAGCTTTTCGACGTCAATGGCGCCCTGCGGCAGCAGCGTGGCAAGCGAGATCACCAGGCCGCTGCCCAGCGCGGTGCCGCGCTGCAACTGGAAGCGGTCTATGGCCTGCACCAGGTCCTCGCGGCTTTCGGTGGGCGGCTGCACCACCGCCGCGGCACCCGCCACGGCAACCACGCCGATGCGCACATGGCCGGGCTGATCATCGATGAAGGTCTTGGCCGCGCTTTGCGCCGCGCTGATACGGTCGGGCTTGACGTCGGTGGCGCGCATGCTGCCCGAAGCGTCTATGGCCAGCATTACCGTCTCGACGCGCGAAGGCAGCATCACCACGGCGCTCGGCCGCGTGATGGCGAACAGCAACGAGGCCAGCGCCAGCAGCAGTAGCACCGGCGGGGTGTGGCGCCGCCACCGCGATGCGGCCTCGATCGCCGGCACAAGATTGGCATAGCGCAAGCCATTGCGCCGCCGCCGCGCCAGTCCATGCCAGTACAGCGCCGCAATCAGCGGCAACAACAGCAGCAGCCACAGCATCAGCGGCCAGGCGAGCGTGATGGAACGCGGATCTGGCACTACCTAGCCCTCATGAGTTCGCGCCAGCAAATTCGTGCCGGTCTCACCCTCTCCCTTTGGGAGAGTACCGGGAAGAGGGGGTAAGCGAACGCCTGCCCTTTCATATTGTGTAGGCGCATTAGCGTCCCTTGATCATGCCGCCGCCGGCGGCGAGCTGGCTGCGACGCTTGCGCAGGCGCGTGAAGCGCAGCAAGGCTTCGGCCACACCGTCGTCAGTCGCCAGTTCAAGGCAATCGACACCGGCTTCAGCCAGCGCGGCGCGCAGCTTTTCTTCACGCTCGGCGGCCAGTTTGGCAAAGCGCCGGCGAAAGCCACCGTCGTCGGTGTCAACAAACAACTGCTCGCCGGTCTCGGCATCCTGCATCACGATCATCCCCAGCTCGGGCAGTGCCTGCTCCAGCGGGTCGTACAAGCGCACCGCCACCACCTCGTGCTGGCGCGCGAGCAGCGCGAGGCCGCGCTCCCAGCCCGGCGCGCTGATGAAATCGGACACGACAAAAATTACCGAACGGCGCTTGACCACCTGCTGCGCCTTTTTAAACAGCTCGGACAGTTCGGTCTGCTTGCCCGGCCGCGCTGTCGTGGGCGCGGGCGCCGGCGACAGCATGCTGTCGAGCAGGTGCAACACATGGCGGCGGCCGCTTTTGGCCGGGATGACCGCATCGGTGCCGTTGGAATAGAGCACCGCACCGACACGGTTACCATAGCGCGTCAGGAGCCGCGCCAGCACGGTGACAAATTCGGACGACAGCGTGCGCTTGGCCACTTCGCCCGAGCCGAAGTCCACGGATCCGGAAAGATCGAGCAAAAACCAGGCGGCGACCTCGCGGTCTTCCTGGAATTCGCGCACATGCGGCACCTGCAGGCGCGCGGTGACATTCCAGTCGATGTAGCGCACATCGTCGTGCGCCTGGTATTCGCGCAAATCGGCGAGGTCTATGCCAAAGCCACGAAAAAGCGTGCGGTAATCACCCTGCAACAGGCCGTCAAGGCGGCGTATCACCGTCCATTCAAGGCGGCGCAAGATACGCTCGGCGTCGATGCGCTTTGCCACTCCCGGCATACCGACGGCAGCGGTGGCACCGGTGGTGGCCTCGTTGGCGGCCTTGCGGCCGCGCCAGCGGCTGACCAGGCGTGCGAACACCCGCCAGTCCTCAGCCTGCAGCCGCTTGCACGTGCGTGGCGAGCGGTTTGTCCGGCACCGGCACCGCCTGCATGATGCGCGTGATAAGAGCGTCGGCGCTCTGCCCGTCGGACAAGGCCTCGTAGGACAGCACCAGGCGGTGGCGCAACACGTCGGGTACCAGGTCGGTCACATCTTCTGGCAGCACATAGCCGCGGCCGCGCAAGAAGGCGAGCGCGCGTCCACCCTCGATGAGGTTGATGGTGGCGCGCGGGCTGGCGCCGAACTGGATGTAGCGCGACAACTCCGGCAGGTCGCAGCGCTCGGGGCTGCGCGTGGCCGACACCAGCTTGACGGCGTACTGGATCAGGCTCGGGTCGACGTAGGTCTTGCGGCATTCGCGCTGCAGCGCGGCGAGCTGGTCGGTGCTGGCGACTGCGGCCACCTGCGTCGCCACACCGGTGACGCGCTCAACGATGACAAACTCCTCTTCTTCGCTCGGATAGCCGATCAACACCTTCATCATGAAACGGTCGATCTGCGCCTCGGGCAGCGGGTAGGTGCCCTCGGTCTCGATCGGATTCTGCGTCGCCATCACCAGAAAGGGCTCGGGCACCTTATGTGTCTCGCCGGCGATGGTGACCTGGCGCTCCTGCATCACCTCGAGCAGCGCGCTTTGCACCTTGGCCGGCGCGCGGTTGATCTCATCGGCGAGCAAGAGGTTGCAGAACACCGGCCCGAGCACGGTGCTGAATTCGCCCGACTTCTGGTTGTACATGCGCGTGCCCACCAGGTCGGCGGGCAAGAGGTCGGGGGTGAACTGGATGCGCTTGAACGAGCCGCGCACGGTGCGCGCGAGGGTGTTGACGGTGAGCGTCTTGGCCAGGCCGGGCACGCCCTCTACGAGCAGGTGGCCCTGCGCCAGGATGGCGACCAGCACGCGCTCGAGAAAATGATCCTGCCCCACCACCACGCGCTTTACCTCGTAGAGGATCTGCTCCATCAGCGTGGCGACTTCGGCGCGTCCTGTCGGGGTTTGGCTCATGTCTGTTTTCCTGGAGTGAAGGAGTGAAGGAGTGAAGGAGTAAAAGTGAAGGTTCAGAACGGCGGCAGGCCGACGGCCATGCCCGCGCTCTCTATGGTCGCGGCAAAGCCGATGCCGATGAAGGTGCGCGACTTGGTCGGGTTGAGGATGGCGGTGACAATGCCTACCACCTCGCCCTCCATGGTGACCAGCGGCCCGCCCGAATTGCCCGGGTTGGCCGCGGCATCAAACTGTATGAGTCCGGAGAGCGTGCGCTTGCCCTCGGGCGACTCGAAGCCGCGGTTGAGCCCGGACACCACGCCGGCCGATACCGAGGGGCCGATACCAAACGGAAACCCCACCGCCACCACTTCGTCGCCGGGACGCAGCTTGGCGGTCGAGCCCATGGTGGCGGGCGGCAGGTCATCGGGAATGTTCTTCGCCTTGATGACGGCGAGGTCGTTCTCCGGCTGCGCCGCGACGAACACCGCCTCCGATTCCATGCCGTCCGAGAAGGTCAGCATGATGCGCTTCATGCCGTAGACCACGTGCAGGTTGGTGAGGATGGTGCCGTTCTCGAGTATCACCACGCCAGAACCCACGCCCACCTCCTTCTCCTCGGTCTCGCCCTTGGGCTTTTTCGGATCTTTGGGAACATCGCCAAAGCCGCGCACGCGCACCACCGACTGGCGCACCAGCTCCGCCGCCTTGGCGGCGCGCGAGGGCAGGGTCTTGTTCTCCATGGTATGCAGCACCGCGGCGTCGATGTCTTGCTGTTCGATTTCGCGCGGCGGCGTCTGCACGGCTTCGCGCCCGAGCACCACCGCCAGCGCCAGCGCGATGCCACCGAAAAACAGCAGCGCCCGTTCGTGACGTTGTGCGAAGCGGCGCAGGCGGCCCGGCGGCGCTGCGGCGCCCGCCGCCGCGTCCTGCCGCGCGGAACCGGCCGCGGGCGCAGACGCGGCGTCCGGCACAACGGATTTGGCCGAACGGTCGGTGCGACTGTAAAGAGCTGCGCGTTTCATCTTCTGGGATTGCGACGAAAAGTGGCCTCGGGGGCCGGTTTAAGAATGCGTTCCGCAAGCCTGCTGTTCAGGCATGAACGGTATCACGATACGCGAACCGGTACATCTCCCGCACCAATGCTAAAGTAATGCATCGTGGCCCGCCCCGTTTGCAGGCGAGACGACAAACAGACCCGAGTTCGCGCGGGCATGACGACGGAGACGCAATGCGGTTTTTGTGGCCGGAACTGTTGTGGCTGCTGCTGTTTATCCCGGCCTTGGTCGGCGCGTATGCCTGGGCGCTGCGCCGGAAAAAGAAAACGGCGGTGCGTTACGCCAGCCTCGCGCTGGTGCGCGATGCACTCGGACCGGGCCAGGGTTTGCGCCGCCACCTGCCCCCGGCGCTGTTTCTCAGCGCCATGATCGCCGCCATCCTCGCCATCGCCCGCCCCAGCGCCGTGGTGACACTGCCGGCCGACTATCTCACGCTGGTCATGGCGATGGACGTGTCGCGCAGCATGCAGGCGGCCGACGTCGCCCCCAACCGCATCACCGCCATGCAGGCTGCGGCCAAGTCCTTCATCCAGGAGCTACCGGACAATGTACGCATGGGCATCGTGTCCTTCGCCGGTACCGCCGCCGTGGTGCAGCCGGTCACCGAAAAACGCGATGACATGCTCGCCGCCATCGACCGCTTCCAATTGCAGCGCGGCACCGCCACCGGCAGCGGTCTCATCGTTTCGCTGGCCATGCTCTTTCCCGATGACGGGCTTGACGTCGAGACGGCGGTCTATGGCAGCGCCTTCTCGCGCTACGGCGACAGCCCCGCGCCGCTGGCCAAAAAAGGCGACGCGGCAAAAGCGAAAAAACGCGAATTCAAACCGGTGCCGCCCGGCTCCTACACCTCGGGCGCCATCGTGCTGCTCTCGGACGGGCGGCGCACCACCGGCCCCGACCCGGTGGAGGCGGCCAAGCTCGCCGCCGAGCGCGGCGTGCGTGTCTTCACCGTCGGCTTTGGCACCAAGGAAGGTGCCAACATCGGCTTCGAGGGCTGGTCCTTTTTTGCCCGGCTAGACGAGGAGGCCTTGAAGGCCGTGGCCAAGGCCACCGGCGGCGAATACTTCCAGGCCGGCACCGCCGCCGACCTGCAAAAGGTCTACAAGGAACTGAACTCCAAATTCGCACTCGAGCGGCGCGAAACCGAGGTGAGTGCCCTGTTCAGCGCGCTTGCTGCCGTGTTGGTGTTTGCCGCCGCGCTACTGTCTTTCTTGTGGTTTCACCGCCGCGCCTGAAAGAAGAACCCGGCTGAAGATCCGCGCCAGTCGGACGTTTCCAGCGTATGACTGGGAAAAATGCACTTGCCACGACAATAAAACAGCGCTTACTATGCTCCTGCAGCAAGCACAAACACAACGGGAGGAATAGCCATGCACTTGAGCACACGCGTAGTGACTGCAGCCGTACTCGTACTGTTGGCCATGGGCGTCACGGCCGGCGCCTATGCCGCTGATGGTACAAAAGCGGCAAAGGCTGACAAGGCCGGCAGCACGCCGAAAATGGGCTTTTTTGTCAGTAGCACCGGATCGGGCAAAGGCGCCGACCTGGGCGGCCTCGCCGGTGCCGACAAGCTGTGCCAGTCGCTGGCCGCCGCCGCCGGCGCGGGCAGCCGCACCTGGCACGCCTACCTGAGCACCACCGCCAGCGGCAGCGACAAAGCCGTCAACGCACGCGATCGCATCGGCAAAGGTCCCTGGCACAACGCCAAGGGCGAGTTGATTGCCAAGAACGTCGATGAACTACACGACAAGGGCAAGCTCACCAAGCAAACCATCCTCACGGAAAAAGGCGCGGTGCTCAACGGCCGTGGTGACACGCCGAACATGCACGACGTGCTCACCGGCTCGGATTCGCAGGGCCGCGCCTTTACCGGCAGCAATGACACCACCTGCAAGAACTGGACAAGCAGCGGTGCCGGCAGCGCCCAGGTCGGCCACTCGGACCGCATCGGCCTGCGTGAGGACGTCGCCGCCAAATCGTGGAACCACTCGCACCCGTCGCGCGGCTGCAGCCAGGACAACCTGAAGAGCTCGGGCGGCGACGGCAGGGTTTATTGCTTCGCCGCAAAGTAAGGCGTTATCCGCAGCAACCGGTGGCATCACCGGTGAAAAAAAGGGGAGCCGATCGGCTCCCCTTTTTTAATTCCCTCTGCCATTGCGATCATGAAACTCCCTGCCCCTTACGGCGGAGGCTTGGAGAGAGGGTGAAACATCGCAAGCATGACCCGCTACGAACCAGCTGGCGCCCCCCCTCTCCCTGTCCCTCCCCCGCGAGAGGGGGGATCTGCTGACAACTGCGTCCCGGTTATAGCTTTTTCTCGCTCAAGCCAACCTTGTTGTAGATGGCGTTGATTTCGTCTTTCACATCCTGCGGCGTGTCATCGTTGGCCTTGGCGTGGGCCCAGCCGATTTTTGCGCGCGCGTACTGGCCCATGATTTCATCCTGCCCCGAGGTACCGCCGCTGATGCCATAGGCGCCCACCAGCGTATCGCCCTTGAAAATCGGCGCGCAGCCGCCCGACACCACCACGCGCCCGCCGGTGAAGATGGACGCGTTCATCAGCATTTGCGGGTTGCGTTCCTTGAACCACTGCTGGATGGTGAGGCCGTCGGGAAAGCGCGGGCTCATCGAACGGAATGCCGCAACGGTAAAGGCCTTGCCCCAGGATATCTCCGGTGTGATGAAGCCCGCCTCGTCCATGCGTTCGAGCGCCAGCAGGTGGCCCTCGGCGTTGACCACGGCCATCGCGACGGGCACACCCATCTCCCCGGCTTTTTCCGTCACCGCCTTGAAGAAGCGCCTGCACTCGACGATTTTAAGTTTTGCCATGTTTCAATTCCTTGCTGGTGTAGGATTGCGTGGCATTGTGAATGGGGAACGGAAAATAGGGAATAGGTAATTTCACCTCTGGAGAACACATGAAAAAAAGCATCGCCCTGTCGTTTGCCGTTGGTCTTGCCTCCCTGTTCGCGCTGGCTGCCAGCGCGAGCGCCCAGGCCCAATCCTGGCCGTCCAAGCCGCTGCGTATCGTCGTCGGTTTCCCGCCCGGCGCCTCGGCGGATGTGGCGGCGCGCCTCGTCGCCGCAAAAATGAGCGAGTCGCTAGGCCAGAGCGTGCTCATCGAAAACAAACCGGGCGCCGGCAGCAACATCGCCACCGAATCGGTGGTGCGCGCACCGGCCGACGGCTACACGCTATTCCTTGGCACCATCGCCAACACCATCAACGCCAGCCTCAGCAAAAACCTGCCCTTCGACTTCGGCCGCGACCTCGCGCCGGTGACCTCGCTCGCCTCGCTGCCCAACCTGCTGGTGGTGACCCCGTCGCTGGGCGTCTCGACGGTGCAGGAACTCGTCGCCGCAGCCAAGCGCAAGCCAGGTGAGATTCTCTACGGCTCATCGGGCAACGGCACCGGGCCGCATTTGTCCGGCGAACTGTTCAACCTGATGGCCGGCGTCAAGCTCACGCACGTGCCCTACAAGGGCAGCCCGCAGGCCATGACCGACTTGCTCGGCGGCCGCGTGCAGGCGATGTTCGCGCCGGCCTCGACGGCGCTGCCGCACATCAAAGCGGGCACGCTCAAGGTGCTGGCGGTCTCAAGCGCCAAGCGCACCGGCGCGTCGCCCGAACTGCCGACCATCGCCGAGTCGGGCCTGCCCGGCTTCGAGACCGCGGTCTGGTTCGGCCTGCTCGCCCCGGCCGGCACGCCGCGCGACATCATCGAACGGCTCAACCGCGAAGCCAATCGGGCCCTCGCCGACCCCGGCGTCAAAGCGCAGTTCGCGGTGCAGGGCATAGACGCGATGGGCGGCACGGCCGAGCAATTCGCCGCCTACATCAAGGATGAAACCGCCAAGTGGGCGCGCGTGGTGCAGGCTTCGGGCGCAAAAATAGACTGAGGCGCGCACGGGAAGCACAACGCAAGCTTGGGCTTCATCGCTGCGGCACCAGCTTGATCTCGATTTTGCAACCCACAGCCTTTGCATATTTCTTGAGCGAGGTCAGTGAAGGCGCATGTTTGCCCGCCGACTCAAGGCGTGAAACAGTGCTTTTTGTCGTGCCCATGCGCGACGCCACCGCCGCTTGCGTAAGACCAGCCCTGGAACGTGCGGCCAGCATCTCGTTCGCAACGGCATACTCAACCGCCAGATCCTGATACGCAGCTTCAAAGCCACGGCGCTTTTTCGCTTTTTTGAGAAATGCCCCGTGGTCGTGGGGTACGGGTTGGTACTTGATTTCAGCCATGGAATATCTCCTTCATGCGCTTACGGGCCAGCCGCCATTCTCGGTCAGGGGTCTGTTGTGATTTCTTGACAAACGCGTGCAGAACCACCGCACGGCGACCCGCAAGAAAACAATAAAACGCCCTCCCGATGCCTGACCTGCCCCTGGGTCTGAGTTCGAACAGTCCTTCACCAAAGGTCCGCGAATGCGGAAGTCTCACATTCGGACCATGCTCCATGAGGAGCTCCAAGATGCGCGCGTAGTCCGCGAGCATGTCCGTAGGCCAGGACTCGATTTCAGCGAGCACTTTCGGATGAAAGTATTCGATCGAATAAGGCATAAGCACGATGTTCTCATAATTAGGAACCTCCATCAATCCCCCCTATGGAGCGCAACATGCATCATTTGACACTTTTTCATTGCCAACCGAGCTACATCGGAGCAATGCGCACCGATGCACTAAAGTCGGTGAATGTCCGCCAAAGACCGGCATTCAGCCGCAGGCACTGCGCGACCCCAAACTGGGAAACAGGCTGGAGATGCCCGTCTGGTGCGGCTTTTCAGGCGGTGTTGCCGGTCAGGCCGGGCTTGCGGCCTCGTCGCGGTACCACAGACTGCTCATCGCGCCGAACTCGATGATGTCGGGTTTCTTTTTCGTCGCCAGGAATTTTTGCATGATCTTGTAGATGTCGAGGTCGAACACCGGGGCGGCGCGCAGCTCGAGTTTTTCGTAGATCTCGGCCTCGTTGCGCGCAGTGCCAAAAAAGCACCAGCGGTCGAAAATATGCACCTCGCTTTTGTCGCCGCGCTTTTCACGCACACCGATGGCGCCCTGCCACGGCCATTGCGCCAGGCGCAGCGACTGCAGCGCCTCGAACAGGCGCAAGTTGTGCGCGGCGAGCGTCTCCTTGCCGCAGCAGGCGCCGCGGCAGCGCTGAAGCTGGTGGGCAAAGCAGGCGCTGCCTGTGGTGGGCGCAGCCGCTGTAGCGGCCGTGATGGCCGTGGTGCCTTTGGTGCCTTTGCTCCGTGATGCCTCCAAACCGATCAGCGCGGGGCACAGGCCTTGGGCCTCGGCGATGCGCGCCAGCGCTTCTTGCGCCAGGCGCTTGGTGCGAAAAGTGCCGAACAGGCGTTCCAGGCGCAGCGGCTCTTCACGCCCCGAGGCCACCAGTTGCAACGGCTGTTTGCTATTCATGTCGCCGGCCCACTCAAATCCAAAAAAGCCGCTGGCACGCCGCTCGGTGCGGTTGAGCGCGGGCAGCAGTTCCTTGATCAGGCGCGCCTCATTGAGCAGCGCGCCCAGCTCACCGGCGGTCTCTATCCACTCGACGCGCTTGACCTCCTGGCTGATGCGCATGTCTTTGGCGGCGCGCAGGTCGCTGGAAAAATGCGACAGCACCCGCGCACGCATGTCCACGCTTTTGCCGACATACAGCGGCATGTCGTGTGCGGCTTTGCCGGCGGCTGGACTATCGGCATAAAAAAGATAGACGCCCGGCGCTTCAGGGATGGCGGCGATGTCTTGTTCGGTCAGCCCCGGCGGCAGGCTGGGCCGCGCGAACTGTTTTTTCACCGCGGCGGCGATCGTTGCGGCCGGCAACGCGGCGTGGATTTTTTGCACGAACTGCCACATCACCTCGGTGTCGCCGAGGGCGCGGTGACGCGCGTTGCAGGTGAGGTTGTGGCGCGCGATCAGGCTGTCGAGGGTGTGCTGGCGGTGCTCGGGGTAGAGCGCGCGCGACAGCTTGACGGTGCACAGCACACGGGCGCGGTAGTCGATGCCGGCGCGGGCGAACTCGTTTTTCAGGAAGCTGTAGTCAAAGCGCGCGTTATGCGCCACCAGCACCCTGCCCTCCAGGCGCGCATAGAGGCGCTTGGCGATGTCGGCAAAGCGCGGCGCGTCGGCCACCATGGCGTTGCTGATGCCGGTGAGCGATTCGATGAAGCCCGAAATGCGCGTCTGCGGGTTGACCAGGCTGCTCCACACGTCCGTTTGCACACCCTTGTCGACCTCGATCAGCCCGACCTCGGTGATGCGGTCAAACGTGGCGGTGCCGCCGGTGGTTTCGAGGTCAAGAAATACGAGCGGCAGGTCGAGCATTGCGGGCGGGCCGGGGAACGGGAACGCCATTTTGCCAGCCTTTGTCACGACCGGCCTTGCCGTGAGCGCGCCGGCCAGCGCGCAAACACCGCAGCCGCCGGCCGGGTCGCATACAATCGGCATCCGGCCAAACCTGAACACTCGCCCTTGCAGAACATCATCTCGGTCACCAAGCTGACCAAAACCTACGCCTCGGGCTTTTGCGCGCTCAAGGACCTCAGCCTGGACATCCGCCGCGGCGAGATCTTCGCGCTGCTCGGGCCCAATGGCGCGGGCAAGACGACGCTGATCAACATCATTTGCGGCATCGTCACCCCCAGCTCGGGCACGGTGCTGGCCGACGGCCACGACATCCTCACCGACTATCGCGGCGCGCGCTCGAAAATCGGCCTGGTGCCGCAGGAACTGTCCACCGACGCCTTCGAGAGCGTCTGGGGAACGGTCAGGTTTAGCCGCGGCCTGTTCGGAAAACCGCGCAACGATGCCCTGTGCGAAAAACTGCTGCGCGCGCTCTCGCTCTGGGACAAACGCAACAACAAGATCATGACGCTCTCCGGGGGCATGAAGCGGCGCGTGATGATCGCCAAGGCCTTGTCGCACGAGCCGCAGATCCTGTTCCTTGACGAGCCGAGCGCCGGCGTGGACGTGGAACTCAGGCGCGATATGTGGGAGATGGTGCGCGGCCTGCGCGACAGCGGCGTCACCATCATCCTCACCACGCACTACATCGAAGAGGCCGAGCAAATGGCCGACCGTATCGGCGTGATCAGCAAAGGCGCCTTGATCCTGGTCGAGGAGAAGGCCGCGCTGATGCAAAAGCTCGGCAAAAAGCAGCTCAAGCTGCAGCTCAAGCAGCCGCTGGCGGTCCTGCCCGCCGAGCTTGCCGGCCACGGGCTGGAGCTGGCGGCCGGGGGGCGCGAACTGACCTACACCTTCCGCACCCACGGCGCGCAGTCTGGCATCGCCGACATCCTGCGTCAGCTCGATGAGCACGGCATCGACTTCACCGACCTGCAGTCCTCCGAGAGCTCGCTCGAGGATATTTTTGTCAACCTGGTCAGCCAGAGGCCACCGCCCGACAAGACGGGGGCGCGCCAATGAACCTGCACGCCATCCGCGCCATCTACCAATTCGAGATGTCGCGCACCCGTCGCACACTGATGCAAAGCATCGCCTCGCCGGTGCTCTCGACCTCCTTGTATTTCGTGGTGTTCGGCGCGGCCATAGGCTCGCGCATGGGCGATGTGGACGGCGTCAGTTACGGCGCCTTCATCATCCCCGGGCTGGTCATGTTGACCATCCTCAACGAAAGCATTTCCAACGCCTCCTTCGGCATTTACATGCCCAAGTGGTCGGGCACGATTTACGAGCTGCTGTCGGCGCCGGTGTCCTGGGTCGAGGTGGTCATCGGCTACGTCGGTGCGGCGGCCACCAAGTCGGTGGTGCTGGGCGCGCTGATGCTCGTCACCGCGCGCCTGTTCGTCGATTACCGCATCGAGCATCCGCTGTGGATGGCCGGCTTCCTCGTGCTCACCGCCGTCACCTTCAGCCTGTTCGGTTTCATCATCGGCGTGTGGGCCGACGATTTCCAGAAGCTGCAGATCGTGCCGTTGATGGTCGTCACGCCGTTGACCTTTCTTGGCGGCAGCTTTTATTCGATCAGCATGCTGCCACCGGTGTGGCAGAAGATCACCCTCTTCAACCCGGTGGTCTACCTGATCAGCGGCTTTCGCTGGAGCTTTTACGGCGTGGCCGACATCAGCGTGGCCGTCAGCCTGGGCATGACGGTCTTGTTCATGCTGCTGTGCCTTGGCGGCATAGCCTGGATTTTCAAGACCGGGTACAAACTCAAACGCTGAATCAACGCGGAATAAGCGAGGCGCTCAACGCTCAAGGCGCGGCGGTGCTGGGCGGCACGCCCGATGCGTTGTCGGCCATGGTAAAGAGCGAGACCGGATCGTTCACACGCATGGCGCGCGAATTCAATATCCGGCTGGACTAGCGCACGGCGTCATAAGGTGCACTGCTGTGGTGCTGTGGTGCTGCGGCAAGCACAGCACACACCCGGCCAAATCAGTGCCAGTCAGCGCACCTGCCTGGCAGCCTGGGTGGCTGAGTCACGCACGCCCTTGCGCAATGCAATGCCCGTCTTGAAGTGCGGCACATACCTGCCCGGCAATGTCACCTGCTCGCCCGATTTGGGGTTTCTCGCCAGCCGCGGTGCGCGAAAAGTGAGGCCGAAACTGCCGAACTGCCGGATCTTGATCCGACGCCCCTGGCGCAATCTGAGCGCCATCGCATTAAGGATAATCCTGACGGAGTATTTGACATAGCGCGGATGGACATCGGTGTGGCGGCGCACGATGCGCTCGATCAATTCGGACTTTGTCATGAGTGTCTTGCTTGCTTATTTCTTTATTGCCTTATTAGCTTGGCGGTTTAAAAAACAAGGTATTAAAGTCTGGCCTGCGGCCACGGCCATTGGCATGCACTGCGATCGAGCTTTGCGCTTGCGGCACCGGTGCGGAACAAGCGCACGCGTGGCAGGAGCGCCTAAGTCGCCAGTACCCTGACAAGTTTCGCGAATGATCCGACGCCGAGCTTGGACATGATGCGACGCCGGTAGCCCTCAACCGTCCTGGCACTGAGAAAAACCTTGTCCGCAATCTGCTTGCTTGAATAACCATCGCAAAGCAATTGCCCGATCATCTTCTCCTTGGTCGAAAGCATCGCCATGCCGGGGGCCTGCCCGGAAACGCCGCGCGCAGCGGCAGCCTCGCCGCTGTCGCGCTGCAAGGCGGCGAGTACCCGTTCGGCAATCAGGGCATCCTCCGAGTCGATCTCCAAAAAATCAAACGCCCCCGCCCGGATCGCATGCACGGCCAGGGGGATGGTTCCCTGGTCGGAAACAATAATCAGCGGCAACATCACACCGCGCTGGCGCAGCGCCTGCAGCACCGCGATACCGCTCATTTCCGGCAGGTGCAGGCCGGTCATGACACAACCCGCAGAGGCGTGGAATTCATCGACGAATTTCGCCGGGCTGCCACGGAACGGAACCGTTGCCACGCCAAACGGCTTGAGAAGCGCGGCGATACGCTCAAATGAACTTTCATTGCCGTACAGGTACCAGACCGTTTTTGACCCTGGCGAATGTAAATCAGCTTCTGAGGATCGCCTGTGCGCAAAAGCCCCGCCCCTCCTAGAACCAATCGCCATTTGCAACTATCCTTTTTGAATATTGAATCGAAGAATAGAAAACCACACTGAAGCGCATGCAGAGTGACGTAACTTACATTAATAATGTTAATATTTGTAAAGAATATATTAAGTTTTACGCCAGCATTTTCCAAGCTGACAAACTTGGGGCCGGCAAACCTATGACCGCATGACCGCATGACCGCATAACCAGATGACCGCAGCCCGGTGTCTCATTGGAAATTCCTCCCGTCAGATGCATCAAACAGCTAGGAGACAAAATTGACTTCAATTATTCTGAGAATAGCGATCCCGATGTTTTTCCTGGCAGGCAGCACAACAGCGCTCTACGCGGCCCCCTCGACGGACGACCCGAGGAAAAATTTCATCGATCGCGGCCGCTATCTGGTCAACATTGCCGGGTGCCACGAATGCCACACGCCGAATTATCTGAAGACCGGAAACAAAACACCTGAAAAGGATCTTCTGACGGGAAGCACACAGGGCTTGCGCGGGCCATCGGGAACCACCTACGCAACCAACCTGCGACTCTATTTTCAGGAATTAACGGCAGATCAATGGATAGAGATAGCCAAAGAGGTGCAACGCCGCCCGCCGATGACCTCCTTCGCCCTCAACGCGATGACCGAAGAGGACGCCTATGCGGTCTATCTCTACATACGGCAACTGGGGGCGGCAGGCAGTGCCGCACCAAAGCTCATACCGGCAAAAACGAAGCAGTCGAAGACATATTAGGAAGTTTCACATAACTGAAGCGGCGCGAAGGACGCGGGCAGTCACGGCGTGGTGTTGCGCCTCATTCGCGCGGCACCGCGGCCGCGGCCGGTTCAATGAAAATCCCGGCTCTCGGTGTTAAGCCTGCCCAGCATGCGGCTGTGATCGAACAGCCGGCGCGCGATGAGATGCACCACGCCCTGCTCGCGTTCGATCACGCCCTCCACGCCCATCAGGCTTGAGCCCAGCAGCTCGCTTCTCTGGCGCGCGCCGATGTCCTTCCATACCACCACATTCACACAGCCGGTTTCGTCCTCGAGCGTGACAAAGACCACGCCCGATGCGGTGCCGGGGCGCTGACGGCTGGTGACGATGCCGCAGGCGCGGATGCTGCGCCCCTGCGGCAGCGCACCGATTTGCGCCGCCGTTGAAAACCGCAGCTCACCCAAACGACGGCGCAACAGCGCCAGCGGATGGCGGCCGAGCGAAAAGCCCGTGCTTTTATAATCGGCGACGATGTCCGCGCCCTCGGTGGGCGCGACCAGCACCGGCGCGGCTTCACTGACCGCTTCGCCGAAAAAAAGGTCGGTCTGGGTTTGCGTAGGGGGCCCCTCACGGATCTGGCCCATAGCGTCAGCGACATCATCGGTGTCCGCGCTGGCAACGGCGTCAGCGTTATCAACGCTACCGGTGCCGGTTTTCGCGCCGCCCCTCGCCGCCTTTATCCTCAGCCCGGCGACATCCCAATAGGCGCGGCGGCGGTGCTCGGACAGCGCGGCGAGCGCACCGGCCGCGGCCAGCGCCTTCATGTCGCGCACATCAAGTTGCGCCCGCTCGGCCACATCGGCCACGGTGGTAAAGCCACCCCCGCCCCGCGCATCGACGATGCGCGCGCCGCCGGAGGCCGACAGGCCCTTGACCATCAGCAAACCCAGGCGCACCGCCACGCCCTCACCGGCCGCCTCAAGCGTGCACGCATAAACGCTCGCCTGCACGTCGATGGCGCGCGCCTCAACGCCATGGCGCCTCGCGTCCTGCAGCAATTGCGCCGGCTGGTAAAAGCCCATGGGCTGGCTGTTGAGCAGCGCCGCAAGAAAGGCCGCCGGCTCGTGGCACTTGAGCCAGGCCGACACATAGGCGAGCAAGGCGAAGCTGGCCGAATGCGATTCGGGAAAACCGTAATTGCCAAAGCCCAGTATCTGCTGATAAATGGCCTGGGCGAATTCGGGTTGGTAGCCGCACTCGAGCATGCCGCCGATGAGCCGCGACTCAAGGTGCGCGAGGCCGCCCTTGCGTTTCCAGGCCGCCATGGAGCGGCGCAAATGATCGGCCTCACCCGGCGAGAAACCCGCCGCCACCACCGCCAACTGCATCACCTGTTCCTGAAAAATCGGCACGCCCAGCGTGCGCTCGAGCACGCCTTTCACCGCCGCGCTCGGATACACCACCGGTTCGAGGCCCTGCCTGCGGCGCAGGTAGGGATGGACCATGCCCCCTTGTATCGGCCCGGGCCGCACCAGCGCCACCTCGATGACAAGGTCATAGAATTTCTCCGGCTTGAGCCGCGGCAGCATGGACATTTGCGCCCGCGACTCAACCTGAAAAACACCGACCGAGTCGGCGCGCTGCAACATGGCGTAGGTGGCCTTGTCCTCGGCCGGAACGTCATCCATGCCAAAGGCCAGTCCGCGGCGCTGCGAAACCAGGTCAAAGGTGCGGCGCATGGCGGTGAGCATGCCCAGCGCCAGCACGTCAACCTTGAGCAGGCCGAGCGCATCAAGATCATCCTTGTCCCACTCTATGACCGAACGATCCGCCATGGCGGCGTTCTCCACCGGCACCAACTCGGACAGCGGGCCGCGTGAAATGACAAAGCCGCCGACATGCTGCGACAGGTGGCGCGGAAAACCCATCAGCGCGTCGGCGATCAGCGACAGCCTTCGCATCAAAGGCGACTCCGGATCGAAGCCCGCTTCGCGAAAGCGCGCACCAAGATCCTTGCGGTCGTCCCACCAAGCGATGCTGCGCGACAGGCGCTCGACCTGGTCGGCCTCCAGGCCAAGCGCCTTGCCGGCGTCGCGCAGCGCGCTTTTCGGGCGGTAACAGATCACCGTCGCCGCCAGCGCGGCGCGCTCGCGGCTGTATTTTTTATAGATGTACTGGATCACCTCTTCGCGCCGCTCATGCTCGAAGTCAACATCGATGTCCGGCGGCTCGTTGCGCTCCCTGGAGATGAAGCGCTCGAACAGCATGGACATGCGCGCCGGATCGACCGAGGTGATGCCCAGCGCGTAACAGACCGCCGAGTTGGCGGCCGAACCGCGGCCCTGGCACAGGATGCCCGCGCCCCTGGCAAAGCTGACGATGTCCTCGACGGTGAGGAAAAACGGCTCGTAGCCGAGCTCGGCGATCAGCGCCAGCTCGTGTTCGATCAGCGCGCCAACCTTGTCCGGCACGCCTTGCGGAAAGCGCTTTTCAAGGCCGCGCAGCGTGAGCTTGCGCAAGTGGCCGGCCGGCGTCTCGCCTGCGGGCACCAGCTCCCGCGGATACTCATATTTCAGCGTGTCTAGGGAAAAACTGCACTGCGCAGCGATGTCTAGCGTGGCGGCCAGCAGCTCGGGCGGATAGGCCTGCGCCAGGTGCATGCGCTGGCGCAGGTGGCGCTCGGCATTGGGCTGCAGCTGCCGCCCGCAACGCGCCACCGGCGTGCGCAAGCGGATGGCGGTGAGCACATCCTGCAGCGGCTGGCGCGAGCGCTGGTGCATCAGCACCCCGCCGGCGGCCACCAGCGGCAGGCCGCTTTCATCCGCCAGCACGCGCAACGCCGCCAGGCGTGCGCGGTCATCGGCGCCCTTATGCAGCTCGACGGCGATCCAGCCGCGGCCCTTGAAACACTGCGCGAACCAGCCAAGCACAGCCGTATCCGTGTTGTCATCGGGCACGAGCAGCGCAAGACAGCCGGGAACACCACCCGCGATGTCAGCGCGCAGCAGGCGATAGCCGCCCTTTTTTTCGCGTCGTCGCCCGAGCGTGATCAGCGAAGACAGCCTGCCATAGCCGGCACGGTCGGTGGCGAGCAACACCAGGCGCGGCCCGTCGGCCAGCCTGATTTCGCTGCCGACGATGAGATGCAGGCCGGTCTCCTTGGCGGCGACATGCGCGCGCACGATGCCGGCAAGAGAGCACTCGTCGGTGATGGCCAGCGCCGCATAGCCGAGCGCGGCGGCGCGCTCGATCAGTTCGGCGGCGTGCGAGGCCCCGCGCAGGAAGGTGAAATTCGACAGGCAGTGCAACTCCGCATAGGCGGGCAAGGCGGAATACATGGGCGGGTTTGGCTACTCAGTCAGCAAAGCGACCTGCAGTCACCTTTTAAAATTCGTGGTCGTTGCTGTCATTGCTTGTCATTAGTTGCCATTAGTTGTCATTGCGAGCGCAGCGAAGCAATCTCATCGCGCTTGTGACTGCCGTCGCAATGCCACGAGATTGCCGCGTCGGCTTCGCCTCCTCGCAATGACAGCAGTAAAGGGTTATCACGAAAACAATCCGTGCAAATATTAGTTGTCATTAGTTGTCATTGCGAGCGTAGCGAAGCAATCTCATCGCGCTTGTGACTGCCGTCGCAATGCCGCGAGATTGCCGCGTCGGCTTCGCCTCCTCGCAATGACAGCAGTAAAGGGTTCTCACGCAAACAGCCCGTGCAAATACCAACGTCCGGCCGGCTGGCGTTCACGGTAAATCCACACATAAGACAGCGCCTGGGTGCGCGCGACAAAATAATCGCGCTTGATGCCCGCATCCTCCCACCAGCCTGACTCAATACGCTCGGGGCCAGCGATGAGTGCGAGCGGCCCTTCGTGCTGGGGTGCGGCACCCAGCTCGGGCAGCGGCCGTGGTTCGGGCAGCAACCACAGCGGGCGGTCGCCCAGCTTGGGAATGTGCACCAGCGATTTGGCCCCGTGGTCAAGATCGCTGCTGACACCAACGCCAACGCCAACGCCACCACCACCCGCACCACCTCCAAGACCACCACCCAAACCCGCATTCACCTTCACGTTCGCGCCACCAATGCTGGCGCGCTCGGGGCGGTGTTCGGACGCGAGCGCCAGCCCGGTCACCTTGTCGCCGCCGAGGCGCGCGCGCAAACGTTCAATCAGGCGCGGCCAGTCGGCCTTGTCCGCGCCGCCGCCAGGGCCGGCAAACAAGCCCTGCGACTCGCCCGACAGCGGCTGGATGTCATTGGCCTCAAGCCGCATGGCACGCACCGGTTCGGGCAGGTCGGTGGCGGCAAGGCGCTCGCGCAGGAGCAGCGTGAAATGCTCGGCGTCGCGCGAAGGCGAAACAAGGCCGATCTGGATTTCGGTGGCGCGCTCGCGGTGTGCCAGGCGCAGGCTGAAGCGCTGCACGCCGCTGGCGCGCGCCTGCAAAAATCCGCCCAGCTGCAGCAGCAGGCGGCGCGCGGCGAACACCAGCGCCTCGGCCTGGCTCACCTCGGCCGGCAGTTCGATGTTGGCGGCGAAACACTCCGGCGGCACCACCCAGATGCGCGGATCGGCGAGGCTACCGAGCGCCTGGTCGAGGCGCTCGCACAGCGCATGGCCGAAACGCTGCGTCAGCCCGGCGCGCGGCTGGGCTAGCAGCACACCGATGGTGGCAATGCCCATTTTCTCCAGCGCGGCCAGCCATTCGCCCTGCGGATCAACCAGCGCCACGGGCAGCCTGGCGAGCACCGTTTCCAACGCGATGCTCTCGTCGGGGACGCCATCGTAGTCGTGCGGCGCGCCACTGCGCGCCAGCCAGCTTGCGGCGAGCGGCGTGCGCGCGCAGGCGATCCTGGCGCTGTAATGCATTTCACCCAGGCCGGCGCGCAGGGCGGCGAGCATGGGTGCGAGCCCCTTGAACAGCGTCAGGCTGGCCGACACCTCGAGCAGCACGGCATCGGGAAACTCCAGCGCGACATTGGGCGTGAACTGCCCGCACCAGGCGGCGAGCGCGAGCAGCGCCTCGGTCTCGCCCGCGACGTCGCGTGATTTCACACGCAGCCGCGGCGCGATGGCGCTGGCGGCGGCCACACTCATGCCCGGCCGCACACCGCACGCCAGCGCTTTTTTGTCGCAGGCGGCGATGTAGCGCCCCTGTGCGACGGCAAAGGGCTCAGGCGTGGGTGAGACGAACAGTTCGAGCGGCAGGCGCGGCAGGTGACAGGCGATCCAGAGCATGGCGGCTTCGTTGTTGCGCGTGAACGGCGCTGTGGGTTGAACTAAAAGGCGTGGCGAGCGCCGGGATGAGCACGGGCCGGGTCAGCGGCCCGCCGCGGCGCTTGAAGATGCGCACCGCCAAGCCGCCCGCGTCTGTGTCCAGCGACAGCCGCAATGGCGCCGGCGAGGACTCGTTTGCCGCAGCAGGGCGGCGAAACACAAAACTCGCGGCATGACCGCCCTCGGCCGCCACCTGCAGACGCCGCAGGTCGGTGAAATGCGCAGTAAAACGCGCGGCATGGCGCGCAGCATGGCGAGGCTGGTCAAGCCAGCACAGCACCGCGCCACAGGTGTTGGCACGCAGCGCCTGCTCGGCCGCCCACAACGCGTCGCGGACATCGGCGGTGCGCACAATCACCACGCGCGACAAAGCGATGCCGGCGGCGGCCAGCGCCGGCGCGTAAGGCAGGTAGGGTGGCGCAATCCAGACGAGGCTGCGACCCTGGGCGGACAAGCGCGCCAACGCGGGCCCGAGAATGCGCAGCTCGCCTATGCCCTCGTGGGCGGGCAGAATTTCGGTGAGAGCACCGACAGGCCAGCCGCCACCGGGCAACTGGGCGTCAAGCGTGGCAAAGCCGCTGGCAAGGCCGGCTTCGCCGGCGGCACAGACCGATGTGCCGCGCCAGACGCGGCCAGTCTGCAAAATGGTGGCAAGTGAAGTCATAGTCGTGCATGGCATCGTGCAGGGCAATCGGCAAAGGCTGCGAACAGCGGCCGGCGCAGGAGCAGCAGTTGGCTGAAAACTCCGGAAAAAGCGTCGGGGAAAGCGCTGGCAGGCATACGGACAGACTACCGAACGATCGTTCGGTAGTCAAATCTAAACTATCCAAGCTTGAAACACACCGGCAGGCGCACTCTCCCCACGGGGGCTGCGGCTGGAGAGCCGCACCAGGCGGGCATTTCCAGGCTGGAACCCGGTTCCTGGAGCCGCTTTTCAGCCACAGCCCAGGTGTACTGACCGGTTCCTAACTGAGATGGGAGAGGTGCAGGAAGTGCGCGTCGGCCGGGTCGGTGACCGGCGCGGGGTCCGGCGCGGCCACCACCGCCGCATGCAAATCAAGGCCGCTGCCGTCGGCACGCCAGAACGCCGCATCCGGCTCCTTTTTATAGCGTATCCCCGAGCGCGGCTGCTGCGCCGCGCGCTGCCAGTCTGTAAGACCTGTCATTTCCCAGGAGTCATGAATCGCCCTGCCCATCCAGGTCTCCCCACCTACCGGCAACACCGCATCATGGGCACGGCACACCACCGACAGGTAGCCTGAATTGACATCGGCGACATAACGCACGTCGGAGCGGATCAAGCGGTGGGGGTAATAGGCGAAGTCCACCGGCTGAAGCTTCAGGAAGCGCAGCATGTAATCGAAGTACTTCACCGACAGGTACCAGAAGGTATTGGTCTCCTCCTGCAACCTGCCGCCGTCGTTGAACTCCATCAGGTGGCGGTCGGAGATGACGACGTTGGTCGAGATGATCATCAGTCCGTTGCGTTTTAGAAGCGGGCGCACACCCAGTAGCACGTGCATGGGCGAGACGACGTGATAGAGCAGGCCCGAGCAATTAATGAGGTCAAAGCTCTCGCCGGCTAATTTATCGTAAAGGTCGTACATCAGCCCGACCGAACGAAAATCGAAATCGACGCCGTGGTAGTGCCTGACCGCATCGATTTTTTCAAGGCAATGCTCGCTCGCGTCAACGGCGAGCACACGCGATGCGCCGCCGCGGCACATCAGCACCGGCATCAGGCCCTCCATGGTGCCCATGTCCAGGCAGGCCGCGCCGGCGAGGTCGATCCTGCGCATCATCTGCCGCGGCAGCATGGGCAGGTCGGCGGGGAAAAGCCCCTTCATGCCCATGCCTTCGAGCAACTCGACACCGTAATACCAGCCCTGCTGCATCAGCCTGTCGTCCTGAAGTTCGATGGCGGTGGTCGGATAAGTGCGCGGCGCCTGGCGCATCGGTGCAGGCGCACGCGCGGTGATCTGTCCGAGCAATCGTGAAAACAAGGACATGGCAACCCCACAAAGAACGATGCGCCGATTGTAACTTTTCCCCGCACCGGTCAAGTTTGCGTTTGCATCTATACTGGCCATTACTGGTACAAGGCTGGTACAGGGCTGGTACAAGGCTGGCGGAGTAACACCGGTTGCCTAAGATCCGCCGTTAAGGTTAGCCGTAACTGCCCGCCCCTCACAGGAGCAAAAATGAGCGACGAAACGATCAAGGTCAAGATCACCGACACCGGCAAGTCCATGGATGTGGTGGTATTCGAGAAACGCGCCGAGCTGATCCAGGTGGTGCTCGGGACCGGCGTGCACAGCGTCAAGTGCGACCTCAAGCCGACACGCAACAACCTGTCCTACGCCGGCAGCGCCATGGGCCGCGAACTGGTCTACGAGCGCACGCGCGAGCAGGTGCAGGCCGATCTCGACAAGCTCAATCCGCACCTGCGCAATTCCAGGGGACGTTAAAGCCCTCCCCCGGCCGGGGTGGCGGGCGCCCCAAGTGGGCGGCCTTGCTAAAATCGGCCCGATAAAACCACAAAGCAGAAAACCCCGACCATGCCCGGCAACACCAGCCCCTATGCCTTAGAAACCCCGGCACTGCTGCTCGACACGGCACGCATGGAGCGCAACATCGCGCGCATGAAGACGCAGTTGTCGCGCCTTGGTGTGGCGTTCCGCCCGCACGTCAAGACCAATAAGTGCATTGAAGTGGCGCGCCGGCTGATGAACACGCCAGAGGGCCCCATCACCGTCTCGACGCTGCACGAGGCCGAATACTTCGCCGCGAACGGCGTGCACGACATGCTCTACGCCGTGGCCATTGCGCCGGGCAAACTGGCGCATGTGGCGGCCCTGCTCGCCAGGGGCGTGCGCATCACCCTCATTCTCGACAGCATCGAGGCGGCGCAACACCTTGCCGACTTCGCGCACAGTTCCGGGCAAAGCTTTGCCGCGATGATAGAAATCGACTGCGACGGGCACCGCTCCGGACTCGCCCCCGGCGCCGCCGAACTGCTGCCGCTGGGCCGCTTCATGCATGCGCAAGGCATCACCCTCGCCGGGGTCATGACCCATGCCGGCAGCTCCTACCATTGCGTTGGCACCGAAGCCATCCGGGCCATGGCCGAACAGGAGCACCTGGCGGTGGTCACCGCCGCAGGCGCACTGCGCGCCGCCGGCCTGCCCTGCCCCGCGGTCAGCGTCGGCTCCACGCCAACCGCGTTGTTCGCGCAGTCACTCGAAGGGGTCACCGAGGTGCGTGCCGGCGTGTTCGTGTTCTTTGACCTGGTCATGGCCGGGCTGGGCGTGTGCGGCACGGACGACATCGCCTTGTCCGTGCTCACCACCGTCATCGGCCACCAGCGCGAAAAAGGCTGGACCATCGTCGATGCCGGCTGGATGGCCATGTCACGCGATCGGGGCACCGCGGCGCAGGTACTCGACCAGGGCTACGGCCTGGTCTGCGACGCGCAAGGCCGCGTACTCGACGGCTACATCGTGGCCCAGGCCAACCAGGAGCACGGCATCATCGCCCACCGCTCCGGCGACCCGGCCAAAGCCCTCGCCCTTGCGGTGGGCACGCAACTGCGCATCCTGCCCAACCACGCCTGCGCCACCGGCGCACAATATCCCCGGTACACCGTGCTCAATGCAGCTGGCGACATCACCGCGACATGGGCGCGCAGCAACGGCTGGTAGGGGAATTATGTCGGCGTTTTGCATTGAGGCGTCACTGACCAGCCAGTCGGCAGCTGGCACGCCCGCCGCAAGGACCATAAGGGCCATAAGGGCCACAAGGAACATAAGAACCACAAGAGCCACAAGGATCACAAGAACCACAAGGCAACGCGGCATATCGCCGCGACGCAACCGCCGCCCTTGGGTTTAAACCTTGGGCGGCGTTTTATTTGCCCCGCGCAAAGCGGCCAGGATCGTCTTCAGCAACTCCTCCCGGGATACCGGCTTGGTCAGGTAATAGGCGGCCCCGAGTTGCATCCCCTTGAGGTAATTGTCGTCATCCACCCGCCCGGTAAGCAGAATGACGGGCACCTGGCTGGTGGTCTCGTCGCGGCGCAACACATCCAGCAGCTCCAGCCCGTCCATATAGGGCAGGGAAATATCCGTCAGGATCAGATCGGGAACTTCCTCAAGAATGGCCCGAATTCCCTCGGCGGCGTCGGCGGCCGCGCGCACAGCGTAACCCTCAGAACTCAAATGCATCTTGAGCGTTTCACGCAAGGAAGCGTCGTCTTCAATCAATACTATCGAAGCCATTGATGCTGTTTCACCCTGGGATGGATTGTTGATATGAATACATTCGAAGCTGCGCTACAAATCAGAGCGCCCAATGCCCGCCATATTAGCCGATTGCCCGGCAGCGTCAATCAAGCGCGACAAGCCCTGCGGGCGCTGTGTCAGCCGGCAGACTCAGTGCGTGACATAGCCCATGGTCTGCGGCAGCCACAACACGATCTGCGGAAACAGCGTCATGGCAAACAGCAGCAGCAGCAGCATGACGAGGAAGGGCCAGCCCTCCTTCATCATTTCGCTTATGGCAATGCCGGTCAGCGCCTTGGTCACAAACAGCAGCATGCCAAAGGGCGGGTGAATCAGGCCTATCATCATATTGAGCACCACCAGCACGCCAAAGTGCACCAAATCAACGCCGAGCAGCCTGGCCGCCGGCAGCAGCATCGGCACGAACACCAGCAACAGCACCGACACATCGAGAAAGCAGCCCAGCACCAGAAACATCAGGTTAACGAGCAGCAGGAAGCCTGTTTGCGACAAGCGCATGCCCTCCACCCACGCGGCCATGGCCTGCGGCACGCCCTCGGCGGTGAAGGCGTAGTTGAGCACAAAGGAGCCGGCGAGGATGATGGTGATGACGGCGCTGCCGCGCGTGGACTCCATCACCACACCCCAGAAACTGCGCCAGCTGAGTGCACGATAGACCAGGGCAGCGAGGAGTAGCGCGTGCAGCGCGGCGACGGCGGCCGCCTCGGTCGGTGTGAACACGCCCGAGTAGATGCCGCCCAGCAGCACCAGCGGCAGCGAAAGGGGCAGCGCGCCGCGATATAAAATGGCCGGCCATTCGCGCAGCGGTATTTTTTCCTCGCGCGGCATGTTGCGCCTGGTGGCGATCACATGCACCACCCCCATCATCAGCAGTGCCATCAGCACACCGGGCACCACCCCGCCAAGGAACAAGGCACCGACCGAGGCACCCGACACCAGCGCATAAATCACCATCGGAATGGACGGTGGAATGATGGGCCCCAGCGTGGCACTCGCCACCACCACGGCGCCGGCAAAGCCCGGCGTGTATCCTGGCCTCTTGAGCATCTGCCGTATGGTCACAAGACCCGGGCCGGCGGCGTCGGCGAGCGCGCTGCCGCTCATGCCCGAAAAAATCACACTGACCAGGATATCCACCTGCGCCAGGCCACCGCGCATGCGCCCGACCAACACGCGGCAAAAATCGAAAATGCGCTCGCTTACCGTGCCCGCGTTCATGATGTTGGCGGCGAAAACAAACAGCGGCACGGCCAACAGCACATAGCTGTTGTACAAGCCGTTGCATACCTGCTCGGCGACGAGGCCGAGGTCCTGCTGCTTGACCAGCAGATAGCCGACGCCGGCGGCGAGCATGGAAAACCCTATGGACATGCGCAGCAACAGGCCGGCGACCATAATGCCGACGAGGACGCTGATTCCTAGTGTCATGGAGTCATAGGGTCATGGAGTCATAGTGTCATGACTTCAGGAGCCCGCGCATACGCTGCACGCCATGGCCTTCAGGGTCGCAGTTCGGCGTCAAGGTCGTAGCCGCGCACCGCCCTGAAAACAGCCCATGCGCAGCGCACCACCAGCGCCGCTATCAGCAGCACGAAGGGCAGGTAGACCCACATCAGCGGAATGCCCAGCACCGGTGTGCCCTCGCGCGCCATGAAGCGCACGTAGTCCCAGCTTGCCGGCAGGCCGACGAGAGCGAGGCCGCCGATCAGCCCGTTGCCGGCGATCAACATGAGCTGCCTTGCACGGCGGCCAACCGCCTGCCAGACGAGGTCGAAGGCGACATGCTCGCGCGCGGGCACAATCAGCGCCGACGCCCACAAGATGACCCACACATACAGGATCACCGCCGCCTCGTCGCTCCAGGGCAGCGGCCTGCCAAAGCCAAAGCGCGCCGCGATCTGGATGATGAACACCACAAACAGCGCCAGAAAAAGGCCGCCGCCTATGGCGTTGGCGGCGCGCCTGAACCAAACCACCACGGCTAGCGTGTCGCGTTGATGCGCTCGAGCAGGCCCTTGGGCCAGACCTTGGCGTAGTCGGAGTTCTGGTAGGCCGCCTGCACCGATTTACGGAAAGCCTCGACATCGGGCGTGACAACCTGCAGGCCTTCTTTCTTGAAAAACTCGACCAACTGGGATTCTTCCTTGATACGGTTGTCGTTGTTCCACAGCGCGGCAGCCTGCGCCGCGGCGACCACTTTTTGCCTTTGCGCCGCGCCCAAGGCATTCAAGCTCTTGTTCGACATGGTGATGAACAGGCTGTCAACAAGGTGGCCGGTCAGCACAATCTGTTTGGTCACCTCGTAGAACTTGGCGGCGCGCACCGAGGGTAGCGGATTGTCCTGGCCGTCTATGGTGCCGGTCTTCAGACCCAGATAGACCTCGCCAAACGCAAGCGGCGTGGCGGTGGCGCCCAGCGCCTCACCGAGAAACAACCACTCCCTGGTGCCGGGCATGCGCAGCTTGACGCCTTTGAGGTCGGCCGGCGTAGCGACCTTGCGCGTGTCACGCAGGTTGATCTGGCGCGTGCCAAGGTAGGCGGTGGCGAGCGCTGTCACCTCCATTTTCTCCGCCACTGTCTTGAACAGCTCCGCGCCTATCGGGCCGTTAAAAACCTTTTGCTGCTGCGCCGGATCACGGATCACGTAGCCGGCGGTGAACACCGAAAATTCAGGCACCAGCTTGGCAATGTCAAAGGCCGAGATGGCGGCCAGTTCAAGGTTGCCCCGCGCCATGGCCGCGGGCTCGGTGCCCTGCTTGAACAGCGAGCCGTTGAGGTTGATCTGCACCTCGAACTCGCCCGGCGCGCTTTTGTCCAGCGCGTCCTTGAACACCGTCCACATTCTGGCATGCCAGTCATCGGGCACGGCGGGCGTTGAAATACGCAATACGGTTTTGCTTTGCGCCATCGCCGGCAGGGTAACGGCGCAAAGCGCTGCCACGGCCAGCAGCAACACCCCGCGACGAAGCCTGCAAAGCATTTTTGGGTTGTTCATGATTTCAACTCCTCCGATCCCGCCATTTTAGTTGTTTTGCACTGCACGCCAGCGCACCGGACGACGCCGCGTCCACACGGTACGGCGGCGCTCTATTGTTTATTGTTGCTTGATCCCCGCCGCCTTGACGATGGGCCCCCAACGCACGATCTCGTCCTTGATCAGTTGGGTCACATATTCGGGCCGCGAAGAGCGGCCTTCGAGTCCGAGGCCAAGCATGCGCTGGCGCATCTCGGGCGCCGCCATCACCGCAACGATGGCGGCATTGAGCTTGTCGACAAGATCCTTGGGCGTGGCGGCCGGAACGACAAAGGCGTACCAGGTCGCGTACTCGTAGCCTGCCACGCCCGCCTCGGCGATGGTCGGCGCCTCGGGCACCAGCGGCGATCGGCGCGTCCCGCTTACCGCCAGCACGCGCGCCTTGCCGCCCTTGTACGAGGGAATGATGCTGGGCACGTCGGCAAAAACAATCTGCACGCGGCCGCTTACCAAATCAGTGATCGCCGGTTGCACCCCCTTGTAGGGGATCAGCGTGATATCGGTTTCTGTGCGGCGCTTGAAGGCCTCGCCGAGCATTTGTGCGAAGCTCGCGCCCGAGGCGTAGTTGAGTTTTCCCGGGGACGCCTTGGCGAGCGCGATCAGTTCAGCCACGTTTTTTACCGGCAGGTCCGGGGTGACGGCAAGCGCAAAAGGGCTGTCGGCGACAAAGCTCACGCCGGTGAAATCCTTAGACGGATCGTAGGGCAGGGTCTGGTACAGATGCGGATTCAGGCCAAATGCACCCAGCGTGCCCAGAAACAAGGTGTGCCCGTCCGGCGCGGCCTTGGCCACCGCGTCGGCCGCAATAATGGAGTCGGCGCCAGGCTTGTTATCGACCAGCACCGCCTGACCCCAGACCTTGCGCAACTCCTCGGCCATGGCGCGCGCGATCACATCAAGCAGGCTGCCCGAGGGAAAGCCGACGACGATGCGCACCGGATGATTGGGAAAGGCCGGCGACTGGGCGGGTGCGGAAGCACTGAACAGAAAAGCCCCGAGCACCGCCAAAAGGGAAAGCAGGGGCTTGCGCATCCCTGCACCGGAAAAAATACCGCGTAAATCAAACCACATGGTTCTGCTCCTTTGAACAAACACTTTGAGTAAAGCGCTTAAGAGCGCTATTTTAGCTTCGCCAAGGCATTGCGGCATTGCGGCTTTGCTGCGACCGCAGGACGACGCCACAAATGCATCACCAGATTACGGTGACAGCTCAGCTTAGTCTGACGCGCTGACTTGCAGTAACATCGTTCGCGCCAGAATAAAAAAAGCTCCGTCCACTATGCGTGTATTCAGGATCTTCAGCAAACAATCAGGGGAATCGGCGATTAAAATTCGCGAGGCGCCGATGACCTGGGAGCAAAGACCGATGTCCGAGACATTCCCTGCCAAGCCTATTTTTCCCGTAAAACACCGGAAGGGCATGTCCAGCACTACCACACGGCTCCGCGCCGCCAGTTGATATTCCTGAGCTCGGCCATCCTGGAGCTGGAAACGGGCGAAGGCCTGCGCACCATTTTCCGGCCCGGCGACCGGCGCGCCGAGCACACCGGCAGAGTACACAAAAGGAGAACACCGCAATGGCATCACATAACACCTGGACAGAGCATTTCCCCGGCAATCTGATGTGGTCGAACGCAACGCTGGTGTGCAAGGGCATGGCACCCTACGGTGCGGTTTCGCTGGGCGAGATCGAGCTGGTTTGCGCGCGCCTGCGCGAGCGCGAGGGCGAGGCCGCAGCCTGGGGTGAGGAGTGGTGCAAGGTCGCCGCCATGGTGGAGAAGCTCGGCGATGCGGCGGCTGCGGCAGGAAACCACGCGACGGCAGGCAACCAGTATTTGCGCGCCGGAAGTTATTACTACACCGGCGAGCGCTTCGTGCCTTTGGGCGGGGAAAAAATAGCGATCTACCGCAAGGCGTTGCGCTGCTCGCAAGAGGGCCTGAAGCGCCGCTTCCCGACGATGGAAATCGTTGAAGTACCCTACGAAGGCAAGACACTGCCGGCGTATTTTATGAAGGCGCAGGACCGCGGTGGAAAGAGCGCAGGCCCCGCACCGACGGTGGTGCTGTTCGACGGCATGGACAACTGCAAGGAGATGAGCGTGCTCTTCGCCGGTTTGGAATTCGCGCAGCGCGGCTTCAACACACTCGCGATCGATGGCCCGGGACAAGGCGAGTCGCTGCGCCTGCGTGAGATTTACGCCCGTCCGGATTACGAGGTGGCGGGTACCGCCGCCTACGAGTTTGTCGCCGCACGCAAGGATGTCGACGCAAAACGCGTCGCCATCATGGGTTACAGTTTTGGCGGGTATTACGCACCGCGCATCGCCGCCATTGAACGGCGCTACGCCGCCTGCGTCGCCCTCGGTGCCCTGCATTGGGATCTGCACGCATGGCAGTCGAACATCAAGGCGCAGCTCGCCGCAGACCCGAAAAAAAGCGCGCAGTCCAATTTCCAATTCCAGTGGATCCTCGGCATGTCCGACTCGGACGCCGCGCTCGAGCGCGCACGCGCCTTCTCGCTGGAGGGTATCGCCGACAAGATCAGCTGCCCCTTCCTGGTGACGCACGGCGAGAACGACCAGGTGGTGCCGGTGGCGGCGGCGCACAAGTTGTACGCCGAGGTCGGCTCGAAGAACAAATCGCTGAAAATATTCAAACCGGAAGAGACCGGATCGGAACATTGCCAGGTCGACAACCGCCAACTGGGCATCGATTACATCAGCGACTGGCTGGCGGCAAACCTCAACGCAAAAACCGGAGGCTGAGCATGCAGCCCTTCAAACGCCTCGCCGCGCTGCTCGTGCTCGCGGGCCTATCTGGCGCGGTGCTAGGGCAGGGCTTTCCGAACAAGCCGATACGCCTGATCGCGCCCTACCCGGCCGGCGAATCCATAGACTCGGTGGCGCGCCTCACCGCGCAACACTGGTCGGCGGCGCTCGCCGTGCCGGAACTGCGCAACCAGCTCATCGGCCAGGGTGCAGAACCGCTGGGCAGCACGCCGGAAGAGTTCGGCCAATTCATGGCCGGCGAACTGGCCAAGTGGCGCCTCGTCGTCGAGGCTTCCGGCGCCAGGGCCGAATAGTCCGGCGGGGGGGGAGGAAGGCTGAAAACCCGCTCCAGGCGCGGCTCTCCAGCCGCGCCACGGCCCGAAATGCGGGGTGCTTACTGCGGCTTGATGCCGGCGCGCTTGATGACGCGGTCGTATTCGGCGATTTCATTACGCACATAGCGCGCGAACTCATCGGGCGACATATCCATCACGTCATTGCCCAGGTTGGCGAGTTTTTCACGCACCCCCGGATCGCTCAGGGCCTTGCGCGTGTCGGCCGAGATTTTGGCGATGACAGGCGCCGGCGTTCCCGCGGGTGCCCACAGGCCGAACCACAGCGGCGAATCGGCGCCGCTGATACCGGCCTCGCCGGTGGTCGGAATATCGGGCAGCTGGCTGTTTCGTTTGGGCGTGCTCACGGCAAGGGCGCGCAGGCGCCCCGACTTGATACTGGAGATCACCGCCGAGATCGGACCCCAATAACAATCCACCGATTTACTGAACAACGCCGCAAGCACCTCGGGCGTGCCCTTGAACGGAATCTGCGTAACGTCGATCTTGGTCGCGGCGATGAATTTTTCCGTACTGAGATGGGTGCCGCTACCGACCCCGGCATGCCCCCAGTTGATGGCGCCGGGCTTGGCCTTCGCCGCGTTAACGATGTCCATCGCCGATTTGTAGGACGAACTCGTCTCGACCACCAGCACATTGGGCTGTATCGACAAGGGCACGATATCGATCAAATCCTTGGTCGTTTCGTAAGGCAGCTTGGCGTAAATAGCCGGGTTCACCGTATGCGCAGTCGAATTGATCAACAAGGTGTAGCCGTCCGGCGCCGCCTTGGCCACCAGGTTGGTGCCGATCGAACCGCCCGCGCCGGCGCGGTTGTCGACCAGCACCGGTTGCGCCCATATCTCGGACAATTTTTGCGTTACCAGCCGCCCGACAATGTCGGTGGAACTCCCGGCCGTAAATGAAATAATCACGTGCACCGGCTTGGCGGGATAGGTCTGCGCGCCAGCCTGCAGCGCCATGACCGACAGGGCTGCGGCCAGAATCGTTCTAACTGCCTTGGTCTTGTCCATATTTTTCTCCTGGAATTTTCGCCAATGTTGGTGAAGGTTGGTGGTCGGGTGAAGCTTCGTGAAGAGTGGCGGTTGGGAAAAATCATTCATGCCGCCCGGCCCGGCACTTTGGGCATGTCGCCTGCTGCGTGGCTGTGGATTAGCTCTTCCAGTATCGCGCCGAGGCGATGCGCGCGCCCTCGGCCATGGCGGCGAGCTTGGCCCAGACCACCTGCGGGTCGACCGCGGCCTGACCGACCCAGGTGCCGTAGCCGCAATCGCTGCCGGCGATGACATTTTCGCGACCGACCAGATCGGCGTAGCGGCCGATGCGCTGTGCGATAAGCTCGGGGTGCTCGATGAAGTTGGTCTTCGATTCGATTACGCCCGGAATCAGCACCTTGCCCTCGGGCAGCTTCACCGTTTCGAACACCGTGAACTCGTGCGCGTGGCGCGGGTTGGAGGCCTCGAACGAAATCGCGCTCGGCTTGGCCTTGAACACGACATCGACGATGTCGGCGAGCGGCACGTCGCAGTGGTGCGGTCCTTCGTAATTGCCCCAGCACAAATGCATGCGCAACTGCTCGGCCGGGATGTTCTCGACGGCATGATTGAGTGCCTCGATGTGCATGTGCATGCGCTTGCGGAATTCCGCGGTGGACAGGTCGGCGTACTGGATATGCCGGCCCATGGCGAGGTCGGGGCAATCCAGTTGCAGCACGAAGCCGGCCTTGGCCACCGCCTCGTATTCATGACGCATGGCCGAAGCGATGGCCTCAAGATAGGCTTCCTGGCTGGGGTAATAATCGTTGCGAAAAAACAGCGACACCACTCCCGGCGAGGCGGCGCTCATGAAACCGCCATGTGCTTTTTCCCCCGCCAATGCCACCTTGAGGTTGGCGGCATCGGTCACGGCCGCCTTGGCATCGCGCACCGTTATCGGCGCGTTACAGGCCGGCGTCTTGCGCCGCGAACGGCCGGGATCACCGAACACGCGCTTTTCGAGCGTCGGAAACGCGGCGAGATCCTGATAGACAAAGGTGTTGCCGGTGCCGCCAAAACCATCCAGGCGGTCCTTGATGTAAGTGGCGTAACTCGGCTTGCTCAGCTCGCCGTCGTTCACCAGGTCCACGCCGGCATCGATCTGCGCCTTGACCACCTCGGCGACAGCCGATTTGACGCGCCCCGCCAGCGCGTCATGATCCACCGGGACACCCTCTTCCTTCGCATACATCATCCGGATGAGGTCTTCGGGACGCGGCAGGCTGCCGGTGTGGGTGGTGAGGAAACGCTCTTTGCTGCGCATCATATCGTCCTAGCCTAGAGTTTCTGGTGTCGACCGCTCCCGCGCCGCCATCCGTGGAGAGGGCGGGGGATTGCGCACAGAGCCCCGTTCATGCAACAACGCGCGCCGAAACCGCCTATGGAATGGCGTGGGTGATGAACTCTTGCGGCACCGCCTCGCCCCACTGCGAGTTGAGCCCTTCCTCGGCTGGCAGCAGGTTGGTCTTGGCATGGATATTAAGCATGTCACTGTCGCTCCAGTGTTCGTGCACGCGGCCCCATGGATCCTGCCAGTAATCGTACACCTGGCTGCCCAGCACATGGCGGCCTATGCCCCAGACATGCTTGTATTTATCCTGTTTGACCAAATGCTCGTGGCCGAGCATGACATCGTCGATATTCTGTGACTCGAAAGACAGGTGGTTGATTCCGGCCTTGGGCCCCTCGATACACAGAAAAACATGATGGTCGACATAGGTCTCGCCTTGATCGCAGCGATTGAACGAGGCGATGATATGGTCCTTGGCACCGGCATAGACCTCGTCGGAGCAGACGAGGCCAAACATCTCGCGGTACCACTTCACCTTCTCGGCGGCATTGGGGGTCATGATCACCGCGTGGGCGGCGCGCTTGACCTGCGACGCCCCGCGCTCGAGGCGCATCAGTTCGCCCTGACGCACCTTGACATCACCGGTGTTGACCAGGTTTTTGCGGATCGGCAGCTTGGGCAACTGTGCGAGGCCGCACAGCACCTCCATCTGGTAGCCGTGTGGATCGCTGATACGCACGCGCTTGCCGCCACCCGGCTCGTCGATATTCTCGATACCGGAGGCGCCGGGCGCCTTGGCGAATTGCCGGAGCTGGTCTTCGTTTTCCACGAACCACGCCAGGCCGACGAACTTCGACGGACCGAGGTGCGTGACATGGATGTGATGGTTCGGGTCGGTGCCGCGCATGTACAGCGCATCCTTGGTGCGGTCGGAACGCACCATGCCGAAGGCCGTCAGGAACTCCTCGGCCTCATCAAGACTGGGTGACTGCAGGCGGCCAAAAGCCAGGTCGGAAACTTTCACATGAGACATGCCATTCCTCCTTTGAACAGGTTCTGTTTTAGCTCTGTTGAAATCAGACGCGCTCGATGACCAGGGCGATGCCCTGCCCCACACCAATGCACATGGTGCAAAGCGCGTAGCGACCCTTGGTGCGCTCGAGCTGGTTGAGCGCGGTCGTCACGAGCCTCGCACCCGATGCGCCCAGCGGGTGGCCGATGGCAATGGCGCCGCCGTTGGGGTTCACGTGCGGCGCATCATCGGGCAGGCCGAGGTCGCGCGTGACGGCGAGGCCTTGTGCGGCAAAGGCCTCATTGAGTTCGATCACGTCCATCTGGCCGATTTTCAGGCCCAGCATTGCGAGAACTTTTTTCGAGGCCGGCGCCGGGCCAAAGCCCATGATACGCGGCGCGAGGCCGGCGGTGGCCATGCCAAGGATGCGCCCGCGCGGCCTCAGGCCATGCTGCCTGGCCGCCGCTTCGCTGGCGATGATCATGGCGCAAGCGCCGTCGTTCACCCCCGAGGCGTTGCCGGCGGTAACGCTACCGTCGGGCCTGACCACGCCCTTGAGCCTGGTCAGCGTCTCAATGGTGGTGTCGGCGCGCGGATGCTCGTCGGTGGTGACCATTTTCGGATCGCCTTTTTTCTGCGCGATCGAAACGGGCACCAGTTCGCTGTTGAAAAAGCCTGCGGCGTGCGCGGCGGCGTAGCGCTGCTGGCTGCGCAGCGCAAAGGCATCCTGCGAGGCGCGGTCGATCTTGAACTCGACCGCGACGTTCTCGGCCGTCTCGGGCATTGAGTCAATGCCGTACTTGGCTTTCATCAGCGGATTGACCAGACGCCAGCCTATGGTCGTGTCCTCTATTTTGGCCGTGCGTGAAAAAGCGCTGTCGGCCTTGGGAATGACAAAGGGGGCGCGCGACATGCTCTCCACGCCGCCGGCAATGAGGAACCGCACCTCGCCGGCCTTGATGGCGCGCGCCGCGGTGCCCACCGCCTCAAGGCTGGAGCCGCACAGGCGGTTGACCGTCATGCCAGGAATCGTATCCGGAAAGCCGGCCAGCAGCAAAGCCATACGCGCAACGTTGCGGTTATCCTCGCCGGCCTGGTTGACGCAGCCGTAAATGACATCCTCGACCGCGGCCCAGTCCACCTTGGGATTACGTTCCATCAGCGCCTTGAGCGGGATGGCGGCCAGATCGTCGGTGCGCACGCCAGAGAGCGCGCCGCCGTAGCGGCCAAATGGGGTGCGCACGGCGTCGCAGATATAGGCTTCGTTCATTGCTTACCTTTCAAATAGTGTTCAGGATGCTTTGCCGCCGGCTAAACCGGCAAAAATTCCGACCGTCCATGCAGCCGCGAACGCGACGACGGGCGCACAGTATAATTCAGCCGCTAAGCCGCACAGCCGTTCTGCCTGCGAACTCCCAGGCTGCACTATTTTTGGCCCGCTTTACCATTCGATTTCACCATTCCAGTTTTACCGTTCACCATTACCGTTCACCACCCAGCCCCCAGAACTCAAGGACTCTCACCATGCTAAACGACGCCGCACTCGACCAGATTTTCCGCACCGCCCGCTCGCACAACGGCTGGCTGCCCACGCCTGTTTCCGACGACCAGATCAAGGCGCTGTACGAGCTGATGAAATGGGGCCCCACCACCGGCAACTCCCAGCCCGGCCGCCTCGTATTTCTGCGCACCCAAGCCGCCAAGGAGCGCCTCAAACCCAGCTTGTCGCCCGGCAACCAGGACAAAACCATGGCCGCACCCTTGGTCGCGATCATCGCCTACGACCTGCAGTTCTACGAGAACATCCCCAAGGTCTTCCCGCACAAACCGGAAATGAAGAACATTTACGTCGGCGAAGACAAAAAGCCCATGGTCGAGACCACCGCCCTGCGCAACAGCTCGCTGCAAGGCGCCTATCTGATGCTCGCCGCACGTGCCCTTGACCTCGATTGCGGCCCGATGTCCGGCTTCAATGCAGCCGGTGTGGACAAGGAATTTTTTTCCGGCACCAACTTCAAAACCAACTTCATCTGCAGCCTCGGCCACGGCGACGCGTCCAAGGTGATGGGCCGCCTGCCGCGCCTGCCCTTCGACGAAGTGTGCACCATGCTGTAAGACACTTGCGCATCGCGCGCGAACTTTGCGCGGGCAGGATAAAGAAAGGGGCGCTTGGCGCCCCTTTCTTTTGCCACTTAGGCCTTGGGTACCGGCGTGGAGGCCCAGGCCACCATTTGCCATCCCTGCGCGCCCTTGACCCAGACGTTGAGGTACATGCTGTTTATCTGCCTGGCCTCGCCACCGGCCAGCACTTGCAACTCAATCTTGCCGTGGCAGACCACGGTGTCACCATAAACGGTCATGGCCACGCTCTGGCGCGTTGCCGCGGTGTAGGCGACCTTGCCTGAGGTGAGCATGCCCATGTACTCGGCCTTGTTCTCGCTGCGGCCGGTGGAGTGCGTATAGCGCAGCGTGTCGGCGAATATCTTGTCGAGGGTGACGTAATCTTTTTCGACCATGGCCTTGTAGCGCTTGTCGTCGATGGCGAGAATTTCTTTTTCGATGTCGCTCATTGCTCATGCTCCGGTATTAGAACGGTGATTGGTGAATCGTAAATGGTGAATGGTGACTGGTGAAACCGAAACGGCGGCGAAGGCGCATCACGCGGCGTTCTCACCCAGATAGGCTTCACGGATGTGCGGTTGTTTCATCAAGTCGGCGGGCAGGCCGGTCGAGACGATGCGACCGCCCTCGAGCACGTAGGCGCGCTGCGCCACGGCCAGCGCACGCGCCGCATTCTGCTCGATCAGCAGGATGGACATGCCGCCCGCATGGATGTCCTGTATCACCTCAAACACCTGCTGCACCACCGCCGGAGCAAGCCCGAGAGAGGGTTCATCGATCAGCAGCAGGCGCGGACGGGCCATCAGCGCGCGCCCGATGGCCACCATTTGCTGCTGCCCGCCCGAGAGCGTCCCGGCGGCCTGCCAGCGGCGCTCCTTCAGGATGGGAAACATGCCGTAAATCATCGCCAGGCCTTCTTCGCGGAAAGGCCGCGCCGCCTTGCGATAACAACCCATATCGAGGTTCTCTTCCACCGTCATGCCGCCAAACAGCTTGCGGCCCTCCGGGATCAGCGCCACCTCGCGATTGCACATCTCGCGCGCGGACAGCTTTGTCGCATCCTCGCCGCGAAACAGCAATTCACCCGAACGCACCGGCTGCAGCCTTGCAAGGGTGTTGACCAATGTGGTCTTGCCGGCACCGTTGGGACCGACGATGGATACGAGCTCGCCCTCCTGCACGCTAAAGGAGACATCCCAAAGCGCCGGCGCATCGCCGTAACTGACGTTGAGATCTTTTGCCTCGAGCAGCGGCGTGTTCATCGCAGGCCCCCTGTCGCAGAGCTTGCAGAGCTTGCAACGAGTGCAAGGATTGCAAGCTGCCTTGTTCCGCACAAAGCCACGACCTTGTGCGCAGACCTCGCCCTATTGCTGGACATAATCGGATCCCAGATAAGCGCTCACCACCTCCGGCTCGCGCATGACCTCGCGCGGCAATCCCTCGGCGATGACCTTGCCGTAGTTCAGCACCATCAGCCTGTCGGTGAGTTCGAGCACGGCACGCATATTGTGTTCGATGAACATGATGGTTGCGCCGCGATTACGGATTTCGCGCACCAGCGTCACGGCATTGTTGATCTCAGAAGGGGTCAGCCCGGCGAGCACCTCGTCTAGCAGCAACAGGCGCGGCGCCGAAGCGAGGGCGCGCGCCAACTCGAGAAATTTGCGCTGGTGCAGATTGAGCTCCGTCGGCAAGGCACGCGCGCGATCCGCGAGCCCGACAAATTCCAGCCAGTGCATGGCCTGGCGCTCCGCCACCTGGCGTGACAGCCGCGCCGAGCCGAACATGCCCGGCAAGGTGGCGTTCTCGAGCACACTGAGGTTCTTGAACGGGCGCGGAATCTGGTAGGTGCGGGCAATGCCGGCCTGCGCCGCGCGATGTGCCGGCAGCCTGGACAAGTCCTCGCCCTCAAACACGATGCGGCCGGCGGTGGGCGTGTAAAAACCGCTGATGACGTTGACCATGGTCGATTTGCCCGAACCGTTGGGGCCAACCAGACCGTAAATCTCGCCGCGGCGCAACTGCATACTGACGCCACCCAGCGCCTGCACGCCGCTGAACGATTTGAAAACGCCCTCGGCACTCAGCAGGATTTCGCCTTCCTTGCCGCGCGCGCTGATCACCGCCGGCGCCGACACCTGCGGCAGCGGCGGCACGGCACACCAGCGTTTGATGCGCTTGAGGAACTGCCCGAACAGGCCATCCGGCATGAACAGGATGACCAAGATCAAAATAAGGCCGACAGCGGCGCGGCCGGCCACGGCGTAATCACCGGCGGTAAATGCGTACAGCAGCGCGGTGATGGCGGTGGCGCCCACCGCCGGGCCGAACCAGTGCCGCGTCCCGCCCAGCACGCTCATCAACACCACGTTAAGCGGCACGACGATGTTGAACACCTCGCCCACGGTGACATAGGAAATGAAAATCGCGTGAATGCCGCCGGCGACACCGGCCAGCGCGCAAGAGATGCCCAAGGCCATCAGCTTATAACGGTAGGTTGGCACGCCCTGCACTTCGGCCACATCCTCATCATCATGGATGGCGAACAATCCGGCGCCCAGCTTGGAGCAATAGATCTGGTAGGCCGCCCAAAGCGTGATCAGCGCCAGCGCCAGCCCGAGCAGGTAAAAGGTGCCCGAGGGCGAGGGGCCGATGGCCGGCACCGGCACCGCCGAGAGATAAACGCCGGGCCCGCCGTCTATGGGCGTGTTAAGCACGATGGTGGCGATGACAAAGGTAATGGCCAGGGTGATCAGCGCAAACAGTTCGCCGCGCAGGCGGCGCACACGAAAGACCACCGCGCCCAATCCCACGCCGAACAAGGCCGCCACCAGCGCGGCCACCGGCAGCGTCGCAAGGAAAGGCCAGTTGAACTTGGCCGTCAGCACCGCCGTGGTGTAAATGCCCAGGCCGAAAAATGCGCCATGGCCAAAGGAAAAATAACCCGAGTAGCCGGACAGGATGTTCCAGGAGGTGGCGAGGACGACCCAGCTGAATATCAGGTAGAGGAAGGATTCGTAAAAGGCCGGCAGTTTCAGCAGCGGCAGCGCACCAAGAATGATCGCCGCGGCGATAAAGCCGGTGATGATTTTTTTGTTCACGTCAGACCTTGCCCGGGCGGAACAACAGCACCATGATCAACAATGAAAACGACACCAGCGGCGCCCACGCCGGCGCGGTGATGGCCTGCGTCGCCGCCTCGGACATGCCGATGACGATACCCGCGACCAAGGGCCCGAGCGGGTTGCCCAGGCCGCCTATCATTACCGCGGCAAACACCACGCCTATCCAAGCGTAAATCTGCGAGGGTGCCAGCGTAAAAGAGAGTGCAAGGCATACGCCCCCGACACCAGCGAAGGCGGCAGAGGCGCCCGAAAGCAGCAGCGCCATCATGCGCTCGTTGACACCAAAGGCCGCCGCCATGGCGGGATCCTCGGACATGGCGCGCATGGCCTTGCCAACGTGGGTGTAGCGCAGCACCGCCCAGGTGCCAAGGGCCAGACCCACCGATATCAGCAGCGTCAGAAACTCGGGCAGCGGTATGAAAAAAATGCCGATCTTGAACTTGATATCGGCGTAGTGCGATTCGAGCTTGCGGTAGTCGGCGGTCCAGACCCACTGGATGCCGCTCTCTATGATGACAGTGATGCCGAAGGTGACCAGCATCGAATTAAAAGCGTTGACCGAGAACTTTGCAAACACCCAGTGCATCGCCATGCCAAGCACAAAAAACACCGGCACGATAAGGAACAGGGTAAGCAGCGGGTCGATACGCCCCGTGTTCGACAACTGGTAAGTCAGGTAGGCGCCAAGAAACGCCAGGGCAAAGTGCGCCAGGTTGATCTGGCGCAACATCCCCCATGAAAGGCTGAGCCCCAGGCCCAACAGGCCGTAGAGGGCGCCTATGAACAGCCCGGACAGCAGCGACTGCCCGAGCAGTTCGATACTAGGAAAATGCATCCCCGATTACGGCTCAGGGCGCGAGCATCTTGGTGCCGGGTTTGGCGAATTCACGCGGCCAGACCACGATCCACTCGCCGTTTTGCACCTGCTTGACCTTGGTCAGGTCGTCGCCGTAGTTGTTGGGGCCGTCAAAGCGCAGCACGCCCTGCACAGTCTGCACACGGTTCTTTTTCAGCCACGCGCCGAGCACCTTGTCGTCCAGGCTCTTCGTTGCGGTGACGGCGGCCTCGATGACCTGCCACGCGGCATAGGAGGCCGCGGCCTGCGTGTCGACCATGGTGTCGGGGAGGCCGGCCTTGGCCGCGCGCTCGTTGAAAATCTTGGCGAACTCGGCGGCACCCGGATTGCTCATAAAGGGCGCGTGCTGCTCGAAAATCGTCGCCGCCATCGAACCCTTGGCTTCGGGCTGCTTGAGCATGGGCCCGGGCGCCGGCAGGTGGTGGAACATCAGCGGCGCCGGATAGTCGATTTTCTTCATCGCATCGAGCAGCTGGTTGCCTTCGAGGGCGATCACGCCGGCCCAGATGAAATCGGGCTTGGCATCCTTGAGGCGGGCGGCGATGGCGCCGAAATCACGGTTGCCAAACTCCCACTCGAGGTAAAGCACTTCACTGAGGCCGCGCTTTTTCGCCACTTCGCGCGCACCTGTCGACATGAAATGCACCGACGGGAACTTGGTGGTGACAATGGCGATGGTCTTGGGCGTCTTGGGCCCGGCGGCGAGGCCGTCGAACACCATGTTGGGCGTGGTGACCGCGGGGTCCGAACCGGTCGCCCAGGTGGGGAATTGCATGTCGTACTTGGCCAGGCTGGGAATGCCGAAGGTGTGATGGATCAGCACCTTGTTGTAGCGCTGCGCCACGCCCATGGCCGACAGGATGTTGGCCGTGGCATAGGGTCCGAGCAGCAGGTCGGCCTTGTCGACGGTGACAATTTGTTCATAGAGCGTGCGTGCGAGGTCGGGCTTGGACTGGTCGTCCTTGACGGTCCACTCGACCGGGCGTCCAAGCAGGCCGTTTTTCTTGTTCAGCTCCTCGACATAAATCTCACCGACCAGTTTGTGGATCAGCGCGGTGGCCGAGAGCGGCCCGGTCAGCGCCAGCGTGCTGCCAACCTTTACAGGCGGGCCCGATGGCGCGGCAACGGCGCTACCGGCGGCAAGGCCGATGACGCCGGTAGCGATTGCGGCCGCAAGGCCGCGCAGTGCCAACAAGCGAATGCTATTCATAATCACTCCTCCTTAAAATGCTGTGAAAATTATGGTGCCGCAATCATAACATCGGCGAACAGCGCTACTGCACCTTGGTCCCCGCCACGCGCATCACCGCGCCCAGCGTGTTGAACTCGTCCTTGATATAGGCATCGAACTGCTCGGGCGACATCGGCATGGCTTCCGCACCCAGGTTCGCCATGCGCTCCCGCACCTCGGGCAGCTGCATGATGCGCGCCACTTCAGCATTGAGCTTGTTGACAATATCACGGGGCGTCTTCGAGGGCGCCAGCAGGCCGACCCAGAAATTGAATTCAAACCCGGGCAGCCCGCTCTCGGCCACGGTGGGCACATTGGCGAGCGAGTTGTTGCGCTTGCCGGTGCTCACCGCCAGCGGACGCATACGGCCGTCGCGGATCGACGGCAGCGACGCGAGCACCGGCGTGAACATGAAATCGACGCGTCCTGAAATGGTCTCGGTAATAGTCTCGGGCGTGCCCTTGAACGGGATGTGGGTCGCCGAGCTGCCGCTCGCCACCAGGAACTTGGCGGTGTTGACGTGGGTCGCGCTGCCCACGCCGGCCGAGGCGAAGTTGAGTTGTCCCGGCTTGGCTTTTGCGGCTGCGATCAGGTCCTGCACGTTTTTGAACGGGCTGTTGACGCTCACCACCAGCGCATTGGGCAGGTTGGCCAGCGGGATCACGCCGGCGAAATCAGCCAGTGTGTCGTATTGGATGCCGGCGTACATGACCGGATTGACGACATGCCCGGTGGAGACCACCAGCAAGGTGTAGCCGTCGGGATCGCTCTTGGCCACCTGCGCCGCGCCTATGGTGCCGCCGGCGCCCGGCTTGTTCTCGACGATCACCGGCTGGCTCCAGGCGGCGGTGAGCTTTTCGCCCACCGTGCGCGCCATGATGTCGGTTGCGCTGCCGGCGGTGAAAGGCACAATGATCCTGATCACTTTGGCCGGATACGTCTGGCCCAATGCCGAACCAGGAACCGTCAAGGTGAAAACTGAGGCCAGCACGACGGCGGAAAATGCCCCTGCGAATTTGCGTTTGGACGATTTCATGTTCACTCCTTGATTAAGCGGTTTCCCGGTTTTCAGAACAGAAGGGGCGCCATTTTCAACCCTTGGCCGCCCTTAAGGCTTAAGGCTTCATGCATGCAAAACATAATGCTTCGTCCAACTTCCCCCTTATCCCGCCGGGGCTATCCCGGACAGTCGTTCAATCAGCTTCACCGTGGCGATATAGTCGTCGTCGGCATCGCCCATGGCGATACAAGCCTGCATCATCTGCCCCACCAACGCCGTCAAGGGCATGGCCACGCCGCTTTGCCTGCCAGCGCCGAGTATGAGGTCGAGGTCTTTTTGCATTTGTACGCAGGTGAAGGTCGGCGTGTAGTCGCGGTTTTTCAGTTCATTGACCTTGGACTTTACAATGGGCGAACCGACCGCGCTCGCGGCGACGATGTCCAGCATCTGCCCCCATTCGAGCCCGCCCTTGGTGCCCAGCGCCAGCGCCTCGGCAAACATGCCGGCGGTGCCGGCGATCATCAGGTTGATGACCAGCTTGAGGGTGCGCGCCTGCTCGCCCTCACCGACATAAAACACATTCGGCCCAAAACATGACAATAAGGACGATGTCGCGTCGAAGGCGGCGCGCGGGCCCGAAGCCATCACCGTCAGCGCCGCCTTTTCGGCCATGTGGTTGTTGCCCGACACCGTCACGCGCAAAAAGCCGACGCCGCGTTTTTCGGCAGCCGCCGCCACTTCGGCCGAAACCTGCGGCGACACCGTGCTGGTGTCGATGAAAATCGAGCCTGGCGCCGCGCCCCTCAACACACCGTCATCGGCAAGGGCGATGACGCGCAAGGCGGCATCGTTCGGTATCGAAGAGAAAGTCACATCATTACCGCGGGCGGCCTCGGCCGGCGACGCCGCCTTGTGCGCGCCGCGTGCGACCAGCGCGGCAACACCGGCGTGTGCGATGTCGCAGGCGGTGATGGCATGGCCGGCGGCGAGTAAATGCCCGGCCATCGGCAGCCCCATCTTGCCCACCCCCACCCAGCCGATTTTCATCTTGTCTGCCATGGCCCGATCCGATTCAAGCTTGAAACAACAAAAGCATAAAACCCACTGCCCGAATGGCCATCCGATTGACCATGAATGAAAGCCATTTAATGTTGCCGATTTTAACCGGCCCTCGCCCCCTTATCCCGCGCTTTCAGTGCGCCCTCGCGCGCAGCGCATCCATGATGCGATGGCCGGATGCGACCAGTGCCGCGGTTCTCGCATCGAGGTTCTTGAACAGCAGTTTGCCGCCGCTTTTTTTCACCTCGCCGGCAACCAGCACGGTATCGATGTTGGCAAGGCTGGTCTGCGTTACCACCGCCGTCACCGGATCGTGCATCGGCTGCATATTAAGATCGCTGGCGCGGATCAGTACCACGTCGGCCTGCTTGCCCGGTGTGAGCGAACCGATGCGCGACTCCTGCTTGAGCATTTTCGCACCCTCGATGGTGATCCAGGCGAGCGCTTCGCGCGCGGTGATGGTCGAGGTGTCGGGCAGCTTGTTCTGCGTCGCCTTGGACTCGGCGTTATCGAAGGCGCGCTGCGAGGCCATGGCCATGCGCGCGACAGTGAACATGTCACCGCCGACGCAGGACTCGAGGTCCACGCCCAGCGACGGTTGCGCGCCCAGCTTGCGCAATCGCCCGGTGATGGCAAAGCCGTGACCCTGGAACATCTCGGTCTCTGGCGTCAGCGAAAAGGTCACCCCTTTGTCGAGCATGAACTGCAACTGCGCGTCGGTGAGGTCGTTGCCGTGCACGATGTTGTTGTTGTCACCGAGCAGGCCGTCACCGGCCAGACGATCCCAGCCATCGGGCACGCGCGCGGCGGCGCCGGCGCAGTGCATGCTGGCGATGAGGCCAAATTCACGCGCGAGCTTGAAGTCATCGACGGCAACATCGTAAGTTGAATAATGCGGCCCGAGGATGGCGAGGCCCAGCGACATCAGGCCGTCCTTGCCGGCAAAGCGCGTCTTCAACAGGCGTTCGACTTCACTCCTCGGATGCGGCACTTCCCAGAAGGGCTTTTGCCCCGGCTTGGGATCGGGTTTGGGCGAGCCGTGGAAAAACGTCGCCCGTATGCCCGACTCGGCGATGCCGTCTATGCCCCGATCGGTGTGCGCCGGGGTCGGGTTGTTGTGGCACCAGTCGGCGAGCGTGGTGGTACCGCAATTGATCTGGTTGAGCGCGCCGACGAGGTTGGCGATGTAGATGTCCTCGGGCGTGAACAGTGTCGCGAGGCCGGCGTGCATGTTCTTGAAATATTCGAGCACCGTCCAGTTGCCGGCCACACCGCGCAGGCCGGTCTGCCAGGTGTGCATGTGCGCGTTGACCAGGCCCGGTATCGCGATCATGCCGGCGGCGTCGATGACGACCGCTCCGGGCGCCTCGAGCTTCGCACCGATGGCGGCGATGCGATCATCCTCGATGAGGATGTCACCCTTGGCAAAGTCGCCAAGCCTGGCATCCATCGAAACAATGCTCGCACCGCGGATTATTTTGCGTGTCATGGCAGGCTCCGGTTCAGGACTCGAGTCCGTCGCTCATCTTGACGTCCTCTGCTTTCAAAGCGAGGCCGGCGCTGCTGGCGATTTCCTGCAACAAAATGGCGAAGTCGACGTTCTCGTGACCGCGACCGACGACATTGGCCACCGACTCGCGCGTCGCCGCTGCGGCGGGCATGGGCACGCCGTGGGCGCGGGCGGCCGCAAGGCCAAGGTCCATGTCCTTCAACAACAGCTTGGGCGTGAATGTGACGTTCTCGAAAGTAAGATTGGTCAACACCGGCGTCTTGTACTTGGTGTACATCGAACCGAGCACGCTGTTGTTGATCGACTCGAGGAAGACGTGGCGCGGAATGCCTGCCTTCTCCGCCAGCACGGTGATTTCGCACAACGACTGGATGATCACACCGAACATGGTGTTGTGGGCGATTTTCCAGACGCGGGCGAGTTCGCCCTCACCCAGGTAGGTCGCGCTGCGACCGAACATTTTCAGGTAGGGCTCGGCAAGCTCGTACTGCGATTTCGGGCCGGAGGCCACCACCGACAGCTTGGCCGCCTTGGCCACCTTGGCGTTGCCCGACACCGGCGCGCAAAGATAGGCGACGCCGCGCTTTTCCAGTTCGGCGCGCACATCGGCCGAACCTTCCTGCGAGATCGACGAGCAATCGACGACCAGTTTGGGCTTACTTGCGCCCGACAGCAGGCCGCCCGCCTCGAACAACACTTCCTTCAGGTCGGCGGTGGTCGACACCATGGTAAAGACAATATCGCAGCCGGCGAGGTCGGTCTTGGCGTCGACGATGACGGCGCCAAATTCGGCCAGCGGTTCGGCCTTGGCGCGGGTGCGGTTCCACACCGCAACCTTGCAGCCGCCCTTGAGCAGGCGATAAGCCATGGCGTAGCCCATGCGGCCCATGCCTATCCAGCCCAGGCTTACTGTTACGTTTGCGTTTGCTGCCATGCTGCCCGTCCTTTCAATGTGTACACCCACCCAGAATTCATGACCTCTTCAATTAATTTTCCAATCCGCCCCCTCCCCTTTAACGCGGGAGGCTTGGGGAGAGGGTGAATGCCAGATCAATCGAATCGGCATGCAGCCCCTCTCCCTGTCCCTCTCCCGCGAGGGAGAGGGGACGTGCTTCTGTATTTCCCTAAACCGCGTCCGCCGGTGAGATCACTTTTTGCGCCTTGCCGCCATCGGACGGTTTGAGCACAAAATCGAAGTCGGCGGTGTAGAACGGCGCCTTGAGTCCGGCCTTTTTCGCATCCGCTTCCGAGTTATTGCGCTTGAAGTCGACGATCAGCGAGTCCTTGACGCCGAACACCGCGTCCGAATCGAGGTATTTTCCACCCTTGACGAACAGGTGCGTGACGCAGGACTCGTAGCCCTCTGCAGCGACAATGAAATGGATGTGTGCCGGACGGAACGGATGGCGGCCCATGCGCGTGAGGATGGTGCCGACCGGCCCGTCAGTGGGCACGGGGTAGAACTCCGGCTTGATGGTGCGAAACCAGTAGCGCCCTTCCGAATCGGTATGCAGCTTGGCGCGCAATTGCTTATCTTCGTAGGTGGGCAGTTGCACATCGTAATAACCAACATCATCCGAATGCCAGATGTCGAGCAGCGCATTGGCGAGCGGCTTGCCGTCGGTGCCCAGCACGCGGCCGGACACCAGCGTCGGCTCGCCCTCCCAGTCTTCGGCCATGTTGTCGCCGTTCTTGATCTCGGGCGCGCCGTGCACAAAGAAGGGCCCCAGCACGGTGTTCTCGGTCGCACCGGCGGGGCGCTTGTGGTTGATGGCATCGACCAGCATCGACAGGCCCAGCACATCCGACAACAGGATGAATTCCTGGCGCTTGTTATCGCACTTCTGGCCGGCGGCGGTGAGAAACTTGACGCCCTCGAACCACTCCTCCTCGGTCAGCTCGACTTCGCGCGCGAAGGCGTGCACATGCTTGATCAGCGCGGTGATGACCTGCTTGAAGCGCGGGTCGCTGTCGTTGGCAAGGCGGTTAAGCGCCGACTCGGTCAACATGTCTTCGGTCGATTTGGCCATGGTGTCTCCAGTTGTGAAATGGTTGGGTTCAGATCGGACGGCGGCCGTGCTCAGACGGGACGGCGCCCATGATAGGCGTCATCCAGCAATTGACGGATCGCGGCCTTGTCAATGGGCCGCGGGTTGTAATAGGGCGACTGCACGGCGATGTCGGCGGCGCGGTCGAGTTCGGACTCTTTCATGCCGATGTCCTTGAGCGCAAGCGGCGCGCCCAGGCTCTTGGCCAGGTCATAGAGCCCGCCCGCCGCGCTGGCGGCTCCGGCCAGGCCCAGCGCCCGCGCCACGCGCCCCATCGCATCGGATGAAGCGGCCGTATTGTAGGCCGCGGCATGCGGCAGCACGATGGTATGGGTCTCGGCGTGCGGCAGGTTCCAGGTGCCACCCAGCGTGTGACACAGCTTATGGTGCAGCGCCATGCCCACGGCGCCGAGCACAGCACCGCACAGCCAGGCGCCGTAGAGACAGTCCGAGCGCGCGTCGATATCGACCGGCGCCCTGAGTACACGCGGCAAGCCCGAAGCCAGGGCGCGTATGCCCTCCTCGGCCATCATGCCCATGATCGGATTGGCGTCCTGGGCGTACAAGCCCTCGACCGCGTGTGCAATGGCGTTCATGCCACTGGTGGCTGACAAGCCCACCGGCAGGCCGACGCTAAGCTGCGGATCGTAGATCACCGTGCGCGGCAGCACCTTGCGATCGCGGCCGGTTTTTTTCATGCCCCCTTCGGTGATGCCGTAGATGGGCGTCATTTCCGAACCGGCGTAGGTGGTCGGAATGGCCAGAATCGGCAGCGCCGATTCAAGCGCAATGGCCTTGCCCAGCCCCGTGGTCGAACCGCCGCCTATCGCCACGGCGCAGTCGGCGCCAAGGCGCTTGGCCTCTTCGCGCGCTTCGCGCGCCGTCTCGATCGGCACGTGCATCACGGCGCGTGCGAAAACACCGGCGCAGCGCGTGCCAAGGCGCCTCGCCACGTCCTCGGCCTGGGCCTTTTGTTCCGGCGTGGACAGCACCAGCGCGCGCGAGACGCCGAGCAAGTCGAGTTCACGCTCCAGATGCGCAAGCGAGCCGGCGCCAAACACCACGCGACCGGGAAGCTGGGTATAGACGAATGAATCCATGGGTGCGTCGGTGCGTCCGTCGATAAGTGAAAGTTAGTCGGTCAGCTGCCTTGGCCTTAGTTAGCCTTGGCCGCGTCCTTCGGTGAGCGGCACGCCGGTAAGGCGCTGCAACTCATCGAAGCCCAAACCGGGCACCAGGTCGTGGGCATGCAAACCCTGCGGCGTGATGTCGATCACGGCGAGGTCGGTGTAAATGCGGCTGACCACGCCGACACCGGTGAGCGGATAGCTGCACTTGTCGACAATCTTCGACTCACCACTCTTGGTCTGGTGCTCCATCATGATCCACACGCTTTTCGCACCTACGGCCAGGTCCATCGCCCCGCCCACGGCCGGAATCGCATCGGGCGCACCGGTGTGCCAGTTGGCCAGGTCTCCGGTCACCGAAACCTGGAATGCGCCGAGCACGCAGATATCAAGATGGCCGCCGCGCATCATGCCAAAAGAGTCGGCGTGATGAAAGAACGCACCACCGGGCAGCAGGGTCACCGGCTCCTTGCCGGCGTTGATGAGGTCCCAGTCTTCCTCGCCCTTGGGCGGCTTGGGGCCCATGCCAAGAATGCCGTTCTCGCTGTGCAGCAAAATCTCGCGTCCCGGCGGCAGGTGGTTGGCCACCAGCGTCGGCAGACCGATGCCCAGGTTCACATAGGCGCCTTCATACATGTCCTGCGCCACGCGTTTGGCAATGTCGTCGCGACTGCGTTTCGAGATGCTCATGCCGCCTCCTTTGCCACTGCGCCATCGCGCGCAACCCGCACCACGCGCTGCACAAATATGCCCGGCGTGACGATGTTCTCCGGATCAAGCTCGCCCAGTTGGGCGATGTCATAAACCTGCGCGATGGCGAGCTTTGCAGCCGATGCCATGATAGGGCCGAAATTTCGCGCCGCCTTGCGATAGGTTAGATTGCCCCAGCGGTCGCCCTTCTCCGCCTTGATCAGCGCGACGTCGCCGAAAATCGGATATTCGAGCACGCAGTGGCGGCCGTTGATGAGGCGCGTCTCCTTGCCTTTGGCGAGGTCGGTGCCGTAGGCCGTCGGTGTATAAAACGCGCCGATGCCGGCGCCGGCGGCGCGCATGCGCTCGGCAAGGTTGCCCTGCGGAACCAGTTCGAGCTCGAGCTTGCCGGCGCGATACAAGGCCTCAAACACATGCGAGTCGGCCTGGCGCGGATACGAGCAAATGATTTTTCTGACGCGGCCGGTCTTGAGCAGCGCGGCAAGGCCGGTGTCGCCGTTGCCGGCGTTGTTGTTGACGACGGTAAGGTCGCGCGCACCCTGCGCGATCAGCGCATCGATAAGCTCGCGCGCGATGCCAGCCCCGCCGAAGCCGCCGATCAGCACGGTCGCACCATCCTGCACCCCGGCAAGCGCTGCCTGGAGCGATTCGACTATCTTGTTAACCACGGTGGTTTTTCTCCAGCAACTGCCCGGCCGAAATGCGGCAGCGGGGTCGCATAGTTTAATGCCTGCGGCGCGTGACACGGCACTGTTTTAAACGGTATCGCCCCAAACCTCCCGGCTATGGCGTGCAATGCGCAAATAACGGGGAGCACATAGCCCGGCGAGCCGGCTCAGCGGCGATCTGGCTACGCTGATTACTCTGGTTACTCTGGCTTTCAAATACGGCAAATAGCTGCAAATGTTCTACATACGAACAAATGTTTGTTATGTGAACAATGTTAATTTGCGTCACCCGCACTGTCAATTGCGCGCCGCAACATTACCTACCACGACATGAGCGCATGCAGGGCACTCGACCTGAACCGCACAAACACGATGGCACGATGGCACGATGCGGCGCGCGACGACCGCATGCGCCCATCGCACCCATCGCGCCCAAGTCCGCATCAACGTCACGTCAACGCAACATCTGCACAATATGAACACCGCCCCAACACGGCATCAGCACCGCACCTCACACACGCTAGTTGCGCGTGCGCCAGATTCTCCACCCCCGTCAACCGCCAATCTTGTACGACAACTCGCGCGCTTTTTCATCGCCAAATGCTGCCTTGCCACAGTCAACTGCGGTAACCTTCAAGTCTTCGTTTTTCCCTTCTTCCTTCACCTTCTTCTTTCAATCAGCGCGCGCCAACGCGCGCAAAAAAATCCATGTCCAAAAAGAAAACTCCCGAGCAACTGCGCAGCCACCTCTGGTACGGCGCCAAAGACCTGCGCTCCTTCGGCCACCGCTCGCGCACCGCGCAAATGGGCTTCGACCGCAGCGACTATGCCGGCAAGCCTGTCATCGCCATACTCAACACCTGGAGCGACATCAACGCCTGCCACACGCACTTCAAGCAGCGCGTCGAAGAGGTCAAGCGCGGCATCTGGCAGGCCGGCGGTTTTCCAGTGGAGATTCCGGTCATGACGCTGTCCGAGCCCTTCCAGAAACCGACCACCATGATGTACCGCAACTTTCTCGCCATGGAGGCCGAGGAGTCGCTGCGCGCCTACCCGGCAGACGGCGCGGTGCTGATGGGCGGCTGCGACAAGACCACACCAGCCCTCATCATGGGCGCCACCAGCATGAACCTGCCCGCGATCTTCATGCCCGCAGGCCCGATGCTGCGCGGCAACTGGGGCGGCGCGACGCTGGGCTCGGGCTCCGACTCATGGAAATACTGGGCCGAACTGCGCGCCGGCAACATCACTGAAAAAGACTGGCAGGAAATCGAGCAGGGCATCGCCCGCTCCCCGGGCCATTGCATGACCATGGGCACGGCCTCAACCATGACCAGCGCCGCCGAGGCACTCGGCCTGACGCTGCCGGGCGCCGCCTCCATTCCCGCGCCCGATTCGCGCCACGCCGCCATGGCCGCGCTCACCGGCAAGCGCATCGTCGACATGGTCTGGGAAGACTTGAAACCCAAGGACATCATCACCGCCGACGCCGTGCACAACGCCGTCACTACGGTGCTGGCCTTGGGCGGCTCGACCAACTCCATCATCCACCTTATCGCCATGGCACGCCGCGCCGGCGTCGAGCTCGACCTTGACCTGTTCGACGCCCTCGCGCGCAAGACGCCGCTGATCGCCAACCTGCGCCCGGCCGGCAAATACCTGATGGAAGATTTTTATTACGCCGGCGGCCTGCGCGCCATGCTGGCCAACCTGCGCGGCCTGTTAAAGCTCAATGCCATCACCGTCAACGGCATAAGCCTCGGGCAGAACATCGAGGACGCCAAGGTATTCAACGACGATGTCATCCTGCCGCTGGAAAAGGCGTTGGTGAAATCCGACAGCCTCGCCGTACTGCGCGGCAATCTCGCACCCAACGGCGCGGTGATCAAACCGCCGGCCGCGGAATCGCGCCTGCACAAGCACGCCGGCAAGGCGGTGGTGTTCACCGATTACAACGACATGGCCGCGCGCATCGACGACCCCGACCTGCCGGTGGACAAGGATTCGGTCATCGTGTTGAAGCACGCCGGGCCGCAAGGCGCGGGCATGCCCGAATGGGGCCAGTTGCCCATTCCGAAAAAATTGCTCAAGGAAGGCGTGCGCGACATGCTGCGCATTTCCGATGCGCGCATGAGCGGCACCTCCTACGGCGCCTGCGTACTGCACGTCGCGCCCGAGTCGTATATCGGCGGCCCGCTCGCGCTGGTGCAGGACGGCGACATCATCGAGATCGATGTGCCGGCGCGCCGCCTAAGCCTCAAAGTCGATGACGCCGAACTGGCCCGACGCAAGGCCGCCTGGAAAGCACCGGCACCGCAATACGCACGCGGCTACGGCGTGATGTTCGCCAAGCACGTCACCCAGGCCGACCAGGGCTGCGACTTTGACTTCCTCGAGGGCACGGCGCCTGTGCCCGATCCGGAAATTCACTGACACACCCAAGGCGGGTCAAGATCGCCCTCAGGCGCAGGCCCTTCGCGGCCTGAGCTGCGCCGCAGCTAGACCTCATGTCCCAGGTGGGCCCAGGCGAACCTAAGGTTTGCGGGGCGCGCTGCCGATAACCGAGTAGACGCTTTACGCGCACTCGACATCGGAACCGGATCCGCCTTGAGCACAAGCCAACCGCAGGATAACGGAGACCTCGCCACACTGGAGCGTCCCGCAGACCAAGCCTCGCCGACAGAAGCGGGCGCGGCCGGCGGCGCCATCGTGGCAGAGCAACTCGCGCCGCCGCCCTCAGGCTTGGCGCAAGCCGGGAACACACAGGGAGCCAGCACGGTCACAGCGCCCGCCGCAAAAGCCGCAACGCAAACAGCAGGCGCAAAGGCGGCACCGGCAACTGACGCAACAACGGAAGCTGCGCAAACCGCTGTGTCCCCGCCCCCGGGCGTGGCAGACGTGGCACTGGCAAGCCGACTGCGCGCAGCATTGCGCAACCCGAAAATAGCGCTGGCTGCCGGGTGCGGCGCCATACTGCTGCTTAGCGCCGCGGCGGCCTGCACTGTTGCGCTCATGCACGCCTCACCGCGCGGCCATCCGCCGGCCGAAACGCCGGCGATCAACAGCACGACAGAAGCCGGCGCGCAAACCGCCGACGGGCAAGTCGAAAAAGCAGCAACCGGGTCGCCGCTCACGCCGCAGCAAACCATGGAAAAGCAGGCGCAGGAGATCGCAGCGCTGCGGCAAAGCCTGTTCGAGGAACGGGCGGCACGCGCTGAAGCGGAGAAAAAAGCCTCGCTCGCGCCGCAGGCCGCGCCAGCGCAAGTACGCAAGGCCGGTGCGCCAGGCAAAGCCACGGGCCACTACCTTGAGGACTGCTCGGTCTCGGGCAACTCATCCTTGGCCGCGCTAAAGACCTGCGTCGCAGAATTCAAACAGCGCAAATAAGCCAACAAGAATAATTAAAAACACTTGCGACAATGCACCCGCGGCAAATTGAAGCCACGCCCGGCCCCTGCGCGCCAGCGTGATGCGCAGTGGTACGACGACCGAGGTCATACCAGCCAGCCGCATACCGGCGGTTCGGTGCTAAAATTTTGCCCGCGCCCGAACCATTCAAGAAAATTTCCCACCCCGGCGCCCGGATTCCATTCTTCCCCATCCCAGTACAAAGGACTCAGCACATGCTCACCGATGCAGAACGCAAACAAGCCATGCAAACCCTGCTCGACGCGGAAAAAAACCGCAAGCAGGCGACGCAGATGTCGGTCACCTATCCGAAAATCGAGATCGAAGACGCCTACGCCATCTCGACCCTCGTCGCCAAGCACAAGATCGCCAATGGCGCCAAGTTGATAGGCCACAAGGTCGGCCTCACCTCCAAGGCGATGCAGGCTTCCTCGCAGATCAACGAACCCGACTACGGCCACCTGCTCGACAACATGATGCTGGCCGACGGCGCCAAGGTAAACCACGCCGACTATTGCGTGCCCCGCGTCGAAGTGGAACTGGCGTTCGTGCTGGGTAAATCACTCAAGGGCCCGGGCATCGGCCTGCTTGATGTGCTGCGCGCCACCGAATACGTGGTGCCCGCGCTTGAAATCGTCGATGCGCGCATCGTCAACCCGCGCAAGATTTTCGACACCGTTTCCGACAACGGCGCGGCCGCGGGCATCGTCATCGGCGGCCGTCCGGTCGGCCCGATGGACGTGGACCTCAGGTGGGTCGGCGGCATCATGTACCGCAATTCCGAAATCGAAGAGACGGGCCTCGCCGCCGGTGTGCTCGGCCACCCGGCCCTGGGCGTCGCCTGGCTTGCCAACCGCCTGGGCAGGAACGGCGTAACCCTGGAAGCCGGTCACCTCATTCTCGCCGGCTCCTTCACCCGCGTCGTGTTCGCACAAAAGGGCGACACCCTGCACGGCGACTTCGGCCCGCTGGGCAGCGTCTCGGTGCAATTCGTCTGAACCCAAACAACACCACCCAGGGAGTCACCGTGGATATTCCAAAAAACAAATTCAAGCACGCCATCAAGTCGGGCCAGCAGCAAATCGGTCTTTGGTGCAGCCTGTCTAACCATTTTGCGGTTGAGGTGGTGGCGGGCGCCGGTTTCGACTGGCTGCTGCTCGATACCGAGCATTCGCCCAACGACATCGAATCGGTGTTCACGCAATTGCAGGCCGCCGCACCCTATCACTCGCACCCGGTGGTGCGCGTGCCCTGGAACGACATGGTCACCATCAAGCGCTACCTCGACATCGGCGCGCAGACGCTGCTGATCCCCTTCATCCAGAACGAGGAAGAAGCCAAGCGTGCCGTCGCTTACACGCGTTACCCGCCGGCCGGCGTGCGCGGCGTCGCCGGCACCACGCGTGCGACGCGCTTTGGCCGCGTCAAGGACTACCCCAAGCACGCCCAGGATGAAATCTGCGTGCTGCTGCAGATCGAGAACCAGGCCGGCCTCGACAACCTCGAGAAAATCGCCGCCGTGGACGGCGTCGACGGCGTGTTCATCGGCCCGGCCGACCTGCACGCCTCGCTCGGCTACATGGGCGAAACCAACAACCCGAAGGTGATGCCCATCATCGACGAGGCCATCCGCCGCATCCGCAAGGCCGGCAAGGCACCGGGCATCCTGACCGGTGTTGAGGCCGACGCGCGCCGCTGGATAGGCGAAGGCTGCCTGTTCACCGCAGTGGGCGCCGATATCGGCCTGCTCGCGCGCGCCACCGATGCGCTGGCGGCCAAATTCAAATCATGAGCAAACCCGAAATCCTCATCGTCGGGCCGATGCACGCGGGTGCGATCGAACGGCTTGACGCCGAGTTCATCACCCACAAATTGTGGCTTGCTGCGGACAAGGACGCGCTGCTCAAGGAAGTGGCCGGGCGCATCCGCGGCATTGCCACCACCGGCAACCACGGCGCGACGGCAAAACTCATCGACACCCTGACCAAGCTGGAAATCATTTCCTGCTTCGGCGTCGGTTATGACGCCGTCGATATCGACGCGGCCAAGCGGCGCAAGATTCCGGTGAGCAACACGCCCGATGTGCTTAACGACTGCGTCGCCGACCTTGCCATGTGCATGATGCTGGACATCGGCCGCAAAATCACTCAGGGCGACCGCTATGTACGCGCCGGCAAGTGGCTCAAGGGCCCGCAGGCGCTGGCCACCCGCGTATCGGGTAAGCGCCTGGGCATCCTGGGTTACGGCCGCATTGGCCGCGCCATCGCCAAGCGCGCCACGGCATTCGACATGAGCATCGCTTACCACAGCCGCAACAAGGTCGCCGGTTCACCCCATACCTATCACGCCAGCGCGGTCGAACTGGCCAAGCACAGTGACTTTCTCATCGTCATCACGCCAGGCGGCAAGGAGACTTTCCACCTCGTCAACGAGGCGGTGATCAAGGCGCTCGGCCCCAAGGGCTTTCTTATCAATGTGTCGCGCGGCTCGGTGGTCGACGAAGCGGTGCTGTTGAAGTGCCTGCAGGATGGCTCCCTTGGCGGCGCCGCGCTCGACGTGTTCGAGCAGGAGCCAAAGATGGACGAGGCCTTCTGGGCGCTCGATAACGTGCTGCTGCAACCGCACGTGGGCAGCGCCACCAACGAGACACGCGCCGCCATGGGCAATCTCACGGTGGACAACCTGGTGGTGCATTTTTCCGGCAAGCCGGTACTCACGCCGGTGTATTGAACTGCCGCCGGGTTTGAACTACCGCCTGGTGGCGGCCCCCAGTTGCCGTCATTGCGAGTACAGCGAAGCAATCTCGTCCTTAAGCTCTAATGCCATGAGATTGCGTCGCTGCGCTCGCAATGACAATAATAAAAATGTTCTGAGTTAAAGGAAAAAGCCGCCATGCGCGTCCCCCTCGACACCCTCAAAGCCCAGCTCGTGGCCATTTTCACCGCCTGGGGCATGAGCGCCGAGCACGCCCGCACCTGCGCCGAGCGCATGGGCGCCGCCGACATCCGCGGCATCGATTCGCACGGCGCGACGATGATGCAGCTTTACGCGGAGCAGTTCGCCGCCGGGCTGATCAACGTCAGACCCAATATCCGCGTGCTGCGCGAATCGCCGGTCACCGCCCTCATCGATGCCGACCATTCGCTCGGCCACGTACCGGCGACGCAGGCCATGGAACTGGCCATCGCCAAAGCGAAAAAGACCGGCCTTGCGGCCGTGGCGGTAAAGCAATCCAACCATTACGGCTCGGCCGGCGCCTACGCGCTGATGGCCGCCGAAGCCGGCCTCGTCGGCATGGCCTTTACCTCGGTGTGGCATGCCGTGGTGGTGCCGACCTTTTCCGCCGAACCGATGTTCGGCACCAACCCGATCTCCTTTGCCGCACCGGGCAAGAAACATCCGATGTTCTACCTCGACATGGCCACCAGCACCGCCGCGGTGGGCAAACTCAAGGTCGCCAAGCTCAATGGCAAGACCGTGCCCGAGGGCTGGGCACTCGACGCCGCCGGCAATCCGGTCACCGACCCGGCGCGGGCGCTGGAAAAAGTGCTGCTGACACCGCTGGGGGCGACACGCACCATGGGCGGCCACAAGGGCTATGGCCTGGGCGCAATGGTGGAGGTGCTGTGCTCGATGATTCCCGGCGCCTGGTTCGCGCCCACGCGCGATGCGCGCCATCCGGGTGAGAAGCACAACAACATCGGCCATTTCTTCCTCGCCATGGACCCGGATGCCTTCCGCGACGAAGGCGAATTCGAGGAGGACCTAGATGACATGATCGATGCATTGCACGCGGTGCGCCCGATCGATCCAACACAACCGGTACTCGTCCCCGGCGATCCGGAACAAACAGCCATGAAAGACCGGCTCGCCAACGGCGTCCCGGTGCCCGACATGCTCATCGGCCAGTTGAAGGCCATCGCCGCCGATTCCAAGGCGCCGTGGCTAATTGGTTGAAGCATTGAAGGAGTGAATGAGTGAAGAAAATCGCACTCCAGTATGCCGTTCTCTTGTTTATGGCGGCAGGCCTTGGATACTGACGCGGGCAGGGCGCCGACACAGCCGCTCCGCACCCACCTTCTCGCCCTTGTCGCCGCCATTGCCGCCGGCGTGATCGGCGGCTGCGCCTTCGCCAAGATGTCACCGGCGCTGCCTCTGCTGAAAACAGAACTCGGGCTCACCCTGATCCAGGCCGGCTGGCTCGCCTCGGCCTTCAACGCCCTTGCCATGCTGAGCGCCATCGTATTCGGGGTGCTCTCGGACCGCGCCGGTTCCCTGCGATTTTGCATACTCGGCCTTGTCTGCATCGCGGCCGGCGGCCTGCTGGGCGCACTCGCGCCGGGCACGCCGCTGCTGGTCGCCTCGCGGCTGGTTGAGGGCGTCGGCTTTATCGCCATCATCGTCTCGGCACCCGCACTCATCCTCCTGGCCACGGCACCGGCACAGCGTGGCCTGGCCTTCGGTTTCTGGTCCAGTTACATGCCCTTTGGCTGCGCCATCGTCATCACGCTCTCACCGCTGCTGCTGGCGCAGCCCGACTGGGGTTGGCGCTCGCTCTGGTTATTGGTGAGCGTGTGTGCGCTCATCGGCGCTGCGCTGCTCGCCTCGCAGCGCCGCCACTATGGCGCTGCCGGACCCGCCGCACCGCGCTCGCTCGCACCTATTCGCGGCGCGCTGGCCCAACCGGTGCCCTGGCTGCTGGGGCTGGTGTTCGCCGTCTACACCACGCAAAACGTGTCCATGCTGATCTGGCTGCCCACCTACCTGCAGGAGGTCGGCCATGTCGGCGCAACGGCCGCCGCGATGCTCACGGCGCTGGCGATCTTCTGCAACTGCTTTGGCAATGTGTTCGGCGGCTGGCTGGTGCAGCGCAAGGTGCCGCGCGGTCGCATCATCATCAGCACCTTTTGCATCACCAGCGTGCTCTTTACCGGCATTTTCGCCAGCAGCCTGCCCGATGGCCTGCGCTACGCCCTGATGCTTTTATACAACGCCGTCACCGGCATGGTGCCGGCGGCGGTGATTTCCGGCGCTGCACGCTACGCGCGCACGCCCGCCGAAGCCGGCTCGCTGCAAGGCCTCGTGATGCAGCTTGCCAACGTCGGTATTTTTTGCGGGCCACCGCTCGTCGCCGCGGTGGTGACGTTTTCCGGATCATGGGACGCGGCCTTATGGGTGATGCTCGGCTGCGCGGTAATAGGCATCAGCGGCGGCACCATCATCGGCCGCTTTGAGCGTGCGGCACAAACCTGAGCCCCAAGGCCGAGCGCAAACCCGCCGGTGATTCACCTGCATGGTCGAACGCGGCGATCGCCGCATCAAAACCAGGGCGACAAAATTCGGGGCGCATTTTTTTGCGATAGCCATGTGGCAAACCGCAGTCCTTCATATCTTCATACCGCCATACCTTAGCGACTGTTAAAATTCCGCTCCATGAACCAAGCTGAACACCGCATGCTTATCGCCGGCGCCGGCCCGGTGGGCCTGGTCGCCGCCAACGTCTTTGCCGACGCCGGCATCCCCGTTACCGTGTTCGAATCCGAACCGTCGCTGCCAACCACGCTGCGCGCCTCGACCTTCCAGCCGCCGACGCTGGACCTGCTCGATCGTTTCGGCATCAGCAAAAAAATCATCGCCATGGGCCTGTCTGCGCCGCGGCTGCAATACCGCGATCGCAAGGGCTGGATGGTGGAACTGAATTTTGGTGCCATCAGCCAGGACACCGCCCACCCCTACCGCGTGCAATGCGAGCAATACAAACTCGCCAACCTGCTGGCCGAACGCCTGCAACAATTTCCGCATGCCAGCCTGGTGTTCTCGACGCGCGTCACCGCCGTGACGCAGACCGACGGCGAGGTGGCGGTGACGATAGAAGGTCCGGACGGGCCGGCTGTGTTGCATGGCGACTGGCTGATTGGCGCCGATGGCGGCAAAAGCGCGGTGCGCGAAGCGCTCGGTATCAAACTCGAGGGATTCACCTGGCCGGACCGGTTCCTCGTCGCCAGCACACCCTTTGACTTTCCATCCGTCATCCCCGACCTGTGCGAGGTAAGTTACTTCGCCGACCCAGAGCAATGGTTCTTCCTGCTGTACGTGTCCGGACTGTGGCGCGTGATGTCCCCCATCGGCGCAGATGAAAATGACGCCGACGCCCTCACTGACGCGAGCATCCAAAAACGCCTGCAACGCGTGCACGCCAAGGCCGGCGACTACGAAATCCGCCACCGCACCGTCTACAACGTGCACCAGCGCGTTGCAAACCGCTACCGCGAAGGCCGCGCCTTTCTCGCCGGTGACGCCGCCCACCTGAACAATCCGCTGGGCGGCATGGGTATGAACGGCGGCATCCACGACGCTTTTACGCTCGCCGACAAACTGGTGCGCGCGCGCCGCGGCGAAATGAGCGCTGCAGACCTCGATATTTACGAACTGCAACGCCGCCCCATCGCGCTTGAGTACGTCAATAAAATCACCATCGCCAACAAACGCAACCTCGAGACCAGCGACCCCGAGGAACAACGCAGCTGGCGCGCGCAAATGACACGTATCGCAGCCGATCCCGTGCTGTCGCGCGAGTACCTGCTCAAAGTCTCTATGATCGCCAGCTTGAGAAACCAGGAAGGGATACGCAATGTTTGAGATACCGACTTCAACAGGCCGCAGGCTTGCCATCGCAGCAGCGTTGTTCGCCGCCACAGCCGCAACGACCGTAACAGCAGCGGATTTCCCCACCAGGACCATCACCCTGGTCACGCCCTTTCCGCCCGGCAGCACCAGCGACCTGATTCCGCGCCTGTTGGCGCAGGTCATGAGCAAGTCCATGGGCGTCAGCGTGTTGGTCGAAAACAGACCCGGCGCCAACGGCTCGGTCGGCGCCGTCAAGGTTGCCACCTCGCCGGCCGACGGCTACACCGTACTGCTGGCGACAACAGGCGTACTGGCCATCAACCAGTGGGTTTATCCAAAACTGCAATACGCACCGGAAAAGGATTTCGATCCTGTCATCAACGCCGCGGCAACACCGAACATGCTGGTGGTGCATCCGGGCATCAAGGCCGACAACCTGAAGGAGCTCATCGCCCTGGCCAAAGCCACGCCGCGCGAACTGAGTTTTGCATCGGCCGGCAACGGCAGCACCAGCCACCTGTGCGGCGAGACGCTCAAGGTCGTCGCCGGCATCGACATCGTGCACGTTCCCTATCAGGGGCCGGCGCCGGCAATGCAGGATGTATTGAGCGGCCGCGTCGGCGTCATGTGCGACAATTTTTCCAACGTCATCCAGCATGTGCGCGCCGGCCGCCTCAAGGCCATCGTCGTCACCAGCCGCGAGCGCAGCGCCAAGGTCGGCGACATCCCCACCTCGGGCGACGCCGGCATGCCCGACCTCGAAGCGGGTATCTGGTACGGCTTTGTCGTGCCGGCGGGAACGCCCAAGGATGTGGTGAGCAAACTCAACGGCGAATTCGCCAGGGCGCTGCAGGATGCCGAGGTCACCACCAAACTCGATGCCATCGGCCTGAAAATAATCGCCGACAAACCCGATGAATTCCGCCGCTTTATCGGCCGTGAAGCGGCACGCATGCAAAAGGTGGTGAAGGCTTCCGGCGCGCAGATTAACTAAGGCAGTCGCCCCGGCCCCGTGGCACTACGGTGCGTGGGGCGCCCACCCACACATTCCACGAGCGCCTTGCCGGTGAGGCCGCGCCCGCACCCCGCCTTAGTCGCAGCGCACCGTCATGCCGCCATCGACAACGATCTCGGTGCCGGTGATAAAGCGCGCCTCATCCGATGCAAGAAACAACGCCGCATTGGCGGTGTCACGGCCGTCACCGGCAAAGGCGAGGGGAGTGCGTTTTTGCCGCTGCCGCATTATGGCCTCGACATCGCCACCGGCGCGCTGGCCGGCAAGACGCGCCTCGACCATGGGCGTGTGCAACTGCCCCGGCACCACGGTGTTGACGCGAATGCCACGCGCCGCATACTGAACCGCCACAACCCTCGACAGCTGTATCACCGCCGCCTTGGTCGCCGCATACGCCACCTGCGCGGCGCCGGTCCAGCGCAACCCGGAGGTCGAGGCGATGTTGATAATCACGCCACCACCCTGCGCCTCCATCACCGGCAGTACATGCTTGCAACCGAGGAACACGCTCTTCAGGTTAAAGTCGACCTGCGCATCCCAGACTTCTTCGGACATTTCAACCGGTCCGCCAGCGGCCGAACCGCCGACATTGTTGACCAGCACGTCGATGCGCCCGTAGGTCTTGAGGCAGGCCTCAACCATGGCCTTGATTGACGCGCTTTCGGTGACATCACAGTCGTGCGCCATCAGTGTCCCGCCGGATTTTTTCATCAGCGCCACCGTTTCATCCAGGCGCGTGAGATCGCGATCACAGGCGAACACCCTGGCACCCTCCTCGGCAAAGCGCACCGCCATCGCGCGGCCGTTACCCCAACCGGGGCCGACCGATCCGGCGCCGGTAACGATGGCCACCTTGCCCTGCAGGCGTCCGCCGACCACATCGCCCGATCGACTCACGTTTTCGCCTCGCGCAGATCAACTGGAAAACCGTAAAAATCGCCCGGGTTCTCAACCAGCAGCAACTGCCGTTGTGCCGCCGTCGGCGCGATTTGCGCCAGGATATCGACCAGCGTGCCGTCGTCCGGGATGGCGCGCAGGTTTGGGTGCGGCCAGTCTGTCCCCCAGAACACACGGTCGCCAAACTCGGCCACCAGCTTGTGCGCAAAGGGGATCGAATCGACCCACGGCGGGTCGAGGCGCGAATTGCGCTCCGCGCCGCTGACCTTGACGTAAAAGCGCTCGTCCTGCATCAGCGCGAGCAGCGACTGGAAGGCCGGTTGCGCCACGCCCAGCGACGAATCCATGCGCCCCATGTGGTCGATCACCACAGGCACGGCGCAACGCTTGAAAAAAGGCACCAGTTCGTCCAGCAGCGTGCTCTCGAAATGCACCTGCAGATGCCAGCCCATGTCGGCGAGGCGCAGCGACAGCGCCACCACCTCTTCGGGGTTCGCCCCCTTGCCCAGATGGCGCATGAAATTAAAGCGCACAGCGCGAAAGCCCTGCGCGTCGAGACGCTCGAGCGCCGCGTCACCGACCGTGGCCGGCGCCAGCGCGACACCGCAGTAATCGCCCTTCTTGGCGGCGATGGCATCGGCCACCACGCTGTTGTCATAGCCGTGGCAGGTGGACTGCACGATGACGCAATGCCGGATGCCCAGCAGCGCGTGCAGCGCAAACAGCTTTTCCTTCGGCGCGTCGGCCGGAATAAAGGGTGCGCCGGCGGCATAGGGGAACACCGCGCCTGGCCCGAACACGTGCACATGCGTATCGCAGGCGCCCTCGGGCAGTTGCAGTGTGGGCTTGTGCGGCGAGGCGAGGTAAGAAGGTTTTGGATCGCTCATGGTTGGTATGCGCTGCGCGCTAGTCTTCCTTGAAACCGATGGCCTTGATGATGCCGCCCCAACGCGCCTGCTCGGCGGCAACGAATGCGGCGTATTCCTCCACGGTGGTCGGCGAGGGAATGCCGCTCACCTTGGCGAACTGCTCCACCAGCACCGCTGACTTGAGCCCGGCGATGGCGGCGGTGTTCAGGCGCTTGATGATGTCGGGCGGCGTGCCGCCGGGCGCGACCAGGCCGTACCAGTTATCGGAAATCACGCGCGGGAACTTCACCTCGGCGGTGGTCGGCACATCGGGCAGCGCGTCAATGCGCTTTGCCGTGGTGAGCGCCACCGCCTTCAGCTTGCCCGACTTGATATGCGGCAACACCACCGGGATATCGAAAAAACCCAGCTGCACCTGCCCGCCCAGCAAATCGGTTACCGCCGGCGCCGCGCCCTTGTAGGCGACATGCACGATGTCGATGCCGGCCTCGGCCTTGAGCAGTTCACCGGCGAGGTGGGTGATGCCACCGGCTCCGGCCGAGCCGTAGTTGAGCTTGCCCGGATTGGCCTTGGCGTAGGCGATGAGTTCGGCAAAACTGTTCACCGGCAGCGAAGGATGCACAACAATGGCCTCGGGCACCTTTACCACCACCGAGATCAGCGCAAGATCCTTGTTCGGGTTGAACGGCATCTTGGACAGCGCAAACGGCGCCATCGCCACCGAGCCCTGATTGTTAAAGCCCAGCGTGTAACCGTCAGGCGCAGCCTTGGCCACCGCATCCATGCCCAGCACGCCACCGACGCCGCCCTTGTTCTCCACCACCACCGGCTGGCCGAGGCTGGCCGACAGCGCCTGCGCCATCGCACGACCAAAAAAATCGGCCGGGCCGCCTGCGGGAAAACCGATGATCAACCGGATCGGCTTGTTCGGGTAGGCCTGGGCCTGTACCGAATTGACAAAAGAAACCGAGGCTATTGCAAGCAACGCACAAGCCAGATTTTTAATGAGTCCGCGCATGGGTCTTCTCCTTGGATGCTATTTGCTGGGTGCTGGCTACTCAACGACTTTATGACGCGGGCTGCATGCAGCATGCTAAGCCACATACCTACAAGTCGCACTTGCCGCCAACTGCTTATGTTTTATTCTTCGTTTTTTATGGCGCGTGTTGTGTGGTTCGCAATAGCCTCGACGCCAACAATTTCGGCGACCCCGGCCAACAAGTTACCAGAAGCGGCACCCGCGGCGCGCAATTCTTTACCCCGTCGCCCGGCTATTTTTTACGCGGGAGCGCCAGGAACTGCGCCAGCGGCATACCTTCGCCGATTTTGGCAAGCCGCTCCTCCTCCGCCTGTTCCAGGCGCTGCGCCGTCGCCAGCACCTCGACGGCACGCGCGCGCGGCACGAAGCACACACCCACTTCATCGGCGATAACCAGGTCGCCCGGATGCACCGTAACGCCGGCCATCACCACGGGCACGTTGATCCCGACAGTTTCGATACGCCACTTGCCGGTGGCCGGGCTGACCGAAGAGGACCACACCGGGTAGCCGATCTTGCGCGAATGGTCGATGTCGCGCACCGCGCCGTCCACCACCGCTCCGGCCTCGCCCTGGCGCTTGCCGATGGAGGCCGAGATGCCGCCCATGCTGGAAATATTCGCCACCCCCTGTATCACCAGGATGTCGCCGGGCGCGGCGAGGTTGTGCGCCTCGATTTCAGCCAGATGCGAGACGTTGCGCGCCACCGCCTCGGGCACCGTCTTGTCGAGCTTGCGGTTGAGCACCGTCACCGCCTGCGCCACCACGCGCGCCGCGGGGTCGCTTGGCCGCAAGCTCGAGCCGGGCACCGCGCCACTGACACCACAATAGTCCATGGCATCGGACGTGGTGCCGGTGAGATCACCCAGCGCGCGATAACCGGCCAACACCGCTTCGGGCAGGCGTTCTATTTCCAGCGCGCCAAAAGCGGACGCGGGCAACCTGCCCAGTGTTTTTATGGCGCTCATGCTGACTCTCCGATAGCTCAAAAATGTGTCCGGCCAAGACGGCGACGCGCGCCGCTTGGTTAAACAACGGGGCCGCACCGCACACCAGAGGGGCAAACTATACGCCGGCAAAGCCGCATCGCCTCGATATAAAAGCTGGAAACCCGCGCCAGACGGGCGTTTCCAGCATATATGCGAATTTAAGTTCGAAGCGCAATGGGTATGGGCTTGAGCCCGAAGAGTACCTCGTGAGGGGTCAGGTAGCCAAGACACTTGCGAGGTCGATGGTTTAGGCGGTCTTCAATCGATTGGAGTTTGGCTTCGGTGAGCCGCTGCA
>CAMDDU010000010.1:0-111674 GCA_945892985.1 Bordetella parapertussis
AAGGACTGAACAACAAGATTCGCGTCATCCAGCGACGCGCATACGGACTGCGCGACCAAGAATATCTGCGGCTCAAGATCCTCACTTGCATGCTCCCAGCGATCTAAAATGACTCAAAATGACCCACTCACTTTGCAGAAGACCCAAAATTCTAAACACTGACCAACTGCGCGGGGCCACCGCTCTTAATTCTATGGCGTGGTTCCGGAACAGGACAGAAGCCAGGGCCGTGATTGAACAATGGCGGCAGCATTAAAATGATCTCCGCCCCATTGGAGTCTGGGTAAGGGATCTGGGTAAGCAGACGCCGGTGGCATTCAGGAGGCGGCGTTTTTCAATCAGCCAACCGGAAGCCGTTTTCCAGGAATGTGTGAGTCGAAGAAATCAGGCAGGCCAATATGAATGAAACTCCCCCATCCATAGTTTTAGAAATTCTTAAATTAATCCGTGAAAATAAACTGGGCGGAAATGAAGGTGTAATTTTAAAAGCAATAAAAGATGATGAGCGAAATATCGAGTTTTTTTTCAAGCTCGGCATCAGTTGTGCTCAACAAAATAGGCTAAGCGAAGCCTTGTTTATTTTTCATTGCTTACAGTCGTGTGTTAAGGATGATGCACGCATTTCATATAACTTGGGCCTTCTGCATTCCTTGCAAGGTAATCATCAAGGTGCATTAGAGGCGTACGACCTTGCCCTGCAAATTAAGCCGGACGATGTTGAGACATTAGTCAATAAAGGCTCCAGCTGTAATGATGTTAAAAATTACGCCCTGGCATTGGAGGTTCTTGAGAAGGCCATCCGCATAAGACCTAAGCTCCCGGAGGCTTGGTCTAATAAAGGAATTGCGCTTAACAATTTGAATTTTTGTCATGAGTCGGTCCTCGCTTTTGATGAGGCAATTAAGCTGAATCCGGGTTATTTCGAGGCGTGGTCAAACAAAAGTGCGCCCCTTAATAAGTTAAAACGATACGCCGAAGCGTCTGAGGCATGTGATGAGGCGCTAAGTCTGAATCCTGATTATGCGGAGGCCTGGTCTAATAAAGGGGCCGCATTAAACCAACTCAAACGGTATGAAGAGGCGATTGCGCATTACGACAAGGCGCTCAGCCTGAAGCCGGACTATGCAGAGGCTTGGTATAACAAAGGCAACAGCCTGCATGAGCTCAAATGTTATGAAGAGGCGATTGCGCATCACGACAAGGCGCTTGGTCTGAAGCCGGATTATGCAGAGGCTTGGTCTAACAAAGGCAATGCCTTGCATGAACTCAAGCGTTATGAAGAGGCGCTTGCTTATCATGATAAGGCGTTGAGTCTGAAGCCTGATCACGCTGAGGCTTGGTCTAATAAAGGCAATGCCTTGCATGAGCTAAAACGTTATGAAGAGGCGATTGCGCATCACGATAAGGCGCTCAGTCTGAAGCCCGATTATGCCGAGGCTTGGTCTAATAAGGGGGCCGCATTAAACGAACTCAAACGGTATGAAGAGGCAATTGCGCATTACGATAGGTCGCTCAGTCTGAAGCCCGATTATGCCGAGGCTTGGGCTAATAAGGGCGTTGCACTAAACGAACTCAAGCGTTATGAAGCGGCGATTATTCATTACGATAGGTCACTGGGTCTGAAGCCTGATATTGATTGGGCATACGGGGATTTGCTGCACACAAAAATGAAAATATGTTCTTGGAGAAATTTTCAAGAAGAAGTAAAAAACCTTGCTCAAAAAGTGCAGTCGCAGCAGAAAATAACCCGTCCGTTTCAACTGCTGTCATTAACCGATGACGCGTTTTTGCACAAACAATGTGCTGAGATTTACGCCAAAGATCAATACCCATTCAATTCTGCGCTAGGTTCGATTCCCAAGGCTGTCAAAAAAGAGAAAATTCGAATTGGCTATTTCTCGCCTGATTTTAGAGAACATGCCGTCTCATTTTTGACCGCAGAACTATTTGAGTTACAAGATAAAACCAGATTTGAAATCTTCGCTTTTTCTTTTGGGGCTGAGGATAAAAGCCCCATGCGCTTACGTTTAATGCAGGCTTTTGACCGATTCATGGTCGTGAGCAATATGTCCGATATAGAGGTTGCAAAACTTGCGAGAGAATTGCATATAGATATTGCGGTGGATTTGGCCGGATACACCAAAGACGGTCGAACGGGCATCTTTGCCTACCGCGCTGCCCCGCTTCAGGTGAGCTATATCGGATATTTGGGAACGATGGGCGCCAAGTATATGGATTACCTGATAGCGGATAAAACCATTGTTCCTGAGCACTTGCAGAAATTCTATTCGGAGAAAATTGCCTATTTACCAAGCTATCAGGCAAACGATAGAAAGCGAATTATTGCGAATAAGCAATTCACGCGACAAGAGTTGGGCTTGCCAGAAAATGCATTTGTCTTTTGTTGCTTCAATAATGGCTACAAGATCCTGCCGTCTACTTTTGATGGATGGATGCGCATACTGAAGGCAGTCAAAGGAAGCGTGCTTTTCTTGTATGCCGAAAATCAATGGGCCGAAGAAAATCTAATAAAAGAGGCGGAACCCAGGGGGATTGCTAGCCTAAGGCTTATTTTTGGCAAGCATCTTCCGGCCGATGAATATCTGGCCCGGTATCGGATATGTGATTTGTTTTTGGACACCGCGCCCTATAACGCAGGCACTACCGGCAGCGATGCGCTCCGCGCGGGATTGCCCCTGCTTACGTTAATGGGTGAATCATTTCCCGGTCGTGTGGCCGCCAGCCTGCTAACCGCAATTGATTTGCCAGAGCTCATTACAACAACACAGGCAGACTATGAGGCGCGGGCAATAGAGTTTGCAAAGGATGCTCAGAAGCTGCTCGCTATCAGGCGGAAGTTGGCGGATAATTTTTCAAGCACCCCATTATTTGATACCCCGCTTTTTACGAGGAACCTTGAATCGGCATACGCCATGATGTACGAGCGGTACCAAGCGGATTTGGAGCCAGACCATATCGTTATTAATTAAGCGGCAGTTTAAGTGTCGCATGAGAGCCTGACCGCGGCGGCCGCTGCGCGGCTATAATGTCTGCCGGTCGGGCCTATAGCTCAGTTGGTTAGAGCAGAGGACTCATAATCCTTTGGTCCCTGGTTCGAGTCCAGGTGGGCCCACCAATTAATTCAATTAGTTACCGTTGATTTAACTCTCGTCCGAAGTCCCTAAATCATAAATAATCCCCGAACTAGTCCCCGTATTCTGTCGGGTCTTGGGGCCTTGGCCTTTCGGTTAATGCAGGGCGAGGCGCATCTAAAAATATTTTTGCGCCGGACTTGGAAAGGGTTAGGGGCGGGTCCTATTTAATAGGGGGCGGGTCGTAGAGAAAAGCCCACATACTCCCCTATGCCCTAGCGGGGAGTTTTAACCACATACTGCGCGATTTGGCGCCTCCCGGCCTGGCGATTCAGTCGGGCGTGAAGAAAAAGGCGGTTTGAATTTCGTATAGACAACCGAATGATTAAATGTCAATGTAGGCAACGTGGTGGCGTCGGCCGCCAACATGGTGCAGATCGCGTGAGGCGCTAGCCGGCCGCGGCAGCGCGTACTGGCATAACTACGCAGCGCAAGCAGCGTAGGCCGATCAACCGCTTAAGCAAAGGAGGATGGAGCGCCCCAAGTTGCGCAAGTGAACTGACCGAATGGTGGATGAACAGGACGCCCTTGGACCGACGTGAACCTGCATCGTTCCTCGAGTTTCGAACTCGCAGGGCGCAAGCCTTGTTGCTTTGGGGCCGGATATAAAGCTGCAGCGGCGCCGTCTTTGTCATCGCCAGGCCAGAAGCTTGCACTGCAGGAGGCGTCCGTATAAAAAACCATGCAGCGACTGTTCCAAGTAGCCCTTTGTTTCCTATTTGCCATGTTCACCCACGCCGGATATGCGCAAGGCTATCCCAATGGTCCGGTCAAATTGATAGCTACTTTCGCGCCTGGGGGGCCGGCTGACACTGTCGCTCGGATTTTTGCCGAAGGCCTGTCCGAAGTCTGGAAACAGCCGGTGTACGTCGAGAACCGACCAGGGGCTGGCGGCTCCATCGGCAACGAGCTTTTCTCCAAAGCTGAACCCGACGGTCATACATTGCTTCTCGCCTCGACCACGCCCATCGTTAATCACGTGCTCATCCCTAAGCTAAGCTTTGACTACACCAAAGATTTTCCGGCAATCGCGGTGGTCGCGTCCGCACCAATGCTCATAGCCGTTCATCCGAGCGTACCGGTGAAGGACCTCAAGGAACTCACCGCAATGCTAAAAGCGGCTCCCGGAAAACACGATTACACCGCATGCAACATGGCGAGTCCGTACCACTTCGCCATGGAAATGTACAAACATGCGGTACGCGTCTACGCTTTGCACATTCCCCACCGCGGTTGCGGCCCGGCCACTGTGGATGCGGTTGCCGGCCATATTAATATCGCCGTGACTGCCCTCCCGGCTGCTATGCCCTTTATCAAGCAAGGCAGGCTAAGACCCATAGCGCTCATCTCTAAAGACCGAAGCCCTTCAATGCCGGATTTGCCGACGGTACGTGAATCAGGCATTCCTGAGCTGAAAGATTACCATTTGGAGATCTTCCTGGGGTTCATGGCGCCGCCGAAAACCCCTCAGGCGATCACCTCAAGGATAGAAGCTGATGTTCTCCAACTTGCGGCGCGACCGGAAATGCAGAAGCGACTTCAAGGTGCGGGCTTCGATTCCCTTTTGCTAAATTCCAAACAAATGAGCGAGCTAATCCGCGCCGATGCCGAAAAATACGCGCGAGTCGCGAAACAGGCCGGCATTAAAGCGGAATAAACGGGAAGGGTTACCCAGCCATCAAGTGAACGACCAGATTGCGTCGCTGCCCGTCCTCATCAGCGCTCCGGATGTCGTTGACGGGCTTTGAGACATTCAATCAAATCAATCAAGGTGGACCGGCTCGAATTAAAAGCCTACCTCTGCTGTCCACACGACGCTGCGCGATAAAGCCGGGCACCTCCGGTGAATTCCACGGTAAGCCACCGGCACCCTGATCAGCCAAGGCTTCTCAGTTTTTTGCTCGGCTTGGGGAGCCAATTCGCGATTGCCCCAAAACATTAACGTGGGGAAAACGTGGTGAATTGACGGGGTTCGGCGTGTTTTGGCGGGTGAGGGCGGGCCAATAAAACAACGAGTTAGAATACGTACTTCGGCTCATAATCCTTTGGTCCCTGGTTCGAGTCCAGGTGGGCCCACCAACTAATTTCCCCGTCTGCCCCCGTGCCCAAACATCCGCACCGTTTGTCCAACAGGCTTTCCGACATGCTGTCCGACACGCCCCCTGGCACGACAAACCGGCGCCTGGCTTCGCATTTGGAGGCGCTGGAACATGACGGCCTGTTGCGCCGTCGTCAAGCGCTGGAGGGGCCGCAGGGTGCGCGCATCCGCGTCGACGGGCGCGATTTCCTGGCGTTTTGCAGCAACGACTACCTCGGCCTGGCCAACCATCCGCGCATTGTCGAGGCGGCGGTCGCGGCCGCGTTGCGCTACGGCGTCGGCTCGGGCGCGTCGCACATGGTCACCGGACACAGTGTGCTGCATCAGCGGCTTGAGAGCCGGTTGGCCGGATTCATGGCCATGCCGCGGGCTTTGTTGTTCTCCACCGGCTATCAGGCCAATGTCGGTGTGATCACGGCGCTGGCCGGGCGTGGTGACGTGATTTTTTCCGACGAACGCAACCATGCCTCGCTGATCGACGGCACGCGCCTGTCGCGCGCCGACGTGGTTCGCTATGCGCACTGCGACCTCGTCGCACTGGAAAAGGCCATGGCCGCATCCGGTGCGGCGGTGAAGTTGGTGGTGACCGACGGCGTGTTCAGCATGGACGGCGACATCGCCCCGCTGCCCGGCTTGCTGGCGCTGTGTGAACGCCACGATGCGCTGTTGCTGGTCGATGACGCGCACGGCTTTGGCGTGCTGGGTGCAAGCGGGCGCGGCGTGCTGGAGCATTTCAGTCTGGCCTCGCCGCGTGTGGTCTACGTCGGCACGCTGGGCAAGGCGGCGGGCGTGTCCGGCGCTTTTGTTGCGGCTGAGGATGAGGTCGTTGAGACGGTGCTGCAGCGAGCGCGTACTTACATGTTCACCACCGCCAGCCCGGCGATGCTGGCGGCGGCAGTCGATGTCAGTCTCGACCTGATCGGCGACGAGGCCTGGCGGCGCGAACGCCTGCGCGCCTTGATTGGCGCGCTGCGCAGCGGCCTCAAAATCGGCCGGCAGGGGGTGAGGCTGGAGCCTTCGGACACGCCGATACAGCCGCTGATCATCGGCGGTAATGCGGCGGCGCTGGCGCTGGGCGCGGCTTTGCGCGATCGCGGCATCCTGGTGACGCCGATTCGTCCGCCTACGGTGGCCGAGGGCACGGCACGGTTGCGCATCGCGCTATCGGCCGCGCACGCGCCCGAGGACATCGGCCAGCTGGTCGCGGCCTTGAACGACATATTGTCGGTTTGAAATGACGGCGCGCGGCGGCGGAATTTTTGTCACCGGTACCGATACCGGCGTCGGCAAGACGCTGATCGCCTGCGCACTGCTGCACGCCCTGGCCGCCAGCGGCCGCGCTGTGATCGGCATGAAACCGGTTGCCGCCGGACGGGAGGACGGGCGCTTTCACGATGTGACGTCCTTGATGGCGGCGAGCACGGTTTGCGCGCCCGAGTCCCTGATCAATCCCTACGCTTTCGATCCGGCCATTGCGCCGCATATCGCCGCCGCCCAGGCTGGCGCACACATCAGCATTGAAAAAATAGCGCAAGCCTACGCCCGACTGTCTGCCATGGCCGACGTGGTGGTGGTCGAGGGGGCCGGCGGTTACCTGATCCCGCTTAACGAACGTGAGACCAGCGCTGATCTGGCGGTGGCGCTTGCGCTGCCGGTGGTGCTGGTGGTCGGCCTGCGCCTGGGTTGTCTCAACCATGCGCTGCTGACGCAACGCGCCATTGCCGCCGATGGCCTGGTTCTCGCCGGCTGGGTGGCCAATTGCATAGATCCGGCCATGCCCGCGCTGGCCGAAAATATCGCCGCGCTGGAACAGCGCCTGGATGCGCCGCTGCTGGGCAGCGTGGCCTTCAGCCCGGATGCGGCCCCGAAGAAGATCACGCCGCTGTTGAATATCGAACCCCTGTTGCGGATGCGCGCTTGAGCGCATCGCGCAACGACGCCATGCGCGCGCGCAGCCTGCGCGCGGTCTGGCACCCGTGCACACAAATGAAACACCACGAGCTGATGCCGCTGGTGCCGGTGCGCCGTGCCGAGGGTGTGTGGCTGTACGATTTTGACGGCAATAGAATTTTGGACGCCATCAGTTCGTGGTGGGTCAACCTGCTCGGCCACGGCCATCCGCGCATCAAGGCGGCGCTGCGCGATCAGCTCGATACCCTGGAACACGTCATGCTCGCCGGCTTCACCCATGAGCCGGTGGTCGAATTGTCCGAGCGCCTGGCCGCCCTCGCGCCGGGCAGGCTCGGTCATTGTTTTTACGCCTCCGATGGTGCTTCGGCCATCGAGATCGCGCTGAAGATGAGTTTTCACTACTGGCGCAATTGCGGCAAGTCCGGGAAAACCGGGTTCGTCACCCTTGCCAACAGTTATCACGGCGAAACGCTGGGCGCGCTGTCGGTCACCGATGTCGCCTTGTTTCGCGACACCTACGCGCCGCTGTTGCGCCAGAGCAGCCAGGTGCCTTCGCCCGACTGGCGCGGTGCCTTGCCGGGCGAGTCGGCGCGCGATGTGGCGCTGCGCTGTGCCCGGGCGCTCGAGGCGCATCTTGAGCAGCACGCCGCGCGCACCGCCGCGTTGATCCTCGAGCCGCTGGTGCAATGCGCCGGCGGCATGGCCATGTACGACGCCCAATACCTGCGCCAGGCCCGCGCGCTGTGTGACCGTTATCAGGTGCATTTGATCGCCGATGAAATCGCCGTCGGCTTTGGCCGCAGCGGCACGCTGTTTGCCTGCGAGCAGGGCGGCATTGCGCCGGATTTTTTATGCCTGTCCAAAGGACTGACCGGCGGCTACCTGCCGCTGTCGGTGGTGATGACCACCGACACGGTGTATGAGGCCTTTTACGATGACAGCGTGGCGCGCGGCTTTTTGCATTCGCATTCCTACACCGGCAATCCGCTTGCCTGCCGCGCCGCGCTCACCGTGTTGCAGATTCTGGCCGACGAGGATGTGATCGCACAAAACCGCCTCCGCGCCGCCATGCTTAACCGGCAACTTGCCTTTCTTGCCGGCCATCCGGGCGTGGCGCATTACCGCAACACCGGCATGATCTGGGCGTTTGATGTTGCCGACGCCGAACCCGACTTTGCCCAGGACTTCGCCCGCCGCGCCCTCGAACTGGGCGTGTTGCTGCGACCACTGGGCAACACCGTCTACTGGATGCCCCCTTACGCCATCAGCGAAGAGGACGGCGCGCTGCTCGCCGCTGCGCTGGCGCGCTTACTCGGGGATTGATCCGCCCCTTGGGGCTTCAAATTTTTTGGCGCGACGCTCAGGATCAGGAGCGCGTTCGCCGCGTAGTAGTTTTGTCATTGCGAGCGCAGCAATCCTGTCGTGCTTGTGACCGCCGTCGCATTACCACAAGATTGCCGCGTCGGCTTCGCCTCCTCGCAATGACAGGGCTTTTTATACCCCGGGTATTGCGCTCGGTTGTTGCATAGCAATGGCTGGAAAACTTCGCCCACCAATCGGGCCTTAACAGGCGGCTGGAAATCCTCGCCAGTCTGACCTTTACTGGTGGCGGCTGGAAAGCCTCGCCAGTAAAGGGTTTCCAGCTATCGGCCTGTTTGAGACGCGTGCCGAGCCAGCGCTATGGCGTGGCTTTTGGCGGTGCCATGGCCTTGGGAAGCAATAGCCACATCTGTTCCCAGGCGCGCGTTCGTCGCGTAGTAGTTTTGTCATTGCGAGCGCAGCGAAGCAGTTCCGTTGTCATTGCGAGCGCAGCGAAGCAATCTCGTCGTCCTTGTGACCGCCGTCGCAACACCACAAGATTGCCGCGTCGGCTTCGCCTCCTCGCAATGACATGTGTTATAGCCCGGGTATTGCGCTCGGTTGTTGTATAGCAAGGGCTTGAAAACCTCGCCTACCAGTCTGGCCTTTACAGGCGGCTGGAAATCCACGCCAGTCGGTATTTTACAGGCGGTGGCTGGAAAGCCGCGCCAGTAAAGGGTTTCCAGCTATCGGCCTGTTTGGGATGCGTGTCGAGCCAGCGCTATGGCGTGGCTTTTGGCGGCGCCATGCCCTTGGGAAGCAATAGCCACATCTGTCCCTGCTGGCGCATGCGCCCGGCGAGGTTGCCCGCTTCGGCGCCAAAGCCCCAGAAAAAATCGGCGCGCACTGCGCCGCGAATGGCGCCGCCGGTGTCTTGCGCCATCATCAGCCGCGCCAGCGGTGCGTTGCTGTTTGGTTGCGTCGTGGCGAGGAACACCGGTGCGCCCAGCGGGATGGCGCGCGGGTCGATGGCAATGCTGCGGCCATCGGTGAGCGGCACGCCCAGTGCGCCCAGCGGCCCGTCTGACGCAAAGCCCGCACCACCGGGTCTTGCCGGCAGCTCGCGGAAAAAAACGTAGCTGGCATTGTGGTTGAGGGCCGCTTCCAGTTTTTCCGGATTGGCGCGGCCCCAGGCCTTGATGCCCTGCATCGAGGCCTGTTCGAGTTTCATTTCGCCCTTGTCTATGAGGTAACGCCCCACCGATTGGTAGGGATGGCCGTTCTGGTCGGCATAACCGACGCGCATCATCTCGCCGTTGTCGAACTGGATGCGCCCGGAGCCCTGGATTTGCAGGAAGAACAGCTCGACCGCGTCATTCACCCAGGCGAGCTCTTTTCCCGACACCGGCGCAACGCCGCGCTCGATATCGCCGCGCGACCAGTAGGGCACCACGCGCTGGCCCTCGACGCGGCCGCGCAGGCGCATGTTCTTCAGATCCGGATTGATCGCTGAAAGATCGATGGTGAGCAGGTCCGCCGGCGGCGCGTAGAGCGCATGCACATAGGGCGGGCGTTTGAGGCGGCTGCCGCGCAGCAGCGGCTCGTAATAGCCGGTCACCATGCCTTGCGTCGAGCCGTCGGGATTGGCCACGCGATAAGGGGTGAAATGCCGTTCGAAAAATTCCCGCACTTGCGCGCTCGAAGGCGCTGCGTTATCCGGGGCGGCCAGTTCCGCGGCCAGCGCGCAGGCATCCTGCCATCCGGCGCGCGAGCGCAAGGCCTGGCAACTGGCGCGAAACGCGCCCCAGGCTTCGTTAAGTTTATCCTCGCGCCAGCCGGCTATGGCCTCAAAGTCCACGGCTTCCAGCGTGTCGACCTTGGTTTTTACCGCCGGCGGCAGGGGACAGACGGCGCACACCGGGCAGGCCACCGGCTGGGGACACATCAGCGCGCTGCCGGCGACGGGGGCTGCCGGCAGCGGTGCGCTCACCTTCGTGGACGGCTTGATGGCGCAGCCGGCGAGCAGCAGCGCCAGGCACAGCGCGCCGCTTGTGAGCAGCCCCCGGTTTGTCGGTTGAGGTGCGCGGGCGTTGTCTTGGGGGCGGCGCTGCGGGTGGTGTGTGCTCAAGCGGGGCTTTCCTGGGCTATGATGCGCGCCGTCATTCCGACAGCGGGTGGGCGACAACATGTGGATCATTTTTCTCGAAGCGGCCGTGGCGCTGGGCATTGCCATCTTCATTGTGTGGTGGACATGGCCCAAAAAAACCGACCGCGCCGACAAGGACTGAGCGTCGCGGATGCGCGGCGGCGGCTCAATGCAGGACGCGTGGCACCGCGAGGGTAAATTCCGGAATGACCGCCTCAAACGGCGTGCCGTCCTCGGCCACCATCTGGTATTCACCGCGCATGCTGCCAACCGGTGTGGCCAGCGCGGTGCCGCTGGTGTATTGAAATTGCTCGCCCGGTTTTATCAGCGGTTGCGCGCCCACCACGCCCAGTCCGCGCACTTCCTGAACCTGCTGTTTTTCATCGGTGATGACCCAATGGCGGCTGATCAGTTGCGCCGGCACCGTACCGATGTTGCGTATGGTGATGGTGTAGGAAAAAACATAGCGCGGAATCGACTGGTCCGATTGCTCGGCGATGTACTGGATTTGCGCCGAGACGCTGATTTCTGGTTTTTTGGTTGATGACATCGCGCTATTTGATATGAATCAGCCTGCGCTGACAAGTCACAAGTTGAAGACGCGCCGAAGTCGCGTCGAAGCCGCGGGCAGACCCGCGCAGAACCACGAGGAGAGGGGACAATCAGGAGAGGGGACAATCAGGGAACGGGACAATCAGGGAACGGGACAATCAGGGAACGGAGCAATCAGGAGACGGCCCAATCGCAGGGGCGCGCACTGGCAGGGGTGTCCAAAGTCGCCGCTGCCCCAATCGCCTTGCGGCCGCCCACGCTGCCACCCGCGCTGCCGCCCACCAGGCAGGCGGTGGCGGCGGCGGTAATTGCCGGTGATTGCGGGTAAAATTGCGCCATGTCGCCGTCACGCACTTATCGCATCGCCCCCAGTCTGTTGTCGGCCGACTTCGCCTGCCTTGGCGAAGAGGTCAGGAATGTCGTGGCCGCAGGTGCCGACCTGATCCACTTTGACGTCATGGACAACCATTACGTCCCCAACCTCACCATCGGCCCGCTGGTTTGTGAGGCGCTGCGTCCGCACACCAGCGCACCCATAGACGTGCACCTGATGGTCAAGCCGGTCGATCGCATCATCCCGGACTTCGCCAAGGCCGGGGCCGACATCATCAGTTTTCATCCTGAGGCGAGCGATCATATCGACCGCACCATCGGCCTGATTCGCGATGCCGGTTGCAAGGTCGGGCTGGTGTTCAATCCGGCCACATCGCTCGCCTACCTCGATCACACACTGCACCTGCTCGACCTGGTGCTGATCATGTCGGTCAATCCGGGTTTTGGCGGGCAGAAATTCATTCCCGCGGCCCTCGACAAGATCAAGGCGGTGCGCCAGCGCATAGACCTGCAGGTCAAGGCGGGCGGGCGCGACGTCATGCTCGAGGTCGATGGCGGTGTAAAAACCGACAACATCGGCGCAGTCGCGCGCGCCGGCGCCGACACCTTTGTCGCCGGCTCGGCTATTTTTGGCACCGGAGATTACAAAACCACCATCGCCAAAATGCGCGCCGAACTCGCGGCGGTCTCGGCGCTCCCCGCGTTCTGAATGGGGGCTGTCGTCGCGCCTGTCGCTGCGACTGCCACCGGTTCGGCGGCCCCTGTCGCTGTGCGGGCGGTGCTGTTCGATCTTGACGGCACCTTGCTCGACACCGCGCCCGATCTGGCTGCTGCAGCGAACGCGATGCTCGCCGAGTTGGGGCGGCCCGCGGTATCGACCGAAGAAGTCGTGCGCTATATCGGCAAGGGCATTCCGCGGCTTGTCGAGCGCCTGCTGACGGGCAGCCTCGAGGCCAGGGCCGGCGAGACGGAGCTGGCCGAGGCGCGCGCGATTTACGAGCGCCACTACAGCCTCGCCAACGGCAGCGCCGCGGTGATCTATCCGGGGGTGGTCGAGGGCTTGCGCGCATTCGGCGCCTTGGGTTTGCCGCGCGCCTGCGTTACCAACAAGAACGCGGTTTTCACGCACAGCCTGCTCGCGCGCAGCGGGCTCGCCGCGTATTTCGACCTGGTGGTCGCAGGCGACACCGTTGCGCGCAAAAAGCCCGACCCGATGCAACTGCTGCACGCCTGCGAACACTTTGCTGTTCCGCCCGCCGCGGCGTTGATGATAGGCGACTCGATGAATGATGCCCAGGCGGCGCGCGCCGCCGGCTGCCAGATCTGGTGCGTGCCCTACGGCTACAACGAGGGGCGTCCGCCGCAGACGCTAGCCTGCGACCGCCTGGTGGCCTCGATTTACGAGGCGGCAGGTCTGGTCGGGGCAGCCCGCGGAAGCGGGGTGCCATCATGAGCTCAGTGCAGCAGCGCATCGCCGCCATTGCCGCGATTGTCGGGCCGCAAGGTCTGGTTGCCGCGGCCGAATCGGCCGCCTATGCCAGCGACTGGCGCAAGCGTTATGTCGGCAAGCCGCTGGCCGTGGTCAGGCCGGCATCGACGGCGGAAGTGGCCGCGCTGATGAAGCTGGCGGCGGCCGAGCGTATCGCCGTCGTGCCGCAGGGCGGCAATACCGGCCTTTGTGGTGGCGCCACGCCGGACGGATCGGGCGCGCAGCTCATTATCAATTTGTCGCGCATGAACCGTGTGCGCGCCATCGACGCGCTAAACAACACCATGACGCTGGAGGCCGGCTGCACGCTGGCCGCCGCGCAGCAGGCGGCGGAGGGGGCGGGCCGCTTGTTTCCGCTGAGTCTTGCCTCCGAAGGCAGCTGCGAAGTGGGCGGCAACCTTTCAACCAACGCCGGCGGCACAGCGGTGCTGCGTTATGGCAATACCCGCGAACTGACGCTAGGGCTGGAAGTCGTGTTGCCCGGCGGTGCGGTGTGGGACGGCTTGCGCGGCTTGCGCAAGGACAACACCGGTTATGACCTCAAGCACCTGTTTATTGGCGCCGAGGGAACGCTGGGGATTATTACGGCGGCCGTGTTCAAGCTCTTTCCTGTTCCGCAGGGGCAGGCGACGGCGATTGTCGCTGTGGATTCGCCCGACAAGGCGCTTGAACTGCTCGCCTGCGCCCAAGCGCGGCTGGCGGAGCGGTTGGTGGGGTTTGAACTCTTTTCCAGTCTTTGTCTTGAGCTGGTGCTCAGGCACTACCCGGCCTGCCGCGCCCCCCTCAGCGGCGCGCACCCGCACTATGTGCTGATTGAGATCGCCGACAGCCGTGACGCCAACGCCGCGCGTGAGCTGATGGAAGAGGCGCTTGGCGCGGCGCTGGAGTCGGGTCTGATCGGTGATGCCGCGCTTGCGGCCAGCGGCGCGCAGTCGCGCGAATTCTGGACCCTGCGCGAAAATATTTCCGAAGCCCAGGCGCATGAGGGCAGGAATATCAAGCACGATGTTTCGCTGCCCGTATCGCGTGTCGCCGAGTTTATTCGCCTCACCGATGCCGCCATCGCCAAGGCGTTTCCGGGTGTGCGCATGGTTTGCTTTGGGCACCTTGGTGATGGCAACCTGCACTACAACGTCTCGCCGCCACCGGGCGCTGATCACGAGGCATTTGCCGCCAATACCGCGGCCATTAACCTGATCGTGCATGACAGTGTGGCGCGGTTTTCCGGCTCGATCAGCGCCGAGCATGGCATCGGCCAGAGCAAACGCGACGAGCTCACGCGTTATAAGACAAAACTCGAACTGGACATGATGCGCAGCATCAAGGCGGCGCTCGATCCGCTGGGCATCATGAATCCGGGCAAGGTGTTGTAGCGCCGCAGTAAGGGCAAACGCCGCGCTCGCGATGGTAGTCGTCATTGCGAGGAGGCGAAGCCGACGCGGCAATCTTGTGGCATGGCGGTGTACGTCACAAGGGCGACGAGATTGCTTCGCTACGCTCGCAATGACGCTGAGACGACGAGAGTGCTTCGCCGCGCTCGCGATGTTAGTCGTCATTGCGAGGAGGCGAAGCCGACGCGGCAATCTTGTGGCATTGCGGTGTACGTCACAAGGGCGACGAGATTGCTTCGCTACGCTCGCAATGACGCTGAGACGATGCGATTGCTTTGCCGCGCTCGCGATCTTAGTCGTCATTGCGAGGAGGCGAAGCCGACGCGGCAATCTTGTGGCATGGCGGTGTACGTCGCGAGGGCGACGAGATTGCTTCGCTACGCTCGCAATGACGCTGAGACGATGAGATTGCTTTGTTGCGCTCGCAATGTTAGTCGTCATTGCGAGGAGGCGAAGCCGACGCGGCAATCTTGTGGCATGGCGGTGTACGTCGCGAGGGCGACGAGATTGCTTCGCTACGCTCGCAATGACAGACGTGGGGAGGCCATGCTATAGTTTTCCCGGTTTCAACTTCTGCAAGTTGGGTCAATCGTGATCTGCACGCGTTTCGAAATCCGGGCAACAAACTGGGCAGGCTGGCGTAGCTGGCGGGCCTGATTTGTCGCGTGCATGGCTGCACGCACCGGTGAAGATTCGATAAACGCGTAGTGGTTTGCAGGAGTGGTTCATGACCCAAGCTGATTTCAAGCGGCTCGCCGCCGAAGGCTATAACCGGGCTCCCTTGGTGCTGGAAACCTTCGCCGACCTTGACACCCCTCTTTCGATTTACCCCAAGCCCGACACCCTAGGCTGCCCCGAATTGTTGCTGCTGCTATCGGAGGAAATCGCCGTCCTCGACAAGCTCACCGGCAAGCTGCATCTGGTGGTGTTCGCCGGCCTGACCAGCCCCTTCGCCGCCACGCGGTATCATTCGCTTGCCATCGCACGATCGAGCCTGCCCGACTGCCTTGAAGTCACAGGTCACGGCCTGGACCGAAGATGGCGAGAGTATGGCTGTGCGCCACAAAAGGCTGGCGGTCGAGGGCGTGCAGTTTCACCCCGAATCCATACTCACCGGGCACGGCCACCGCCTGCCGGGTAAATTTTTGTCTTTGAACGCAAGCCCGCAACCGATAAACGCGTAACCGTAACAATCGCAAGAGCCGCGCATCACCAGATGCGCAAAAACAGGAGAAACCGGCATGACCCCACAGGAAGCGCTGACGCGCACCATCGAACACCGCGAGATTTTCCACGACGAGATGCTCGACATCATGCGCCAGATCATGAGCGGGCAGATGTCGCCCGTGATGATCGCGGCGCTCTTGATCGGCCTGCGCGTGAAAAAAGAAACCATAGGCGAGATCGCCGCCGCGGCGCAGGTGATGCGCGAGCTGGCAACCAAGGTTGAAGTGAAAGATCCCTCCAACCTCGTCGATGTGGTCGGCACCGGTGGCGACGCGGCCAGCACCTTCAATATTTCCACCGCCTCCACCTTTGTCTGCGCCGCGGCCGGCGCGCGCGTGGCCAAGCACGGCAACCGCGCGGTGTCCTCCAAGTCGGGCAGCGCCGACGTGCTCGAGGCGCTGGGCGTCAACATCGGCTTGAGCGCGGAGCAGGTGGGCGAGTGCATAGACACGGTGGGGGTGGGCTTCATGTTCGCGCCCAACCACCACAGCGCCATGAAGCACGCCGCCGCGGTGCGCCGCGAGCTGGGGGTGCGCACCATTTTCAACATCCTCGGGCCGCTGACCAACCCGGCCGGCGCGCCGACGCAGCTGATGGGCGTGTTCCACGCCGATCTTGTCGGCATCCTGATCCGCGTCATGCAGCGCCTGGGCAACCGTCACGCCATGACGGTGTTTGGCATGGAGGGGCTGGATGAGATTTCCATCAGCGGTCAGACCATGGTGGGCGAATTGAAGGACGGGCGCATCATCGAGTACACGCTGCACCCGGAGCAGTTCAGCCTGCCGGTGCACGACGCGCGCACGCTCAAGGTGGGCACTGTCGAGGAGTCGCGCGCCATGTTGATGGCGGCGCTCGAGAACAAGGCGGGCGCCGCGCGCGACATCGTCGCGCTCAACGCCGGCGCGGCCATTTACGTCGCCGACAAGGCGGCGACTATCCAGGACGGTGTGGACAAGGCGCTGGAGGTCATCGCCAGCGGCGCGGCACGCGACAAGCTGGCCCAATTTGTCGCCTGCACCAAGCGCTTCAAATAGCGCGCGCACGCGGGCATGGGTTTGAGGGTTGGCGGGCTGAAGGACTGAAAGACTGAAAGACTGAAAGACTGAAAGGCAGAAAGGCAGAAAGGCAGAAAGGCAGAAAGGCTGAAAAGCTGAAAGGCTGAAAAGCCGCGCCAGACGGCCGTTTCCAGGCATCATGCGATTTAAATCGTACCCTGATTCAAAGCCGTAAACACCAAAGCCGCAGCTATTAAAACCGCGAAGAGTGACGTCGCAACATGGATGCTGCAAACATTAACGCCGCAACATGGACGCCGAAAACATTAGCGCCGCAAACATGGACTTCGGAACATGGACGCTGCAAACATTAACGCTGCAAACATGAACGCCGCAAACATGGATGCGGCCAACAACACGCCCCCTCCCTTGACGGGGGAGGGCCGGGGAGAGGGTGAAGACCCGCATCGACGAAACGCTTGGCATTGCCATTCTCCCCAGCCCTTCCCCGTCAAGGAGCGAGGGTGGCTTACAAATCACTGAGGACCACACAAACATGAACCCAGCCCAGGACGATATTCTGCAACGCATTCTTGCCGTCAAGGCGCGCGAAATCGCCGCGGGGCGGCAGCGCGTTTCCGATGCCGAGCAAGCCCTTCGCGCCGAGCGCGCACCGGCGCCGCGTGATTTCGAGGCGGCGCTGCGCGCAAAAATCGCCGCCGGCAAGGCCGCGGTGATTGCCGAAATAAAAAAAGCCAGTCCGAGCAAGGGCCTGCTGCGCGACAACTTTGATCCGGCATCCATCGCCCGCTCCTACGAAACGCACGGCGCGGCCTGCCTGTCGGTGCTCACCGACGAGCAGTTTTTCATGGGCCGTGCCGACAACCTGCGCGCCGCGCGCGGCGGCTGCGCCCTGCCGGTGCTGCGCAAGGACTTCATCATCGACCCCTACCAGGTGCTCGAGGCGCGCGCCATGGGTGCGGACTGCATCCTGCTGATCGTGGCGGCGCTCTCTGATGCGCAGTTGCACGAGCTCGAGGTGCTGGCGCGCGGTCTCGGTCTTGCGGTGCTCGTTGAGGTGCATGACGCCGCCGAGCTCGATCGCGCCCTCGCGCTGGCCACGCCGCTGATTGGCATCAACAACCGCAACCTGCGCAGCTTCGAGACGCGCCTGGAGACCACGCTCGATTTGTTGCCGCGCGTGCCCGCCGGGCGCCTGGTCATCACCGAGAGCGGCATCCACACGCCCGAGCATGTCACGCACATGCGGGCCAAGGGCGTTAATGCCTTTTTGGTCGGTGAGGCCTTTATGCGCGCGCCCGACCCCGGTGCCGAGTTGCAGCGCCTGTTTGGCGGCGAGTCGATGCGAGCCTAAAGCCTAAAGGTTGAAGGTTGAAGGCTAAAGTGCCGGCGATCACAACAGGCCTGCGCTAACACGTTAGAACAAGGACAAGGCGGACAAGGCCGCAGCCGTGTTTATGGACAGGGCTGGCGCAATGGGCGCCCCCTGGATAGGGGCAGCATAAGAGATTGGATAAGACCCTGGATGTGCTGTGCACATACGTCACATACGTGTGTGCGGCAAAAGATATTTTTTTTGAAAAACTGCACCCCACAGCTCAAGTTGAGCCTGCCGCTAGCCGAAAATGCCCACAACCTCAATTAAATGTCATTGAATCTATTGGTATTTTTATAAATAAAACCAGCTGTTGCAAAAAAACAACGAATTAGTCCCATTTAGCTTAAATTCCGCTTGATTTCTTGCTTGTGCCATAGGGACTAGGCAAAATTACAACAACTTCCTGGTTTTCGGGAAGTATCAGGTCGGGACGGTGCAGATACCTCAGCTGAGTGTCCGTGCAGTCTTGATAAAATTGATTAATTCAGAGGAGATACACCTTGATTAACAAAAATGTAATGGCAGTAGCTGTAGCCGCCGCCCTGGCAGCCCCCGTGGCCGCCTTCGCGCAAGCGAGCAACGTGCAGATCTACGGCGCGATCGACATGTCGGTTGAGCAGATCTGGTTCAAAGGCACGACAGCGCAAACCGTAAGCACGGCACCCGCCGCCGCCCAAGTCGTTGGCGCCCAGAGCAAGAATGACGTGTACAGCCAGTCCTCCCGCCTGGGTTTCAAAGGCACGGAAGACCTCGGCAACGGCCTCAAAGCCTGGTTCTCGGTTGAGAGCGGTCTGGGTATGGGACGCGATAACGCCATGACCAACGCCTTGGGTGGTCGTAACTCGGGTGTGGGCCTTGAAGGCGGTTTCGGTAACGTGTTCGTTGGTCACTGGGATACGCCTTACAAATCATCGATAACCGGCACCATGGGCAGCTACGGCAATGGCTGGCTCGGGCACGGCGGCATGATGATCGGTGGTGGTGACTCCACAGGCACGCTGCCGAACAACGGTTGCGACAACATGGGCGCTACGCAGAACGCGAATATCTCCGTCGCGACTGGCACGAACTGCGGCCAGGTTGAAGGTAACGCGACCGCGTTCCATCGCCGTGTCACCAACTCGATTCAGTACTGGACCCCCCGTATGGCTGGTGTGCAGGCCAAGTTTGCTTATGTCGGGAACCAGTCGAAGTCGGACTCGGTGACGAACGCAGCGCCGGCCACCCCGGTGAGGGCTAACTCGCCCACCCTGTTCTCCATGAACGTGGACTACTCTGCTGGCAAGATGCAGGCTGGTATTTCGCATGAGCGTCACCAGGGCTTCCGCGCTACGGGCACCTTTAGCAACGCCACTGGCGCTGCGGCCACGGTAATCTCGACCAACAACGCAGCTGAGGATACGGGCACCCACCTCTATGGTTCGTATGACTTTGGTGTGGTGAAACTCCAGGCCAATTATGAGACGCTGGCCTACGGTAACACCGCGATTGCTAACGTTGGTACACAGAATGTTTCCCTGGGTGGCAACAACTTCAAGCGTGACAGCTGGTTCCTTGGTGCTTCGGCTCCGGTTGGCAATGGCCGCGTGTATGGCGGTTATTCGACCAATTCGGGCAACAAGAGCTGCGGTTCCCTGGGCGTGAGTGCAGCCAATACGGCGAACTCGGAAGGTGCTGGTGCCATTATTTCTTCCAACTTCTTCTGCGGCAGCGATACCAGTGCGACAGCCTATACCCTGGGCTACGAGCACAGCCTGTCCAAGCGCACGTCGGTCTATGTGTCTTACTTGGACTTGAACAACAAGCAGTTCGCTACGTTCAGCCCGATAGTTGCCAAAACTGGCGTGAACGGCGCCGGTTATTCTGCCACCACCGGTCAGGACCTGACGGCTGTAGCCCTGGGCATGAAGCACGCGTTCTAATCAGACGAGACCAGGCAGTACCTAAAACGGGCGCTTCGGCGCCCGTTTTTTTTAGCCCTTTTAGTCCTTTTAGCTTTTACCTTTTACTTTTCACTTTTCACCTTTCACCTTTCACCTTTTACCCTTTTACCCTCTTACGCTTTTACCTTAGTCCCCGCAGGCGCTATGCTTGGCGCGGTGTTATTCAATAGCCCCCGAATTCGTAACAGCGTATTACTTCAATGAGTCCCTTGCCCGCCAATCTTGTTGCTGAAGCCCTTGCGCTGCAAAGCCAGGGTCGCCTGGATGAGGCCGCCGGCCTGTATCAGCGGGTGTTGCGCGCACAGCCAAAAAACTTCGATGCCCTGCATTTTTCCGGCATTCTGAAATTGCAGCTGGGCTTGCCCGAGGAGGGCGTCAAGTTGTTGCGGGCGGCGTTGAAAATCCGCGCTGATTCGGCCCCAGCCCATTTGAATCTGGGTATCGCGCAGCAGTCCCTGGCCCGCCATGCCGATGCCTTGCTCAGTTTTGAGCGTGCGGCGGCCCTGCGTGCCGATTATGCCGAGGCGCATTGCAACCGCGGCAGCGCCTTGCAGGCTTTGGGGCGTGATGACGCGTCCTTGCAGGCCTACGACAAGGCGCTCGCGATCCGCAGCGCCTACCCCGAGGCCTTGAGCAATCGCGGCAACCTGCTGCGGGCTATGGGCCGTCACCAGCAGGCGCTGGACAGTTACGAGCGCGCGCTAAGCTACGCGCCCGATTTTGCCGAAATCATCAATAACCGCGGCATTGCGCTGCGCGAGCTCAATCGCTTGGATGCCGCGCTGGCAAGCTTTGATGCGGCTTTGGCGCGCATGCCGCGCTATCCGGATGCGCTGCACAACCGCGGTAATGCCTTGTTTGCGCTGGGTCGTGCCGCTGAGGCGCTGGACAGCTTTGAGCTAGCGCTGGCGCTCAAGCCCGCGTTCCCCGAGTGCCTGTTTGGCAAAGCCAATGCGCTGATGGTGCTCAAGCGCGGCGACGAGGCCTTGCTTTGCCTGGATAGCGCGCTTGTCCTCCGGCCCGACTACGCCGAGGCGCGCACCACGCGCGGTACCATGTTGATGACGCTGGGTCTTTACGCGGCGGCGTTATCCAACTGCGATGCAGCCCTGGCCGTGGCGCCGGGCAACGCGCAGACGCACACTATTCGCGGCCTCGTGCTGCGCGAATTGCAGCGGCTGCCGGAGGCCATCCTGGCTTTTGAGCGCGCGCTGGCTATCGATGCTGACTGCACATTCGCGCTCGGAAATTTAATCCATTCCCGGCGTATGGTTTGCGACTGGGCGGACTGCGCGTCAGATCTCGCGCGTGTTTGCGCCGCGGTGCAGGCCGGTAAGCCGCTCATCGTGCCCTTGGATTTCAGCATAATTTCGGACACCGCCGAAGACCAGCTGCGCTGCGCCAGGGCGTATGTGCACGCCGTCAATCAGCGCAGTGCGCCGATCGTGCCGACCCTGCCGGTGTTGCCAAGGGCACGAGCCCGTGACCAGCGCATCAGGGTGGCCTATATTTCACCTGATTTTCGTGAGCACGCGGTGGCCTTTTTGACCGCGGGCGTATTTGAGCATCACGACCGAAGCCGCTTTGAAACCATCGCCATTGCCCTGAACCCGGACCTGCCCGGCGCGATGGCGGATCGGCTCAAGGGCGCGTTTGATCATTTCATTCACGCCTATGATCAAAGCGATCAGGCCGTGGCTATGTTGATGCGGGAAATGGGCGTCGATATTGCCGTGGACCTGGCCGGGCCGACGCAAAATTCCAGAGAGCGGATTTTTGCCTACCGCCCGGCGCCGGTTCAGGTTAGTTACCTCGGGTTTCCGGGGACGCAGGGCAGCGAACACATCGACTACATCATCGCCGATGATTTTGTCATTCCGGAGCAGAGGCAGCAATGCTATGCCGAGAAGCTGGTTTATTTGCCCGACTGCTTTCAGGCCAACGATGACAGGAGGGAAATTGCGCCCGTCACGCCCGAGCGTGCGTCAGCTGGGCTGCCTGTGGCGGGTTTTATTTTTTGCTCGTTCAATCACAGCGTTAAAATCACGCCGGACATGTTTGCCATCTGGATGGGCATGCTGAAACAGGTTCCCGGCAGCGTGCTTTGGTTGCTCGCCGACCTGGCGTCGGCGCAACGCAATCTGCGTGCCGAAGCCGAAAAGCTAGGCGTTGATCCGGCCCGGCTGATTTTTGCGCAACGCATGGCGTATGCCGACCACCTTGCGCGCTTGCGCCTGGCCGATTTGTTTCTCGATTCCCTGCCTTATAACGCCGGCACTAACGTGAGCGACGCGCTTTGGGCGGGACTGCCTGTTCTGACTTGTTGCGGCGACGCTTTTGCGGCCAGAATGGCGGGCAGCTTGTTGCGCGCGGTTGGATTGCCGGATCTCATCACCCATGACTTGCAGGCCTATGCCGCGCTCGGGACGGCATTGGCTTTGGACCAAACCAGGATGGGCGAGTTGAAGGCAAGGCTTGCTCGCAATAGACTGACGCATGCGCTCTTTGACACCGCGCGCTTTACCCGCCACCTGGAATCGGCCTATGAGCAAATGTGGCACCTGAATCAGCAAGGCCTGCCGCCAAGGCCTATCGTTGTCAAGGCGCTAGCCGCGGCGGACGTGGTGCAGTCCGACAAATAGCCATGCCATCTTGAAACAGTAAAACTGAAACCCCGAAACCCCGAAAACCTGAGAACGCAATGTTTGAACCAGACAATCTGATACGTCATTTCGATAAAGGCCTGCGCACCCTCGCCGGCGTCGCGCAGGCGGCGCGGCCCTCACCGGCTGCGGGGCTCACCGAAGCGCAACTGTCCGAGGCTGGCCGGCGCGAGGCCGCGGCCTTGATGCGCGTTAATCATTGCGGAGAGGTCTGCGCCCAGGCGCTTTACCAGGGGCAGGCGCTCAGTTCCGATGCGCCCGGTATTCGCGCCGCGCTGGACGCCGCGGCGCGTGAGGAGCTCGATCATCTTGCCTGGAGCGAGCAGCGCATCACCGAGCTGGGCGGGCGCACGAGCCTGCTCAATCCGCTCTGGTATGCCGGTGCGCTCGCCATGGGCTTGGTCGCCGGGAGGCTGGGTGATAAATGGAACCTCGGGTTTCTGGCTGAAACGGAAAAACAGGTGGCAGCGCATTTGCAGGGACATTTGTCGCGCCTGGATGAGCGCGATGCGAAGACCCGTGCAGTGGTCAGCGCCATGCGTGACGACGAGGCCCAACACGCCGCCACGGCGCGCAGCCTTGGGGCGGCGGAACTGCCCGCTCCGGTCAAGCAGGCCATGCGCGTGGCCGCTGGTGTGATGACGCGGGTGTCTTACCGGATTTGAAGCGGCGCTGAAGGCGCGCTTCGGGAGCGCAGGGCCGCAGGGTCGTTCTGCAAGCCTAAGCGCTTGCGCAGCCGTTTGCCGCCTTGCCGAATCACTCTTGCACGATCTCGTAATCGTGGGTGATTTCTGCCGTTTTCCCCAGCATGATCGAAGCGGAGCAGTATTTGTTGTGCGACAGCTTGATCGCGCTCTCCACCATGGCCGCTTTGATGTTGCGGCCGCGGATGATGAAGTGCATGTGTATGCGCGTGAACACCTTGGGGTCGGTCGGCGCGCGCTCGGAGCTGAGCCTGACTTCGCAGCCGGTGATGTCCTGGCCGCTTTTTTTCAGGATGACCACAACGTCATAGGCGGTGCAGCCGCCGGTTCCGGCCAGCACCGTTTCCATCGGCCGCGGGCCGAGGTTGTGGCCGCCGCCCTCCGGGGCGCCGTCCATCACAAAGGCATGGCCGCTGCCGGTCTCGGCGACAAAGCTCATGCCATCGCTGCCCACCCAGCGTACGCGGCTTTCCATGGCAAAATCCTGTTTTCGTGTTGATTGGGCGGGGATTTTACCCCGGACCGGGGACGCTGGCAGCAGTTCTGCCTAGCCTGCACCTTTGTTTGACGCGGGTTTGGCTTGGGTTTGACTTTGGTTTGACTTTGGTTTGACAGAGGGGGCTAATTTCAATAGAATTATGGGCTTTCCTTGATTCGTATTTTCCGGGTGAGTTATTTACTTGGGAAGGGTGCTTCAGTTAGCGGTCGGCCGGTTCCAGCTTGTTTTCCGGCGGTACAGACTACGGACAAAAAGCGCCCCGCGATGGGATCACCTTCAAAACAAGCAGGCACGGGTCACAAATGAAAACCTTTTCAGCCAAGTCGCACGAAGTGCGGCGCGAGTGGTTTCTGATAGACGCCAACGAAAAAATATTGGGTCGCGTTGCGGTCGAGATCGCGCGCCGTCTGCGCGGCAAACACAAGCCCGAGTACACGCCGCACGTTGACACCGGTGATTACATCGTTGTTGTCAACGCCGGCCAGCTGCGTGTGACCGGTAACAAGGCCAAGGACAAGACCTATTACCGCCACACCGGTTACCCGGGCGGTATCTACGAAACAAATTTCGAAAAAATGCAGGCCCGTTTCCCCACCCGTGCGTTGGAAAAGGCTGTCAAGGGCATGCTGCCCAAAGGCCCCCTTGGCTACGCCATGTTGAAAAAACTCAAGGTGTATGCCGGCGGCGACCATCCGCACGTTGCGCAGCAGCCCAAGACTCTGGAGATCCAGCGATGATTGGCGATTACTTTTACGGTACCGGCCGGCGCAAGAGCGCCGTTGCACGCGTGTTCATGAAGCCGGGCAAGGGCGATTTCATCGTCAACGACAAGCCCATCGACCAGTACTTCGGTCGTGAAACCGGCCGCATGGTGGCGCGCCAGCCGCTGGTGCTGATCGGCCGTGCCGATTTTGACATCATGGTCAACGTTGACGGCGGCGGCGAGTCCGGCCAGGCCGGTGCGGTTCGCCACGGCATCACCCGCGCGCTGATCGAGTTTGATGCCGAGCTCAAGCCCGCGCTGAGCAAAGCGGGTTTCGTCACACGCGATGCACGCGAGGTTGAGCGCAAGAAAGTCGGCCTGCACAAGGCGCGTCGTCGCAAGCAGTTCTCCAAGCGCTGATCCATTCGAGCGACTGGAAAATGGACAAGCCGCCTGCAGGGCGGCTTTTTCATTTGCGGCATCGGCTTTGCCGGCGCACCTAAGATGAAGGCAAGCTGTTTATGTGCGGCAAGGACGCGTGTGGCGGCGAAGGTTTCACTATTTCATGATACGGTGACAACATGAGCATCAAAATCGGCATCGTCGGCGGTACCGGATATACGGGCGTGGAATTGCTGCGCATTTTGAGCCAGCATCCGCAGGCCCAGTTGCGTGTGATCACCTCGCGCAAGGAGGCCGGCACGCGCGTGGACGAAATGTTTCCCTCTCTGCGCGGTCACGTCGATCTGGCGTTCTCCGAGGCGGCCGGCGCCGGTCTTGAACACTGCGATGTGGTTTTTTTCGCCACGCCCCATGGTGTGGCGATGAGCGATGCGCACCGCCTTGTCGGCGCAGGCGTACGCATCATCGACCTTGCCGCTGATTTCAGGCTGCAGGATCTGCTGGAATGGAAGAAGTGGTACAAACTCGAGCACAGCGCGCCCGACCTGGTGAAGGAGTCTGTCTACGGTCTGCCCGAAATCAACCGCGCCGCGATCAAGCAGGCGCGCGTGATCGGCAACCCGGGGTGTTATGCAACCGCCGTGCAACTGGGCCTGCTGCCGCTGCTGGAGGCAGGTCTCATAGACGCCGGTCACATTGTGGCCGACGCCAAGTCGGGTGTGTCCGGGGCGGGGCGCAAGGCCGAGCTGAACATTAATTTTTCCGAGGCTTCGGATAATTTCTCCGCTTACGCCATCGCCGGCCACCGCCATGTGCCGGAAATAAAAGAAAGCCTTGCCAAGGCTGCAGGCAGCCCGATCGGGCTCACCTTTGTCCCGCACCTGACGCCGATGATCCGCGGCATTCTGGCAACCTTGTATGCGCGCATTACCAAGGAGGCTGACTTTCAGGCTTTGTTTGAAAAGCGCTATGCCGGCGAGCGTTTCGTCGATGTGCTGCCCGCGGGCAGTCAGCCCGACACCCGTTCGGTGCGCGCTTCCAATACCTGCCGTATCGCTGTGCACCGCCCCAATGGCGGCGATACGCTGGTCGTGGTGTCGGTGATCGACAATCTGGTCAAGGGGGCGGCCGGACAGGCGGTGCAAAACATGAACATCATGTTCGGGCTGGAAGAAACCCTCGGTCTCAAGCACGTGCCCGTGCTGCCTTGAGCCTCGACGCCAGGCCGATACCCTGACTTAGACGCCAATCGAGACCCTGGCCGACACCTCATGCTCAAGCTGATCAAGCGCATCCGCCAACGCTTCGGCATATCCGCGCCGCGCATGACGGTGCGCACCCACGTCGCCTGGTATTGGCGCTGGCTGCTGTTTTTCATCCTGCTTTCGATGTCGCTGACCCTCGCGGCGTGGATGTATGACGCCGGGCGGCGTTTTGCCGGATTCGATCGCGGCGAAATCGAACAGGAGGTGACGCGCCTTCGCAGCGAGGTGGCGCGGATGCGGGAAGATACATCCAAGCTGCGGGCGCTCGCCGACGCCGGCGAAAGTCGTGTGCGCATCGAGCGCGAAACGCAGGCACAGATGGCGCGCCAGGTGCGGCAGCTCGAGGAGGAAAACGGCCGCCTGAAAGAGGATCTGGCATTTTTCGAAAACCTTATCCCGGTGGAAAAAGGCGAGGGCAAGGTGTCGATCAACCGTTTCAAGGTCGAGCCCGATGCCCTGGCGGGCGAATACCGTTTCCGCCTGCTGGTTTTGCAGGGCGGCCGCCGCGACAAGGAGCAGCAAAGTGCGATTCAGTTCTTGGTTGAACTGCAGCTCGAAGGCAAAACTGTTATCATTCCCATTCCCGGGGAAAAACCCGGCAGTGATCCGGCTTATCGCTTTAATTTCAAATACTTTCACCGGGCTGAAGGTACCTTCCGCGTGAATCCTGCCGCCAAGGTGAAGTCAGTGCAGGTGCGGGTCTTTGATACGGTTTCAGGACAACTGCGCGCGACGCAGATATACAAGCTGCCCTGAGCTGTTCTTTAAGGGAAAACGACTATGTTCGGTAAAAAAACCAGCAAGCCACAAAATCGCATCGACAGCTTGATTGGCGCGGGTACCCGTATCGAGGGCAATCTTACGTTTATTGGCGGTTTGCGCGTCGATGGCGAGGTCAAGGGCAACGTCGTCGCTTCGGCCGAACAACCGAGCACGCTGGTGATCAGCGAACACGCCAAGATCGAGGGCGAGATCCATGTCTCGCACCTGGTGATCAATGGCAACGTGCTCGGCCCGGTCTATTCGACTGAGTTTCTGGAACTTCAGGCGCATTCCCGTGTCTTGGGAGATGTGCAATACAACACGCTGGAAATGCACCTGGGCGCCATTATCGAAGGGCGTCTTGTGCATCGCGCCGCAAGCGAAGGCAAGACCGTCGAGTTGAAGCTTGCGTCCAGCAACAGCTGACCCAATATAAGCAGGCTATCAAGTCTCATTACTATGTTTTCAGGAGCAATATCATGAATGCAGTCGCCGAAATGCCCGCACCGCTGGTCTTTACCGACAACGCCGCCCAAAAGGTCAAGGATCTGATTGACGAGGAAGGCAACACCGAGCTCAAGCTGCGCGTGTTCGTCACCGGCGGCGGTTGCTCCGGCTTTCAGTACGGGTTCACCTTCGATGAAGAGCAAAACGAAGATGACACCGTGATGGAAAAAAACAGCGTCAAACTGTTGATCGACCCGATGAGCTACCAGTATCTGGTGGGTGCGGTGATTGACTACTCCGACGGCCTTGAGGGCGCGCAGTTTGTCATCAAGAACCCGAATGCAACCAGCACCTGCGGTTGCGGATCGTCCTTCTCCGCCTGAACTTCAGCGGTTGAAAAAAAGGGCGCCGCGGCGCCCTTTTTTAATGCCCATCCGCTACGCACCGGCTCAGCCAGGTTTTGCTGTGAACGCCGGGAGTGCGGTGGAAATTTCGGCGACGACATTCGCCCAGTCACCGATCGCAGATTGCCGGAACAGCCGTGCGCTCGGATACCACGCGCTTTGTTCGTTCGCGGGCAGCCAGCGCCAGTCGGGTGAGTACATCAGGGCAATCCAGACCGGGATGCCCAAGGCGCCGCACAGGTGGGCAACCGATGTGTCGACCGAAATGACCAGGTCCATTTGCGCTATCGCCGCAGCCGTGTCGGAGAAGTCGGCAAACCGGCCACCCAGATCGGCGATGTCGCCGGCCGCCGCAAGCGACTTCAGCTCATCGGCGGTCGCTTCCTTTTGCAGGCTGAACACGCGCGTTGACGGGGCGGCGCTTTTCAAGGCTTTAAGCAGGCTGCCAAGCGCCATGTCGCGCTTTTTCATCAGCCGGTGGCGTGATCCGCTGCGCCAGCAAATGCCGATGTTCAGGGCGCCCGGTGTGCGTTGCACATCGGCGAATTTGCTTGCGGATTCCGATGGTACTGCGAGGTAAGGGACAGCCGCGGGGATTGTCCCGGTGGCGGTCTTGAAGGCCAGCGGCAGGCTGCACATCGGGATGTGGAAGTCATAGCCGGCCGGTACGCCCCCGGGTGTGACCAGGGCGAGTTTGCCGTCAAGGGTCGCGAGAAGATTTTGAAGGTTTTCGGGAACCTCCACCGTGGCCTGCCCGGTTTTTGCAGCGAGCAGGGGCAGGTAGCGGCAAAACTGTATGGTGTCGCCAAGGCCTTGCTCAGCGTAGACAAAAATCGATTTACCCGACAAATCTTCGTCGCCCACCCATTGCGGACAGTCCATGACCGGTTTCTGGTTTGGGAAACGCGGTGTGTTCCAGCGCGACTCGTATTTGCGCAGTCCGTCAGGCAGATCACCGATGCTCAGCAGCGCAACCGACTCATTGTAGATGGCCCGGTGGTAGGCCGGATTAATGCCCGATGATTTCTGAAATTGTCGTAACGCATCGTCGTAGCGCCGCAGTTCCATCAGGGACCAACCCATATTGTTGTGCGCTTCGAAATAATCGGGCTTCATTTCAACAGCGCGCTTATAGCTTTGGATGGCCTCGTCGAAGCGATCCAGGTCGGCCAGCGCGAGGCCGAGGTTGTTGGTCGCATAAAGATGGTTTGGCTCAAGCGAGAGAACCTTACGAAAGTGCGCGGCGGCCTCCTCCGGACGATCAAGCTCAATCAGCGACAAGCCGATGTTGTTGTGCGCATCAATCCAATCCGGACGCAGGCGCAGGGCCTGCTCGTAACTTTGCACAGCCGCCATATGCCGATCCAGACGCTGTGTCACAAAGCCAAGGTTGAAATGCAGTTCTGGCGAGCTGGGTGCAAGTCCAATTGCCTTGAAGTAGTACACACACGCCGCGGCGTACTGCTCTGAGGCGGTCAGGGCATCGGCCAGATCAAAGAGCACATCGACATCGGGTGGGCCGAAGAGCACCACCGTCATGAGGTGACGCGCGGCATCGGCGTGATTACCCAGATTGCTGAGAATCATGCCGTAGAGTTTCTGCCCCTCCAGATTGGCGGGAAATTTTTCGATGAAGGCGCGGCATTTTTTTTGCGCCAAATCGAGTTGTCCCTGTTGCGCTAGTTGTGCGACTTCGTGCAGTACTTGGTTTGGATTCATGATTGGCGGGTGACGGTGTAGGTTCGGTTTGGGGGAAGTGGGGTGAAATCGGCGCAGTCAGAGTGGCGTCGGGTGATCGGTAAAAAAGGACTTCATCGGGATTTAAAGGGCTTTTTAGCCGGGATAGATCGCCCCGAGCACGCGTGGCGCCCTTGCGCCGGTGACCGCCGGGAGATTGCCGCTCTGATGAACCATCGCCTGTTTTGCCAGCCAGGCAAAGGCGGCCGCCTCGACCCAATCCGGATCGAGGCCCAGATCGGCGGTGCTGCCGACCGGGCAGTCGGGCAGGTGGGCAGCAATGCGCCTGAGCAGTTCGCTATTGTGTGCGCCGCCGCCGCAAAGCCAGAGTTCATTTGCGTTTGATGCCTTCACCGCATGGACGATCGAGCGGGCCGTAAGTTCGGCCAGGGTTGCCTGCACGTCTTTAGGCGCGAGTCCAGCGAGCGAATGTGATTTTATCCAGGCGAAATTGAAATGATCGCGCCCGGTGCTTTTGGGCGCGCATAGGGCGAAATACGGGTCCGCGAGCATGGTCTCGAGTAGCGCCGCCACAACACGACCCGATGCGGCCCACGCCCCGCCAGTGTCGCAGGGCGTGCCCAGATGCTTCGCCGTCCAGGCATCCATGAGCAGGTTGCCCGGGCCGGTGTCAAAGCCGCTGGCCCCGGCGGGGTCACCCGCCGGGAGGTCGGTCAGGTTGGCGATGCCGCCGATGTTGACGATGGCACGGTGCCGTTCCGAATGGCTGAACAGCGCCGCATGAAAGGCCGGGACTAGCGGCGCACCCTGCCCGCCCGCGGCGATGTCACGGCTGCGAAAGTCGGCGACGACGCTGATCGAGGTGAGTTCTGCCAGCAAGGCCGGCGCACCCAATTGCAATGTGTAGCCGAGCTCCGGCCTGTGGCGCACGGTTTGTCCGTGGCAGCCGATCGCAGCGATATCGCCGGCCTTGAGGGCCTTTTTTGCGATCAGTTCGTTGACCGCCTCAGCGTAGAGGCGGCTGAGTTGCAATGATAACTGCGCCGCCCGGTGCAACTCATCTGTGCCGCTGTCGTGCAAGGCGAGCAGTGCGACGCGAAGCGCATCGGGGTAGGGGATAAAGGACGTTCCAAGCAGTCGCAGCCCGCTGTCTGCAAATTCGACCGCGGCGGCGTCCACGCCGTCGAGACTGGTACCCGACATCAGGCCGATGTAGAGGCCGGAGACGCTCACTCCATCAAGGCGAGGTTGGTGTTGCGCAGCAGGTCGAGTTGTCCGGCAAGCGGTGTCGCAGAAGCGTGAAACACCGCCAGCTTGCCTGCGGGAACGGGCAGTGCCGTCGGAAGAGCGATGGTGAGCGGATTGCGGTGCTCGTTGTTGACCCTGAATTCGTAGTGCAGGTGCGGGCCGGTCGCCCAGCCGGTCTGCCCGACAAAGCCGATGACATCAGACTGGGCGACACGTACGCCTTTTTTGATGCCCCTGGCGAAGCCCGAAAGGTGACCGTAGGTGGTGCTGTAACTGCCGCTGTGGCGCAGGATCACGACATTGCCGTAGCCGCCCTGGCGGCCGGCGAATTCGACGATCGCGTCACCCGTGGCGCGTACGCGCGTTCCATTCGGGGCGCCATAGTCGACGCCCTTGTGGGCGCGCCATTGCTGCAGAATGGGATGAAAGCGCATGGCAAAGCCGGAGGTCACGCGTGAGAACTCCAGCGGCGAGCGCAAAAAGGCTTTGCGCATGTTTTTGCCATCAGGGGTGTAATAGCCGCCCCTGCCCTCACCTTCTTCGTCAAACCAGACCGCACGCAGCGTTCTTTTGTTGTTGACGAACTCCGCCGCCAGTACGCGGCCAGAATAGACCGGACGGCCGTTGAAGTAATGGATCTCATAGACCACGCTGAAGCTGTCCCCGCGGCGCAGGTCGCGGTGAAAATCGACATCGCCGCCGAAAATATCAGCAAGCTGGGTGGCGACGTTGTCGGGCACGCCGGCCGCATCGGTCGCGGCGAACAGCGAGCTGCGGATTTCACCGGACTTCACTTGTGTCTGTCGCACCAGCGTGCCGGACTCTTCGATCGCGCGAAAGCCCTCACCCTCGCGAACGACACCGACCACCGTGTCGCGCGAAGCAATCAGCCGCATCGACAACAGGCTGCCATCGTCGGCGGTCTGCGCTTGCACGATGGAACCCGGACGCAAGGCACGCAGGGGCTTGGCCATTTCCGAGCGGCGCATCAAGCGTTGCGCCTCCTCGTCGCTAACGCCGAGGCGCTGCAAAAATGCGGTGTAGGTGTCGCCACGCTGGAAGCGCTCCTCGTGCCAGTACACCTGCGGCGCCGGCTCGGTTTCGGTGGCCACGAGGTTCAGGGTGAGCGCTTCAACCACGGTCTGGCTGGTGAGTGGTTGTAGCGGCATTTCCGGCACGGTGCCAAATGCTGCGACCATACCGAAGCACGAAATCAGCGCGACGACGGCGGTGCGGCGTATTTTCGGCTGCTGCCACAATCGGGATTGGGCTAAAATTGCGTTTTTGAGTGCTTGCATATTGATTTCAACAGCTTAGGTGGCGCTATTCTAACAGGCTGTTGAATAATGCTGGTAAACGATGAAAAGCTTGTAAATCATCGATTTTCCCCCGCCATAGCCGCCGATTTGAGTGGTTTAAAGGGGATATCGCCCGCCTTTTCAATTTCTCCAACAATAAAATGACATTGTTTTCCTACTCCGGAATGGTCCGATGAAAGCGCCTGCAGAACAGCTTGAACTGATTCGGCGCGGCTGCGACGAACTGCTGATTGAGGCAGAACTGGTCGAGAAACTCAAAACCGGCCGGCCCTTGCGGGTAAAGCTGGGCATGGATCCGACCGCCCCGGATTTGCATCTGGGGCACACCGTGGTCATCAACAAATTGCGCCATTTTCAGGAACTGGGCCATACCGCGCAGTTTCTTATCGGCGATTTCACCGGGATGATCGGTGATCCGACCGGCAAAAACGCCACGCGTCCGCCGCTCTCGCGCGAACAAATTCTCGAGAACGCCAAAACGTACCAGCAACAGGTGTTCAAGATACTCGACCCGGACAAGACCGAGATCCTGTTCAATTCGAGCTGGTGCAACGAACTGGGCGCGGCCGGCATGATTCGCATCGCTGCAAGTTACACCGTGGCGCGCATGCTCGAGCGTGATGATTTTTCCAAGCGATACAAGGGCAATCAGCCCATCGCCATCCATGAGTTCCTTTATCCGCTGATGCAGGGCTACGATTCGGTGGCAATGAAAACCGACGTCGAACTGGGCGGTACCGACCAAAAATTCAACCTGTTGGTGGGGCGTGAGTTGCAGAAGCAGAACGGGCAGGCGCAGCAATGCATCCTGACCATGCCGCTGCTAGAGGGGCTGGACGGCGTGAACAAAATGTCGAAGTCGCTGGGCAATTACGTCGGCATCACCGAGGCGCCGCAGCAGCAGTTTGGCAAGCTCATGTCCGCCTCCGACGAATTGATGTGGCGCTATATCGAATTGCTTTCCTTTGCGTCGGGCGCCACGGTGGCCGGCTGGAAAAAAGACGTCGCCGGCGGACGCAATCCGCGGGATATCAAGGTCACCTTCGCCCAGGAGATCGTCACGCGCTTTCACTCGCGCGCGGCTGCTGAGGCGGCGTTGGTGGATTTTGAAGCGCGCTTTCGCCAGGGCGTGGCGCCCGAGGACATGCCGGCGGTCACGCTCGCGCTGGGCGGGCAGCCGCTGGGCATCGCCCATGTGTTGCGCCAGAGCGGGCTGACGCCCAGTACGGCCGAGGCCTTGCGCATGATCGAGCAGGGTGGGGTGCGGCTCGATGGCGAACGCGTCAGCGATCGCGAGCTCAAGCTCGTTGCAGGCGCCACAGTGGTGCTGCAGGTGGGCAAGCGCAAGTTTGCCCGCGTCACCCTGACCTGACCGGTTGCACGGGCTCACGGTTTCGCAAGCTGTGCTGTGCGCACCGCCGGCCTTGCGCGGTGCGCCTGCCCTTATGGGGCGCGAAACTCAGGGGGGCGCGAAACTCAGTTCGATGCGTTCATGCCGCGTGTGGCCCAGCCGGTCATGCGCCGCTCCAGCACCGCGAATACTTCGTACATCACCATCGCCATGGCGCTGATCACCACCAGTCCGGCGAAAACGAGCGGCATGCGCATTTGTGAGCCGGCGGACATCATCAGGTAGCCGATGCCCTCATTGGCCGCCACCGTTTCGGATACGACGGAACCGACGAAGGCGAGCGTAATGGCGACCTTGAGTGAGGCAAAAAAGTAGGGCAGCGAGCGCGGCAGGCCGACCTTGAGCAACACGTCGATGCGGCTCGCGCCCAGTGCACGCAACACGTCCTCCAGTTCCGGTTCCAGCGTCGCAAGGCCTGTGGCCACGTTCACCGTGATGGGGAAAAAGCAGATCAGGAAAGCGGTGAGGATGGCCGGCACCGTGCCGATACCGAACCACACCACCAGCACCGGAACGAAGGCGGCCTTGGGAATGGCGTTGAAGCCGACCATCAGCGGGTAGAGTGCGTTGTAGAGAAAGCGCGAGGACCCGATGAGAAAGCCAAGCAGCGTGCCGACGATCACGCCGAGGCCAAAGCCGGCCATGGTGGTCCAGAAGGTCTGCAGAGCATGGTTGGTGATGGGGCCGGCGAACTCATTGAGCGACAGCACGATGCCGATGGGGCCGGGGAAAATGAACTCCGAAATGTCGAACAGCCGGCAAGAACCCTCCCAGGTCAGCAGGATGATCGCCAGCGCGATCCACGGGGCGTAGGGTTCGAGTTTGTGTTGTTTTGCCATGATATGCGCCGGTCAGGTTTTTCTGATGTGGCCGATGTGCTCGCGTAATTCGAGCACGATGGAGGTGAATTTGTCGCTGTAAGTGACCTCGAGGTCGCGCGGACGCTCGATATCAATGTGCCGCTCGACCAGCATCCTGCCCGGACGTTTGCTCATCACATACACCTTGTCGGCGAGAAAGCTCGCCTCGCGCAAATCGTGGGTGACCAGCACCACGGTGAATTTTTTCAGCGCCCAGAGGTCGCGCAGCACGCACCACAGCTCTTCGCGGGTGAAGGCGTCGAGCGCGCCGAAGGGCTCGTCGAGCATCAGCAATTTGGGTTCGTGCACGAGGGCGCGGCAGATCGAGGCCCGTTGCTGCATGCCGCCCGAAAGTTCCCAGGGGAATTTGTCGTCGTAGCCCTCGAGACCCACGGTCTTGAGCAGGGCTTTGGCGCGCTCGACGTACTCGGCTTTTTTCTGTTTGAAACTGGAGCGGTAGGGCTCGACGATTTCCAGCGGCAGCAGCACGTTGTCTAGGGTGGTGCGCCAGGGCAGCAGCGTGGCGTTCTGGAAAGCCATGCCGACAATCTTCAGCGGACCGCCGACTTCACGGCCGTCGACGATGACCGTGCCCTTGGTCGGTGCCTTGAGACCGGTGCACAGTTTCATGAAAGTGGATTTGCCGCAGCCGCTTGGCCCGACGATGGCGATGAATTCGCCCTCGCGTATGGTCATCGAGATGTCCTCGATGGCGTTGCCGCTTGTTTCATCGTAGGCGAGATCGACCTTGTCGAATTCGACAAATGCGTGTGCCATGGTGCTTCCTGGTGAGAGTCGAAAAAAGCCCCTGCCGCCTTGCTGCTCCCGGGCGGCAGGGGTTTGCAGATCAGCGTGGCCTTACTTGGGGAAAATCTGCCGTTCCGACTTGGGCGGGAGAAAGCTCGAATTGAACATGTTGTCCGCGTTTGGCGCCTGCTTGATGCCGAAGGCGGACACCACCTGGGCGACGGTGTCCTCGAAGCGCACCTTGTTGATCGCGCCTATGCCGTCGGCCCTGAAGCCGGGCGTGCCGATGGAGTCATCGATGGCCATCTTGAGCCGGCGCGTTTCCAGTGCGACGTTGATGAGCGGGTCGCGCTCTTTCAACACCTGGATGGCGTAAGCCTGATCGGCGATGCCGTCCTTCATGCCGCGGGTGAGGGCGCGCAGAAAGCCGGCGACCGCCTTGGGGTTCTGGTCGATGAATTTCTGGCTGGCGATGATCACGTTGCCGTAGAGTTTCACGCCGTTGTCGGCGTACTTCATCATCACCACATCCTCGTCCTTGACGCCGCGTGCGTTGAGGTTAAGCAGGCTGGTGAAAGTGAAGCCGGTGATGGCATCCACCTGGCCCTGCACCAGCATGGTTTCGCGCAGTGCCGGTTCCATGGCGGTCCAGGTGATCTTGCTCGAATCGAGATTGTTGGCCTTGATAAACATCGGGAAGGCCTTGCGTCCGGCATCAAACACCGGAGCGCCGAGTTTCTTGCCGTTCAGGTCGGACGGTTTGGTAATGCCTGATTTTTTCATCGCGAACACGGCGGCCGGCGAATAGTCGTAGACCATATATACCGCCTGCATGCGTGCGCCCGGGTTGGCCTGGTTGGTGGCCATGAATTCGATCATCGCGCTGATGTCGGCAAAGCCCATCTCATAGGCGCCCGAGGCGACACGGTTGACCGCTGCGCCGGAGCCCGAACCCGAGTCTATGGTGACATCGAGGCCTTCCTGCTCGAAATATTTTTTCGCCTTGGCTACAAGGAAGAGCGCGGCCGGGCCTTCGAAACGCCAGTCGAGGACGAAGCGGATCTTGGTCAGTGGCTGGGCCTGGGCGAAGGTCGGGCCTGACAGCGCCGCAAGGGTAAGGGCAAGGGCAGCAAGCGCAGCGGCAAAGCCGCGGCGGGTGATTTGGGTGAAAGAGGTCATGATGCGCGTTCTCCTGATTTTTCGGGTTGTTCGATTTATTCAGTTCGAGGCGATAACGGGTACTGGCTTGGTTCTGGCTGGATTAACAATGGTACTTCAGCAATTGACTTCAGCAATCGGTGTGCCATGAGCGGGTCATGGACGTGGTCTGGGAGGCTTTTTTACGTATCGGCGAAATGTCCTGATTTTATACAGACTTGAAGCCGGAACGCGGGGCTGAGAGGCGGGGCGGGGTAACCCTGTTTCCGGATGCCGACCAAGACTGGTTTATGACCGAATCTGAACATGATTTCATCGGAAAATCAAGAAACTTGGCCTGCTCTTCATGCAAGCCGCCGATTCGTTGCGGCTGCGCTGCCTTATTTGCGCTACGCGGTGAAACCATTAAAAGCTTTTCCCCGGGCAGAATGGCGTAGTGGGGACCAATTTGAGGGCGGCGATTGGGCTATGTCCGGTTTGCGGGCGGAAATGCGCTGGCAGGCTTGGCGGCGATCTGGGGCGTCCAAAATGGGGTGGGCGACAGTCACTGATCTGGCGCCCCGCCCCTTTTGCTGGCGGCGGGCACTGAAGTGGTGCCGTTTGGCAGAAGGCCGGGCCGGGGGCTTGATGCCACCGCGCGCGGCAACGTATGCTTGGGCTGTCTGAGCCGGAGCGACGAACTTTTCGGCTGCCCCGACGCGGTAACGCGCCGACCCTTGCCGCCGTATTCCCCCCTTTTTTACGCCAGAAAGTTGAATTGAATGGACGCCTACCTCCTCGAATGGGCCAGCATGCTGGTGCGCTGGTTGCACGTGATTACCGCCATAGCCTGGATTGGCGCCTCGTTTTATTTTGTTTGGCTGGACAACCACCTTGTGCCGCCGAATCCGCCCAAAAAAGGGGTATCGGGAGAAATCTGGTCGGTACATGGCGGCGGGTTTTACAACAAGCAGAAGTACCTCGTCGCCCCCGATCAGTTGCCCGAAAAGCTGCACTGGTTCAAGTGGGAGGCCTATTGGACTTTTATTTCCGGTTTCGCGCTGCTGGTCCTGGTCTATTACTGCAACGCCGGCGCCTACCTCGTTGACAAGAGCGTCGCCGATATCACGCCGGCCGCGGCGATCGGCATCAGCCTCGCGGTGATCCTGTCGGGCTTTGCCGTCTATGAAGGCTTGTGCCGTTCGCCACTGGCGAAAAACGGCACGGCGTTCGCGTTGGTCGGTTTTTCGCTGGTGGTGGTGCTCGCCTGGGCGATGTCGCATGTGTTCGGCGGCCGCGGCGCCTATATGCAGGTCGGCGCGGTGCTGGGCACCATCATGGCCGCCAACGTGCTGATGATCATCATCCCGGGCCAGCGCAAGATGATCGCCTCCATGCTCGAGGGCGCAGTGCCCGATGCCATCCATGGCATACGCGGCAAGCAGCGCTCGATGCACAACAACTACATGACGCTGCCGGTGTTGTTCATCATGCTGTCCAACCACTACCCCATGACATACGGCCACCGCTACGGCTGGGCGGTGCTGGCGGTGGTGGTGATCGCCTCGGTGATGATCCGCCACTTTTTCAACCTGCATCACAAAGGCAAAGTGGTGCTCGCCTTGCCGGTTGGCGCAGTGGCGCTGTTTATCCTGCTCGGGGTGGCGATGGCGCCCAAGGCGCCCGAGGGGGGCGGCGAAAAGGTCGCGTTCGCCGCGGTCAAGGCGGTGATCGATTCGCGCTGCATCAGTTGCCACGCCGCCAAGCCGACGCAACCGGGTTTTGCCGCGCCGCCTGCCGGTGTGGCGCTCGAAACGTCCGAACAAATACGCGCCCAGGCACAGCGCATCCATCAGCAGGTGGTGGTGGCACGGGTGATGCCCCTTGGCAACCTCACCGGCATCAGCGATGCGGAGCGTGCCCTGGTGGGGCGCTGGTTCGCGCAGGGCGCAAAAACAGACTGAGTTTCCTGAGGTGTGTCCTGAGTTTGGCCGGTCACGCCAGGACATGGAGTAGGCTGGAAACCCTTGCAGGGCGCGGCTTTCCAGCCTTTTCGTCGGTTTGCAATAGGTTCAGTGCAGTCGTTTGCGCGCGCTGGCGGAAAGGCCCGTGCTTGCGCTGACCCCCGATGCGCCGGCACCGCCGCGACTGCGCGTGAACAACTGGTTCACCAGCGTCACGACTTCGCCGATTTCCGTCTCGGTAAAATGGCGTCCGAGCAGGCGCGACATTTCCTCCACCAGGTAAAGACGCTCCGCCTCGTGTATAGACTCGGGTGTCGGGCCGACGAACAGCATGCTGAACTCATCCTGCCCATCGTCGTGATAAAAACTCAGCGACATGCCCACGGCATGCTCGGTGTAGGGCGCGAGTTCGGCGAGTGCGGCTTGCACCTTTTCGCCAAATTTGCGGCCGACATCACCGGACCAGCAGACACGCAGCAGATGCTCCTGCGCCTCGTAGAGGATCCCGGGTTCGTCTTCGTAGACGCTGCGCACATCGGCCAGGCTGTCCTCGTCGATATACTCGAGCAGCGGGCGCAGGGCTGTTTCGACCTGCGCCGCGGTTACGTCGGCCCGCAGGGGCACGTCGCCATGCAGATGAACTTCGATCCTCAATTTGATTCCTTTGCATCGGCACTGCGCCGCCATGGCCAAATGCGGTGACGGGGTTTGGGGTATCGGATGCGGAGGTCAAACACGGCCCGGATTCGGGCAGCCAGCGTATGACTTTCACACCTGCGAAAGCATGATTTTACTCCTTCGCGGGGGCGACAGCCGTCGCGAAAGCGCAAAGGCGGATTCGGTCGCGCGGAGCCCGTCCTGTTGCCCCGGCAAGCCGTTTAATCCGGCCACCCAGGGGCTATGCCTATTGGGAAACGGAATCCCGCCTGCGCCTGCCGGGCGCTGCGGCTTTTGCAGGGTTAGAATGATTCATTGATCTTATGCGGATGCGTTGTAAAAAACGGCGCACTAAAAATATGGCTTTGAAGTTGCTGGTCAGAGGAGGGGGGGCGCTGTTTGCTGTCTTGTTGGGCGGTTGCGTGTTGTTGTCGTCCGAACCGGAGCGCATCGCCCTGCCCGCGGTGATGGATGTGACGCATTTTTCCGCCGGCGGGCCCGGCGAGGTCATGCCCGGTGGCTGGCGCGTCTGGACGTTTTCGCGCTTCAAAAAGCCCACTGAATACCAGATGGTCAGTGATGACGGACGCACCGTCATTCGCGCCAGCGCCGATTCGTCGGCATCCGGACTCGTTCACGATGTGCGCGTCGACCCGCTGAAATTTCCGCGCATCCACTGGCACTGGAAGGTCACCCAGTCGATAGCCAATGCCGACAACAGCACGCGACAGTTTGAGGATTCACCGGCGCGGGTGGTGGTTTCCTTTTCCGGGGACACGTCAAAACTGTCGTTTGAGGACCGCATGTTCGCCGCGCAGGTCAAGGCTTTCACCGGGCAGGATCTGCCGTATGCGACGCTGATGTACATCTGGGGCAACCGCAGGCCGCCCGATTCGCTGATTACCAACAGCCACACCGGCCGCATCAAGATGATCGTGGTGCAAAGCGGTCGCGACAAAGCAGGCAAATGGCTGGAGGAAACACGCAACATCCTCGATGACTATCGCAAGGCCTTTGGCGAGGATCCGACCTTGATCCATTCTGTTGGCATCATGACGGACACCGATAACACCGAGACGAAGGCGCGATCCTATTACGGCGATATCAGCTTCATCAAGGCCAAGCCCTAGGCTCTGGGTACGGACCCTTGGAGAGTGGTCTCTACGAGAAGCTCCGCCGGCCGCTAAGCGGCAGTTGTTCAGTCGGGCTTGCGTGCGGCCTGACCGGCCAGGGTTTGTGCGCCCGGCTCCGGCCCCTGCTTTTGCCGGCGGCTGACGCCGTCGATGCCGCCGAGAATGGCCCACTCGGCAAAATTTTCCGGTTTGGACTCGAATTCACGTGGCTTCCACGCCGGCGTAAGCATGTCCTCGTCGGTGTAGTACTCCACCAGACCGCCGCCTGGGCTTTTGAAATACCAGAAATAGGCCGAGGAAATCGGATGCCGTCCGGGGCCAAGGTCGGTTTCCCAGCCGCATTTTGAAAAGTGCAGGCCGCCGCCGAACACCTCGTGGATGTCGCGCACGGCAAAGGCGACGTGGTTAAGGCCGCGCTTGCCTGTGGGCAACTGTAAAAAGAACACATCGTGGTGGCCGCCGTGCGGTGCGCAGCGCAGGAACAGGCCGCGCCCCGGGTAGCGGTCGGACACGGCAAAGCCAAGACGCTCGCAGTAAAAGGCTTCCACGTCTTTGAGCGCGGCGGTAAAAAACACCACGTGCCCGACCTCGACCGGCTCGGCGCGCGCATAGACACGGCTGCGCGTGTCGATGCGCTGCGCATTGCCCCAGGTGTTCATCGGCACGCCTTGCACGTCAATGGCGCGTTTTTGCGTCACGCGTATGCGCAAGCCGAGGCCGTTGGGATCTATGGCGCCGGTTTCGCCACCCATGCTGTTTTCGGTCTCAAAAAACCCGGGTGCGCCGGCGAGTTTAGCCGCCAGCGTCTTTATGTTGGACGGCGAGGCGACGCCCCAGACGACTTCACGCACCGTCGGCCCGGTTTCCATCGCCGGTGGCAGTGCCGCATCGTCGCTGCGCGCGACAATGACGCCGCAGCCGTTGAGGCATTCAAACTCCAGCCGGTCGGCGCTCTCGTGCTTGAGGGTGAGTCCCCAGTCGAGAAAAAACTGGCGGCAGGTGGCGGGGTCTTGCACGCCGTAGGTGATCTGGTCTATGCCGAGAATGCTCATGCCTTGTGTCCTTGTGCAAATGCTTCAATACGTCAATACATCAAAACGTCAATACTTAAATTCTTCAAGTGGCCCAGGGTAGCGGCTCTTGGTTGAGGCCCCAATAAAGGCTTTTTTGCGCCTTGTATTCGAGCAACCCGAGGCGGCCCTTTTCGCGGCCTAAGCCACTGTCGCGGGTACCGCCGAAGGGGGTGGACACCGAAAACAGTTTGTAGGTGTTGATCCACACCGTGCCCGTGTCCAGGCGCCGCGCCACACGCCAGGCACGCTTGTAGTCGCGCGTCCACAGCCCGGCGGCAAGGCCGAACACGCTGTCGTTGGCCTGGGCGACAAGATCCTCTTCGTCGTCAAAGGGCAGCGCCACCAGCACCGGCCCGAAAATCTCTTCCTGGCAAATGCGCGCGCGGTTGCCAAGGCCTTCGAGGATGGTGGGCAGGTAATAGCTGCCGCGTTCGTAAGTCGCGCCCTCGGGGCGCCTGCCGCCGGTGAGCAGCCGGCCGCCCTCTTTCAGGCCCAGTTGCACGAAACCCTCAATGGTTTTTCGGTGCTGCTCGGTGATCAGCGGACCCATTTGCGTGCGTTCGTCCTCAGGGTCGCCAACGCGCAGCGCTTGTGTGGCGCTGACCAGGCGTTGCATGAAACTGTCGTAAAGGCGCCGTTGCACAAACAGGCGCGACCCGGCTATGCACGATTCGCCAGATGAACTGAAAATGCCGAACAGCACGCCGGCCACGGCGTGGTCGATGTCGGCGTCCTCGAACACCACTGTCGGTGATTTTCCGCCCAGTTCCAGCGACACGGGCATGAGCTTGTCGGCGGCGATGTGGGCGATGCGCCGGCCGGTGGTGGTGCCGCCGGTGAAGGCGACGCGACGCACGAGCGGATGGCGCACGATGGCCTCGCCTATGACCGACCCCTTGCCCGGCAGCACGCTTAGCACGCCCTTGGGCACGCCGGCGAGCGCGCATATCTTCGCCAGCTCCAGCGCCGCAAGCGGCGTGACTTCGGCCGGCTTGAGAATGACGGCGCAGCCGGCGGCCAGCGCCGGGGCGAGCTTTTGCGCCTCGCTGGCGATGGGCGAGTTCCACGGCGTGATGGCCGCGACCACGCCGAGCGGATCGTGCACGCTCATGCTGAGGTAGTCGCCGCGCGAGGGCGTGAGGGCTTCCTCCAGTGTTTCGCAGGCAGAGGCAAAAAATTGGAATGTGCCGGCGGCGCTGGCCACCAGCGCGCGTGTTTCGCTGATCGGCTTGCCGTTGTCCCGGCGTTGCAGTTGCGCCAGCGCCTCGCCGCGCTCGCGAATCAGCGCGGCGATGCGGTACAGGATGGCGGCGCGCTCGTGCGCCTTGATATCGCGCCAGTTCGGCCGCTGCCAGGCGGCGTGCGCGGCGGCTATGGCGGCGTTGACATCATCCAGGCTTGCCGCGGCGAGCTCGGCCGTGACACTGCCATCGGCCGGGTAGTGCGAGGCATAGACCTCGCCGCCACCGCGGCGCCATTCGCCGCCGATGTAAATCGGTTCTATCGCGCCCATGTTCAGTCCGCCCGTTTCAAATATTCCGCTTTAGATGACCTGCTTCAGATCACCTGTTTCAGATAACAACAGGTGCGACACGATTGCGTATCGCGCGAACAGCGCTGTAGGCGGTGAGTGCCGAGGTCTTGGGATTGTCCGGCAGCGGGTTGCCGGAAATCGTCAGGTCGAGTTCGCCAAAGGCGCCGCGCGCCTGCACGCGGTGAATGTTCTTGCTTACGCCCGGGTCGGCGATCAGCGTCGCGCGGGTTTTTTCAAAACCGAGGCCGGCGAGCGAAACGGTCGCCGCGACGTTGGCATTTTTCGGATACAGGCGCGCCGCTTCGCCGGCGCTGCCCTCAAACAGCACCGCTGGCGCGCTGAGCGTGGCAAGGTCGACAATTTTTTCGGCCGGCGTGCCCTGCCATCCGAGCGGCGGTTTGCGTCCGGTGTAAATCACCTCGTCCAGACCGGCCACGCGCGCCGAGGCAATGGCGTCTATGGCGGCGATGGCGCCCGAAATCAGGCTTAACTGCGCGCCGCCCTTGCGCGCCGCTTTCTCCAGCAGTTCGACAATGCCCGGCTCGGCCAGCGAGCCGATAGACACCAGGATCACGTCTATGCCCTTTTCAAGCAAATGCGGTACATGTGTTTTCACCGCGGCATGGCCGGCACATTCGACGGCAAAATCGGGCATGGCATCGAGTTCATCGAGCGAGCAGATGGCCTTGCCGCTGTCGCCCAGTTCGCGCTGCAGCGAATCGCGCCGCGCCTCGACGTCCAGCACCCAGCGCATACGGATGGCCGCATCGCCCTGCAGGTGGCGCAACACCACCGAGCCTATGGCACCGGAGCCGATCAGAAGAACGTTACGCATGGGAGGCTGCCTTTTTAACGGGGGGGCCGGCGAAGGCCGTGGCGAAGGGGCCGATGGCCACCATGTCGATTTCGATCAGCGTCGGACCGCTGCGCGCCAGCGCCGCCGCCAGTGCGGCGGGTGCGGTGGCGAGGTCTTTTATCCGGGCAAAGGGCAGCGCGAGGGCGCCGGCGAGGGTTTCGAAGTCAGGGGTGTGCAGGTCGACGTACGCGCGCCGCCCGCCGTATTGGGCGTCCTGGATATTGCGGATGACGCCATAGCCGCGGTCGTTCATCAGCACCACCACCACGTCCGCCTTTTCCTGCACCAGCGTGGCGAGTTCGCCGATGTTGACCTGCAGCCCGCCGTCACCGACCAGGCACAGCGTCTTGCGGCCCTTCGCCGCGAGCGCCGCGCCCACGGCCATTTGCACGCCCTGGCCGATGCCGCCGCCCAGCGCGTGCACGCCGTCGCGGGGCCCGCTGAGCGGAAGGGCGCGGTTGCCCCAGGTGCTGTTTGAAACCGTCACATCACGCACCCAGACGAAATCCCTGCCAGCCACTTTTTGCAGCGCATCGACCAGCGCGTTGTAAGGCCCGAGTCCGTCGCGCACCACTTGGTGGGCGGCTTTACGTGTTTGGGCAAGGTCGGCGGCGAAGGCGGCGTCGATTCGCATCTTTCCCGCCAGTCGGTCGGCCAGACCGTTGAGCGCCGCCGCGGCATCGCCGCTGACAAACAAATCGCTGCGGTAGCAGCGGTTCTCCGCCTGGGCATCACAGTCGATGCGGTACAGCGGTTGCGGCAGTTTGAGCTTGTAGGTCAGCGTTTCGTTGGAGCGCAAGCGCGAGCCGACCACCAGCATGGCATCGCAAGCGGCGTAGAATTTTTCTACCGGCGCATAAAGGTTGTATGCGCCCAGGGTCATCGCATGGTCCTCGGCGACAATGCCGCGGCCTTGCACGCTGGTGACGATGCCAAAGCCCATGTCGATCAGGCGCTGCACCGCCTTGCCGGCGTGGCGCGCGCCGCCGCCCAGCCACAGCAGCGGGCGTTTGGCTTTGGCGAGCTTTTCTGCCAGAGCGTCCAGTGCGGCAGCGGTCGGCAGGCTTATGCCAATGGGCAGCGGCTCGAGATCGGCCGGCCAGTCGATGAGCGTTGCCTGGATGTCGATGGGAATCTCGACACTCACCGGACCGGCGGGCGCCGTCATGGCGACGCGCACCGCTTCCTTGAGGGTGGGCAGTGCGGTCTCGGCGCTCCAGACGCGCCACGCGCCTTTTGACACCGCGCCGAGCATGTTCATCTGGTCGCGCGCCTCGTGGATGTAGGCGAGCTTGCGGTCAAGGTAGGCGAGTTCGATCTGGCCGGTGAGGTGCAGCAGCGGTGTTCCCGCAGTCAGGGCCTCGACCATGGCGCCACAGGCGTTTCCGGCGGCGGTGCCGGTGCTGGTGATGCCGACACCCAGACCGCCGCTGACGCGCGCGTTGGCGTCAGCCATGTTAAGCGCGCCCGCCTCGCTGCGGGCCGGCACAAAGCGCATCTTGCCGCGGCGGTGAAAGGCGTCAAGGATGGGCATGTTGTGGATGGAAATCACCCCGAATGAGGTGCTCACGCCGCAGCGCTCAAGAAAGGCTGCGATGACTTCGCCGACGGTGACTTTTTGTTCAGGCATGTTTGTCCAATCCGCCGGATACATCCAGCGTGGTTCCGGTTGTGTACGAGGAAAGAGGCGAGGCGAGGAACAGTATGGCTTGCGCCGCCTCGATGGGGCGCCCGAGGCGGCCCAGTGGGATGCCCTTGGCGCGCGCCAGTTCGGCGGTCCATTCCTCCCAGCTTTGCCCCGGCTTGGCCTGGTCGCGGTAGCGGCGGCGCCACTGCCCCGATTCCACCAGCCCGAGCAGCAGCGAGTTGACGCGTATTTTTTTCGGCGCGAGTTCCATGCCGAGCGAATGCGACAGGTTGAGCACGCCGGCGCGCGCCGCCGAGGTGGCGACCATGTGCGGCTCCGGTTGCGCCGCCAGCAGCGAGTTGACGCACACCACTGCGGCACAAGGCGATTTTTCCAGCATCGCCATGAATGCGCGCAGCGGGCGGATCACGCTGAAAAATTTCAGGTCTAGCTCTTCACGCCATTCGGCGTCACCGGTGTCGGCAAAGCGCGACACGCGGCCCTGCCCGGCGTTGTTGATGAGCACGTCGGTGGCGCCAAAGCGCTGCGCCACCGCAGCGGCGAATTGTTCCGTGTCGGCGGCGTCAAGCACGTCGCAGCGTGCCGCCAGCAGGTCTGCTTGCGGGAACTCGGCGCGAAGCGCGCGCTCGGCCCCGGCCAGTCGCGCTTCATCGCGTCCGCAAAAGGCCACACGCATGCCGCTGCCCAGCATCAGGCGCACCGTTTCAAGTCCTATGCCCGACGAGCCGCCGGTGACCACGCCGACGCGTTGTTCCAGTTGATATGACAGGGTGCTCATGCGGCAACCTCGGTTGGACGGTAATTGAGACGGTGCGACAGTTGCGCGGCCCCCGCCAGCACGCGCCGCACCAGCTTGTCGCGCAGCTTCGGTTCGATCGCCGATTGCGGCACGGAGAGGCTGATCGCCGCGACGACCCTGCCCTGACCGTCGCGAACCGGCGCGGCGATGGCCGAAATGCCGCGCTCGAAGTAGGACTCACTCACGGCGTAGCCGCGTTCGCGGTCCGCGGCGAGTATTTTTTTCAACTCAGCCAGGTTTTTCGGCGTTTGCGGCGTGTGCGCGGGAAGGCGCGGCTCCGGGTATAGCGCACGCAGTGCCTCGTCGTTCATGTCGGCCAGAAACATCCGTCCGAGTACCGTCGCATGCGCCGGCATGCGCGTTCCGACCTGCACGTTGCTGGCAAAGGTCGAGGCGACGCTGGCACGCACTACGAACACGACATCGCGTCCGTCGCGGGTGGCGAGCTGCGCGGCGTAACCGGTGTCATCGCGCAAGGCCTCGATGAGCGGCCGTGCCATATCGCTGATTTCCAGTGATGCGATGTATTCAAAGCCGAGGCGCAGCACGGCCGGCCCAAGCCGGTACACGCCTTCGCTGCGCTCGATAAAGCCGAGCAGCTCCAGCGTCTGGATAATACGAAACACCGTCGAGCGCGGCACATCCAGTTCGCGCGCGATGTCGGGCGCCGACCAACTGGTGTGCTGGCGGTCAAAAAGCTGCAGCAGGCGCAGGCCGCGCTCCAGTCCGGGTACGGTATAGCGCTCGTCGGCCATGTCAGGCGCCTAGCAGCAAGGGGTTCACCAGTTCGGGTGAGTCGATGTAGGACGCGTGCCCGAGTCCGGGCAGCGAGTGGTAGTCCGCGCGGGCGAATTCTGCGGCGATGAGGCGGCAAGCTTTTTCCGGCGTGATGCGGTCTTCGCTGCCGCAGGCCACCAGCACCGGGCCCGGATAGCGCTTGGCATCTTCGGCCAGGTCGCCGGCGGCGAGCATGCGCGCGGCCTGGGCGTAAGCACTGGTGTGCAACTGACTGCTGTTCCAGATGACCAGCGCACGCGCATCGTCCGAGGCGTTCGGCCCGAGCAGGGCGGGGCCGCGCTGCCTGGCGTGTTCTAGCGGCCCGAGCCGTTCCATCAGCGCGAGGCGCTCATCGAGTTTTTGCCGGCGTAACTCAGGCGGTGCGTTGCGATAGCCGCGCGCCGGGTTGAGCAGCACCAGGCGTTCCACCTGGTCGGCGTGGCGCGCGGCATAAGCGCAGGCGACCAAGGCGCCCAGCGAATGGCCGACCAGGGTGAGGCGCGTCACGTCTAGCCCTTCGAGCAGGCTGGCAAGCGCGGCGGCGTAGTCCGCCGCGCTGGGCTCGCTCGCGGGCAGCGCCGTACTCCGGCCGTAACCGGGCGCATCCCAGGCGATGACGCGGTGTGTTTGTCCCAGCGCGGCGAGCTGATGCAGCCAGGAACCCGAACCCGAGCCGATGCCGTGCAGCAGCACCAGCACCGGCATATGTGCGTCACCGGCTTCGCGCCACGATGGCGCGGCGCTGGGCGCCGGCAGGCTGCGCACCGGATAGCGCACTTCCAGCGCGGCAAGCGCGGCGGGCAGGGTCGGAGCGAAAGGGGTTTCAGCCACGAGCCGTCTCAAGCACGCTTTATTTTTGCCAGCGGGTGATCGGGCGGATAGCTTGGTGTGACCGGCTTGGGCGCGCCCAGCATGACGCACATCAGCGCGTCCTCGTCGCCGATATTGATCTCGCCGCGATAAACGCCCGGCGGCACTGAGATCAGGTCGCGGTCGCCCAGCACCGATTCCCAGCGCTCGCCGTCTTTCTCGCAGATCACCTTCATTTTGCCGCGGATGAGGAAAAACACCTCTTCGACGTCGGTGTGCAGGTGCATGGGGCCTTCGTGCCCGGCCGGGATCACCATGGTGGAGAAGGTGAAATGCTCGGAGGGTACGGTGTTCGAATCGGTGGCGACGCCGGTTCCACCGGTGCCGACATAGCGCATTTGCGCGCGACGGTATTTCGGGTCAAAGTCGGCCTGGAACTTGAGCGCATCCCAGTCGTAGCGGCGCGTCTGGTAGCGTGCCACGCGCGATTCCAGCCATTGCGCGAAGGTCTGGTCTGCGCGCCGATCCATCGAGGATGCTTGCAGTGTTTGTGGTGCGGCGTCGCCCATGGTGTTCTCCTTAAATTTCATTTGTCATGTATTTCATTGGTCATGTGTCGTGTGTCATGTGTCATTGGTCATGTGTCATTGCTTATGTGTCATTGCGTCAATTCATCACAAAGCCGCCGTTGACCGGCAGCAGCTGCCCGGTAACAAAGCTCGCGGCGTCGGATAACAGGAACATCACGGCGCCGCAGACATCATCCGGATGCTGCGCGCGGTTGATTGAGCGCCCGTTGACATACAGTTCATGCCGATCGGCCGGTACGTATTCGGTCGCCTCGACCAGAGTCAGGCCGGGGGCGACGCAATTGACGGCGATGCCGTGTGCGCCCAGTTCGCGCGACATCGAGCGCGACATCGATATGATCGCCCCCTTGCTTGCGACGTAATGCATCAAGCGCGGCGCACCCCATAGCGCGGTGTCCGAGGCGATGTTCACGACCTTGCCTTGCCCCGACTGTTTTAGCCAGGGTAGCGCCGCGCGGGTGGCAAGCCAGGTGCCGCGCACATTCACCGTCATGACCCGGTCCCAGGTGGCGATGTCGATGTCCTCCATCGTCTTTCCGCCAATGCCGGTGGCGATGGCGCCGTTGTTGACGAGGCCGTCCAGGCCGCCCAGCGCCGCGGCGCAGGCGGACAGGCATGCCTCTATGGACTCGGGCGCGCCAAGGTCGACGTGGGCGAAGTGCGCACCGGTCTCTTTTGCCGTTTCGCGCCCGCGCTCTTCAAGGATATCGGCGATGGCGACGTGTGCGCCGGCGGCGATGGCTGCTTCGGCGAAGGCGCGGCCAAGGCCGCGGGCACCGCCGGTGACGACGATTTTTTTATTTTTCAGCAGCATGCGTATCGTTGACCTCAGACGGTGGTGGCGGATGGTTTTGCCACGGCGTCGAGTGCGGCCAGCTGTGCCTCGGCTTTTTGTTCGAACATGCGGCGCACGCGCGCCATGCCGGTGTCGTGCTGGTAGAGGAACTCGTTCTGCCGCGCGTTGGGGGCGAGGTTCTCCAGCACGACGTGATCCTGTTCCAGCACCTCCCAGTGCAGGCCCTCGAGGCGGTTGCGGTACAAAAAGCGCCAGGTGTCGCGCTGCCAGCCGCTGAGCTTGCGGCAGCGCCAGAAAAACACCTGCACATGGTTTTCGTCTATGGGCGTGGCATAGCCGATGATGTAGAAGGAGCCGCCCGGACCGTGCTTTTTCTGGTAAGGAATGGACAGGCGCATCCACATGCTGCCGGTGTCGGCCAGCTCCACCCAGTCGAAATTGACTTCGCGCTGGCCGATTTTCTCGAACAGGATGCCGTGCGCTGTTTTCTTGACGCGCATTTCCGCCTGCTTGTCGCCCATCGCCATGGAGTGGGAGCGGGCGTGCAGGTAGGCGCCGTGCATCGGGTCCATGACGTTGTCAACGGCGTACTGGTGGTTGCATTCCCACATCGCCGTGCAGAGCATCGAGGCCCAGTCATCCGAGGCAAGCTGTTCGGGCAGTTCCAGCGGCGAGGGTTCGCTGTGCAGCGCATCGCCGAACCAGACGAAAATACCGCCGCGCGTTTCCTGCACCGGATAGTGCTTGAGGCATTGCTGGCCCTCGAGCGGACAGGCCTTTACCGCCGGGACGTTTGTCACCGTGCCGCTGCCGTTTATTTCGATGCCGTGGTACCAACAGGCGACGCGGTCGCCCAGGTTCCAGCCCAGCGACAGGCGCGCGCCGCGGTGGGGGCAGCGGTCTTCAATGGCGTGCAGCTTGCCGTCCTTTTCGCGCCACAGCACGATGTTCTCACCCAGGCGCGTGATGCCCAGCGGCGCCGCGTGCAGTCGCCATGAGGGCAGCACCGGGTACCAGTAATTGCGCAGGCCGGTGGCGAGCAGCGCCCCGACGCGTTCCTTGATCGCTTCAGTCATGCCTTTCTCCCAGATTGGAGGCGTTGAATGGATGCTTGCTCATGCCTTGTCCGTGGCGGTGTCAAACGGGGTCAAATCGTCTGGTGCTGCGCGCGCGGCACCCAGTGCAGCACGCGGCGCTCGGCCAGCACCACCGCGCCATAGGCGGCGATGCCGATGATGGTGAGCATGATGATGGCGACGAACACCATCGCCGTATTGCCCTGGCCCTCGCCAAAGGTGAGCAGGTAGCCAAGGCCCATATTGCCGCCGACCAGTTCGCCGACCACGACGCCGATCACCGCCAGTGTCGCGCCGATGCGCAGGCCCGAGAACAAGGGCGGCAGTGTCGTCGGGTATTCGATCATGCTGAAGATCTGCCAGCGTGAGGCCGAGAACGAGCGCCCGAGGTTGACCAGGTCCGGGTCGACGGCGCGGATCGCCGTCAGTACGTTGACCATCACCGGGAAAAACACGATCAGGATGGCGACAAGGATCTTGGGGTAGACGGTGAAGCCCATCCACATCACGAACAGTGGCGCGAACGCCACCTTGGGTGCGATCTGCAGCGCCAGCAGGTAGGGCGAGAGCACCAGCTCGGTCTTGGGGGAAATGCCAAGGGCAAAGCCGATGAGTACGCCCAGCAGCGAGCCGAGCACAAAGCCCACCACCACTTCGAGGGCGGTGATGCCGGTATGGAACATCAGCTTTTCGCTGCCAAGCATGCGCAGGAATTCGCCCCACACCTTGGTGGGTGGGGGCAGGATGAATTCGGGTACGCCGGCGAGGCCCGGCAGCCATTGCCAGGCGGCCAGAAACACCAGCAGCACAGCCGCGCTGGCCATGATCATGCCGCTGCTGAAATTGCTGCGTGTGCTCATGAGTGGTCCTTGCCGCCTTGCCTGTTGTGATTGGTTATTGCACGAACTGGTTGGTGTAAAGTTCGGCGATCGGTGCCTCCTTGGGCACGATGCCTTCCTTGACGTAAAACTTCTGCACGATGGCAAGGCGCTCCGGGTCCATCGCCCCTATGGTTTTCTGGCCCGGATAGACGTAGGTGTTGTAAAGCGTGAACACCTCTTCGATGTAGGCTTCCTTACCCTTGAGCGAGGGCACCGCGCCGACGTAGGCGATGGCGGCGGATTTTGGATCCTTCATGATGTCTTGCATGCCCTTCAGTGTGGCGCGCACCAGTTTCTTGATCAGTTCGGGTCTTTTCTGGATGGTTTCATCCGAGGCCAGAATGGCCTGCGCCATGCTCTTGAAGTAATCGTCGGATGAGTAGATCTTGATCTTGGCCGCCGGATCTTTGTTGACGAGGGCGATCCAGTCGGGCACCGAGGCCATGGCGTCGGCCTTGCCTGCGGCAAAGAGCTGCCACACGCCGGCCGGGCCCGCCGCCTGCGCGTCCACATCGTTTTTGGAAAGGCCCGCGGTGGCGAGCATGCCAAGCAGCGAGTAAAAAGTGGTGTCCTGATAAGCCATGGTGGTGACGGTGCGGCCCTTGAGGTCCTTTGGACCGTTGATGCCTTTGCCGTCGCGAACCACCAGTTGCGTCAGCGATTTTCCGCCCAACACGGCGACGGCCTTGACCGGCACGCCTTGCGCGCGCGCGATGATGGAGGTGTCGCCGATGGCGCCGCCGATGAGCGCGTTGCCGGCGCCAATCTGCTTGGCCACATCAACGCCGCCCTTGGCCGAAACAAAGCTGACCTTGAGGCCCTCAGCGGCGTAATAGCCGCGCGCCTGCGCAACCATCCACGGACCGAAGGCCGGCAAGGTTGCCGGGGCGGGCAGCAGATAGGTGATCTCCTCGAGGTTCTGCGCTTTTGCGCCAAGGCTGAGTGCAAGGCCCAGGGCCAGCCCGGACGCGCAGGCGGCGGTGCGGAGGAAACGGCGTTTGTTCATGGTGTGCACTCCTGTGGGTTTCATCATTCCGGGTCGGCAAAGGATTAGATTTGTCCGGCGGTTTCTGGCTCGCCGATATGCAGCAGTTCCATCAGGCGCGCGACGTAGACGCCGACCTGGGGATGGCGGCGCCGCAGCATCGGATTGTCGCGATGCGGGATGTCGACGGTGATCTCTTCAATGATGGTGCCGGGCCGGCGGCTCATCACCAGCACACGGTCCGACAGCGCAATGGATTCGACCAGGTCGTGGGTGATGAACAAGGCGGTCTTTTTTTCCGCGGCCAGGGTTTGCGCGAGGTCTTGCTGCAGAATCATTTTTGTCTGCGCGTCGAGGGCCGAGAAAGGCTCATCCATCAGCAGCACCAGCGGATCGACGGCCAGTGTGCGCGCGAGCGCCGCGCGCTGGCGCATGCCGCCGGAGAGCTGGTGGGGGAAATGGTTTTCGAAGCCGCCGAGGTGGCATTTGGTGATCAGGCTGAGGGCTTTTTCGCGTCTTTCGGCGCGTCCCGCGCCCTGGATTTCCAGGCCGAGTTCGACGTTCTGGCGAATGCTGCGCCAGGGCAGCAGCAGGTCTTTTTGCAGCATGAAGGCAACCTGGCGGTTGGGGCCGTCGACCTGCCTGCCGTCGACGTAGACCGAGCCTTCGCTGGGCAGGTACAGGCCGGAGCCCATGTTGAGCAGCGTGGACTTGCCGCAGCCGGAGGGGCCGATCAGCGACACCACCTCGCCCTCACGGATGGCCAGATTGACGTCCTTGACCGCGGTGACAACTTCGCCGCCGCGAGCGGAACCGAAAATCTTGGTGACGGCGTTGAATTCGATGCGGATGGCGGCGTTGTTCATGTGTTCTTATTCTTTGCCCAGTTGCCGCATCACCGCCTGGAAGCTCGCCTCCGTCCAGGCCGTGCCGTCGGGCGCATGGCCGCCCAACTCGTTGAGTTTGGCGACCACAGCGGGCAGCGCCTCGATGCCGGCGACAAACACCTGCTCCAGCAGGTCGCCGAGTTGGTTTTCAAAAAGGGTGGGTGGTGCTGCGCGGTTTTGCCAGATCATGTTCTTGATCTGCTCGACCTTCTCGATCGAGCCTTTGTGCGAGTCCGGGCTGACCGAGGACGGTTGCAGGTAGGGGTTGTGGTCCATGTTCATTCCACCTTGATCAAAATGCGGCCGTCCTCGACGCGCAGGGGGTAGACTTTAAGGTCGCGGCCGCCGGGCCCGGCGGTGCATTTTCCGGTACTGATGTTGAAGCGTGCGGCATGCAGGGGGCACTCGATCTCACCGTCCATGACAAAGCCCTGTGAGAGCAGGGCATAGGCGTGCGGACAGATGTCTTCCAGTGCGTGGTAATGGCCGTTGACGAGGTAGACGCCGACGTTCGTGTCACCGGCCTTGATGGTGAGTGGCATGTCTTCGGATACCTCGCCGGTGCTGCCCGCGAGGTGCCAGTCGCCATCCGTTCCGGGTTTGTTCGTTCCGTCGTTCATCGTGTCGTCGTTCATTAGTTCATTAGTTCATCAGGTTAATGTTTTATATATAAAACAATGATCCGTATATGAAACGATGGTAGCATAACTTCAAACGCTGTCAAGCGGCATCGCAGCAAACTTTTTTTACGGAATCCCCCCCCCTATGAAATGGTCGACCCCACCCTTGCGTTCACTGCGCCTGGCCGCCTGCGGCCTTTTGCTGCTGCCCCTTGCCGTTGCCGCCCAAACTTCGCCAACCGCCGCCGCGTATCCGACCAGGCCCATACGGCTTGTCGCGCCTTTTCCGCCGGGCGGCCCGGTCGATTTGCTCGCCCGCTTGGTGGGCGAAAAGCTGCAGGCGCGCTGGGGGCAGCCGGTGCTTGTTGAGAACAAGCCCGGTGCTGGCGGCAATATCGGCATCAAGGCTGTGGCCGATGCGGCTGCCGATGGCTACACGCTGCTGGTGGTGCCCGCGGGTAACATCACCATCAACGCCACGCTGATGACAGACCTGCCATTCAACTGGGAGCGTGACTTTGTCGCGGTCACCAAAATTGCCACCGCGCCCAACATCCTCGCCGTGCATCCGGCGGTGAAGGCGGCGACGCTGCAGGAGTTGATCGCGCTGGCGCGCACCCAGCCCGGAAAACTGAGTTACGGTTCGCCCGGCATAGGCAGCGGCTTGCACCTCGCCGGTGAGTTGTTCCGGCGCGAGGCCGGAATTGACATCCTGCATGTCCCCTACAAGGGCACCACCCAGGCGATGAACGATTTGATGGGCGGCCAGCTCGCCATGATGTTCGGCGCAATGCCCACGCTGCTGCCGCAGGTGCGGGCGGGAAAACTGCGCGCCCTTGCCGTGACCAGTGCACAGCGTGCGCCGGTGGCGCCCGATCTGCCCACGCTTGCCGAAGCCGGCCTCAAGGGATTTGATGTCAGTTCCTGGTACGGCGTCATGGCGCCGGCCGCGACGCCGCGCGAGCTCATCGCCAGGCTACAGGCCGAGATTGCACTGATCGTCGCACTGCCTGAAGTGAAGGCGGGGCTAGAGGCGCAAGGGCTTTATCCGGTGGCCAGCCGGCCCGATGTGTTTGCCGCCGATATTCGCGCTGAGACCGCGCGCTGGGCGCGCGTAATCCGCGAGGCGGCCATCAAGCCGGAGTAGCGCCCTTTGGTGGGTGTCAACGTGGGTGTCAACTTGGGTGTCAACAAGGGCGCACACCAAAGGAAGATGCGTATTTTTGCACTAAACTTGGCTACAATGCGTTCTTTTACAACGCACGGACAAGAGCATGCCAAGCAGCAGCAGCAAAAGCGTCAGCAAAAAAACGATGAGCAAGAAGATCGCGGGCAAGGCCGCAAAGGCGCCGCTGTTGTTCGCGGTGCGCCACTCGAAAATTCATGGCAAGGGGGCATTTTCCCTCACCACCATCCGCAAGGGCACGCGCTTGATCGAGTATGTTGGCCGTCGTATTCCAGAGAGCCTCGCCGACGAGGTTTATGCGGAAGAGGACGGCAAGCCCTCGCACACCTTCTTGTTCGCGCTCGAAAATGGCGATGTCATTGATGCCACGGTCGGTGGCAACAGCTCACGCTGGATCAACCACTCCTGCGCGCCCAATTGCGAGGCGGTTGGGGAGGACGACGAGGGCGAGGAGCATATTTTCATCGAAGCCATCCGCACCATCAAACCGGGCGAGGAACTGGCGTACGACTACAGTTTCGAATTTGACGAGCCGCATACCAAAAAACTTGCGCAGAAATATGCCTGCCGTTGTGGCGCGCCCAATTGCCGCGGCACGATTCTGGTGAACAAAGAGCCGAAGAAGAAGGCGAAAAAGGCTGCCAAGAAGACCGTCAAGAAGACGGTCAAGAAAGCGACCAAGACGGTGGCAAAGCAGGTGTCCAAGACCGCAGGCAAAAAGGCGGTAAAGAAAAGCAAGAAGGCCAAATAAGCGCTGTTACGGCACACGCCGTGAAACCAGGAGCCGGGTATTTTTCCCGGCTCTTTTTCATTCAGCCGGTTTTTTGTGCCGCAACCGATTCTGCGGCGGCATACACCGCACGCGCCGCGTCCACACCGGCGCCGCGCGTCAGTTTGAAGCCTTCGGCGGCGAGCACTGTTTCGAGCGCGGCCAAGGTGATCAAGACCGCATCCTTGCGCGCGTTGTAACCCATCGCGCCGATGCGCCAGATGCGGCCCTGCAACTGGCCGAACGAGGTGCCGATCTCGATGTTGAAGTCGTTGAGCAGGCCAGAGCGCACGCGCTCGCCGTTGACGCCTTCGGGAATCCACACGCCGGTGACGTTGGGCATCTTGTTGGTCTTGTCGCCGAACACTTTGAGCCCCATCGCTTCGACGCCGGCGACGACCGCGCGGCTTCCGGTCGCATGCCGCGCAAAAACCTGCGGCAGGCCTTCGCGCAGCATTACGCGCGCGCATTCGCGTGCGCCATAGAGCATGGTGGTCGCTTCGGTGTGATGGTTGAGGGCCTTGTCGGACCAGTAGTCCATGATCATGGCAAGGTCGAAATAATTGGAGCCGATGATGCCGCCCTTGCCGGCGACGTAATCTGCGGTTTGCAGGCCCTCTTCAATGTGGCGCCGGCCGTAAATAACAGCGGCCGCGCCGTCAGACAGCGTCACCGGCGCCGCACCCGAGGGGCCGGCGAGGCATTTTTGCAGGCCGCCGGTGACGGCGTCAATTTCCCAGGCGTCGACGGGCAGGGGCGTGCCGCCGATCGAGGCGGTGGCATCCACCTGCAGCAGCACGCCGTGGCGGCGGCAGATCTTGCCGATCTCGGCCAGCGGTTGCAGCATGGTGGTGGAGGTGTCGCCCTGGCACAAGGCCAGCAGGCGCGGCGAGTGCTGCTTGATCGCCGCCTCGATGGCCTCGGGCGTGAACACCGTGCCCCACGCGCATTCGATCAGGCGCACATCGGCGCCGATGCGTCGCGCGATTTCGGTTTTCAGCTGGCCGAAGCGGCCGAAACTGGCCACCAGTACGCGCTCCCCGCGTTCGACCAAAGAGCCCATCACCGCTTCGATGGCCGAGCGTGCGGTACCGTCGATGATGAAAGTCCATTCGTTGCGTGTTTCAAACACACCACGGTACAGCGCCATAGTCTCCTTCATGTAACGGCGGAATTGCGGGTCGAACTGCCCCAGCAACTGGGCCGACATGGCTCGAAGCACGCGCGGATCGGCATTGATGGGGCCGGGGCCCATGAGTAGGCGGGGCAGCGGATCGATATCGTCGTAGAGGTTCATGGTTTAATTTATGAGTTTGTGGTGTTGCTTCGTTGTTTGTTGGTGGTCTGCAAATTCAGCATTGGAAGCGCGACCGAAGCATGATTGTATAGCGGCGTGCGCAGGTGCGCCGCATGGCAGAATACGGGCTCAACGGAGAACAGATATGAGCAAAGAAATTGCAACGCTGGCCGGAGGCTGCTTCTGGTGCCTTGAGGCGGTCTATGACGAAATCAAGGGTGTGGACGCGGTCGAATCCGGTTATATGGGGGGCAAAAATGCCGACCCGACCTATGAACAGGTCTGCGGTGGGCAGACCGGGCACGCCGAGGTGATCCAGATCAGCTTTGATCCGAAGGTGGTGAGTTTTCGCGAGTTGCTGGAAGTGTTTTTTGTCATCCACGACCCGACCACACTCAACCGCCAGGGCAATGACGCCGGCACGCAGTACCGCTCGGCCATTTTTTACCATTCGCCCGTTCAGCAGGCCCTGGCGCAGGACGTGATTTCGAAGCTTACTGCGGCAAAACTCTGGGACGACCCCGTTGTGACCGAGGTGGTTCCGGTGGAAACGTTTTACGTCGCCGAGACCTACCATCAGGAATACTACGTGCGCAATCCGCAGCAGTCTTACTGCGCCTTTGTCGTCGCGCCCAAGGTTGCCAAGTTCCGCAAACACTTCGTCGAGCGCCTGAAAAAATAGCCGTAGCTGCAGGCCCGGTCAGGTTCTACCCAGCTTTTCGAGAATGCGTTTGGCCAGCTTGGCCATCGACAGCGGCGAACTGCCTTCGGCCTTGTTGTTGGCCGTGACAAAGGCCGCTTGCCCGGCGATGAGGGCGCTCGCGCAGGCGTCGGCCAGGCCTTCGCGGGATTGCGGGTCTTCGTCCACAAGGCGGTTGAACGGACGGTAATGCGCCTTCGCCTCCTCGTAGGCGTAAGCGGCGTGCAGGTTCCAGCGCGCCACCAGCGCACCGGGGGCAAGGCCCTCTAGCGCCGCAAGTTGCTCGCCCACACCGGGCATGCGCGGGTTGATGCCGATGCAGTAGCGGGCGTTGTTGTCGTTGAGCGCGGCCGCAAGCTGCGGCGTCAGCAGGGACGGATCGCGCAACTCCACCGCATACAAGGGGCCGCGCGGCAGCCGGGCGAGAAAGGCATGCAGTCGGTCGGCAAAACGGTCCGGTTGCGCCGCGGCGGCCTTGCCCATGGGCGAAAACTGAAACACCAGCGGACCGGCTTTGTCGCCCAGGCCGGCGCTGCACGGTGCGATGAATTGTTCGATGACATGCGCGGCGTCGAGAAAACGCGGGTTGTCCCCGGCGATGCGGCCGCCCGCGCCGCGGATATGGGCATCGGTGCAGGTGTTGGTGGCTTTGGTGATGAAGCGAAATGGCGACGGCACCTGTGCCGCGTAAGCGGCGTATTGGGCTTCGGCAAGCGGCGCGTAAAAGCTACGGTCTATGCCGACAGTGCGAAACAGCGGGTGTTGTCCATAGGCGAGGAGGCCGCGCTTTGACAGCAAGGACTCGGGCAGGGATTCTGCGTAGACCAAACCTGCCCAGCCTGGAAAGGCCCAGGACGACGTTCCCAGATGCAGACCCGCAGGCATGGCCGCCCCTAGCGCCCTTGTCTCGGCGTCGAGCACCGCAGGCGCGGGCTCGCGCGCGGCATTTTTTGGCGGCGGCGCTTCGTCTGCGCCGAAAAGGGAAAGCTGATCGGTCATGGCGGAATGGTGGCCAGGGTGTGCCAAGTGTAGGCGGGGTGCGAGGGTTCCGCTGTTTCGGTCGGGCTTGGGGTATCCGGCGGTATGAATCGCTTCGCGGTCTTGCCAGCCGGATGGGTGAAATGAAACAGGGCGGCTGTCGCCGCCCTGCAGTGTGTTGCCGGCGGGCCGGCTGGCTGACGTTAAGGGGTTATTTCTTTTTCTCTTCTTTTTTCATATCTTTCTTCTCTTCCCTGGGACCCTGCTTGGCGATGACCAGGTCCTTGATCGCCTCATAGGCGTCTTTGGGGATGATTTTCTTTTTCAGCAACTCATCCTTGCCCGAGTACGGACGGCTTTTTATGATGGCCTTGGCGCGCGCCTCGCCGATTTTGGGCAGTGTGGCGAGATCTTTTTCAGATGCGCTGTTGATGTCCATCAGTTCTTTTTTTGCTTCGGCGGGTTTGGCTGCGTCGCCTTTAGTGGCCTCGCTTTTGGGCGCTTCGGCTTTGGCCGTGGGCGCCTTGGGTGCATTGGTGCTGGATTGGGCGAAGGCGGCGCCGGACACGGCGATGAGCAGGGCGAGGCTGAGGCTGGCGAGTTTAATCACAGGGTCTCCGGCAATGAAGTGAAACTGGGATGGTTAGGCGGAAAGAAAAGCGCGGGCAGGCAAGAAATAAAAATGCCGCTTATTTAAACACAAGGCAAGGCGCGAACGGCAGTGCGGCTCAGGGGGCGAGGCGCTCGATGATCCAGCCATCGGCCTCTCGCCGGTAACGCAGGCGGTCGTGCAGGCGGCTGCGCCGCCCCTGCCAGAACTCCATTTCCGAGGGCACCAGGCGGTAGCCGCCCCAATGTGCCGGACGCGGCACCTTATCGCCGTACTGTTTGCCCTTTTGCTCGAAGCGCGATTCAAGCTCGGTACGGTCATGCAAGACCTGACTTTGCGGCGAAGCGTGGGCGCCGATTCTTGACAGCAGCGGACGGCTGGCGAAATACGCGTCCGACTCCGCGGCATCGACCTTTTCAATGTGCCCGTCTATGCGCACCTCGCGCTCCAGTTCGACCCAGAAAAACAGCAGGCCGGCAAGCGGGTTTGCTGCGAGTTCCAGCCCTTTGCGACTGCTGTAATTGGTGAAAAAGACAAAGCCGCGCGCATCGACGCCCTTGAGCAAGACGATGCGCGCCGTCGGTTGCGCCCCGCCCCCGGCAATCGGCGCTGCGGTGGCCAGCGTCATGGCTGTCGGTTCGGGCAGCTTTGCGCTCAGCGCCTCTTTCATCCAGAGCGAGAATTGTGCGAAAGGGTCGCGCAGCACGTCCTTCTCGTCCAGATTTTTAAGGGCGTAATCTTTGCGCAAGTCTGCGATATTCATATGGTTCCTGGCGGCTGTTGTTAGTTCATCTGCGTGCTCACGGATGCGTGTGTGTGCCAATGGCCGGGGCCGGTGTTGACGTGAGCGTGGTCGCAGCGGCCTCATCTAATTTTACTCGGGTTGCCGGAAATGACAGGAACACTCAGGGTTGGTGCCGATCGGGATCGGCGCCATGGGCATGGGTGTGGCGCGCCAGCCTTTGCTTCCTCGCGCAGGCAGGGGCCCGGTCGCACTACCCCGACGCGTTAGAATGGCGCCCATGAAAACCGTCATTGACTACGCTTTCGGCATCAGTGCCGTGGATTCGGACTATATCCGTCCGACATTGGATGCCATCCATATCGTGATCGAGGGCGGGCGCGCCGCCGTCATTGACGCAGGCGCCAATCATTCGGTGCCGCGCGTGATCGCGGCGCTGGCCGCCAAGGGCATTACGCCGCAGCAGGTCGACTGGGTCATTCTCACCCACATCCATCTTGATCACGCCGGGGGCGCCGGGCTGCTGATGCGTGAACTGCCCAATGCGCGGCTCGCGGTGCACCCGCGCGGCGCCCGCCACATGGCCGATCCGTCCAAGCTGATCGCCGGCGCGACGGCGGTCTATGGCGAGCAGGCGGTGCGCAAGCTCTATGGCGACATCCTGCCTGTGGACAAGGCGCGCATCGTCGAGACGCCGCACGAATTCTGCATCACGCTTGCCGGGCGCGAACTGGTCTTCTTTGATACGCCCGGTCACGCCCGCCATCATGTCGCCATTCTTGATCGAAAGTCCGGGCATGTCTTTGCCGGTGACGTGTTCGGCATTTCCTATCGTGAACTTGACGAGGACGGGCGCCAGTTCGTGTTCCCGACCTCAAGCCCGGTGCAGTTCGAGCCCGGGCCCTATCACCGCTCCATTGACATGATTGCGGCGCTTGCGCCCGATGTCGTTTACAACACCCATTACAGCGAATTGCGCGGCGTGCCCGAGAAGGCTGCCATCCTGCACCGGCTGGTTGACGCGCATGCCGAACTGGCGTTGCGCGAGAAGCATGCCGGCGCGGATCGCTATGAGCGTCTGCATGCCGGCGTCAAGGCGCTGGCGCTTGCCGAGGCGCGGCGCTTCGGCTCGCGGCTTTCGGATGAAAAAATTCTCGACGTCTATGGCCTGGACATCGAACTCAACGCGCAGGGCCTGGGTTCCTGGCTGGATAGTGCCGGCTGATTTGAGTTACGCGGCACGCGCGTATTGATCGGGCCGTGGTGAAACGCCGCTAAGCAGGCGGCGTATCGCTCACACGCGTGCGGCGCACGTACCAGCTGCCGCCAGCCAGCAGCAAGGCCATGGAAAGGAATACCGGCGCCATGCCCAGGGCTGCGCCAAGAATGCCGAACATCAGCGGCATCGCTGTCTGGCTGAAGGTCACCAGGGTCGCGCGCACGCCCACCGCCTCGCCGGCGCGCCCGGCCGGCGCGGCGGTGTGGATGAGCGAGAGCACCATCGGCTGTGACATGCCCAGCCCCAGTCCCAGCGCAAAGGCCACCGGCAGCAGGGTGGCAAAACTGGTGCTGAGCGGGAGCGACAGGAAGCAGGCGCAGGCGCAGAGCATCGACACGAGGATCAGCCGCCACGGCTTGTAGCGCCGGCTCAGTGCCGGCAGGAAAATGCGAATGCAAAAGGTCGCGGCCGCGAATGCGCCGAGGACGATGCCGATTTCCGAAGCAGACATGCCGATGCGCGAGCCGTAAAGCGGGATGGCGAAGGCAAAGGCGTCCCAGGCGATGGACAGCAGGCCGCTGGCGATGAACACGCGCTGCAGGCGTTTGTCCAGAAGCAGTTCGGCCAGACTCACCTTGCGGTTGCGCGCGTCTTGCGGCTTGGGGCCCGGTGGTGCGAACTTGCTTGCCACCAGTGTCACCGCCGCCGGCAGCGCGCACAGGGCGAGCACCAGGAAGGTCCAGCGATGCCCGATCGAATCGATGGCAAAGCCGGCGAGCATCGGGCCGACGAACCCGGAGGTGGAAAAACACAGCGACAGCTTGTTGAAGTTGGCCGTGAGCTCGGACGGCTTGCCTATCACCCCGGCGGTGTTTTGCACGCTGATCATGTAAAAGGTGAAGGTCAGCCCGCTCAGCGCGCTGGCCAGGTAGAGCGCCGCCATGCCCGGCCAGGCCAGCGGCAGCAGCAGGAACAGCGCCAAGAGCGATGAGGAGAAAATCATCGGCTTGAGCACGCCGACCCGGTCGATCAGCCGGCCCACCGCCACCGAAAACAGCATTGGCAACAAGCCGTACAAGGCCATCAGCAGGCCCACATCAAAGGCCGAGGCTTGCAGCTTGATGGCGTAGAGCGTCACGGCAACGCGGCTACCGACAAAGGCCGAGTGAACGAGGACCGACGAGAGCAGCAGAGGGCGCAGCAGGCGGGCTGTAGAGTTGGGCTCGGAGCGGGTCACGGCGTTGTGAAAAGCGGCGGGGAATGCATCATGGGGGCGGTTATTGTCGCGCAATTCGCCGGCAGCCGCCCTGCGGCCGCGGACCAGGGCAGGGCCATCGACTGGAAAGGCGCACCAGACGGGCGTTTTCAGCCGGTTTGCTTTGGTTGTCATGCGATCCGTTGGCCGTATTCTCCGAATCCAAATCCGAATACGGGCAATTTTCCGCGACTCGATGCCAAGACCGGGCACGCGCTGGTCACGGACGTTTCTCTAAGGCGCAAGCTGCGCAATTTTGTCGGTATGGCAAAGGATAAACAGCCCCTGTTCGAAATTTATGTCAAAGAAAAAGCGATCCCGAACCATCAACACAAGCGGGCTTATGCAGGCATTGGGCGGGAAGAGCTGCTCGCCGGCGATGACAAGAAGCGCAAGGGGGGGCGATGCGGTGGACGATGCGCGGCGGTGGATGTGCCGCAACTTCTTTGACGTGCGAACGTTTGGAGCCGTCCTGTCGACCGGCATCAACTGCGGCCAGGTGCAAATCACTTTCGGCCGGTCGCTTGACCCGATTATCGCGCAGGAACATTCCATCACCCGTATGGCCGTCGCTACTGAGGCAGAAGCCGAAAAACAGGACGGGGACAATCGCAGCATGGGCCGCAAACATACCGTCCCCTACGGCCTTTACATGGCGCACGGTTTTGTCTCCGCTTTTCTCGCCAAGCAGACCGGCTTTTCCGAGGATGATCTGGAACTGTTTTGGCAGGCGCTATGCCAGATGTTCGAGCACGACCGTTCCGCCGCACGCGGTGAGATGACCGCGCGCGGGCTGTATGTCTTCAAACACGATTTGGAGCTGGGTAACGCACCGGCCCATATGCTGTTCGAGCGCATCCGGCCGAAAATAAAGGAAAGCGTCAGCGGCCCACGCAGTTGCGACGATTACGATGTTGCGGTGGATGAGGCGGGCTTGCCGCCTGGGGTGACGCTCAGCCGAAAGTGCTAAACACCTTGCCGTCGTCCGGCCCAGTACCCGGGTCGGCGGCGTTGGTGCGCCAACGCGACGATGATGATGCTATCTTGAGTTTCCCGGTAAATAAGATCGAACGGATAGCCGGTCAAGATAAGTCGTCTCGCGCCGTGATGGAACTGCGCGCCAAGTTTTGTGTGCTTGCAAAGCAGCTTGATGACGCGCTCGACTTCATTGCGAAAATCCGTCGCTACTGCCGTGCTGGCTTGGAGATGGTAGTAATCGATCGCGGCATCAAGCTCGATTTCCGCCTGTACCTGCCAGACAATTTTCATTCACGATTCTTGTGTAGCTTGGCGTCCAGTTTCGCGAAGACTTCTTCTTGCGGAATTAAGGTTGCGGTGCCGGCATCGATTTCCGCTACGCGGCGAGCGATTTCATCATCCCAGGCTTTGGCAATGGCTTCGGGAGAGTCTTCCGGTTCGCCGTCAAGACTAACAATCAGGCTATGGATCAATGCGCTGCGCTCCGGGGGCGACAGTTGCAATGCTTGGCTTTCAATCTCTTTCAAAATTGCCGCCATGATGTTCTCCATAAGCAGATGCGTTGGATAATTATGGTACCACCACCGGTATGAGCGAGGCTGATCCCGTTGCACTCTCCGCCCTGCAGCATTGGGCGTACTGCCCGCGCCAGTGCGGGCTGATTCATCTGGAGCAGGCCTTCGCTGACAACATCCACACGGCACGTGGCCAGGCCGTGCATCAGCTGGTTGATACGCCGGGCTAGGAAATCAAGTCGGGCGTGCGTGTGGAGCATGCGTTGCCCGTGTGGTGCGACAGCCTGAATCTGATCGGCAAGGCCGATCTGGTGGAGTTTCACCTGGACGGCACGGTGTACCCGGTCGAGTTCAAGCACGGCGCCAAGCGCCAGAAGGTGCACGATGACATCCAGCTTGCGGCCCAGGCGATCTGCCTTTAGGAAATGCTCGGCCGCTGGAGCATTGCCATAGCGGACATGGTCATAGCCGGCATCGCCCGCCCGATTGGGCGCGGCAGCAAACACTTCCCTCACTGCCCTAGGTCTCTGCCGGTGTGAAAAATTTTGTCGGTGCTCGGAAATGCTTTGCTGGCGTGCCTTTTCAGGCGACAGCCCGGGTTTTTCCAGCGTTGTCAGATCCTGCGCCAGACAACGAGCCCCACGCCGGCGCAGGTGATCACGGTGCCGAGGATGGCGAGCGGCGTGGGGGCGAGGCCGAATACAAGGAACTCGGCCACGACGGCGACGATGGGGGTGAGGTAAATGAGGCTGGTGACGCGCGTGGCCTGGCCGCGGCGCATCAGGGTGTAAAAGGCGTTGACGGCAAAAATGGAGGCGAAGATCACCAGATAGGCAAAGACGCCGGCCAGCGCCCAACTCCAGCGCATACCGGTGTCCTCGAAGGCCAGCGAAAGCGGCACAAAGCCGCAAAACGCCACGGCGAACTGCAGCACGGTTGCGGCGCGCAGGTCCGTGTCCGGGCAAAACCGCCGCTGGTACAGGCTGCCGGCGGTGATGCCGGTGAGCCCGGCGGTGACGGCGACCAGGCTGGCGACGGTCATGGCGTGGATGTCAAACTTGTGCCAGACCACCAACGCGATGCCGCCCAGGCCCAGCGCCACACCCAGCCACTGGCGCGGCAGCAGCCGCTCGCCGAGCCAGCGCGAGGCGATCAGCGCGGTCACCAGCGGCTGCACCGACAGCATCAGCGCGGAAATGCCGGCGGACAGGCCCAGATATTGGGCGTAATGGCTGCCCGACAGATGAATGAGGTGCATCAGCGCGCCGGCGACGAGCACGTGGCCGAATTCGGCGCTACTGGCCGGCCACCTTGGTCTTACGATCAGCGCGTACGGAACGACAAAGGCGAGGCCGATGGCGAAACGTACGGCAAGAAAGGTGAAGGGCGCGGCGTGTTCGAGGCCGATGCGCGTGGCGACAAAGCCCGAGCCCCATACGGTGACAAAGTACCAGGCGAGAAAGGTGTCGAGCCAGCGGCCCTGCAATGCCCCGGCATTCACCGCTTTGCCTGCCCGCCATTTGTTGCTCCGGTAGATCCGGTTGGCTCGGTTGGTCCGGTTGGCCCGCCGCCCGCCACCAGTGCCGTGGCGGCGATGATCAGCGCGCCGCCAAATAGCGTTGAGAGCGTGACCGCTTCGCCGAGGAACACCGCCCCCCATAGCACGCCGAACACCGGAATGAGGAAGTTCACTGTGAGCGCGCGCGTCGGGCCGATATCGGCGAGCAGGCGGTAATAAATGAGGAAGGCGCCGGCGCTGCAAACCAGCGCCAGGGCCAGCACCACCGCAGGGAGCTGCCAGGAGTCAAACAGCGCCGCCGGCGGCAGGCCCGGAACAAAGGGCAGGATGATGAAGCTCGCGGCAGTGAGGTTGCCCGCAGTCAGCGCGAGCGGCGGCACGTCGATCACGTTCTTTTTCGCATAGACACCGGACAGCGCGTAACAAAGTGACGCCAGGATGGCAAAGGCGATGGCGAGCATCACATCCCCGGAGAGTGCGATGGGGCCCAGCCCGACCATTAGCACCACGCCGACGACGCCTAGGGCCAGACCCGCGCTCTTTCGCAGCGTGAATGCCTCGCCCAGCCAGATTGCGCCACAGGCCGCGCTGAACCAGGGTGTGGTGGCGTTGAGGATGGCCATGTAGGACGCGCTGATGTGATGCCCCGCCCAGGCGTACATCGACCAGGGTAGCGCGGTGTGGATCACGCCCATCACGGCATAGATGCGCCAGCGCTCCTGCACGCGCAGCTCCACACCGGCGAAGCGCGCGTAGGCGAGCATGGCTATTGCGGCCAGGCTGATGCGCAACTCCGAAAGCCAGACCGCGTCGATGAACGGCGCGGCGTAGCGCACCAGCATGTAGGAGCCGCCCCAGATGGCGGCGAGGGCGACGAGGCGGACGATATCGGCGGGAGTCATTTATGTACGGGTGGTGTGGGGCATCAAAGCTTGCGGCCCTAGGCTCGGGCAATCCGGTTGTCGCCATCGCATGCGCGGCGCATCGCATCAATCAAAACGGCTATGCCGCCCTTCTCCGAGCCATTCATGGCGCTGCCATGGTTTGCCTTGTTCGCGGCACATGCCGTGTCGAAACGGTGTGTAGTTGACGCCGACATTGGCAAAGCGCAGGTCCTGGAACCACACGCAGGTCGAGGTGCGCTGGCGGTCGATGAACAGCAGGGCCGGATAAGAGGCAAACCAGCGGTAGTAGGCGAAATCGGGCTGCTCCCAGGCTTCGCGGGCGAGTGCGGATTCGGCTGCGGTGAAGCCAAAGCGCGGTGACAATTGCCAGCGTGCCATTGACGCGGGATAGAAATTGGCGCGCATGCGGGCGAAAAAGCCGTCATCGGGCCGCGGCTCGGGCGGCATGCTGCGTTGTGCGAGGTTGATGTTGGCGTGATGCTGGGCATCGGCTGTCGAGACGACAACGGTCCAGTTAAAGGGCGAAACCGCACGCGGCAGCGCGCTTACCTCGGCGTTTTTCAGGCCCTGCGTTTTGGCGTAGTCATGCCCGAGCGAGGCGGCCTCGTTCTTCATCAGCGCCTGAAACAGCACATAGGCGGCGAGCACCGTGCATGCGGCGACAGCCGGTGTGCGCGAGTCGCGGCGCAAGGCCGAAGCGAGCAATCCGGCGATGATGATGCCGCTGAACCACAGGTCGATGATGAAGGTGGTTCCCCAGGCGAAGCGCGTTTGTGTCAGGGGCGAGAACAGGATGGTGCCAAAGGTGGTGATCAGGTCGGCGGCGATGTGCAGGCCGACGCCCATCGCTGCCGTGCCGATGAACGCACGCCAGCCGCGTTGCGGCCGCAGCAGCCGCGCGCAAACCCAGGCGATGAAAAACGCCCAAACGGGCAGCGCTACCAGTGAGTGGGTCAGGCCGCGATGATTGACCAGGTAGGCGAGCGGCGAGACCAGGTTCGCGACGAAATCGATGTCGGGAAAACCGCAGGCGAGGGCGCCCACCAGGATGCGCTGCGCGGTGCTGGGCTCGCCGCTGCGTTTTTCGCGCGGGGCCGTCGCACGCGCCAGTAGCGCGCCTGAAAGGATGTGGGTGAATGTGTCCATTGGGTGGGCCAAGTGGGCGGGTCAGCGGGCCTAGGAGCGGGCGGGTTGGCGCAACGCATTGGATTGATGCCGGGGGTTGTTCCTCCGACGCTTCTCCTGGGCGTGTCCTTCATCCTTCGCCCTTCGTGCGACTCCGCAGTTTAAAGGTTTCGGCTCGGGCGGGTTTGCTGCCTGCACCAGGGCGGGTGCCCGCAGCGCGGCAGGCAGGATATGATGGGCAATAGAGGATGAGCAACAGTGGATGAGTAACAGCGGCGCGCAAACCTAAACAGCGCCCCATCCAAAGATTGCAAGCACTACAAGGAGCGGACATGAAGCCAAGGACAAAGCGGGTGACGCGTTGTTGCATCGCGCTTGGGTTTTCGTCCGGTTTTTTTGTGCGGCTTGGCGCTTTCGCCGGCGCTGGCACAGCAGCCGGGGCAGGCAGAAAAGAAGCGCGCAGAATCGCCAATTTTCCCTGATCGTTTCCGAACGCTTCCGAACCGCAACCGAAGGAATAACGATGGCCAAGAAAAGTGTGCTCGCCCGTCTTGATACGGTGGTCAGTGATTTTTGCAAGCGCACGCGGTATTTTCAAGAAGACATGACCAAGGGCCGTGCGCGCATGTTCGCCATGCAGCACCGCCTTAACACGCGCCAGCGCAACTCGGTGCTCAAGCTCAAGGTGGCGACCAACTGCCCCGACTGGGATACGCGCATCAACATCATCAAGGCCTGCAGCCAGGAGGTCATCGCCGACCACGAGCACGGCGGCGGCAAGGCACACTGGGAGATTCTCGAGGAACTGGGCATGCGCATCGGCCTGACGCGCAAGACGCTGCGTTCGGCGACACCGCTGGCGTCCACGTCCGTGGCCTGGGCGGCGTGGGAGGGCCTGATGGCCAACCGGCACTGGCTCGAGGGCATCGTCGCCAACACCTGCGCCGAGCGCATCAATGTGCCCGGTTACGGCAGCGGCATGATAAAAAAGCACGGCTGGTTCGGATTGGAGCGTCACCGCTGGGGGAAACTGTTCAAGCTCTCCGGCGGGGAACTCGATTTTTTCGAACTGCACGAAGAGGCCGACATTGCGCACTCTGACATGGGCTGGCAGGCGGTGGAGCGGTTTGCCAAAAAGCTGCACATGGAAGACAACGTCGTCATCGCCTGCGAACGTAACCTGCAGGTATGGGAAATTTATCTCAACGGCATCGGCGCCGGCGGCGACAAACTCGGCTCACGCTGAAATTAAGCGCACGCACAGGTTTGAGCTTTAGTGTGATTATGATTGTGGGTGTGATGGCGAGCGCGCTGGTGCGTGCGACTGTTGGCGTGAGCCGCTGCGTGTGGGTGCGCGCGGTGCGGCTCGCATTAACAGGGCCAGGCTGGCGAGCCTGGCCCTCTTCATGTTTGCCGGTCTGTGCGGTCCTGGTGCCGCATCCGCTGCATCTGCCGCTGACGGTGCTGATGGTCGCTTATACGACGGTGAGCCTGTCGGTGATTGCCGGGCCGATGCTCAGGTTTTTGCCCGAACCGGCGCAGGCTGCATTCATGGCTTTCGGTATTGCCGGATTTAAGTCGGGCGATGGCTGGAAAGCCTCGCCTGGCGCGCGTTTGCGGGAGTAAGGCACAAGCAGGGGGGGCTTCATGGGTAAGCGTAGGGACATGAACATCGCATTGCGTGTTGGCGCATTGATGCAGCGTCTGGGCCGCCTGGGCTGCTTAGGCCTTGGCGCCGCGTCCGCGCTGCTGTTGCTGCCCATGCTGCTGCAGCCGGCATGGGCGCAATATCCGGCCAAATCGATAAGGCTGCTTGTGCCCATCCCGCCTGGCGGCGGACCGGACATCGTGGCGCGCCTGATCGCCCCGAGGCTTGCCGAGGCGCTGGGGCAGTCGGTGGTGGTGGAGAACCGCGTCGGCTCCAACGGCAACATCGCCGGTGATGTGGTCGCCAAGTCGGCGCCGGACGGTTACACCCTGCTGCTCGGGATGGACAGCCTGATGACCATCAATCCACACCTGTACGCGAAAATGCCCTTCGATACGATGAAGGACCTTGTTCCGGTGGCGAGTCTGGTGTCCAACGGTTTTTTTCTGGCCGTCAATCCGGCCGTGCCGGCGCACACGCTCGCCGAGTTTATCGAATTCGCGCGTCGCACCAATCCGCCCCTGCAATACGCCTCTGGCGGCAATGGCAGCCAGCATCACCTGACCATGGAGCGGCTGAAGGTGCGTGCCGGTATCAACATGGTCCATATCCCCTACAAGGGCGGCTCGCCGGCGGCCACCGCGACGGTGGCCGGAGAAGTCTCGGCGACCATGTCTGGCACTTCCAGTGCGCCGCAGATCAAGGCCGGCCGCTTGCGCGCGCTCGCTTTCACCGGCCCGCAACGCTCGCCGGTGATGCCCGATGTGCCGACCGTGGCCGAGCTTTATGCGGATTTCACCATGGTGCAGTGGTATGGGCTGTTTGCGCCCGCGGGCACGCCCGAGGCGGTGATCACGCGCCTGCGCACCGAGGTCAACAAGGCGCTGGCGCTGCCCGAGGTGAAGGACCGTCTGCGCAACGCCGGGGGTGTGGAAGCCTGGATCACCACACCGGAGGAGTTCGCCGCGGAGATCCGCGCCGAGTTCGGCCGCTATAGCAGGCTGGTGAAAGAAGTGGGCGCGAAGGTCGACTGAAAACGATTGGCGTTGTTGGGTCTGGCCTGATTGGCCTGGAGCGGTCCCTGGCCTGTACTACTTGCGCACGCCCGGTTGCTTGCCCTCTGGCGCGGCCAGTTCCTTGTCAAGGTAAGAGAGCAGTTTGGAGAGTTGCTGCGACGCCTGTTTCTTGATGGCCGTCGCATCGCAGCCTTCCCAGTCGTAAAAACCCTTGCCTGATACCGAGGCAAGCCCGGTCTCGCCGTGCTTCACCATGTTTTGCAACATCGGGTTGGGTTCGTTGTTATGAAACAGCTTGGGCACGATGGAGCGCTGCGCGTCGGCGTGGATTTTCAGGCCACTGATGTCTTTTTGCTGGATCAGGCCGGTGAGGCACATGCGCGGCGCCAGCAGGCGGCGCGCGGCGTGGTCGATGTCGGCGGCCGAGGATACGCCCGCCTCGATCAGGTAGTAGGCCTCGTGCAGTATGGCGTGCTGCAGGCGGTTGATAAGAAAGCCGACGATGGGCTTGTACAACAGCACCGGCTCCTTGCCGGTTTTGCGCAAGGCCTCGGCGGCGCGGTCCACCGCCTCGCGCGGTGCGTCCAGCCCGGCCATCACCTCGACCACCGGCGTGGTGTCGGCCGGCATGAAGTAATGCAGACCGATGAAATTCTCCGGGTGCTTCATGCCGTGCGCGAGTTCGACCAGGTCGAGGCCGGAGGTGCCGGTGGCGATCAGTGTCCTGCCATCGGGCCAGGCCTTTTCCATTTCGGCGATCACCGCCTGTTTGGTGGCGACATCCTCTGACACGAACTCGATCGCCAGGTCGGGCGCCGCGGCCGGCAGCGTGTTGAGGGCGCGGATGTTGTCCGGCAGCGTGAGTTCGGCGGCGCGCCCCGACTTGACGAGGGTGGTGAAGCCGGCGTCGGCGAAGCTGCGCGCCACGCCCTGACCCATGACGCCGTAGCCGTAGATGAGGACGCTGCGAATGGGCTGGCTCATGGGGTGTGTCCTTGTTCGGGTCGTGGACGGCGTGCCGATTAGGCGCCGATTTGGGATGCGATCTTCGCGGCGATGTCGCCCGGACGCTCTATCGGCGTCAGGTGGCGCGCCCCGGCCAGCACTGTGAGCGAAGAATGTGGCACGGCTTGGTGCATGGCTTCGGCCATGGCCACCGGCGTGGCGTAATCCTCCTCGCCGACGATGATTTGCACCGGCATGCGCAGCGCGGGCAGGAATTTTCTCACATCGGCGTCGCCGAGCATCTCGCAGGTGGCGGCGTAGCAGGCCGGCGCGTTGGCGAGGAACACCGCCACGGCGGCCTCGACCTTGGCCGGTTGCGCGGCGCGGAACGCATCGCCGAACCAGCGCGTGACCTGGAATGCGGTGAGCGAGGCGAGGCCTTTTTCAATGCCGGTGGCGCCGCGTTCGCGCCAGACCTTGGGTGCATCGGCACCGTACCAGGCGGTGGTGTCGATGAGGGTGAGCGCGGTGGTGCGCTGCGCATAGAGGCCGGCAAAGGCCTGGGCGACGCAGCCACCCATGGAACAGCCGGCGACAGCGGTCGCGTCCCAGCCCAGGTGATCGAGTAGCGCGGCAAGATCGTGCGCGAACTGTTCGGGTGTGTAGGGTCCGGCGGCACGGCCGGAGCGACCGTGCCCGCGGCAGTCGAAGCTCAGCACTTCGGCGCGTCCGGCGAGTTCGGCAATGACGCCGTCCCAGAAGCTGCGGTCCATCGCCAACGAATGAATCAGCGCGAGGCGCGGCGCGCCGGCGGTTTTTGCCGCATGCACGGTGTAGCCGATGTCGCAGCCGTCCGCGGTCTTGAATGTGTTCGATTTGCTTGCTGTGCCTGCTGTGTTGTTGTTCATGCTGCTGCCTTTATCGGGTCGGTCGGATCGGGGAGGGGGGTGTTCCATGCGTCATAGCCGTAGAGCCAGCTGCTGTCCTCTTTTGTGTCTCCCTGCGCCATGTAAGGCGTCATCGGGTGGCAGGCATCGGCGAGCAACGCGACGCGGCCCTTGCTCCAGGCGGGCAGTGGTTCGCGCTCGAGGATAGCCCACTTGTGGCGGTCCGGGCAGGCGTCCAGCACCATGCGCACTTCCTCGTGAAAGCCCGCATAGGCCTTGCGCAGCTCGGCCACGTCGCCCTTGGTGTAACCGACGACCAGCCGGATCGGCTTGCTCGGCCAGGCCTGTGCCGCGCTGGCTGGCTGTGCGTGTGCCAAAGACACCAGCGTGGCGGCAAGACAGCCGGCCAGCGCGCGCATCAGGTTTTTTGTTCTCATGTTTTCTCCTCTTTGTGAAACGGGTGGCACCGCTATCAGCGCTTGTCGGTTGTCTGTCGGTTGTTATTGTGCCCACATGAGCCCGGATGACGACGCAGTCTGCGCGGCTTGCCGCCGGTGTTGCGATTAGCGCGGTCAGGCCAGAGCCTGGATGTCCAGTTCCGCGGCAAGTTTGTTCAATGCCGACAGCAGTGCCGCCGGCAAGGGCACGCCCTCGCGTCTGCGCTCGGCCAGCTTGGCCTGGCTTTGCTCGCCCGGCAGCCAGACGCGGTCTACGCCGGGCAGCCGGCGCGAGGCGCGCAGTTCGCGCACGACGCGGTCGACGTCTCGCTTGATCGCGCTGATCTCGCCAAAGGCCTCGAGTGAGATTGCCACGATGGTATGGCCGGTGTCGGTGACCGAGCTGTCGTCGTGGTTGAAGTCCACAGTGCGGCTGCCCAGCGCGGCGCCGTTGAGGGTGCCGGCCAGCAGGCCGAACACCAGCGACAAGCCGTAGCCCTTGTAACCACCCTCATGTCCACCCAGGGGCAGGAGCATGCCATCCTCAGATTTTTTCGGATCGGTCAGCGGCTTGCCCTGACGGTCAATCATCCAGCCCTCGGGCATCATTTCGCCGCGCTGCGCTTTAGTCTTGACCTTGCCGTAGGCGGCGACGGTGGTGGCCATGTCGAGCACGATAGGGCCTTCCTCGAGACCGGGCACCGCAACCGCGATGGGGTTGGTTGATAGCAGCATGTCTATGCCGCCCCAGGGCGCCATGTGGTTGGCATTGCCCACCGCCAGATACAGGCCAATCATGTCGTGCGCCAGGGGCATGGCCGCGTACAGCGATGCCGGTCCGGCGTGGTTGCTGTGGTGTACGCCGACCCAGGCGATGCCCGCTGTTTTGGCTTTGGCGATGGCCGTTTCGGCGGCGAACTTCATCACTACATGGCCCATGCCGTTGTCACCGTCGACCAGCGCCATGCCGGCCATTTCACGTTCGATGCGCACCTTGGGTGTGACGTTCACCGCGCCGGCCTTGATGCGGCGCACGTATTGCGGCAGGCGGAAAATACCGTGGCCGTCGGCGCCGTTAAGGTCGGCCCGCGTCATTAGTTCGGCGCAGGTCGCGGCATCTGCCTTGGGCAGGCCGACGCCGGTCAATGCGGCGGCGATAAAAGATTCGAGGCGCTCGCGGGTAAAGCGCTGGTTCGGGTCGGCCATCGGTGGTGGGTGTGGAGTCGGAGGAGGCGTCATTCTACTGCAGCCGCCCCGGCGCAATGACCGTGCCCGGGCCGCACCGGCAAGAGTGTTTAAAAGTGGTGAATTGCTTTCGCAAAACTGTATTCAAAAGGGCGTTTTCAGCAGATTAAGGTGATGAAATTGTCACCTTCATCGGTGTTTCATGCGCCGCTGGTCTTGCCTTCTATCGCCAGCAGGCGCGGCGCATTGGTGCGGCCGATGAGCAGGGTATCGGGATTTTTGCGTGCCGCGATCAGCGCGCTTGTCATGTTTTAGTCCGCCGCTCAGTCCGCCGTTTAGTCCACTGTGGCGCCCGAGGCGCGGATGAGCTTGGCCCACTTGTCGATTTCCGTCCTGATATGGACGGCGAATTGTTCGCGGCTGCCGCCTATGGGGACAAGGCCGTCGTTTTTCATGCGCAGTTTCATTTCGTCGCCTTGCATGATTTTCGCCACATGGCTGTTGAGCAGCGCAAGGATTTCCGCTTTGGTGCCGGCGGGCGCGAGTAGGCCGTACCACTGGCTTGACTCATAGCCGGCCAGTCCGGCCGAGGAGAGGGTCGGTACGTCAGGGAGCGCCGCCAGGCGCTCGCGGCTGGTGACCGCCAGCACCCGCAGTCGCCCGGAGCTGATGTGTTGGAAGGCGTTGATGGCCGGCAGGAACATCACCGGCACATCGCCTGAGAGCAGGCCTACCATCGCCGGGCCCGAACCGCGGTAGGGGATATGGATCATCTGCACACCGGCCATGGTGTTGAATAATTCGCCGGCAAGGTGTGGTGTGCTGGCATTGCCGGCGCCGGCAAAACCGATCCGGCCCGGTTGCGCCTTGGCCAGTGCGATCAACTCGGCCACCGAATGCGCCGGCAGGGACGGGTGCACCACCAGCACGTTGGGGCCCAGCGCCATCAGGCTGACCGGCTCAAAGTCCCTGACCGGATCGTAGGGCACGGTCTTGTAGAGACTGGGGTTGGTGACAAAGCCGGCGCCGGTAAAGAGCAGGGTCAGGCCGTCGTTGCCGGCCTTGGCCGCCAGTTCCGTGCCGATGTTGCCGTTGGCACCGCCACGGTTCTCAATGACAAAAGACTTGCCCAGGCTCTCGGACAGCTTTTGCGCCAGGATGCGGCCGGCCGCATCAACACCGCCGCCGGCGGGAAAGGGCAGGATCACCCGCACCGGCCCTTTGGGATAGCCGCTCGCGGCGTTTTGCGCGCCCACGGGTAGCGCGGTGAGCAGCAATGTCGCGATGACACCGCGTGCGATATTCCTGCGGACCATGTGAACTGCGCGCATGTTTCTGCCCCTTATATTTCGGTGTTCCGGTGTTTCGATGTTGCGATGTTGCCTTGTGACTTCGTTGCGCGCGTTTTATTTTGCCTGCTTGCCGTGGATGATGCGCCATATCAGCTGCGGTGTGGCTGGGGTGGGAAGTTCGCGCACATCGTAGTCGCGCAATGCGTCGACGATGGCGTTGATGACCGCCGCCGGCGCCGGCGTGGTTCCACCCTCGCCACCGGCCTTGATGCCGAAGGGATTGGTCGGTGACAGCACCTCGACGATCTCGGTGCGAAACGAGGGTAGCGTGTCGGCGCGCGGCAGGCCGTAGTCCATCAACGAACCGGTCAGGGTTTGCCCGGACTCGGGGTCTATGGTGCAAAGTTCCGACAGCACCTGGCCCACGCCCTGGGCGATGCCGCCGTGGGTCTGGCCGTGCACAATCAGCGGGTTGATGCAACGGCCGACATCATCGACCGCAGCATAGCGCGTGATGGTGACCACGCCGGTATCAGGATCGATTTCGCATTCGCAAATGGCGCAGCCGTTGGGAAACACCGGGTCGTGCATTTCGTTGTCGCTCACAACGGCCAGCCCGGCCTTGGCCTCTTTGGGCACGAAGGCGTCTTCGGCGCGCTGCGCGAGTTCAAGAAAATCAAACGACTGTGCGCAGCCGGGCGCGCTGAAGCGGCCGTCCTGGAAGCGCACTTTTTCGGCTGCGGTTTCGAGCAGGAACGCGGCGAGCTTTTTGCCGTTCTCGATCAGTTGTTTCGAGGCGATATTGAACACCGTCGCGGCGTGGCGCATGGAGCGGCCCGAGTGCGAGCCGCCACCGACACTGACCTGGGCGGTGTCGCCCATGATGACGTCTATGGCGGCCAGCGGCACCGCCAGCAGCGTGGCGACAACCTGCGCGAAACTGGTCTCATGGCCCTGGCCGCTTGGCTGGGTGCCGATGACCACGCGCACGCGCCCGTTGGCGGCAATGCTGATCTCGGCGCGCTCGTTGGGCGCGCCAATCGATGATTCGACGTAGTGCGCGAGCCCCAGGCCGAGCAGCCGGCCGCGCGCTGCGGCCTCCCGGCGGCGCGTCGCAAAGTCGTCCCACTGCGCGATGCGCATGGCGAGCTCCATGTTGGCCTCGTACTCGCCGCTGTCATAGACCATGCCGATGGCGTTGCGATAAGGCATGGCTTGGGGGCGCACGAGATTCCTGCGACGCAATTCGATGCGGTCGATACCCAATTGCCTTGCCGCCGTGTCGATCAGGCGCTCGATGGCGAAATTTACCTCGGGCCGGCCCGAGCTGCGGTAGGGCGTGGTCGGCGCGGTGTTGGTGAAGACCGCGCGGCTTTGTAGCGACGCGAACGGAATGTCGTAAGAGCCGGTGATGAGGCCCGAACCCTTTGACAGCGGCGACAGCGAGGCGCAACGGGCACCGACGTTGGACAGGTTGGATGAGCGCAGTGCGAGGAAGTGGCCGTCCTTGCCGAGCGCCAGTTCGGTGTGCATCACCAGGTCGCGGCCCTGGTAGTCGGACAGAAAAGCTTCGGATCGCGTCGCGGTGTACTTGACCGGGCATCCGAGCTTGCCTGCGGCCCACAACACCAGGCCGAATTCGACATAGACGCGGTTGCGCGCGCCGAAGTTGCCGCCGACATCGAGCGAAAGCACGCGTAATTTTTCCGGATCCAGGCCCAGCACCGTGGCCAGTTCGCGCCGCTGCCGCACCGCACCGCCGCTGCCCGCGTGCAGGGTGTAGTGGCCGCTGGCCGCGTCGTATTGCGCCAGCGCCGCGCGCGGCTCCATCGTGACGGCAGTGACGCGGCCGACATGGAAATCCATCTTGACCACGTGGTCGGCGGCGGCAAAGGCGCGGTCGGTGGCCGCGCGGTCACCGAACCACGATTCGATCAACACGTTGTCGGGCACTTCGTCCCATACCGCGGGCACGTCGGCCTTTGCGCCCGCCTGCAGCGCCTGCTCCGAATGGGTCACCCAAGGTAATTCCTCATAGTCGACCTGCACCGCTTCGGCGGCATCGGCGGCCTCGCCCTTGCTGCGCGCCACCACCATCGCCACCGCTTCGCCGACATGGCGCGCCTTGTCCAGGGGCAGCAGCCAATGCGGGCCTTCGAACACCGTGCCGCCGCCGGGGGCGCCCAGTTTGATGTCGTGGCGCGTCGAGGGCAGCGGGCTGTGCGGAATGGGTCCCAGACCGTCGGCGCGGCAATCGCGCCCGGTATAGACGGCCAGCACACCGGGCATGGCGAGGGCGGCACCGGTGTCTATGGCGAGGATGCGCGCATGTGGCCAGGGCGAGCGCACCATCGCGGCATAGGCCTGCCCCGGCGCGTTGAAGTCGTCGCTGAAGCGGCCGGCGCCGGTGAGCAGACGCAAGTCCTCGGTGCGTGGCAGGGGCTTGCCGACGATGTCGTGGGCAGAGCCTATGGATTCGGGGATGGTCATAAGGGGGGTGCTGCCTGTTTTTTTACATGTCTCGCGAAAAAGCTCTTAGCAGCTTCCCTCCCCCTCGGCGGGGGAGGGGGTCCCGCGGCATTATGCGTTCCTTGCGCTGTTTGGTTTGGGCAGCGCGTATTTCGGGGAATCCTCTTGCTACATCTTCAGCAGCCGCTTCGCGTTGCCGCTTTGCATCTTGACCTTGTCTTCGGTGCTGATTTGCAACGCGTTCAGCCACTTCGTGCCGGGCGTGTTTTCGGCGAAGGGCCAGTCGACCGAGAACATGATGCGGTCGGCGCCCATTTCCATCATCGTACACAGCAGTGCCGGCGTGGAAAAATTGCCGCTGGTGGTGACCCAGAAATGCTCGCGGAAGGTTTCGCGAAAATGCACCTGTTTGTTGCCCGGGCGGGACAGTGAGTCATCGATGCGCCAGAGCGAAAAGGGCAGACCCTCGCCGAGGTGGCCGAGAATGATTTTCAGGCGCGGGTAGGCATCGAATACACCGGAGAGCACCATGCGCAGGCCCTGCGTCGCGGTCTCGACGGTAAAGCCCCAGCCGGCGTTAAGGATGGTCGGGAAATCTTTTGCATAGTCCTTGTAGTAGGCCTCGATCACCGCCGGGTGCGGCATTGCCGGATGCAGGTATAGGGGCACATCCAGTGCCTGCGCGCGTTCGCAAATCGGCCAGAAACGCTTGTCGTCGAAAAACACACCGTTGGTGAGGCCGTGGATCATCGCGCCCTTGAAGCCGAGTTTGGTGACGCAACGCTCCAACTCATCGGCGGCGGCCTGCGGGTCGGCGGTGGGCAGCACGGCAAAGCCGGCAAAACGATCGGGGTGCGCATCAATGGTGGCCTTCAGCCGGTCGTTGGCCCGTACTGCCAGCGGCACCGCGGTGACCGCATCCACGCGCTGCAACGCCGGTGCGCCCTGCGACAACACTTGAACGTTGATGCCGGCCTCGTCCATCTCCTTGATGCGCAGCTCACCCAGGTTGTCGAGGCGCTTGCGTATATCGGGAGGCACATCGCGGCCGACAAAATGCGAGGCGATCTCGGCGTCAAAGTAGTGTTCTTCGAGGGCGATGATAAACGGCTGGTTCTGCATTGGTGATGTTTCCCGTGGGTTGGTGGTGATGGGTGCTTACTCGGGTTGCACGCCGGCGACCTTCATCACCTTTGCATACTTGGCGATGTCATTTGCCAGCACTGCGGCGAGTTGCTCCGGAGTCGAGCCTATGGGTTCGGCGCCCTGCAACAGCAGGCGCTCCTTGACGTCGGGCAGGTTGATGATGCGCACGACCTCAAGGCTGATCTTGTTGATGATGTCCTTCGGTGTTCCGGCCGGGGCGAACAAGGCCAGCCAGGAAATGGATTCGTATTCGGGTACGCCCGACTCGGCCACGGTTGCTACGCTGGGCGAGGCGAGCGAACGGTTTGCGCTGGTGACGGCAAGTGCGCGCAGGCGCCCGGACTTTACGTGCGGCAGGGTTTCGAGCACGGTGGCAAAGGACACCGGCACCTGGCCGGCGAGCAGGTCGGCCACCGCCGGGCCGCCACCCTTGTAGGGAATATGCACCATGTGCGTGCCGGTCATGTTCTTGAACAACTCGGCGGCGACGTGCATCGATCCGCCGCTGCCCGAGCTCGAGTAATCGAGCTTGCCCGGCTGCGCTTTGGCGAGGGCGATGAGTTCCTTTATGGATGTCACCTTTACCGACGGGTGCACCAGAACAAACAAGGGCAGGCCGGCGACATGGCTGATCGGCGCAAAGTCTTTTACCGGGTCATACGGGAGTTTTTTATACAGGCTGACATTGATGGCGTGGGTGCCGATGTTGCCCATCATGATGGTATAGCCGTCGGGCGCCGATTTTGCAGTGGCTTCGGTGCCGACGATGCCCGCCGCGCCGCCGCGGTTCTCCACCAGCACCGGCTGGCCCCAGGCCTCGGACAGCTTTTGCGCAATGATGCGTGTGCCGATGTCGGTACCGCCGCCGGGCGGGAAAGGCACGATGATCTTGATTGCTTTGTTGGGGTAGCCCTGCGCCAGGGCGACGGCGTGCGCCAGGGCGAGCAGCGCGGCCAGCGTGAATTGTCCAATGCGTGACATCCTGTTTCCTCCCGTGGTTTTGTCTCTAATTTATGTTCGCAGTCTATAACGGCAGCAGAATTAGGGTGGTGGCCTTTGCGCCCATCTGGACTACCGCCGTGATTCCCGCGCAAGCGGAAATCACGGGGGGCTTCGCAAGAAGCAACGAGATTACTTCGTCTCCTCGCAATGACGCCACAGACAATAGCTTGGAAACGCCCTGCTGGCGCTCCTTTCAAGCCGATTAGTGGCTAAAACTCAGGCTGCGACCCGGGCACTGCGTTGCGACATCCCCATCTTGCATGCCAACGCGAAAGCGTTTTGCATCGCGCCGATGTTGGCGACGCCCTTGCCGGCGATGTCGTAGGCGGTGCCGTGGGCCGGCGTGGTGATGGCGATGGGCAGGCCGCCTTGCACGGTGACGCCGCGTTCAAAGCCCATCAACTTCATGGCGATCTGCCCCTGGTCGTGGTACATCGTCACCACGCCATCATAGCCGCCGTCTTTTTTTATGGCGCGGACAAATACCGTGTCGGCGGGGAAGGGGCCGTCGGCCGCAAAGCCTTGTTTGCGCGCCAGTTCCACGCCCGGTTCTATGATGTCGATCTCTTCGCGGCCGTAAGAACCGTTGTCGCCGTTGTGCGGGTTGAAGCCGCACACCGCGATGCGCGGTTGTGTGAGGCCGGCCGCCTGCAGGCTTTGTGTGATCAGTTGCACCGCCTCGGCGACTTTTTCGCGGCTTAGCATGGCGCTGACATCCTTGAGTGGCACATGCGAGGTGACGCGCGAGGTCCACAGGCCGTCGAGCACATTCAGCTCGACGCAGGTGCCGGTGAACTGGAGCACATCGGCGAACCAGTGCATTTCGTCCGGGTGGTTCATGCCGCCGGCGCGCAACGCGCCCTTGTTTAGCGGTGCAAAGCACAGCGCATCGGCGGCGCCGCTCCGGCACAGTGCCACACCCAGGGCGAGACCCTCGAGCATGAACTTGCCGTTCTTGGGCGTGACCTTGCCGCGCTCGAAGTCCGCGGCATCGAGGCCGGGCCAGTTGAGCAGCAGCGGCATGTCCAGGGTACGCCGCGCGCCCGCCGCCGGCGCATCGCCGCCGACGAACGCAAAGGGCTTTGCGCTGAGTTGCACCGCTTCTTGCAGTACGCTGCGACTGGTGATGAGCAGGATGTTGGCCTGCTTGGCCGCGCTGCCATCGGCAAGCAGCTTGGCGATGAGTTCGGGGCCGACACCGGCCGGGTCGCCGGAAAACAGGGCAATGGTGGGTTTGCTCATGGTGGATCCGATAAGGGTTACTGCTTGGTCATTGCGAGGAGCGAAGCGACGAAGCAATCTTGTGGAAGTATGGCGTCATTTGCAAACACGACGAGATTGCTTCGCGAAGTTTATCCCCGGAGGGAACTGCGCAATGACACCTGTGTTTTTAGTTCTATCGCACTACTCAATCTTGATATTCGCATCCTTGATGAGTTTTCCGAAGCGCTCGAAGTCGGCGCGGTTCATGGCGCCGAACTGCTCGGACGTGAGGTTGCCCGGTTCGCCGCCAAGGCCGAGCAGGCGTTTTTGCACATCAGGCAGCTGGATGATTTTGGCTGTTTCGGCGTACAGGCGCGCCACCACCTCTTTTGGTGTTCCCGCGGTGACGAACAGGCCGTACCAGGTGCTCATTTCCACGCCCGGCACGCCGGACTCGGCCAGCGTCGGCACTTCGGGGATTTCGCCCACGCGCTTGGTGGTCATGGTGGCCAGCACCTTGACCTTGCCGCTCTTGATGAAGCTCATGGCCGAGGAGGTGGTATCGAAGGACAACTGGATTTGTCCGCCCACGAGGTCGGTGAGGGCCTGCGCCGAGCCCTTGTAGGGGATGTGCACGATGGGCGCGCCGGTCGCCAGCGCGAAGGCCTGACAGGCGAGGTGCTGCGTGCTGCCGGTGCCCGAGGACCCGCAGGAAAACGTGCCCGGCTTGGCCTTGATCAAGCCGACCAGCTCCTTGATGTTGGACGCGGCGACCTGCGGGCCGGCCACCACCACGTTGGGCACTACCACGATCAGCGCCACCGGGGTCAGGTCCTTGATCGGGTCGAAGCTGAGTTTCATCAGGTGCGGTGCGATGGCCTGGGCGGTGTTGGTGGCAAGTAGCAGCGTGTGGCCGTCGGGCGCCGCCTTGGCGGTGAGCTCTGCGGCGATGGTGTTGGCCGCGCCGGGGCGGTTCTCGACGATGAAGGGCTGGCCGAACACCGTCTGGTATTTCTCGGCCAGCATGCGCGCGATGATATCGGTGCCGCCGCCCGCGGAAGCGCCGACCATGATGCGCGCCGGCTTGGCCGGCCAGGTTTGGGCCTGGGCCTGCGCTTGGCTTTGTGTCGCGCCTATGCCCAGGGTCGCGGTAAGGCAGATTGCAAACGTGGCTAGCAGTGTGCGCAGCATGGTGATTCCTCCGTTGAAGTATTGCGTTGTTCTTTTGGCTATGTTTTTTTCCTGTCGGCACGAATGAATTCGCTGGCGCGCTCGGCAATGAGGTAGGTGGGTGCGTTGGTATTGCCCGAGGTGATGCGCGGCATGATGGAGGCGTCCACCACGCGCAAGCCGGCGACACCGCGCACGCGCAGGCGGTCATCGACTACGGCCATCGGGTCGCTGCCCATCTTGCAGGTGCCGACCGGATGAAAAATCGTCGTGCCGAGGTCGCCGCAGGCTTTGATCAGATCCTCTTCGCTTTCGACCTGGGCGCCGGGCTTGAATTCCTCGGGGGCGAATTTCTCCAGTGCCTTGGCTTTCATGATGCGTCGTGTGAAGCGCACCGAATCGTTCGCAACCCTGCGGTCCTCCGGGGTGGACAGGTAATTGAGCTTGATTTCGGGGTAGACGGCCGGATCGGGCGAGACGATACGCACCCAGCCGCGCGAACTCGGACGCAGGTTGGCCACGCTGGGTGTGATCGCCGGAAACGAATGCAGCGGATCGCCGAATTTATCCAGGGACAGCGGTTGCACATGCCATTCGATGTTGGGCGTGGGCTGCGCCGGGTCGCTTTTGGCAAAGGCGCCCAGTTGCGAGGGCGGCATGGTCATTGGCCCGGTCTTGAACAGCAGGTACTCGAGCCCCATCGCCGCCTTGCCGATGAGGCTGTTGGCACGCTCGTTGAGCGTGGTGGTGTTGCTGACCTTGTATTGCAGGCGGATTTGCAGGTGGTCGTGCAGGTTTTCGCCCACGCCGGGCAGGTCCAGCTGCGGGGATATGCCAAATTGCGACAGCAGCGTTGCCGGCCCTATGCCCGAGAGCTGCAGCAGTTGCGGCGAGCTGATGGAGCCGGCGGCGAGGATGGTTTCGCACTTTGCCGCGGCGAAGCAGGCGCCGTGCCGCGGATGCGTGAACTCGATGCCGCTCGCGTGAAGCACGCCGTCGCGTTTTTCGGTGCGTACACGCGTCACCGTCGCCTCGGTCATGACGGTGAGGTTCTTGCGTGAAAGTGCCGGTCGTAAAAAGGCCTTGGTCGCGCTCCAGCGCACGCCGCGGCGCTGGTTCATCTGGAAGTAGGCGCAGCCGTTGTTGTCGCCCTGGTTGAACTCGGCGATGCTCGGGATGCCGCACTCGGCCGCCGCCGCGCGCCAGGCGTCGAGGATTTCCCAGGACACGCGCCGCTCCTCGACGCGTAACTCGCCGCCGGCGCCGTGCAGCGCGCTCGCGCCGTGTTCGTAGTCTTCGATCTTGATGAAATAGGGCAGCACCTCGTCCCAGGACCAGCCGCGGTTGCCCAGCGAAGCCCAGTGGTCGTAGTCCTCGCGCTGGCCGCGCATATAGATCATGGCGTTAATGGAGGAGCAGCCGCCCAGCACACGGCCGCGCGCGTAATGGATGGAGCGCCCGTTCAGTCCGGCGTCGGGCTTCGTCTTGTAGCACCAGTCGGTGCGCGGATTGGCGATGGTGTAGAGGTAGCCCACCGGCACATCGATCCAGAACCAGTCGTCCTGGCCGCCGGCTTCCAGCAGCAGCACGGCGACATCGGGATCTGCGGACAGGCGATTGGCCAGCACGCAGCCCGCCGACCCGGCGCCGACGATGACGTAATCAAACGGGCCGATGCTGGTGCTAGCGGGCACGGCGATCCTGTCCGGCCAGCTTGCGCTGGCGTGAACTCAAACGGCGGTTTGCGCCGATGATGACGTGAGTGAATGGAACGACGGGATTAACCGGATGAACCAGATGAACCAGATGAACCACAAGGCCTCCTCCAAAGCTTGTGACCCTATTATGAACGAAGGGGCGGAACTTGCGTCCCGCCCCTTGGCGTTGGCCGTGCATCAGGTGGGGTGCTTTGTTGCGCCGCCCCTTATTGCTTTGAGCTTGGTCTTTGCGGAACTTTGCGCCGCCTATCGCCCCCGCGCCTGCAGTGCGGCGATGCGCTGCTCTATCGGCGGATGGCTGGAGAACAAAGCCATGAAGCCGGGCTTGTCGTTGATTCCGGCCATCGCCATTGACTTGGGCAACTCGCCCGGGGTGAGGCCGCCGAGGCGTGACAAGGCGTGGATCATCGGCGTGGCGTTGCCCATGTACTGCGCTGAGCCGGCGTCGGCGCGGAATTCGCGCTGGCGCGAGAACCAGGCGACGATGATAGAGGCGGCGATGCCGAACACGATTTCGCAGGCGATAACGGTGACGAAGTAGCCAATGCCGGTGCCTTCGCGGTCATTTTTCAGTATGACCTTGTCGACAAAATACCCGACCACGCGGGCAAGGAACACCACGAAGGTGTTGACCACGCCCTGGATCAGCGTGAGCGTGACCATGTCGCCGTTGGCGACGTGCGCCACCTCATGGGCGAGCACCGCCTCGACTTCCTCGCGCGTCATCGATTGCAGCAGGCCGCTGGATACGGCGACCAGCGCGGAATTTTTGAACGCGCCGGTGGCGAAGGCATTCGGTTCGCCCTCGTAGATGGCCACTTCGGGCATGTTGATGCCGGCCCGATCGGCCAGTTTGTGCACGGTGGCCACCAGCCACGCGGCATCGGTGTTTTCAGTGCCGTTGAGGATTTGTGCTCCGGTGGACCATTTGGCCAGGGGCTTGGACATCAGCAGCGAAATGAACGCGCCGCCAAAACCCACCACCAGCGAGAAGGCGAGCAGCATGCCAAGGTTCAGGCCTTGAGACGTCATGAAACGATCCACGCCAAGCAGGCGCAGGGTCACCGACAGCACCAGCATGACTGCCAGGTTGGTCACCAGAAACAGGATGATGCGTTTCATAAGGGTTTCCTTTCAGTGAGCAAATGCAAGAGCCAACCGGGTTGCAGGGTTATCTAGCTTGCCGGATAAGCTTGGGACCCCGCAGTTTGCGCGATTCTACCTTGAAGGCTTTACCGCGCAAGCGCCACCTCGGGGCTATTGCGAAACGTCATGTACATGGGGGCGTGCAGGGTAATTTCAAGACCTCCCGACGCCGCTGGCCCCAGCGTGGTAAAAAGACCGGGCCAATGAACGCATCCTGTCATCCCCCATCCTTTTTCGCCCCGGCCTTGTTGCAATACGCAAGCATGTTCGTGGTTTGGCGACCACGGCGATGAGGATCCCCTCCGGCGTTGTGGATGGGGGGCTAGCCGGTGGTTTTTTACTCGCTTTGGGCGCGGTACTGCTGTGGGGCACGCAGTTTCCGGTCGCAAAAAGCGCCTTTGAGGTGGTCGATGCGCTGCACGTGACGTCGATGCGCTACGCCTTCGCCCTGTTGCTGATGATTCCCCTTTACGCCATGCGTGAAGGCCGCACCGCCTTTGATTATTACGGCCAGTTCTGGCCGGCGACCCTCATCGGCGTGGTTGGCATGTGCGGCTCGCCGGTGCTGGTGTTCCTTGGCCTTGCCATGTCGGCACCCGAACATGCGACGGTGATTCTGGCCTTGCAACCATCCATGACCGCGCTCGCAGACTGGCTGGTGCGCGGGCGCCGTCCGGCCAATTTCACCCTGGCCTGCGTGGTGACAGCTTTTGCCGGCGTCGCCCTCGCGGTCACGCGTGGTGATATCGGCCATTTGATCGACAAGGACGCGATGACCGGCAACCTGCTGGTGTTCACCGGCGCCATGTGCTGGGTGGCTTACACCATGGCGAGCGAGCGCTTTCGCGGCTGGTCGGCGCTGCGGCTTACGACGCTGACGCTGATTCCGGGCACGCTGGGCATTCTGGCGGTCACGGCCATTGCGGTCGCGTTGGGCAGGGCGCAGGTACCTAGCGCCGGCGAGGTCGCGTCTATCGGCTGGCAGCTGCTGTTTCTCAGTTTCGCCGGCGTGTTTCTGGGCATGATCTGGTGGAACGCCGGCACGCAACGCATCGGTTCGCTCAACGCCATGCTGATGCTCAACCTTATCCCGGTTGTGACCTTTATTATTCGCCACATACAGGGGCACCGCTTCGCCGCCGCCGAGTTTGCCGGCGGGGCGATGGTGATAGGAGCGTTGATTGCTAATAACCTGTATCTGCGCCGCACGCGCCGGCGCGGCGGCACCTAGACGCTGAAACGCTTGGGCGCCGCTACAAATCGGCGCGAAGTTGTTCGGGAGGGTGTTGCCCAATCTTGTAAGTTATTCTGGTCAAGTCAAGCTTGACACGGAATTTTAAAAGAATTAAATTCTGTTCTACAGAAAATATCTAAGGTCGCTTAGGTCTTACGTACAGCTGCCTGAGTAATTTTCGATATGTTTTTTGTAAACACTTCTGCTTTCAGGAAATGGAAAAACGCAGACATGGCCCAGACTACCAAATCCAGCGCACCTGCCTACGCGGTCGAATCGGTCGACAGCGCGCTGAAGATTCTGCGCCTGCTGTGCGAAGCCAAGCAGTTGCGGGTGTCCGAGGTTGCCGAGCGGCTGGATGTGGCGCAGTCCACTGCCCACCGGCTGCTGTCCATGCTAGTCCATCACGGCTTTGCCATCCAGGAAGGCCGTGGGCGCGAGTACCGCACCGGGCCGATGCTGCTGGAAATGGGCTTTGCTGCAATCCGCGACATGGATGTGCGCCAGCACGCCCGGCCCATCCTCGAGGCGGTGCGTGACAAGGTCAACGAAACCGTGCATCTGGGCGTGCCCTACGGTCAGGAAGTGTTGTATGTGGAAGGCGTTGAAAGCCACCATCAGCTGCGCATCGCGTCGCGCGTGGGCGCATTCCTGCCGGCGCATTGCGTCGGCATGGGCAAGGTGTTGCTTGCCACGCTGTCGTCCGAGGAATTGCACGATCTTTACCCGAATCCCAAGCTACGAGTGTTAACCGAGCGTTCGGTCAGCACGCTTCCGGAGCTCGAAAAGCAGCTCGAGAAAATCAGGCGCGCGGGCTTTGCAAAAAGTCGTGGTGAAAGCACGGACGGGGTCGCTTCCATTGCGGTTGCAGTGCTGGACCGGCGCGGCGTCGGGCGCGCCGCGATCAGCATCAGCGCGCCGGTGACGCGGATCACGCCCGACCTCGAGTCTGTCTGGGTCGAAGCCGCGCAGGCCGCGGCGGCAGCGTTGCGGGCAAGGCTTTGGGGTCGGCCTGAGGTGGCCTAGGGTCTGGGGCCAAAGGTCAACGGTCAACGGTCAAAAGTCTAAGGTCAAAGCGGCCCAAGCGAGGCCGTCAAGGAGGTTTCATGAGCACACCAATCACAGCGACTACGACGGCGCGTGTATCAGGGCTGCATCGGCTGACACTGCAGATGCCGGATGTCAGGGAGACGGGAGAGTTTTATCGCGATGTCTGGGGCATGCGGGTCGCGCAACAGAGCGACGGGCGCTGGCTTTTGCAATCGCGCGCCAGCGCTTTTGCCGACCTGTGCCTGGAAGAATCCGTCGCGCCAGGGGGTCTGGTTTCGCTCGGATTGCGCGTCGCACGCGAGCAGGATCTTGCGCCGCTGCTTGCCGCCGCCGTAGCGGCAGGCGGACGCATCATCCGTCCGCCCTCGGCCTCGCCGCAGTTTCCGGGTGAATTCGGCGCGTCCTTCGACGACCTCGACGGCAATCGTATCGAACTTGTCGTGCACGATGGCCAGGCGGCGGCTCCGGTCTCTGGTATAGGTCCGTTGCGCATGGGCCATATCGTATTGTGGACGCCGCGCATGGACGCAATGGAAGCTTTTTATGGGCAGATCGGCCTGCATGTCAGCGACCGTACCGCCATGGGCATGTCTTTTCTCCGCTGCAACAGCGATCATCACTCGGTGGCGTTCGCCAGGCACGCGACCAGGACCGGCCTGCAGCATGTGGCCTTCGAAGTCGACAGCATTGACGCGGTGATGCGCGAAAAAGGCCGCCTTGCCGCCGCCGGCGTTGAATGCCTGTGGGGCCCGGGACGCCACGGACCCGGCAACAACGTATTCAGCTATTACCGCGATCCGGCGGGCAACATTATCGAGTTCTACGGCGACATGCAGCAGTTCTCCGGCGACGTGCCTAGCGAGCCGGTGTACTGGGGTGCAGAGCACCGCGGCGATATCTGGGGCGTCGCGGGTCCCGCCCCTACCGCCTTCCGCGCCTGATCTGCCCGTATTCAAAGCTCGCACACCTTTTCCCGCCTGCATCAATCCTCAAGAAAGCCCGACCGCCATGCTCAGCGCCACCGACCTTCGCGGTCTTTACGCGATCATCCCCACCCCCGCGCGTCCCGGCGCGGAACAACTGGGTGCGACCAACACCATAGACCTCGATGAAACCGAGCGTCTGATTAACGCCCTGATCCGCGACGGCTCGAGCGGACTAATTGTGCTCGGGACTACCGGTGAATGCGCCACGGTGTCGGACGCCGACTACGAGGCCTTCGTCGACTGCGTTTGCCGCGTGGTGAACCGCCGTGTGCCAACTTTCGTCGGCGCTACCGCGCTTGGGGGGCACGAAGTGCATCGCCGACTGAAATTCGCCCAAGACCGTGGCGCCGACGGTTCCTTGCTGGGCCTGCCGATGTGGCAGCCGCTGACCACCGAGATGGCGGTCAAGTACTACGCAGCCGTGTCCCGGGATTTTCCGAAATTCGCGATCATGGTCTACGCCAACATGCGCGCCTTCCGTTTCGGTTTCCCGCTGGAATTTTGGCAGGCGGTGGTGAAGGCGGCGCCCACCATCATGTCGGCCAAGTATTCGAAGGCACAGGGGCTGAAGGATCTGATCGCAGCGACCGGGCGCAAGGTCAATTTCATGCCCATAGACATGAGCGTGGCGGAGTTTCACTCGATTTCACCCGAAACCACCACTGCGTGCTGGGCCACCGCGGCGGCGATGGGGCCGGCGCCCGCGCTGGCGGTGATGAACGCGGTGCTGGCGAATGACAAGCCAGGTATCAAGAAATACAACGACGAAATCGCTTGGTCGAACGAGCCCATCATGGGCATGCTCGCGAACCCGGAGCTATTCGCGTCCTACAACATTCAGGTCGAGAAAGCGCGCATCGACGCGGCCGGCTACTGCAAGCCCGGACCGGTGCGCCCGCCCTACGACGTTGTCCCCGCCGAATACGACGCCGCGTCGCGCGAGTGCGGCAGGCGCTGGGCCGAATTGTGCAAACGCATCGCCGCGCACGCCTGAACAGGAGATATGCCATGTATCCGCAGAACCTCGTCACCGACGCAAAAATCCGCAATGAAATCGAGGTGCTGCTCAACGAGCACGCCTGGCTGATAGACAATCACAAGTGCGAAACCATCGCCGACCTCTACACCGCTGACGGCAAGATGGTGGGCGCCGGCCACGACACCGTCGGCCGCGCCGCGCTGACCGAGTGGGGTGTCAATCGCGCAAAAATGGGCAAGCGGCAGGCGCGCCACGTACTCGGCAACATGCGCCTGGTTTCCGTCGGCCCGAAGCTGATGCACGGTACGACGATCGTCACACTCTACCGCCATGACGGCGCCGACGCCGGCAAACCCGAAGCGGTGGCGATCGCCGACTTGCACGACACCTACGAATTGTGCGACGACGGCCGCTGGCGCATCAAGGTGCGCGACATCAAGACGATTTTCGAATCCGACACGCTCAAGGCACAGTTGGCCGCGGCGAAATAAGGCGCAAACACCACACCGCAGGTTTTCGGGCCAGGGCGCGAAAGACGCCGCATTACTGGCCGTCATCACAAATATGAAGGAGAAGCACATGAGCAAAAAAAGCCTGGCTACAATCGCAGCCGTCGCCATCTTCGCCGCCACGATATTTACCGCGCCAGTCGCGGCCCAGGGCTTTCCGAGCAAGCAGGTGCGCATCACCGTGTCCTATGGCGGCGGCACCGCGCCCGACATCGTCGCGCGCCTGATGGCGGAGAAATTTCGCGAAAGCTGGGGCCAGCAGGTGCTGGTCGAAGGTCGTCCCGGCGGCGCCGGTTTTATCGCAATCGAGGCATTCAAGCGCTATGCGCCCGACGGTCACGAGCTTGCGATGCTCGATACCGGGCCGCTTGCCATCAACCCCAGTCTATTCAAGAAAATCCCCTATGATTCCGAGCGTGACCTCGTACCGGTCGGGCTGGTGTTTTACGCGCCCTTCATCGTCACGGTGGGCGCGGATAGCCCGATCAATTCAGTTAGGGAGCTGATCGCCGCCGCGCGCGCCAATCCGGGGAAAATCTCTTACGCCACCCCGGGCGTGGGCACGGTGCAGCATCTTGGCGCGGCGCAGATGGAATTCGGCAGTAATTCGCAGATGCTGCATGTTCCGTACAAGGACATGGGCCAGCTGCTGTCCTCGGTCGCCACCGGCGATGTCAGCTGGACGCTGACCACCGTGGGCTCGTCAATGTCCTTCGTGCAGGCGAAAAAGCTCAAGCTGCTGGCGGTGGCGACAAAGACGCGTCTCGCCAGTCATCCTGACCTGCCGACAGTGGAGGAATCGGGCGGCCCGGCTGGCTATGACGTGCAGTCCTGGATCGCGTTGTTCGCGCCGCGTGGCACGCCGCCGGATGTGGTTGGCAAGATCAACCAGGAAATCCAGAAAGGCCTGCAGCAAAAGGACATGCGCGACCGCCTGCAGGCGCTGGGCCTCACGCCGGCTGGCGGCACACCGACGCAGCTGGGGCAATTGCTCGGCAACGACATCCGCCGCTGGGGCGAGGTGGTGAAACGCACCGGCGCGTCGGCTGACTGACGACCACAGGATCCCGAGGAGATATCACATGCACGCAACGGCTTCCCCCCGGGTGGACAGCATGCTGGGCACGCTGTCCGCCTCAATCGCCAAGGGCCGGCTCCCGCTGTGGATCTACAACGATGCGGAGGTATTCCGGCTGGAGATGGAGCGCATTTTCGCGCGCAACTGGGTTTTCGTTGCGCACGAGTCGGAAATCCCCAGGAACGGCGACTACGTGTCGCGCCCCATCGGCCAGGACCCGTTCATCATTGTGCGCGGAGAGGATGGCAAGATCCGCGCGCTGTTCGATTCCTGCCGCCATCGCGGCGCGCGCATCTGCCCGTCGGACCAGGGCAATGCACAGACTTTCTTCTGTCCGTATCACGGCTGGTCCTACACCACCGCCGGCGCGCTCGAAGCGGTGCCGGCCAAGACCACCGCATACCAGCATCTGAACCTCGCTGACTGGGGCCTGTTGCAGGCGCCGCGGGTGGAAATTTATCGTGGGCTGGTTTTTGCCGCGCTGACCGAGGACGTGCCGGCGCTGACCGACTACCTCGGCGATTACCGCTGGTATCTCGATACGCACCTCGCGCTCACCGAGGGCGGGCTGGAGGTGGTCGGCACGCCGCACCGCTGGCACATCGATGCGGATTGGAAATCGGGCGCCGAGAATTTTTCCGGAGACAGTTATCACACCCAGACCCTGCACCAGTCGATTATGCGCATCGGCCTTGCGCCAAAGGCCGCCGCCGGCGCGAGTGGCGGCGTCAATGATATCCACGTCACAGAATGCAGTGGCCACGCCACCAGTATCCGGCGCACCGATCCAGGTACCTCGCACTTTTGGGGCTATCCCAAGGATGTCGCCGCGCTGTTCCGGCAGGGCGAGCTCAGCGCCGCACAGTTCGAGCTGGCACAGCGCTCGGTGGTCCATACCGGCACGGTTTTCCCCAACCTGTCGCTGATCCACATCGGCGGCACCGACAGCGCCGACAAGCCAAACAGCGCTTACTTCAGTCTGCGCCAGTGGCAGCCCAGGGCGCCGGGTCAGCTCGAGGCCTGGAGCTGGGTGCTGGTGCCCAAGGACGCGAGCGCCGAATTCAAGGCGCGCTCATACAAGGTGGCGGTGGCCAATTTCAGCCCTTCCGGGAACTTCGAGCAGGATGACTCGGTAACTTGGAGCGGCGTTGCGCGTTCGGCGCAAAGCGTGTTCGCGCGCAACAGCGACATGCACCTCAACTACCAGATGGGCCTGCCGGAGATGAGTACCGCGCGCCTGATGAAGGACTGGCCGGGCCCGGGGGCGGTGTATGACACGAATCTCGAGGAGGGCGTGCAGCGCACCTTCTTCAACCACTGGTGCCGCGCGATGCGCGCCGGCGCCAGGATCTGAAGGGGCGGCCGTGGCGAGCGCGAAAAGCGACATAAAGAGATTGGGCAGAGCGCAGGCGGAGGACTTTCTCTTTGCTGAGGCGGAAATCCTCGACGACTGGCGGTTGATGGAATGGCTGGACATCATCACCGCTGATATCGATTACCGCATTCCGGTGCGCGCCACCCGCGAAGCCCCCGACGAAGCGCGCGCCTTCAGCGCTGCGGCCTTTCATATGATCGAAGACCGGGCATCGCTGGTCGCTCGCATGAAGCGACTCACCGGCGGCGGTGCATTTTCCGAATCGCCGCACTCGCGTGCGCGGCGCCACGTCTCCAATGTGCGCGTCGGTGCCGCATCGGATGGCGGGGTCGAGGTGCGCAGCAACTTGTTGTTCTTTTGGTCTCGTGAGGACTTGCAGCGGCTTGTCTCAGCGGAGCGACGCGACACGCTGCGCATCGAGGGAGGCAGGGTGCTGCTCGCCCGGCGCACGGTGCTGCTCGATCATGTGGCACTGCCGCTGCCTAACCTTTCCATTGTGCTCTGATGGGGGCGCTCGCGGGTAAGGTGGCGTTGATAACAGGCGGGGGCTCGGGCCTCGGCTTGGCCATTGTGCGCCGCTTTGTCGCCGAAGGCGCGCGGGTCGGCGTGATCGAGTGTGCGCAGGAGCGTGCCGCTGCGCTGTACCGGGAATTCCCCATCGAAAGTCTTTGTATCACCGTCGGTGACGTACGCAACATTGCCGACAACCAGCGCGCGGTGGCCGAAACCTGCGCGAAATTTGGCCGGCTTGACTGCTTCGTCGGCAACGCCGGCATCTACGACAACCGCGTGCGCTTCAACGACATCGCGCCGGAGCAACTCGGCGTCGCCTTCGACGAACTGTTCGGCATCAACGTCAAAGGCTATCTGCTAGGCGCCAAGGCTGCGGCCGGGGCGCTCAAGGCCAGCCGCGGTTCGATGTTGTTCACCGCTTCGGTCTCGAGCAGCACGCCGGGCTTCGGCGGCGTGCTCTATCTTGCCGCCAAGCACGCCATCGTCGGGCTCACCAAACAACTCGCGTGGGAGCTGGCACCGGAGATCCGTGTCAATGCGGTCGCGCCCGGCTATGTGCCTTCCGACCTGCAGGGCATGCAGGCGCTGGGCCAGCAGAGTCCGCGGCGCCCGCCACCGCAGGCGGCGCAGTTGCCCTTACAGGTGCTGCCAACCGCCGAGGATTACACCGCCTATTACGTGCTGCTCGCCTCGGAAACCGGGGCGCGCACGGCCACCGGCACGGTGCTCTATGCCGACCACGGGCTTTCGGTGTTCGGCATGGACCACCCGGCGGCGTGGGGACGATCCGGGGCGGGCGATGCGCCAGCCTAGTGTCGTGAGTCTGAAATGCGTTTACAAAATCTGGCGAGGCTGTCGAGAATTTCATCAGCGGACTTGGACCAGACAAAGGGTTTTGATTGCTGGTTATGAAAATCGAGGTACTGACGGATGGCGTTCTCCAATTGCACGGTACTCCGATGCGTGCCGCGTTTGATTTGTCGCTGACTGAGGGTGGCAAACCAGCGCTCAACCTGGTTGAGCCAGGAACTGGAGGTGGGGATGAAATGGACATGAAAGCGCGGATGGCGCGCAAACCAGGCGCGCACGGTCGGGGTTTTGTGAGTGCCGTAGTTGTCCATCACCAGATGCACGTCCAAAGCAGCGGGAACGCGGGCCTCGATGGTGCGCAGAAACTGGAGAAACTCCTTGCTGCGGTGCCGGCGATGCAATTCACCGATCACCTTACCGCTGGCGATATCGAGTGCGGCAAACAGTGTGGTGGTGCCGTGACGCATATAGTCATGGGTACGCCGCTGCGGCAGCCCCGGAGCCATCGGCAGGATCGGCTGGGTGCGGTCCAGCGCCTGAATCTGGCTCTTCTCATCCACGCACAGCACCATCGCCTTGAGCGGCGGGTCAAGGTACAGCCCGACGATGTCACGCACCTTCTCAATGAACAACGGATCGGTGGACAGCTTGAAGGTCTCGGACCGATGCGGTTGCAACCCGAACGCGCGCCAAACTCGTCCCACGGTGCTCTGGGAAAGCCCCAGCTTTGCCGCCATCAGGCGCGTACTCCAGTGGGTTGCGCCGCGCGGCAGCTGGTTGAGCGTGGTGGCGATCAGCTTCTCAATCCGGGCATCGTCAATCTTGCGCGGAGCACCCGGACGTGGCTCGTCGAGCAAACCGTCCACCCGACGCTCGACAAACCGGCTGCGCCACTTGCCCACTGTTTGGGGCGTGACTCGCAGCTGCTTGGCCACTTCGCTGTTGGCGGCCCCTTGCGCACTGGCCAGTACAATTCGCGAGCGCAACGCCAGCGCCTGGCTGGTCTTGTGCCGCCGCGTCCATTCAGTCAGTTGGTTGGTCTCAGTCACGCTCAGTACCAGTTTTGCAAGTTGCCGTCCGCGTTTCATATGCCCCTCCCGTTGTCTACTCTACATAAGACAACGCAAGGCAATAAATGTTTAATGAATTAAAGACTCATAACACTAGGGGGCTTCGTTGAATTGCATCCACCTTAAGGTATTCAGGCAAGGAGTGGCACCATGAGTTCGCCTAAAAGTCTCGACCCGGATCTGCCAGACTTCCTGTTCGACATCGAGGAGGACCTGCGCCAAGGCCTGCTGCCCGCGCAGATCTACAACAACCAGAAAATTTACGAGCTGGAGATGCGGCGCATCTTTGCCCGTTGCTGGGTGTTCATCGGCCACGAGACCGAGATACCCAATCCGGGAGACTACGCTTCGCGCAAGATCGGCGAAGACCCTTTCATTTTTGTTCGCGGAGAGGACGGCGTTATTCGCGTGCTGTTCAACGGCTGCCGTCATCGCGGCGGCCAGGTGTGCCTGGACGAATCGGGCAACGCGGACAGCTTTACCTGTCCCTTGCACGGCTGGAGCTATAAGACCAGCGGCGAGCTCGAGGGTGTGCCTTCGAAAAGCGAGGGCTACCGCAAGCTCGATTTCAAGGACTGGGGCCTGATCTCGGCGCCGCACACTGCCAACTACCACGGCCTGGTGTTCGCCAGCCTCGACCCGGACGCAAAGCCCTTCGAGGACTATCTGGGCAAGTTTCGCTGGTACCTCGACATCCAGTTGTTGCTGACCAAGGGCGGCATGGAGATCTTGGGCGAGCCGCACCGCTGGGTGGTGAACGCGAACTGGAAATCCGGCGCGGAAAATTTCACCGGCGACAGTTCGCACACGCCGATGACGCACCGCTCCATCCTGGGCCTCAAGATCATTAATCCGGCGGTGGCGAATTCGCCGAACAAGAAGCACGGCCTGCATGTGCACGATTGCGATGGACACGCCATCAGTATCCGCCAGCTCGAGCCGGGCAAGATCGCGTTCTGGGACTACCCCGAGGAGGTCACCCGGCATTTCGGGACGCAAAGCCTGAGTCAGGACCAGGTTGACCTTGCCGCGCGCGGCCTCGTTCATGACGGCACGGTGTTTCCGAATTTCTCTTTCATCCACATCGGTCTTTCCGACAGCGAGGACAAGGCACCCGCAGGTTTTCTGTCGGTTCGCGTCTGGCAACCAAGGGGCGCCGGAAAAATGGAAATATGGAGCTGGATACTCGCGCCCAAGGAGGCGTCCGATAGTTACAAGCGCCGTGGATACCGGGTCGGCATGAGCAGCTTCAGTCCGTCCGGAAGTTTTGAGCAGGATGATGTGGTGTTGTGGCCGATGGTTGCACGCACGGGCGGTACGGTGTTCGCCGACAAGGTGCGCATGAAATACAACTTCCAGATGGGCCTCCGCGACATGGGTAGCACGCCACCAATGACGGATTTTCCCGGTCCGGGCGAGGTCATGCCGACCGCGGTCGGCGAGTGCGGGCCGCGGACATTTCACCGTTCCTGGCACCGCTGGATGACCCGCGCATGAAGAAATTGGACATCAATCAGACGGCAGACGATCGCATAGAAAAGGAATGTACGGCCTTCCTGTACCGTGAGGCTGAATTGCTCGATGCCTGGGAGCTGCATGCGTGGCTGAAACTGCTCACGCCCGACATCGACTACCGCATCCCTGTGCGCACAACGCGCATGAAAAAAGACGGCGATGGCATCAGCAAGCGCGCATTTATTCTTGAAGAAGACATGGGCTCGCTGACGCTTCGCGTCAAACGCCTCGATTCAGATTATGCGTGGTCGGAGAATCCGCGCAGTCGCACCCGTCGCATGGTGGCCAACATTCGCGTGTCGCCGTGTGCTGCCGAGGGCGAGACGGCAGGTGCGAAGCTGTGGCAGGTGCGTAGCAATGTCGCAGTCTATATCCATCGCGGGGACGAGGCGCAGCCGGTGGTGCTTACCGGCGAGCGCCAGGATCAGTTACAGCAGTCAGGCGCCACTTGGCTGCTGCACAAGCGCCTCGTGCTGCTCGACACCACGGTGTTGGGCATGGATGCGTTCTCTATTTTTATCTGATGCGACAAGGATAAACCGCGGCAGGGACTGCCACACAAAAAATGAAGGAGGCATGAGCAAATGAAACTGGCCATGAAACTGAACATATCGCGAAGGATCGCGCTGGCGCTTTGCGCGGCGGCGGCGATGATACTTGCAATACCTGCGGCGCAGGCGCAGCAATATCCGGAGCGTCCCATCCGCTTTGTGCTGGGCTACGCCGCCGGCGGCGGCCCCGATGTTACCGCGCGCGTTACTGCGCAGCACATGTCGCAGTTGCTCGGCCAATCAGTGATCGTCGAGAACCGCCTGGGCGCGGGTGGCGTTGTCGCCAGTCAGGCTGTGCTGGGCGCGCCTGCGGACGGGTACACGCTTTTGATCGGAGAGACTGGTCAGCTTGGCATCGTGCCACACCTGATCAAAGGCCTCAATTTTGACCCGCTGAAAGATTTTGTCCCGGTCGGGCTGATTTCCATCCAGCCGCTGCTGATCGCCTCAAGCGCGAAATCGGGCATACAAACCCTGCAGCAAATGATCGCTGAAGCCAGGGCCAATCCGGGCAAGCTCACCTACGGCTCCTCGGGCATAGGCACGCTGCATCACCTGGTCATGGAAATACTCAAGGCCGATCTCGGCATAGACATCACGCACATCCCCTACAAGGGAAGTGGCCAGTCGGTGCCTGCCCTGCTTGCTGGCGACGTGCCGCTGCTCGTTACCGGAATACCCGTGATTACTCCACACGCCAAAACCGGCAAGGCGCATTTGCTGGCGGTGACATCGGGCGAACGTTCGGAATTCGCACTCGAAGTGCCTTCCATCTCCGATGCAGTCAAGGGATTCGAATTTGCCGCCGAAGTTGGCTTGCTGGCGCCGGTTGGCACGCCTCCGGCGGTCATCAAGAAGCTGTCCGAAACGCTCAGGCTCGCGATGCAGAACAAAGAATTGCTGGCGCGCTTCAATCAGGCTGGCTTGACGCCAAAATACACCACGCCCGAAGCCTACGCCGATTTGTTGCGCAAAAATTACCAGCTCTACGAGAAAGCCGTCAGGGTTGCCAAGGTTCCGGCGAACTAGCCGCCATTGGGGCGTGCATAATATCGCTGACCCAGCGTACACGGACCGATCAATGTCGTTCATGGAGCATCGTTAAGTGAGTAGACTGCAACTGAGTTATGCTGGGCACCTGTCTGACCGCGTGCAGGATTTGTACTATGGCGCCGTTAAGCCGGCGGCCATCGACCTGCAGTTCCTGCCTCTGCAGCCCTTTCAGGCCTTCAAAAGACTGCTCGCAGGCGAGTTCCATTGTGGTGAGATGTCTTTCTCGACCTGGGTGATCAAGATGGCACAGGCCAAGGCCACAGGTGAGACCCTACCCTTTGTCGCTCTTCCGGTATTTCCGTCGCGCACCTTCCGCCACAACGCGATTTACGTTAACCGCAAGGCGGGCATCAAGGGGCCGCAAGACCTGGCCGGGCGCCTGGTCGGCGTGCCCGAATTCCAGATGACTGCTGCGGTCTGGGCGCGCGGCATGCTGCAGCACGAATACGGCGTCAAACCCAAAGACATGCGCTGGGTCACAGGCGGATTAAAAGACCCCGGCCGCACGCCGATGATGGACATCGCGATTCCCGGTCTCGATATCCGGCACGAATCGGTGAAAACCCTCAATGACATGCTGATGAGCGGTGAAATTGACGCGCTGATTGCGCCGCAACTGCACCCGGGCATACGCGACGGGCGGCCCGAAGTGGGTTATTTGTTCGAAGACCCGGCGGCAGCGGCACGCGCCTATTACGCCAAGACGCGATTGTTCCCGCTGATGCACGTGGTGGTGGTGCGCCGCGACGTGCACGAGCGCAACCCCTGGGTGGCGATTAGCCTGTATCAGGCTTTTTGCCAGGCTAAGGACAACGCGCTGGCGCGGCTTGAAGTCGAGGAGCCGCCGCCGGTGTCGCTTCCCTGGATTTACGACTACAGCGAATCCATACGTGCCTTGATGGGCCGCGACTACTGGCCTTACGGTGTGGAGAAAAATCGACGTGAAATCGAGGCTTTGTGCCAGTACACCTGGGAGCAGGGTCTGGTCTCGGTCAAAGCGGAGGTCGCCGATTTGTTCGCGCCGAATGTCCTCAACCTCGCCGAATACCGGCTTTAGGCGCAGGCGACCCGGATGAGTGTGTCGTCGCAACAAGCCGTGCGCCTTGGCGTCATCGGCCTGGGCGGAGCAACGCGCCAGATGCTGCCCAGCATTATCAAGCATCCTGACGTGCGCATGGTCGCTGGTGCCGATCCGCGCGCCGAGGCGCGCGAGCGCTTTGCCGCCGAGTATGGCGCGACACCTTTCGCTACGGCCGAGGCCTTGTGCGCGAGCCGTGACGTCGACGCGGTCTACATCGCGACCCCACATCAGTGGCATCGCGATAACGTGCTGACCGCCGCAGCCGCACGCAAGCACATCGTGGTCGAAAAACCGATGGCGCTATCGGTTGATGACTGCGAGGTGATGGTGCAGGCGGCCGAACTCGCCGGCGTGCACCTTATCGTTGGGCATACCCACAGCTTCGATCCTCCCATCCTGAAAATGCGCGAAATCATCCGTTCCGGCGAAATCGGCCAGTTGGCCATGGTCAACACCTTTAGTTACGGCAATTTTCTCTATCGCCCGCGCCGCCCTGAGGAACTGGACACTGTCCAGGGCGGCGGCGTCATTTACAACCAGGTGCCACATCAGGTCGACGTAGTACGGCTGTTGGGCGGCGGTATGGTGCGCAGCGTGCGCTCCATGGCCTGGACGCTGGACGCCGAACGCCCCACAGAGGGCAGCCACATGACATTTCTGCAGTTCGAGGATGGCGCCGCCGCTTCGCTGGTATTCAGCGGCTACGATTTTTTTGACAGTGACGAATTCCATTCCTGGGTCGGCGAGTCGGGCGAAGAAAAAGTATCCGACGGCCACGGCCGCGCACGCGCGGCACTGGCGAATGTCAAGGCAGGCGGCCACGATGCCGAGGCCGCGTGGAAGAACGCTGCCGCGTATGGCCGTACCGTCAGATTAGGACCGGGCGCGGGTGAAGCGCAGAACGCCCATCATCTGCATTGCGGAGTCACCATCGCCAGCTGCGCGTTTGGCGACCTGCGGGCTTCAGCCGACGGCGTGCTGGTCTACGACCGCCAAGGACGGCGCGAAATCTCTGTACCACGTATTCCCGTTTTTCCTGACAAGAGCGGCGTTATGGATGAACTCGTTGCCGCGGTATTGCACGGTAAGGCGCCGCTGCACGACGGGCGCTGGGGCAAGGCCACGATGGAAGTGGCCGCGGCCGTTCTGACTTCGGCACGCGAACGGCGCGAGATCACGCTGAAGCATCAAGTGCCGGTTCGCGACTAAGCCCCGGAATACACCGGTGCCGGCCGCCCGAACCAACCTTCCAGGAGGTCGTAGACCAGTGCGAAATTTTTCGAGCGCGTGCTGGTGTGCGCGATACCGGGCATGACGCTGAATTGCTTGTCCGGATTGGGTAGTTTTTCGAAAAAATTCGCCAGGTCGCGAAAGCTGGCGATGCCGTCGTATTAGCCGCGCATGATCAGTGTGGGCACGGCAATTTTTTCCGGGTCGCACACCGGCAGGTTGGCCGACATGTCGAGGTAGGTGCCGGTGGGCACCGAGGTGTCCAGCGCCAGCACCGCGTCGGCAAAGGCCTCGACGATGGAGAGGTCGCTGGTGCCGGGGTGATCGCGCGTGAAAATGCTGCGGATCATATTGCGGTCGATGGGACGCCGGTTGTTGGCGCGGTAGGCGTCGAGGCGCTTCTTGCGCTCGGCCAGCGTCGGGCTGCCCTCGCCGGTCCAGACCATGGCGTCAAGCGCAAGGCGTTGCACGCGCTCAGGATGGCGCTGCGCGAACAAGGCGGCACGCAGTGCGCCCGAGGATGAGCCGTAGGTCAGCATTTTCCGCCCGCCGTTCTGCTTCATGATGTATTCGCTCACCGCCGCCAGGTCATCGGCGCCGCAGGCGATATCGGCGTTGACCGGCCGTGTTTTGTCCGAGCGGCCGTAGCCCTCGCAGTCGAAACACCAGGTGTCGTAACCCAGTCGTGCGAACCAGTCCATGGTCGAGGACTCGGGCCGGCCGGGTATCTGCAGGTCGAACACCGGCGTCGAGGATACCGACGAGCCGTGCACGAACAGGATGGTGCCACGGCTGTCGGTGCTGTTGCGCAACTGCTTGCGCCACATGAACAGCCGCACATTGTCGTTGCCGGCGCGCTTGCTTGTCCAGTGCTCGAAACCCGCCACTGTGCCCGAGCGGGATTGGGCTGCCTGTGCCTGCGCGTTGGCGGTGGGTAGTGCCGCGACAGCCAGCGTTGCCGCGGCCGCCCCGGTTATGCCGAAAAATTCACGGCGCGATCCGCCATCGTTATTCATGTTATCCATGTGTCGTCCAGTAAGAAACAGGGCGGCATATTCCGCCCTGTGGTTTCAAAAACCGCTCACGCCTGCTTGCTGACAAAGCCATAGGCGAGGTTGGTGCGCCCCGCGCCGTGCTTCGCATAGAGTTCCTTGTACTGCGCGAGCTTGTCGTTCTCCAGTTCGGCGCGCATCTGCGGCTTGTAGTTGTACAGTCGTGCGTTGTTGCCGCCGAATATGGCGTTCTTGACCGGCCCGTCGGCCGGCCCGAGCGGCTTGAAGCCGTATTTTTTTTGCATGTCCTCGGGAATTTCCAGCCGGCGCAGCGCCTCGATCTGCCATTGCGGCGCGCCGGTCCAGATAGCGTCGGTGCCCCAGCAGACATGGTCCGCGCCAAGGCCCTTGACCAGGATGCCCATCATCGCCGCGGTCAGGCGCGGCTCCGATATGGTGGTCTGCGCGAACAACTGTCCGACGTCGGCGTAAATGTTCTTGACCCCGTATTTGGCCGGGATGTCGGCTAGATCAGAAACCCATTCGACGCGGCCGGTTTTCTGGAAACTATCCCAGGCATCCGATACCGGGCCGAGGCGGTAGGCGCCGTGGTAGACGATGAAATTCATTTGCGGCCAGTCCTTGGCGGCCTTGCCTACGTCACCCACCATGGCGTGCTGCAACAGGTGCGGAAACTGCTTTGCCAGGGTCGGGTTGAACAAGCCCTTGTGGATGCAGACATTCTTCAGGCCGGCCTTGAGAAGTTTCTCGTAGGCCGGGTAGATCAGCGCCTCGTCGTCCAGCAACCAGGGGTGCTTGGAGAGATGTTTGTTGGTATTGTCGCCGATGGTATAGCCCTTCATCGAATCGGGTTTGAGCGTGGCGATATCGCGGTCTATGGCATCGAGCCAGCCGTCGTAGCCCGGGGTGAAAATGGCGTGCGACATCATGCGGCGCGATCCGGCGATGGCGTTGACGTTGGCGCGTGCGTCGTATTTCATTTTATTGGTGAGGAACCAGTCTTCCGGCACCTCGGATGGCGCGCCGCTGATGCAGGCGACCTTGGTGTCCGAATCAAGGTAGATTTCCTTGATGTAGTTCTGGAACATCAGGTCCTCGATAGTTTGTTCTTTTTGGCCAAGCGCGGCGTTCCAGCCCGCCTTGCCCACCGCCGAGCGCTGTGCGACGAAGGACATGATCTTGGTGCCCGGCCGCAGGAAGTGCGTGTGCATGTCCATGATGAACTGGCCCGAGAGTTTTTTTGCCCGATCGTTGGCGGCGGCCGGGTCGGCCGCTTCGGCACGCGATACGCCGAACAAGGGACCGTAGGTGTCGTTCATGGCGAGGAAGGCTGCAGCCATTCCGGATGCTGACTGGAAAAACCGCCGGCGGCTCATGCCTAATTTTTTTGCCATGCGCGTGCCCGCTTCCTTGATGCGCGCTTCAAACAATTTCTGGCGCGGCGTCTGCGGGGCGGGGAGGAATTCGTCGCTGGAAACCGACTGCGTCGGGATTGGTGAGGGGAACATCACCGATTCGGCGGGTACGAGATCTTCGGGGGTGTTACGGGAATGAACGCTCATTTAAATTGCCTCCGGATATGAATGGTCATGGTGCCGCGCACCTAGTCTAGCATCGCGTTTGCGCTGCGGATGCGGCTGGAAATTTGCGCGCCGCACCCAGCGGCATCGGCTTGAATGCCGGCCTGATTCGGTTTGGGGCGAAGTGCCTTACTATGCTGTGGCAGGTTTGCATTGGGCAGGCAGTGTCGATTAATGGAGCAACCTATGGATGCGGATGCCTCTGGATTGAAGGCGGGACTCAAGGGCGAGGCGACGCTGGTCGTCGCGGACGAACACACCGCGCCGCGCGTCGGCAGCGGGCAGATCCACGTGCTCGCCACGCCGGTGATGATCAACCTGTTCGAGGCGGCCGCGCTTGCCGCCGCGGAAAAATACCTGCCCGAGGGCTATCAGAGTCTGGGCACGTCCCTCAATGTCCGGCATATCGCGGCAACGCCGGTCGGCATGCGCGTCACAGCGACCGCAGAGGTCGTCAAGGTTGATGGCCGCAATCTGGGTTTTCGGCTGGAGGCGCGCGATGAAGCCGAGTTGATCGGCGATGGTACGCATGAGCGTGTGGTCGTCAACGTCGCACGATTTGATGCGCGGGTGCAGGCCAAGGCCGGCGGGATAAAAACCTAGGGAAGCGCCGATCAAGTCCTGCAAATGAGGGCAGCTTGACCAGCCGCCCGCTGAAGCGGGGGATATGCAAGCGGGCTTGCCCCCTGGTTCGGTGAATCCTTAGAGGAGCGAAAGCCCCGATAGATCCATACGCAATTGATCCGGCCCGGTGAAATGCAGCGCGTGCAGTCCGCTTTCGCGCGCGGCCGTGACGTTGACCTGCAGGTCGTCGACAAACACCGTGCGCGCGGGGTCGAGCCGGCAGCGTGCGATGGCGAGTTCGTAAATACGCGGATCGGGTTTCACCAGGCGGTGCTCGCCCGACACAATCGCGTCTTCGAACAGTGCCAGCGATGGGCAGCGTTGCAGTGCGCGCGGCCATGTTTCAGTGGAAAAATTCGTCAGCGCGAACAGACGGCGCCCACGTGTCTTGAGCGATGACACGATTGCGGCGGTGCCCTCGATTTCCCCGCGCAGCATGCTGTTCCATCCCGCATCCCACAGCGCCAGGTTGCCGGCGTGCTGGGGATAGAGGCGCGAACGCTCGGCGACGGCTTGGGCGATGGGTTTTCCGGCGTCCGTTTCGAGCACCCACGAGGATGGCACCACCTCGGCGAGAAAGCGTTCCATGGCCGGTTCGTCGCCGCCAAAGCGCGTGCGGTAAAAATAGCGCGGGTCCCAGTCGAGCAAAACCTTGCCGAGATCAAAAAGCACCGTGTCAATGTCGGGTTTCATCGCCTGATTTTAGCAGTGCATGCTGAAAACCCGCTCCAGGAGCGGGTTTTCAGGTGGTTTATTGAGACCGCCCCGGGTCGGTGTTCGGGCACAGATGTGCTCTTTCAACAGTTTGGAATCCGCACGCTTTGCCTTGGCGCAATGGCGGCCCCCTGAGGTCCGGTACAAGTTCGACATCATGATTGATACCGTAATTTATCCATTGCTTTAGGGCGGATGTCGCCGGCATTCGAATAGGCGTGATGGGAAGCGGCTGTTGTTGCGACCTATAGGCGCCGGACTGACACGGGGTCGGAGCGACCTGTTATCGTTACAGGTACCAAGGAGCTGTCGGTGGCGTGTCGCTTGCTGGTGGTAAAAAAGGAGGTGTTTCGATGTTCAAAGCACTGTTGTCCAGAATTGTCAGCGCAACTGGTGTGGGTATGTTTGCTGCTGCGCTCGCCGCGGGTGCGGCCCATGCCCAGGACTGGCCGAACAAGCCGCTGCGTATCATCGCGCCCTTCCCGCCCGGAGGTTCGGTAGACCAGCTGTCGCGCGTGCTTGCCAACTATCTAGCGCCTGTCATGCTGATCGGCACTTCGGTCATGGCTCTTACCGCGCACCCGTCACAGCCCTACCAGAATTTTTACGACCTAATCAAGGCGGCCAAGGCGAAACCCGAGAGCATCGGTTTTGGCACCATAGGCACGGGCAGCCTGGCCCACCTGGCGATGACGCAGTTGCAGATGCAGGGCAATTTCAAGATGACCCACGTGCCCTACAAGGGCGGCGGCCCGCTCAAGCAGGACTCGATGGCCGGCCATGTGCCGGTTTCGATTGCGAGCAATTTCGTCACCGCGCCGGACGTCAAATCCGGGGCATTGCGTCCCTTGGCCGTGACCCCGGCCAAACGCCTGGCCAGCATGTTCAATGTGGCCACGGTAGCCGAGCAGGGCTTTCCCGGTTTTGCCGCCTATGCGTGGTGGGGCCTGCTTGCGCCCGCGGGCACACCCAAACCCAAACCCATGGTGGAGCGCATGCACGCTGAAGTGCTCAAGGTGCGCAACAACAAAGAGGCGCGCGAGCGCCTGTCGGCGCAGGGCATGGAGATCGTCGCTTCATCGTCAACCGAATTCGCCAGATTCCTCGGTGGCGAGGTCGAACGTTGGGCCAAGGTGGTGAAGGACAACAACATCAAGGCGGGGGAGTAAGCCGCAAAGGTGGATACCGACTGGCTCAATCTTGCCGCGGCGCTTGGCATCGGGCTGCTGATCGGCATCGAGCGCGAGCGGCGCAAGGGCGAGGGGCCCTTGCGTCGCGCCGCCGGCATCCGCACCTTCGCCGTCGCGTCGCTGTTGGGCGCTGTCAGCCAGATGCTGGGTGGCACCGTGCTGCTTGCGGCCGCGGCGCTGGGCACGGCACTGCTCACGGCCATTGCGTACTGGCGGCGGCACGATGAGGATCCCGGCCTCACCACTGAAGTTGCGCTTCTTCTCACGCTCTTGCTGGGCGGCCTCGCCATGGTCATTCCCGCACTCGCCGCGGGGCTGGGCGTGCTGCTGGCGGTGCTGTTGTTTGCGCGCGGCTGGTTGCATCACTTCGCGCGCACGCTGCTGACCGAGCAGGAACTCAACGATGCGTTGGTGCTGGCCGCCTCCGCGCTGGTCGTTCTGCCGCTGATTCCTGATCATTACATCGGCCCCTTCGATGCCATCAACCCGCGCACCATCTGGACCATCGTCGTTCTGATGATGTCAATCGGTGCGGCCGGCCACATCGCGCTGCGCCTGCTTGGGCCGCGCTTTGGCCTGCCGGTCGCCGGCTTTGCATCGGGCTTCGTATCGAGCATCGCGACCATCGGCGCCATGGGCGAGCGCGCCTTGCGCGCACCCGATCTGCTGCGCCCGGCAGTCGCCGGCGCCGTGCTGTCGACGCTGTCGACCATCGTGCAACTGGTAGTGGTGCTGGCTTTCACCAGTATGGAGGTGCTGCGCGTACTGACGCTGCCGCTGGCCGGCGCCGGTGCGATGGCGTTTGCCTGCGGGCTTTACTACACCCGGGCCGGGCTTAGCGCCCGCGCCGCATTCGCCGACTATAGCGGCGCCGCGTTCAGCGTGCGCACCGCGCTGCTGCTCGCGGGCGGCATTGCGCTGATACTGTTGGTTGCGGCGGCGGTGGAGTCCTGGTTCGGGCACCGCGGTGTGATTGTCGCGGCGGCGCTATCCGGATTTGCCGATACCCACTCGACAGCGGTGTCGGTTGCGTCGCTGACAGCCGGCGGCAAGCTGCCGGCGCTCGAGGCGGTGGTTCCCATTCTCGCCGGGCTGACCGCCAACACCGTGTCGAAAGCGGTGGTGGCCTGGACCGTCGGCCGCGACTACGCCGTGCGCATTATTCCCGGCCTGGTGCTGACCATTGCCGCCGCCTGGGCGGGGGCGGCATGGGTGCTGCTGCGCTGAAGCAGGCTGTCATGGCGGCGTCACCATGAATGACGGTGTTTTATGCGCAGTCGTAAGCGATGCGCAAGCCATCGCCCGCAAACGCGCAGCCTGCATGGGGTAACAGTCCTTTGTGTTTTTACGCCAGGGCCTTGGTGATGATTTCCGCCACATCGCGCGACAGGCCTGGTGCGTCGCGTATGCGTTCCAGCGCGGCTTGGGCGTGCGCCTGGCGGCCGGCGTCGAATTTTTTCCAGCGGTCAAAACAGCGTGCCACGCGCGCAGCCACCTGCGGATTGAGCGCGTTGATCTCGATGATGCGGTCGGCGATGAAGGCGTATCCGCCGCCGTCTGCGGCGTGAAAGCGCACGTGGTTGGCGGCACCGAAGGCGCGGATCAGCGCGTATATCTTGTTCGGATTTTTCAGGTCGAAGGCCTCGTGCGCGAGCAGTTTGCGGATGTTGTCAACGGTCCCGGGCAGCCTGGAGGTCGACTGCACCGAAAGCCACTTGTCCACGACCAGCGGTTCGGCCTGCCATTTATCATAGAAGGCGTCGAGCGCCTTTTGCCGCTCGGGGCAGTCGGTATTGGCCAGCGTGGTGAGCGCCGCCATCGCATCGGTCATGTTGTTTGCGGTTTTGAATTGGGCGAAGCACATTGCGCGAATCGCGCCGTCGTCCAGTTCCATCAGATACGACAGGCACAGGTTGCGCAAGGAGCGCCTGCCGGCCGATGCCGCGTCGGGGGAGTAGGCGCCGATATTGCCCATCGCCTTGTGGCAAGCGAGCAGTTCTTGTTTCAGGGTGGTCGCGATGGCGCGGCGCAGGCTGTTGCGTACCGCGTGAAGTGCGTCCGGGTCGACCGTGTCCATTTCCTCTGCCAGAGTGGTTTCGGATGGCAGGTTAAGCGCTTCCGTGGCGAAGGCCGGGTCGGCCGTGGCGCCACTGAGGACGCGCCCAAAAGCGGTAAAAAAACTTGCCGGTATGTCAAAGACCTTGTTCTTGCGCGCCGCTACGACGCCGCCAAGGATCAGGTTGGTGGCGAGGCGCTGGCCCGCTTCCCAGCGGTTGAATGCGTCGGAGTCGTGCGCCATCAGGTGCGCGAGTTCTGTCTCGGTGTAGGGGTACTTGACGATGACCGGCGCTGAAAAGCCGCGCAGAATCGATGGCACCGGTTTTGCAGTGATGTTGGTAAAGACAAAGTTCTCCGTTGCTTGCATGAGCGACAACACGCGGGTGTCTGCGCCAGCCCTGTCCTCGCCTTGCAGTTGCAGCGCAATGTCGCGGCCTTGCTGGTCGACAAGGCCGATGGCAAACGGGATGTGGAAGGGCAGCTTGGTGTCCTGTCCAGGCGTGGCGGGGCAGGATTGCTTCACCTTGACGGTATAGGTTTGTGCTTTTTCGTCGTAGGTCGTGCCCACATCGAGCACCGGCGTGCCCGCCTGTTCGTACCAGCGGCGAAATTGCGCGAGGTCGATGCCCGAGGCGTCTTGCATCGCCTGGACGAAGTCGTCGGTGGTGACGGCCTGGCCGTCGTGGCGCTCGAAATACAAGTCCATGCCCTTGCGGAAATTTTCCGCTCCGAGCAGGGTGTGTTGCATACGCACGACCTCGGCGCCTTTTTCATACACCGTCATGGTGTAGAAGTTGCGGATTTCCATATAGGCGGCGGGGCGGATGGGATGGGCCATAGGGCCGGCGTCCTCCGGAAATTGCATCGCGCGCAGGCTGCGCACCTCCTGGATGCGCTGTACCGGGCGCGAGTACATGTCGGCGCCGTATTCCTGGTCGCGGAACACCGTGAGTCCTTCCTTGAGCGAGAGCTGGAACCAGTCGCGGCAGGTGACGCGGTCGCCGGTCCAGTTGTGGAAGTATTCGTGCGCGATGACGCGGTCGATGTTCTGGTAGTCGACGTCGGTGGCGGTGTCAGGGCGCGCCAGCACGTATTTGGTGTTGAAAATATTGAGGCCTTTGTTCTCCATGGCGCCGGAGTTGAAGTCACCAACCGCGGCAATCATGTACTGCTCAAGGTCCAGTTCCAGCCCGAACACCTCTTCGTCCCATTTCATCGCGCTTTTCAGGCACTGCATGGCGAAGCCGCATTGGTCGAGTTTGCCCGGTTCGACGTAGATGGCCAGGCGCGCCTTGCGGCCTGAGCGGGTGACGAACCAGTCCTCGAGCATTTCGAGCTTCGCCGCCACCATGGCAAAGAGGTAGCAGGGTTTGGGGAAGGGGTCCTCGAACTTGGCCCAGTGACGTACTTTGTCTCCCTCCGCCGAGGCGGGCGAGGGTTGGGAGGGGGACTCTTCAATGCCCGCGGCAACCAGGTTGCCATTCGACAGCAGCACCGGATACTTGTCGCGCTCGGCGTGGATGGTGTTGGTGTAGCGCGCCATCACGTCGGGGCGGTCGAGAAAATAGGTGATGCGGCGAAAGCCCTCGGCCTCGCACTGCGTGAAAAAACCGCTCTTGGTGCCATAAAGGCCCTCGAGCTTGGTGTTTTGTTGCGGCCGGATGCGCACCACTGTCTCCAGCGTGAAATGCTTGCCCGTTTTATGGATGCGTAAGTGTTCGGCATCACAGGTGTATTCCGCTGTGTCGAGCAAGCGCCCGTCGATCGCTATTGAAACGAGCTCCAGTTCGTCGCCATTGAGCGACAAGGGCGCGCCCTTTTCTGCGGACGCGGCATTGCGTGACACGGCCATTTTGGCCTTGACCAGTGCGTGGTCATCACGAATATCGACATCAAGGTCGACGGTCGAGATGATAAATGGGGGCGGGGTGTAGTCCTTGAGGTGAATGGTTTGGGGCATGGGTTCGCGCATGATCGAATACCTGAACTTTGACAGTTCGCCAGTCTACCCGATGGGGGGGGCGTGCTGCGGTGGCACTGTGATGCCTCAGCGATGCCTCAGGGTTGCTTGCCGCCCGAGGCGATTGGCTGCAGGAAGGCCTTCAAGGCGGGCAGGCTCGCTTCGGCAAAAAAGCGGTGTCCTTGTGCGGTGAGATGCACCGCGTCACCGATATAAAGGTCGCGTTTTTGCTTTGTGGAGAGCGGCGAGAGGGTGTCAAAGGCATCGGCGCCGGCAATGTCGTTCTGACGCAAAAAGGCACGAAACTCCGCATAAGGCAGGGGTTTTAGCATGATCAACTGGTCATACATCGGGATGCCGAAGACCAGCAGGCGGGCGTCGTTTTGCCCGGCGGTGTCCCGGAGTTTGATGATCAGTTCCCGCGTCAATTTCCAAGAGTCGGAATCCCAGAAGAATGACGGGTCGTATTGTGGTTGCGGTGCGTTTGCCGGCGCTGCCACCGGCGCCGCTGCCGGGGTAGTCTGGGCGGACTGCAGCGCACGCTTGTAGTCCATGTTGGTTTCGGCGCGGTCCTTGAGTGTGTCGAGGAACTGGAATGCCGCAGAGTTGTTCCACAGCCAGCGGATGGACTTGCGGTGCTTGACCTGTAAATTGCGCACCCACGATTGCTCGCCGTATTCGTCTTTGAGCGGATTGGGCCGGCCCTTGTCGCGCGAACGTGAGTTGTTCCAGACATCGTTGCCCCAGAAAAACGATAACACGACGTAGTCGGGCTTGTAGTGACGTGCGCGCAACTGGAACATTTGCAGCTGTTCCCAGGTGCTGGTTCCGTCGATGCCGAAGTTCATGATCTCGACGGGTTTGCCCAGGCTTTGCGACAACGCCTTCTCCCAGAGGGATTTGAATTTCTCCGCCTGTGGCGTGTAGAGCGAGGCGGTGACAGAGTCGCCGAGCAGGGCGATGCGGATGGTGCCGGCCGGTTTGGCCGCGGCGTATTCGCGGTCGGCCATGCCTTCGCTGTTGGTCGTGACCAGAAGGGTGCTGTCGTACATGTTGTCCAGGCGTTCGGACAGGTTCGGGCAGTAGACGTTGCCCATGATGGCGTCGAGGCACAGGATGCGCGCCTCGCGACGCGGATAATCAATGGCGCGCAGCGCCAGTTCCATTGCCAGGATGAAAAAAAGCAGTGAACAAGCGATCAGGACAAGCGGAATTGCAAAGCGGCGCATACGCGAAATAGATGCTTTGTTGAGACGAAGGCGCTCATGATAGCCCTTCCCGCGTGCCCGTTCATGGCGTTTCGGCGCTATGCCCTTGGAAGAGCCAGAGGCAGGGGGTGTGATGGTAAAATCGCGCCATAATGATGGAACTCTCAAAGCACGATCAAGCGCTCGAAGGCTCCTCCGACCGCGTGTTCGGCCTGCTCTTTGCGGCGATATTCGGCGGCGTCGGCCTGTGGCCGCTGTGGCACGCTGGCGGCGTGCGCCCTTGGGCGCTGGTTGTGGGCGCGGTGTTTCTGCTGCTGGCGCTGGTGTTGCCGCGTGCGCTGTCCGCGCTCAATCGCGGCTGGATGCAATTCGGCCTGTTGCTTAACCGCATCGTCAGTCCCTTGGCGATTGGTATCGTTTATTACCTGACACTGGTGCCCACAGCGCTGCTGATGCGCCTGTTCGGCAAGCTGCCCTTGCAACTCAAGTACGAGCCGGAGGCGGCAAGTTATTGGATTGCCCGCAAGCCGCCCGGTCCCGATCCACAAACGATGAACGACCAGTTCTGACCGTCCCGAAAGCGCCGATGTCTTTTATCAAGGATTTGTGGAAGTTCCTCCGCGTGCGCAAGAAATTCTGGCTCGCCCCCTTGTTGCTGATGATGGCCTTGCTTGGCGCGCTCATCGTGCTGGCGCAGGGGTCGGCCATCGCCCCTTTCATCTACACGCTGTTCTGATCGCGACCGTTCCGGGCTTGAAGGCGTGATCGTCGTCGGCATCTCTGCGTTCTATCACGACAGCGCCGCCGCGCTGGTGCGCGACGGCGAGATCGTCGCCGCGGCGCAGGAAGAGCGCTTTACACGCAAAAAACACGATGCGGATTTTCCGCTCAATGCCTTGCGCTATTGCCTCGAGCAGGCCGGCGTGACCGCCGCCCAGATCGATCACGTGGCGTTTTACGACAAGCCTTTCCTCAAGTTCGAACGCCTGATGGAAACCTATCTGGCGTTCGCGCCCAGGGGTTTTGCATCGTTTCGCCTGGCGCTGCCGGTGTGGTTGCGCGAAAAGCTGTTCCTCAAGGACCTGCTTTCCAAACGGCTCAAGGCGCTTTCGCCCGACATCGCCTGGGACGAAAAACTGCTGTTTGGCGAGCATCACCTGAGTCATGCCGCCAGCGCGTTCTATCCCTCGCCCTTTGATGAGGCGGCGGTGCTGACGCTAGACGGTGTGGGCGAATGGGCGACCTCTTCGCTCGCCATAGGGTCGGGCAGCAAACTCGAAATCCACAAGGAAATCCACTTTCCGCACTCGCTAGGCCTGCTCTACTCGGCATTCACCTACTACACCGGCTTCAAGGTCAACTCGGGCGAATACAAGCTGATGGGGCTGGCGCCCTATGGCGAGCCGAAGTACGCGCAACGCATACGCGATCACCTTATCGACATCAAGGACGACGGCTCGTTCCGCCTTGATCTGGACTACTTTAATTACTGCACCGGTCTCACCATGACGAATGCGCGCTTTGACGGCCTGTTCGGCGGACCGGCGCGAAAAGCCGAAGAGTTGCTGACGCAAAAGCATATGGATCTGGCCGCTTCGGTGCAGGAGGTGACCGAGGAGGTGATGCTCAAGCTTGCGCGTGCGACGGCCAAACAGACCGGGTTGAAAAATCTCTGTCTCGCCGGCGGGGTGGCGCTCAACTGTGTCGCCAACGGCAAGCTGCTGCGTGACAAGAGTTTCGAGAATATCTGGATCCAGCCGGCGGCCGGCGATGCCGGCGGCGCCCTGGGCGCGGCGCTGGCCGCCTATCACATCAACCAGGGCCGGGAACGGCCGGCGGGGAACGGCGCCGACCGCATGGCCGGATCCTATCTCGGCCCCAGCTACGCCCAGGCGGACATCGAAGCGCGCCTGCTGGCAGCCGGCGCCCGGTTCGAGA
>CAMDDU010000011.1:0-110692 GCA_945892985.1 Bordetella parapertussis
CCGGCGCTTCAATGGTCGATCAAGCGAACAGCCAGGGCTGCTCGAGCTTACGTTTCTCTTCGAAGGCGCGGATCTTGTCCGAATGCAGCAAGGTGAGACCAATATCATCCCAACCATTGATCAAGCATTCCTTGCGGTGAGAGTCGACCTCAAACTCAAACACCTGGCTTCCATCGGGATACCGTACCAGTTGCCCCGGAAGATCGATCACCAACCTGAACCCGGGGAACGCCGCAACATCGTTAAATATGCGGTCAATCTGCGCCTCGGGCAGAACGATGGGTAAAAAACCGTTCTTGAAAGAGTTGTTGTAAAAAATATCACCAAACGACGGCGCGAGTACAGCGCGGAAGCCATACTCCTGCAATGCCCAGGGGGCATGCTCACGAGAGGATCCACAACCAAAGTTTTTGCGCGCAACAAGGACGCTGGCGCCCTTGAAGCGGACCTGATTGAGCACAAAATCCGGATTGAGCGGGCGCCCCTCGTTTGGCTTGTCCGGCTGGCCTTCATCCAGATAGCGCCATGCATCGAACAGGTTGGGACCGAATCCGGTCCGCTTGATCGATTTCAGGAATTGCTTAGGGATGATCGCGTCCGTATCCACATTGGCGCGATCCATCGGCGCGACCATTCCAGTTACTACGGTAAATTTATCCATGTTCACTTTGCCGATTTTTCGATGGCTTCGCCACCTTTTTTAAGGTCTTTGCCTATGCCCTGAACCGTATTGCAGCCGGTGAGCAGCGCCGCGCAAACGATAAAAGCGATGAGTATTTTCGACATGAATAGCCCCTCTTATTTCCAGGAACGAACATCGACAAAGTGCCCGGCCACAGCCGCAGCCGCAGCCATCGCGGGGCTCACCAGGTGCGTCCTGCCACCGGTACCTTGACGGCCTTCAAAATTGCGGTTCGACGTTGATGCCGACCGCTCGCCAGGTTCCAGACGGTCGGCGTTCATCGCAAGGCACATCGAGCAACCCGGTTCGCGCCACTCAAAGCCCGCATCAACGAAAATTTTGTCCAGGCCCTCTTTCTCCGCCTGGGCCTTGACCAAGCCCGACCCCGGCACTATCAGTGCGAGCTTGACGTTTTTCGCCACGTGTTTGCCCCGAACGACCATGGCGGCATCGCGCAGATCCTCAATGCGTGAGTTGGTGCACGACCCGATGAACACCTTGTCGACAAGGATGTCCGTTATCGGGGTGTTAGGCTTTAGTCCCATGTAAACCAGCGCCCGTTCCATGCCCTCTCGCCGGGTCGGATCTTTTTCCTTGTCAGGATCAGGCACCCTGTCCTCAACGCTGACGACCATCTCGGGCGAAGTTCCCCAGGTTACGAGCGGCTTGATGCTGCTGCCATCTATCTGGATGGCAAAGTCGAATTTCGCACCCGGGTCGCTCTTAAGCGTGCGCCAGTAGCTAACGGCGTGATCCCAGGCCCCCCCCTGCGGCGCAAACGTGCGTCCCTTGAGGTAATTGATCGTCACATCGTCAACGGCGACCATGCCGGCGCGCGCGCCCGCTTCAATCGCCATATTACAAAGAGTCATCCGCGCTTCCATGGACAACGCGCGGATGGTACTGCCGGCAAACTCGACTGCACACCCGGTCCCACCGGCCGTGCCAATCTGCCGGATCAAGGCCAGCGCCACATCTTTCGAAGTGACACCGCGCGGCAACGGCCCGTTGACCTCGACCAGCATGTTTTTCATTTTCTTTTGCACCAGACACTGCGTCGCCATCACATGCTCGACCTCGGATGTACCGATGCCGTGCGCGAGACAGGCAAACGCCCCGTGCGTACTGGTATGCGAATCGCCGCACACGACCGTCATACCCGGCAGCGTTGCGCCCTGCTCCGGTCCGATGACATGAACAATACCCTGACGCTTGTCCAAAAATGGAAAGTAAACCTTGGCGCCGAACTCCTTGATATTCGCGTCCAGTGTTTCAACCTGCAGCCTGGAGACCGGCTCCTTGATGCCTTCGTCCCAATGATCGGTCGGCGTGTTGTGGTCTGCCGTCGCGACCACCGAGTCGGTGCGCCACAATTTCCGTCCCGCAAGGCGCAAGCCCTCAAACGCCTGCGCGCTAGTCACCTCATGTACAAGATGACGGTCAATGTAGAGTAGCGCCGTGCCACCGTCGTCGGTGTGCACAACGTGGCTATTCCAAAGCTTGTCGTAAAGGGTCTGCGGTGCCATAGGACTGGTTCGTATCAGAACGGCAAAAAGGGACCTGAATTATAACCGAAGGCGTGGAACATCGGCCCCTCGCGCGACACGATACGCGCTACTTGCGACGCGCCTGCTCGTAAAGGGGCAGCACACGCTGCGCGTAAGCCTGCAGGTCCTGCTGCCTCGTCTCATTAGACGGGTGTGTGGAGAGGAATTGCGGCGGCTGCCCGCCGCTTATCTGGCCCATTTTCTGCCACAGCATGACCGAGGCGCGCGGATCAAAACCGGCGCGCGCAGCCAGTTCCACGCCGATGCGATCTGCCTCTGTCTCGTGCAGACGGGAGTTCGGCAGTCCAAACGTGATGTTGAGCACCGTACTGCTCAGATCCGTTCCGAGGCTGCCGATACCAAGAGCGGCGCCGATCACGCTTGCGGCCACCGACTGGCCTGCCGCCTGAGATGCGCGCTCGCGACCGTGCTCGCGTAATGCATGTGCGATTTCGTGTCCCATCACAGCGGCGAGCTCATCGTCGCTCGGACTGATTCGTTCGATCAAACCGGTATAGACCGCTATTTTCCCGCCAGGCATGCACCATGCGTTGACGTCCTTGGATGAAATGACGTTGACCTCCCATTTCCAGCCCGGCGCATCGGCTCGAAAACTGCCGGTTGCAGCGATCAGACGTGTGGCCACCGCACGCACACGCTTGACCAGCTCCGGATCGTGATTCACCGCACCCTTTTTCCCCTCATCCTGCAGCACCTTTCGATACGCTTGGCCTGCACTCTGATTGATCTGATCAGAAGAAACCATCATCGACTGCTTTCGATCCACCCCGACCGAACCTGATTGCGTGGTTTGAACCGTCTGGCATGCGCAAAGCCAAGCTGCTGCCATCAACGCTAACGTGAGCCTGCTACGTTTCCAGCGATTTTTTTTCATATTCCGGCTCTCCACTCATTTTTCCGAAAAATCAGAATTAAAGGCTCTCATCATCAGCCGCGTAATCAAACCGCATCGCGCGGCAAATTCGCACCCTGCCAAGCAATGAGCAAAAATCCGGCAAACGCACATGCCGCAGCGAGACTAAACGTTGCGGACGGCCCCGCATGCTCCCATAAAAGACCGGATGCAAGCCCGCCGACCATGCCCCCGGCACCAAAGGACAGTGACAAATAAAGCGCCTGCCCGCCCACCTGCCGCCCATCCCGGAACCATGCGTTGATCAAGCCAACGGAAGCGGCGTGATGCGCACCAAAGGTCGCCGCGTGAAGAATCTGCGCTACCGCCATGGCCGCCACCGAATCTACCGCCCATCCGATCATCAGGAAACGCACCACCGCACAAATGTAGCTCGCCGCAAGAATTCCGGAAAATGCCCAGCGCCTGACCAATCGCGGCATCACCAAGAACACGATAATTTCCGCCATAACCCCCAAGGACCACAACGCGCCGATGGCGCCCTTGCCATAGCCGTTGCCGGAAAGATAAATCGAAAAAAATGTATACAGCGGCCCATGCGCCACCGCCATCAGGAAGCACGACAGGAGCAAGGCCCATACCTCGGTCCGGCGCAACACCGGCCACAGGGACTCACGCGCAACCGCCTTCGCCACCCGTGCCGGCTGTGGCAATGCGAACGTGAATATGAGGACCATTCCAACAAGCGGCAAAGCCAGCCAAAGCAGCCGGTCAATGTCCACAACATCGAGAATCCCGCCCAACGCGAGCACCGCAATAATGAATCCCACCGATCCCCACAATCGAATCGGCCCATAGCGGTCCGGATCGTCCTTCAGCCACATGAAGGTCATCGACTCGTGCAGAGGCATTGCAGCACTGCCAAAGAAACTCATTATCGCCATCACCGCAAACAGACCGAAAAAGCTCTCGGCAAAAAACAAACAACAGAAACTTGCCGCCATCAAGAGCATGGAAAGCCGAAGCAGGCTAAGCCGCGCACCACGGGTATCGGCAATACGGCCCCACAAGTTAGGCCCCAGCATCCGCATCATCTGCTGCAACGCGAGCAATACACTAATCGCCAGCGCCCCCAGTCCCAGATGCTGGAGATACAAGCTAAAATAAGGCGACAACGCCCCTACGTAAGCGAAATACGCGAAGTAAAAGCCGGATAGTCGCCAATATGGGACAGTCTGCGCCATGGTCTATCGTCCATCGCCAAATCAAAGCGAAAAGCACGTCAAATACATATCAACAAGCTCGCCATTCTAACGGCTCCGCTTCCCTCCCCCGGGCACAATCTTGAAGTCCTCCGACACCGACGCGCTAACGCACGCCACCCGGCTCTCCAGCCTGCAGCGCAGCGTCCTCTTTGGCCTGTTCATGCTCTCGGGCTTTGCCGGGCTGATTTACGAGTCAATCTGGACCCATTACCTGAAACTTTTCCTCGGACACGCAGCGTACGCACAGACGCTGGTACTGGGTCTTTTCATGGGTGGCATGGGTGCGGGCGCCTGGCTTGCCAGCCGTTATTCGGCCGGTTGGAAAAATCTGCTGCGCAGTTACGCACTTGCCGAAGCGCTGATCGGCCTTGCCGCGCTGGTCTTTCATCCGCTATTTGTCGCCGTCACCGACACCGCTTATGCCTCTATCCTGCCTGCGGCCGGAGGAGAACTCTCCGCCGGGTTGATCAAGTGGACACTCGCCACGCTGCTAATCCTGCCCCAGACCATCCTGCTGGGGATGACCTTTCCTCTGATGAGCGCCGGCCTCATCCGGCGTTCACCCGAAGAGCCAGGCGGCACGCTGGCAATGCTTTATTTCACCAACAGTTTCGGTGCCGCTCTAGGCGTGCTCGCCGCCGGATTTTTTCTGATCGAACGCGTTGGCCTGCCCGGCACAATCCAGACGGCGGCCGCACTAAACCTGCTGATAGCGGCAATCGTCTGGATTGCCTTCCCTCGCCCGGAAAAACCCATGGGCGTCGAACAGCAACCGTCTGCCGCCAGCGGCAGTCGTACGTTGTTTCTTTGCGTCGCGGCACTGACGGGTACCGCCTCGTTCATTTATGAGGTGGGCTGGATCCGCATGCTTTCTGTCGTACTGGGTAGTTCAACCCACTCATTTGAACTCATGCTCTCGGCTTTCATTCTAGGCATCGCCTCTGGCAGCATTTGGATCAAGCGCCGCATCGACCGAATCGGCAATGTTCAGCGTTACCTTGGCATTGTTCAGGTGGCGATGGGCCTGCTTGCTCTCGCAACCTTACCTCTCTACGGCGAAATGTTCGGGCTCATGGGCAAGGTGGTCAAGACCCTTGGGAAAACCGACACCGGCTACAGCCTTTTTTTGCTTGCAAGCAACAGCATTGCGCTGGCGGTCATGTTCCCCGCAGCCTTCTGTGCCGGCATGACACTGCCGCTGATCAGCGCAGCACTGCTCAAAACAGGGCATGGCGAAAAATCCATAGGTATGGTCTACGCCGCCAACACCATCGGCTCCATCGTCGGCATCATTCTGGCGGCACACATCGCCATGCCTTTGCTTGGGCTTAAGGGCATGATCATCGCCGGCGCCGCTCTGGACATGTGCCTCGGCATCGCGCTGCTGGCGAAAACCCGCGCAAAACGCTCCCCCTGGGTCGCCGCCTGCTCCGCCACCCTGGGTCTTTGCCTATCCCTCACCCTGTTCAATCTGGATCTTTACAAAATGGCCTCCGGAGTTTTTCGTCGCGGCGACGTGTACGGACCCGAAAGCGCGCAAGTGGTGTTTTACAAAGATGGGAAAACAACTTCAGTCAGCCTGATGCAGTTTCAGGAAGGTCTGTCGCTTCGCACCAACGGCAAATCCGACGGTGCAATAAACCTCAACCCGGGCGAGCGCATTTCGGATGAAATCACCATGGTGATGACCGGCGCCATACCCCTGGCCTACAAACCCGATGCAAAACGCGCCGCGGTCATTGGCGTGGGTACCGGGCTCACCAGTCACACACTTTTATCAAACCTCAAACTTGAGGCGCTCGATACGGTCGAGATCGAACCGGCCATGGCCGAGGCCTCGCGGTATTTCTCCGCCCGCAACGGCTCGGTATGGGCAGACCCGCGCAGCCGCCTGATTTTCGACGACGCCAAAACAGCGTTTTCCTTGCGCAACGTCCGCTACGACATCATCGTCTCGGAACCGTCCAATCCCTGGGTCAGCGGCGTCGCCAGCTTATTCACCACGGAGTTTTACCGACTTTCCAAACGCTACCTCAATCAGGGTGGCGTGCTGGTGCAATGGCTGCAAATGTACGAGACCGACTTATCTTTGCTGGCATCGGTGATGAAGGCGCTGGGGGAAAACTTCGAGGACTACGTCATCTATGCCGCCAACGATTCGGATCTGCTAATCGTTGCGGGCGACAAAACCACACTCTCCCGTCCGCTCACCGATGTCACAAAGATTCCCGGTCTGTCGCAGGAACTGGCACGCGTGCACGTGCGTAATCTTGGCGACGTGGAACTGCGCCGCATTGGCGGGCGTGCCGTGCTGGAGCCGTATTTTCATAGCTTCAATTCTCCGGCCAATTCCGACTACTATCCTTACCTTGACACCCACGCAGCGAAATTCCGTTTCCTGCAATCAGATGCGCGTCAGTTTGTGAACTTCGGCAACGGCGGTGTGCCTGCACTGCCCATGCTTGAGGACCGTCCAGAGCGCAGCGCGCCCTCGCACCAAGGCGAAGAGTTCATGAACCGCATCGAACTGTCCCGGCGCGCCCATTACGCCCACGACTTCTATACCGGCGCCAAGACGCCGGAACCGGTCAGGCTGCCCCGCGTACTGCAAAAAGACCTCGAACTGACCCGGCTTCGCGGCTTCGAATGCCACGATCCGCAACGCTTTGATATCTGGTTCCACAGTCTTTACGAAGTAGCGCGCCTCGTGAACCCGTGGCTCACACGCGCATACTCGCAGGAGATATGGCAAAAACTGGAAGCCACACCGTGTTACGGCAAATTACCCGCTGAATATCGACGCTGGATTGAATTGTTTACTGCGATCGGCGCCCGCGATGCCAAAAAGATGGCAGCAATCGGGGAGTCCTTGCTGGAGCAGACCTTCACGCTGCCGCGCGGCCACCGACACTACCTGCTGACCAGTGCCATGACCGGCCACCTCAGCCTCGGCGACCGGGCCAAGGCGCTGGCACTATGGCAGCGCCACGGGAAAAGCGTGCAAGAGGAATACGATTCAGACCCGACCTTACGGCTGCTGAGAGCCCACGCTGAGCAATCAGGCAACCCGGGGAAATAGCCCCTCGGAAGAATGCTTGCCTCCAACAGACTGCCAGAAATGCCCGCCTGCGTTTTGGTGAGGAAGTGCCGGGAAAACCGGTCAGGCGACCGCACCGGGGATCGGCTTGGTCAAAGAATGCACATCGGCGCATTGCGCGCGGTGACGCAAGGCGTGATCCATCAACACAATGGCAAGCATCGCCTCGGCAATGGGTGTCGCGCGAATACCCACGCAAGGATCGTGGCGCCCCGTGGTCTCGACCGTGACCGGTTCGCCACGCTTGTTGATCGAACGGCGCGGCAACCGGATGGACGATGTGGGCTTGAGCGCAACGTGAACCACAAGGTCCTGCCCTGTCGAGATACCCCCGAGCACACCACCGGCGTGATTGGAAAGAAACCCGTCCGGTGTCATTTCATCGCCATGCTCACTGCCGCGTTGCTCAATGGCGGAAAATCCAGCGCCTATTTCCACGCCTTTTACCGCGTTGATACCCATCATCGCGTAGGCCAGATCGGCGTCAAGGCGGTCGTATACCGGTTCGCCCCAGCCGACGGGCACGCCCTCGGCCACAACCGTAACTTTGGCCCCGCACGAATCACCGGCCCGGCGAAGTTCGTCCATGTAATCTTCAAGATTTGGCACTATGTCCGGGTCGGCGGAAAAAAACGGGTTTTGCCCAACGGCATCCCAGGACTTCAGCGCAAGCTCGTGTGGACCAATTTGCGACAAACGCCCCCTGATGACGACGCCGTAGCGCTCAAACAGCCACTTTCTGGCAATGGCACCGGCCGCAACGCGCACTGCCGTTTCGCGCGCCGAGGACCGGCCGCCACCGCGATAATCACGCAAACCATATTTTTGCCAGTAGGTGTAATCCGCGTGCCCCGGGCGAAATGTCTCTGCGATCGCACTATAGTCCTTGGAACGTTGGTCTTCATTGCGAATGATAAAACCGATCGACGTGCCTGTCGTCCGGCCCTCAAATACGCCTGAAAGCAGTTCAATACGATCCGATTCCTGACGCTGGGTCACGTGTCGCGACGTTCCCGGCTTGCGCCTGTCAAGTTCCTTCTGGATATCGGCCTCAGTCAGGGCCATTCCGGGTGGGCAACCGTCAACCACCCCGCCCAACGCAGGCCCATGGGACTCGCCAAACGAGGTCACGCAAAACAATTTACCCAGCGTATTGCCTGACATGATTGTGTCGTCTTTATGCCAAAAAAAGTCTCAGAAGTGTAGCATGAGGGGCTGATTTACCTCTAAAACACCCCCATGCCAGAGAACGATCCAGACAAGCTCAAGGGTCCCGGCGGACTGAGCCTGCGTCACATCCACAAGCAAGTCCGCAAAAGCGTGGAACGCGATGCCATGGCCAAGAAACTGCGGGACAGCCATCGCCAACCCGCATCACGCTGGCAGCGCCTTGTAAGATACGTTTGGGACAAACAACGCTGAACAACCGCCTCTGCTCAGCGCAGGCGCAACCAGGTAACGAACCGTGTCAAAAACTGGGGCGCCCGGCTGAACAGATATAAGCCGGACACCACATTGAGCATTGCCGTGAGCAGGAAAAGCTGTGGCAGCGATGCGCCAGCGGCAAGCAGCGCCGCGGCCATCAGCGATGCCACCACCATATAAAGAGCGTTGAGTATGTTGTTCGCAGCGACAATACGCGCGCGATGATGCGGCTCACAGCGACTCTGTATCAAGGCGTACAAGGGCACGCTGTAAAAGCCCCCGAACATCGCCAGCAGGAACAAATCGCCCAGTACCCGCCAGTGATACGCGGCGCCGATGAATGTCCAGACACCGACCAACTCCGCGCCTGCGCTCCATCCGTCCAGGGTGAAGTAGAGGTCGACCGCGAACACTGTCATGCCGATCGCCCCAAAGGGGACCAACCCCATCTCCACCTTGTGTCCCGACAGACGCTCGCAAAGCAGCGATCCCACGCCGATTCCGACAGAAAATACCGCGAGCAGCAAGCTTACGACGCCATGGTCGCCCCCAAGCACGCCCTTGGCGAGTCCGCTGAACGACGTGAGAAAAACAGATCCAAAAAACCAAAGCCAGGAGATCCCAAGCATGGCGAGAAAAACCTCGCTTTGGGATCGCGCCAAGCGCAGGTTATCGCGCGTCTCCGTAAGCGGATTCCAGTTAATTCTAAGGCCCGGATCCGACGGTGGCGATTCAGGCACATATGCGGCCGCGATGCGCCCCAGCACCGCAAGCGCGACCGATACGACTGCGACGTAACCGGGCCCCACCCCGGGCAATGCCGCCATCACGCCCCCCAGCATGGTGCCGAGCAGTATTGCCACAAAGGTACCCGATTCGACCAAGCCATTGCCGCCGGTCAGTTCTTCCTCGCTCAGATGCTGCGGCAAATACGCGTACTTCACCGGGCCGAACAGGGTCGAGTGCAGCCCCATAAGGAACACACCGACAAAAGGCAGCCAGACGATTTTCCAAACGAAACCCGCAGCTACTGCGACCATAACGACAATTTCGAGGTTTTTGACGAAGCGCATTAGCGCCGATTTTTCGTATTTGTCGGCGAACTGACCCGCAGTGGCCGAGAACAACACAAAGGGCAGGATGAAAATTCCGCCAATCACCGCACCGGCCGAGCGCGGATCGAGTTCACCCCACTCGGTCGCGCTATAGGTAGCCAATACCGTCAGCGCAAATTTAAATAAACTGTCGTTGCCGGCGCCCAGGAACTGGGTGAGAAAAAACGGTGCGAAGCGTCGCTGCGCCAACAAACTGAACTGACCACCTTGCGCCATATGTCTGATCGCCTCGCCTGAATTCACCCGCCTTTGAAAACGCGGATAAGGGCCGGCTATTTTGCCAGCAAGCCCAGACGCTCGATAAGTTTTCGCTCTTCCCGAAAAGTCTCGGCGGCCCATTTGGCATAGTCCTCCGATCCCATATAAAAGATTTCTTGATCGTATTTTTCGACCGCACGCAGATGAAGCGGATCTTCAAGCCCTTTCTTGAAGGCATCGTGCAAGGTTCTCACAACACGGGGATCCATGCCCCTGGGGCCCACCAGACCGTAAGGGGAGTTCGCCACAATGCCAAGCCCCATTTCGCTGGCGGTGGGCGCGGCCGGCCAGCGCTTGGTACGGTTGGCGCCAAAGGTCACGAGCAAGCGAAAACGCCCTGCATCAACATGCGGGCCCCAGCCGGTGGCGTCCGACATACCCATAATGTGCCCCCCCATCAGAGCAGATGTGCCATCGGCGTTACCCTTGAAAGGCACATGCGTCCACTCAATGCCCTCCTTGGCCCCTATCATTTCCATGATCAGGTGCGGCGAGGTACCGGTACCGGTGGAGCCGTAATTGACTTTGCCCGGATTAGCCTTGGCGAAATCAAGAAACTCGCGAAACGTCTTCCATGGCGCGTCGGCCCGCACGACAAAGCCAAAGGTATAACCAGTGAGGTTGATGATGTAGGTAAAGTCCTTTTGCGGATCAAATGACACTTTTTGCATGTGTGGAATGCGATACAAGCCAAGAGGTGCCTGTGACACGGTGTAGCCATCCGCTCGCGCAGATTGCGCCATGATGCCGGGCCCGAGCGTGCCTCCTCCGCCAGGCTTGTTCTCTATGACGATATTCTGGCCCAGATATTTTTGTGTCGCCTCCGCCAGCGCACGCATGGCGAGGTCCGTGGAACCACCAGCCGGCCACGGAACGATCAGCGTCACCGCTTTGCCCGGAAAATCCTGCCCCATCGCGGCCATTGGAAAAACCAGGGCTGCGACCGACAGGGCGAACAGCCTGCACAAACGCAAACAGAACATGCTGCCGCGCGGCGAACTCAAGCCCGCCAAGAGCATGCCGCAGACCGTGCTCAGGCTTTCTCCGGCTCTGGCCAATCTTTGATGTAGGCCTTGAGCATCTTGTTTTCGAAATTTTTTTCTTCAAGCACGGCTTTCGCGACATCGTGAAAGGAAATCACGCCGAGCAGGACTTCGCCATCGAGAACGGGCACATAACGGGCGTGATGCTTGAGCATCACGCTGCGCAATTCGTCGACGTCCATGGACGGATCAGTCGTCACAGGCTCGCTTTGCATCGCCTCGCTCACCTTGAACTCGGCAATGGGCGGCGTCGGTCCGATGCGCCTTTCCTTTTGACGCTTAGCGAGCATCCCGATGACCTCTCGAAACGTCAGCATGCCGACAAGTTTTCCGCTTTGCATCACCACCACCGAGCCGATATCGTGGTCGGACATGCTGATGACAGCGTCCGACAACTGCGTATCGGGCGTGACGGTATAGAGCGTATTGCCCTTGACCTTGAGAACTTCCTTGACGAGCATGGTTCACTCCCTTTTCAGCGCCGAGCAATGCACAAAATCATACTCTCGCACCGGGACACACACCACAGCGCCCCGTGCTGCGACGCAGCATCAAAAAGGATAGATCAGGCGGCGGGCTTCCAGCCCAGATCCTCGGCATAAGGACGCGCGGGAAAGTTGAAACTGATGGGCCCGTCAGGAAGCGCGTGGAAGAACTGTTTCAGAAAAGGATCTTCCGAACTCATCATCTCTTCCGGAGCACCCTGCCCCACAGTCACCCCACCCGATATGACATAAACATAGTCAGCCAAATTGAGGGAGGCGCTGATGTCATAGCTGACCACGATAGACGTCGTACCCAGCGCATCGTTTAACTCGCGAATTAGCACAGCTACCTGATTAAGCGATATCGGGTCTAGGCCGGCGAACGGCTCATCGTACATGGCGAGCATCGGATCAAGTGCGATTGCACGGGCCAGGGCGACACGACGCTGCATCCCCCCGGACAGTTCACTTGGCATGAGATTGCGCGCATTGCGCAAGCCGACGGCCTCGAGTTTCATCAGCACCAGCGAACGAATCATGCCCTCTGAGAGCTGGGTGTGCTCGCGCATCGGGAAGGCGATATTTTCATAAACGGACAGGTCTGAAAACAATCCGCTTACCTGAAACATCACCCCCATCTTGCGGCGCATGGCATACAAGGCGTCGTTATCCAGTTCGCTCACGATCTTGCCATCAATCGAAACCGTGCCGCCCTCAGGCTCAATCTGGCCCCCGATCAATTGCAGCAGGGTGCTCTTGCCGCATCCGCTGGGACCAAGTATGGCCGTCACCTTGCCGCGCGGCACCTTGAGCGAAAGTCCGCCCAGCACCTTGTGGCTGCCAAAAGAAAAGCGTAAATCCGACACATCGACCAGCGTATCTGAAGCCATAGTCACGAATGCATCACGGTTAGATGAAGGGGGCAATTTTACCTTGAATCCCTCCTACCGATAGCGGCCCACAGTCGGCTAGAATATGCATTAAATCATCGCGCCTGCGCTGATACCGCGAACGCAGGCGGGTTTTCACGACAGCCTTCCCGCTTCCCACTCCAGTGTCAAACCACCCCATCTACCAAGGAAACTGCAGATGAAACTTTACTACTCACCGGGCGCCTGCTCGCTCTCGCCCCATATCGCATTGCGTGAAGCGGGCATTCCCGTCGAACTGGTGAAGGCTGATTTACAGAGCAAGAATCTTGCGACTGGCGGCAGCCTCAACGACGTCAATCCGAAGGGCTACGTCCCCGCCTTGGTCCTCGATGACGGCCAACTCCTCACCGAGGGCCCGGCGATCGTGCAATACATTGCCGATCAGAAACCCGACTCCGGCCTGGCTCCCAAGGCCGGCACGCTGGAGCGTTACCGCCTGCAGGAGATGCTCAATTTCATCACCTCGGAAATTCACAAAAGCTTTTCACCCCTGTTCCGCAAAGCCGTACCCGAATGGCAGCAAAGCGCCAAGGACAACCTCACCAAGCGCTTTGATTTTCTCGCCGCCCATCTCGAGGGAAAAGATTACTTGTTCGGCCAACAATTTACCGTGGCCGACGGATATCTCTTCACCACCCTCAACTGGACCAATTTCGTCGGCTTTGACATGAGCAAGTGGCCGGTACTCCAGGCCTACATGGCACGTGTTGCAGCCCGACCCAAGGTTCAGGAAGCATTAAAAGCAGAGGGCTTGATCAAGTAATCGAGTCGTTGTAAAGCCACAAAAATCGGTATCGCCAGTATCCAAAGGGAGCGGAAACGCCCCCTTTTTATTGGCGCGCTAGATTGGCATACCAACATCCGGCCAGGCGTGGCTGGTGATGCGTTTGGTGTCTTTGTCGATGTTGATGTGGTGATCCGCCATCGACACCAAATACACCGGGGCCTTCGTGAGCGGGACGAGCCCGGCAGTGGCTGCGGGCAATCGCATTCCGGGAGTGCCACGCACCTCGGTTTTCGGTGAGTTGCGCTGGCAACATCTGCCCAGCGGGTTCGCCACCTCGATCGCAGCACGCCACGTGAGCCAGGTGATTGTAGCTGACCAGAATAGCGATGCGGCGGCAGCCTATACCGTAAGCAACCTGCGCTTTGGCCTGGAGCAGAAGGCCAAAGACTGGCGCGTCACCCAGACGCTGCGCATCGACAACATGGCAAACGTCAATTACATCGGCTCGCTCATCGCTGCCGACAGCAACAGCCGCTTTGTCGAGACCGCACCGCGACGTGGCGTTTCCGTCCTTTTCAACGGCAAACTGAATTTTTAGCCAGTTGCAGCGGCTGCCCCGGCAAGCCGCTCCACCGCTTCAATCACCGCCGCCGGACTGGCCAGGTTCTTCCCCGCAATATCCAGTGCACTGCCGTGCGCCACAGAAGAGAAAAGCACCGGTGTGCCTATCGTCAACCCGGCCGTGCGATTGCGCGCCTGCAGCTTGGCGGCGATATGCCCCTGATCGTGAATCATCACAATGAATGCGTCATAGCCGGCATGATGGAACATCGTATCCGCGCCGAATGGGCCCGCAACATCCACCCCGGCCGATTGTGCCGCGATGATTGCCGGACTGATAATTTCCTTTTCTTCGCTGCCGAACATCCCGTCCTCGCCGGCATGCGGATTGAGCCCGGACACCGCCAGACGCGGCTTGGCGATGCCTATGCGCTTTAGCGCGGCATCGGCCGAACGTATGACTGCGCCGACACGCTCCTTGGTAATCAGCCTGATCGCCTGCCTGAGGCTCACGTGCAGTGTGGTGTGGACGATACGGGTGCTATCGAAACAAATCATTAAAAATGCATCCTCTGCCGCCACACCGGTGCAGCGGGCGACAAAAGACGGATAGCCGTCAAACTCAATGCCGGCAAGTTTGATCGCCGTTTCAGTCTGCGGTGCGGCAACGACCGCATCGACCTGCCCGTCCAGAGCCGCCTGGATCGCCGCGCGCGCCGCATCGCATGCCGCCCTCCCATGAGCCGCGCGAATTTTGCCAAGCGCGAATGTTCCGGCGGGGAACTGGTTCAGTTCAAGCATCGCGAGACCTTCGCCCTCCCAATCGATCTGCGCCGCCTTCCGGAACCCGCGGATTCGCGGGGTAAGGCCGCACAATTGTGCGTGCATGTCCACCACACTACGATCACCGACCAGCAAAGGTCGGCAGACGCTGCGCACCCGTTCATCCAGTGCGGCCTTGAGGGCGATCTCGGGTCCTATGCCAGCCGGATCACCGAGCGCTATGGCTATACGCGGAAGAGTCATTGCCACCTCAGACTGTCACCGGATCGGTGCCCAGGTCCCGGAACAGCCCGTCCATCGCGCCGTCCTTGAAATGCACCGCATGCGGCAACTCGATTGCGCAGGAACGCACGTGCTGCGATTTTTCATCCAGCGCGGGAACTGACTTGCCATCACGATTGAGCCTGGCCGCCTTGAGCAGGCGGGCGCGTGTTGCGACAATGCCCTTGTCGGTCAGCACCAAGTGTTCCTTGCTACGATTCTGCAACGGCCCCATCGACTCCTGCAAGGAGGCGTCCTGCATGGAAATGCCCTCCACCCCGCTATAGGTCTCGCCGCGCTTTTGCCCAGCCCGGTCCATCAGATAGTCGTTCGACTTGTTAGCCAGAGGCACAAAGCTACCTGGAACGTAATTCACATGGATGCCGGCGCCGTTTTTCATTGCGGCCACTTCTTTTTCGCTGAGCGCGCGAGCAGGATGGTAATTGATACTCCAAGCCCAGCACCGTTCATCGTCGATGGGCACCCACACATGTGCGCCAAGCGGATGACCAGCCCGCGGCGGGATAATGGTGTGCCAGGGCATGATCCATGGCGTGATGCGCCAATAATAGCGGCCTTCGTCGGCGTTGCGACGGGCCCCTATCAATAGGCCGCCGTCAAAATCCACCACATCAAAAAACGGCATGCGATCGCGCAGGTTGTACTCGTTGCCGCGGCTACCCACGAAAAGCGGATCCTTGTGCAGTGCCCCGGCGTGCAAGAAGGAAACATGGCTGGAGTCGATCCCGCCTTCGAGCGCCTGCAGGAAATTGCACTCCTGCAGGCGCTTTGACACAAAGCGCTGCTCGGGCGCGACCAGCGTCCACTCCAGGCCTGGTGGCTCGGGCTGCAGTTCCGGTGGCCCCATATAAATCCATATCACCCCGCCCTGCTCCAGCGTCGGATAAGCGGTGAGTTTCATATCACGGCGTATCCCGGTCTCTTCCGGTTCTGAGGGAAGGTCGGTGCACTGTCCTGTGACGTCGTACTTCCAGCCATGGTAAGGGCAGCGCAAGCCACCCTCTTCGTTGCGCCCGAACCAAAGCGAAACACCCCTGTGCGCGCAAAATTCGTCGAGCACGCCTACTTTTCCGCTGCTGTCACGAAATGCAATCAGCTTTTCCCCCAGGAGTTGCACACGCACCGGCACCCCATCAGGCTCGACAATCTCCTCAGCCATCAGTGCCGGGACCCAGTAACGACGAAGTAAATCGCCCATCAGTGTGCCGGCGCCGGTTTTGCTCAGTTGCTCGTTTTGTTCCAACGTAATCATCGGGACTACCCTTTCTCAGCTCAGTCTCACCGAATTAATGGCATGTTCAGTCTGCACGCGCTCCGGCGGCGCGAACCACCGGAGCCCACCTTTTCAACTCAGCCGCCACATAGGCGCTGAATGCCTGCGGATCGAGATCACCGATCTCCACCCCCTCCGGGCGAAGCCGTTCGCGCACATCCGCTTGCTGCAAAATGCGACGCACCTCGCTGTTAAGCCGGTTGACGATATCGCGCGGCACGCCCGCAGGCCCGGAAAGAGAGAACCAGATCGTTGCCGTCAGTTCCGGGTAACCCAATTCGGCATAGGTCGGCACATCCGGAAAATCGGCCAAGCGGCGGCTGGAACTGACCGCCAGTGCGCGCAATTTACCGGCGCGGATTTGCGTGGCCGCGGTCGAAAGCGTCGTCGATCCAGCCGAAACATGCCCGGCAATCATGTCCGCAACAGCCGGTCCGGCGCCTTTGTAGGGCACATGTGTCATCTCGATGCCCGCGACTTGCTTCAACTGCTCTGCGAGCAAATGCCCCTGCGTGCCGTTACCGGGCGAACCGTAACTGATTCTCCCGGGCTGCGCCTTGAGTAGCGCGACAAATTCCCTGAGGTCTTTCGCCGCGACCCCAGGATGAACCACCAACACACCCGGCGGCCCCCCGAACAAGGCGATATGGGTGAAATCGCGCAAAGGATCAAACGGAAATTCTTTCGACAAGGCTGGCGCAATGCCATGCGAAGCCACACCGGACACCAACAGCGTGTAACCGTCCGCCGGCGCTTTCGCCACCAACTCCGAACCAATCACGCCGCCCGCGCCGCCCCGGTTCTCGACGACAAACGTCTGCTTGAAACTCTCGCTGAGTTTTTGCGCCACCAACCGGCCTAAGGTATCGGCTGAACCTCCCGGCGCAAACGGCACGATCAGCCGCACTGGTTTGGACGGCCACACCTGCGCTGCCGCAGCCGAAGCCCAGGCGGCACAACACAGCAGTATCGCGATTGGCATGGCAGAAAAGACACTCTGCGCCGAACGAACCCTCATCTCTCCGCCCTTTTATCCATCTTGTTCTTATGCGCCGATATTTTACGCCATCACGTCGATTTGATAGCAGCCAAAAACTCATGACAAACATCCTGGCGAGCCACGATCCGCGCCATTGCGCAAGGAAAAGCCATAGCCACCCAAGTACAATGCACGCATGGAAAAAGAGACCCCAGCCCCGTATGCGGGCCTGACGCCCGATACCGTGCTCGACGCACTCCAGAGCGTCGGCCTGCATGGCGACGGGCGACTACTCGCCCTCAATAGCTACGAAAACCGTGTCTATCAGATCTACCTCGAAGAAGGCAGCTCGCCTGTGGATTCGGTGGTCGCAAAATTCTACCGGCCAGGTCGCTGGAGCGACGCGCAAATCGCCGAGGAACATACGTTTGTGCGGGAGCTTGCCGAACGTGAACTGCCGGTTGTCGCGGCAACAAAAATCAACGGTCTTACACTCAATACCTTCGGTGGCTTTCGCTTTGCCGTCTATCCGCGGCGCGGCGGGCGCGCCCCAGAACTCGAAGACCGTGAAACTCTGGAATGGATGGGGCGCTTTATCGGCCGTATCCATGCTGTGGGCGCACTGAGCTCCTTCGAGGAACGTCCGGATCTGGATATCGAGTCATTTGGAGACGAACCACGTGACTGGCTGCTCGGCCAGCATTTCATTCCTGAGGACCTCGAAGAAGCCTGGACCAGCGCAGTCGACCTTGCGCTGGCGGGCGTGGAAAACTGCTACGAGCGCGCCGGAGACCTGCGTTACCTTCGTCTGCACGGCGACTGCCACGCCGGCAACGTGCTCTGGACCGCTGACGGGCCGCATTTTGTCGACTTTGACGATGCGCGCATGGGGCCTTCGGTGCAAGACCTTTGGATGCTGCTCTCTGGTAACCGCGCCAGCATGAGCACACAGCTAAGCGATGTGCTGGCCGGATACGAAGCGTTCCACGAATTTGACCCGCGCGAACTGCACCTCGTCGAGGCACTGCGCACCCTGCGCCTCATCCACTACTCAGCCTGGCTGGCACGGCGCTGGCACGACCCGGCTTTCCCTGCCGCCTTTCCCTGGTTCAACACGCACCGCTACTGGCAGGACCGTATCCTGGAACTGCGGGAACAGATTGCATTAATGGATGAGGCGCCGTTGCAAGCAAGTTGATTGAAACCAATACGAGGGATACGCAGCAGGGTCAGCCCCCCTGCATCCCGGTTGCAGGACAAGAACTATTTCTAATGCGGATCGAACACCGGTACCTTTCTGACCTTAAGCGGCATGGCAGCCGCAATATCAGGTGTGGCGTAATTGAGGAAACTCTCCGGCAATGCGCCTCCCCAGAAAACGCCGGTACCGCGTTCCTCTTCGTTCCATGTGACCGGCTCGAAATCGGGGGCGAAAACAAGAAAACTGCCCGAATAAATCTCGATGCGGTTCCCGCCCGGCTCATAGGAATAAAGATAAAACCCCTGCGAGTTGTTGTGCATCGCCGGACCTGCCTCGATAAAAATCCCATGCTCGGAAAGAATACTGGCGGCGCGCAGAACCTCTTCGCGGTTATCCAGCCAGAGCGAGAAATGATGCAGGCGGCCGTTGCCCCCTTTCACATCCTTGACGTAGGCGACCTCGTGATGCACCTGCGACGAGCCCAGCCAAGAGCCGATTTCCACCTTGCCGTTGTCGTAGCGCACCTGCTCGCGCAAGGTCAGCCCAAGTTGTTGCTGCACGAAGCGCCGGTTAGCCGCGACATCTTTTGCCAGCAAGGCCAGATGATCTGGCCGCCTTACACCGACGCCTCGGCCGGTGTATTTCATCGGCATGTTTTTGAGCGTGGAACGCAGGTGCGTCGGCGCGAAATAGCGACTCTCCTCGAAATAAACCTCCATCAGGTGCCCATCGGGGTCGCGAAAGCGGTAAGCCGGTCCGCGGCCAAAATCACTCTCGCTCCAGCCCAAGCCCAATCCACTCGCCTCTATCGCAGCAGCGCGGCGTTGCAGCGCCTGCGGGCTTGCCGCGCGCCACGAAATGCAGCCCACGCCGGCACCGGGTGACTCGGTGAGTTTAAGCGTGCTGGCAGCGTAATCGCCATAGCCACGCAGGTAGACCGACTGGCCCTACACGTGGGCAATCTCCATGCCCAACACATCACGAAAATACCAAAGGCTTTTGTCTGCCTTGGGCGTGAGCAATTCGACCCTGCCAAGGTGGGCGATATCGCGTATCGGTTCATTCTGGACTGCCTTGATGACCATGAGCGTTCTCCTGTCCGGTACCGGCAAAGCGGAGCGCTAATATCGAAATACCGTCGAAACACCGTCGAAAGACTATCGAAACAGCGTCGTGCCCCCGCCATGAACAAACCTTAGCGCGCGGTGGATACGGCATTTTGATTCAGGTCAAATCTGGCTGCTTTGGAAAAACCGCAAAAAAAAAGCCCGGTTTCCCGGGCTTTCTTAACGCACATGCAAAACGCTCAGTCGAGCGCCTTGATGGCCACGGCCTGGTCACCCTTGGGGCCGGCGGTTACTTCGAAGGAGACCTTCTGGCCTTCTTTGAGAGATTTGAACCCGTCGCCACTGATGGACGAGAAGTGGGCAAAAAGGTCTTTGCTGCCATCTTCGGGGGTGATAAAGCCAAAACCTTTGGCATCATTGAACCACTTAACTGTACCGGTAGCCATGTATCTGTTCTTCCTGAAAAATGAAATTGGGCAAAACGCCCGATGTAACAACGCGAGAAATTCAAGAGAAGAGAAACGACGACCTAGAAGGCACCGACAAAGCGGTTACAACGGACCAGCGATCACGACTTGAGAAAATCCGGCTCCTCTCTTGTACGCAGCTAAGGCCAAGCGGTCAAGCACTTTCGCAACTATTTACACGGGCATCAGATCGGAATCGCGACGCCATTTCCAGAAAAAGGCTGGAAAGCCGCGTCTATAGGGCCTTCCCAGGCAATTTCCCGCAATAATTCGACACCAAAACCGACACCCGGTAATCACGCCAAATCAGGCGCAGGATACGGCGAAATAAGGCCCTCCGGTGCTATGCTCTCGGCCACAAAAAAACACTTCGCCGGAGGATCCCATGCACCGTCACCTAAACCACCTGGCCTTGAGCGCATTTGCCGTTCTTTTTTGCGCTGCCAGTCTGGTGCATGCGCAGGGCTAGCTGGGGCCAGTAGGTCAAGACCGCCGGCATAGAGCCGCAATAAACTGCCGCGCAAACCGATACCTAAAACCGCAATCAAGGACAGCACCATGCGACTCGGCTATTTCACCATGCCCCTGCACCCGTTCAGCCGCGATCCGCTGGTGACGCTGCAGGAAGACCGCGAGGCCATCATCCTTGCCGACAAGCTGGGTTTTCACGACGCCTTTGTCGGCGAACACCTCACGGACAGCGCCGAGAACGTCACCAACAGCTTTATTTTCCTGGCCACACTGATCAGCGAAACTAAAACCATTTTGCTTGGCACCGGCACCTCCAACCTGTCGCATACCCACCCCACTCTGGTCGCCTCGCACGCAGCCATGTTCGACCATCTCGCCAAAGGCCGCTTCATTTTCGGCATCAGCCCCGGCGCCCTATCCTCGGACGCCGAAGCGCTGGGACTGGGACTGGGACAGGAGGAGCGCAACAAGCTGTTTGCTGAATCCATCGACGTCATCCTCGCCATCTGGGAGCGCGATCCGCCTTACGACATCGACTTCCCGGATAACCGTTTCAAGGTTTCGACAGCGAAAACACAAAAACTCGAAATCGGTCGCGGCGTGATGTACAAGCCATACCAGAAGCCGCGACCGGAAATAGTCGGCACCGTGGTCGCACCGCATTCCAAGGGCGTCATCGCCATGGGCGAGCGCGACTTCCACCCAATGTCGGCCAACTTCCTGCTGCCGCACTGGCTGCCCTCGCACTGGAACAACTATGCCCAGGGCAAGGCCAAAGCCGGCAAGGTCGCCAACCCCGCCGACTGGCGCGTGGCGCGCACTATTTTTGTCGCCGATGACGACAAGCTTGCCGCCGCCTACGGCAATAAAACCCCGAACAACCCCTACCGCTATTACTACCAGCAGTTACGCACCAAGATGATGATGGCCAAGCGCCATGTTATTTTCAAAAAACATGCCGATGAGGCCGATGAGGCCGTCACGGTCGACCGCTTGTGCGACGAACTGGTCATCTGCGGCAGCGTCAACAAAGTGGTCGACGGCATTCTCGCGCTGCGCGAACAGGCCGGCGATTTCGGCGAGATCGTCTATGCCGGCATGGACTGGGTCGACCCTGTGCTTGCCCGCCGTTCAATGGAACTGATGGCGACCGAGGTCATGCCGCGCGTCAACGAAGCCATCAAGAATCGGAACAAGGCGGCCTAAGGCAGCGGCAGCCTTAGACGGTTTTCCATATGGGATGGTTTGCCAACTGGCGGCGCCGGAAAATACTGCGTGAACGCCCGCTCAGCGAAGCCTTGTGGGCGCGCGCAGTCTCACCCTATGCTTTTATAGCCGCGCTTGACAAAGATGAAACGCGGCGCCTGCGCGATCTGGTCGTTCTATTCCTCGATGAAAAGCAATTGCACGGCGCGGCCAATTTCGGCATCTCGGATGAGGCACGCATCGCCATCGCCGCGCAGGCCTGCCTGCCGGTGCTCAACCTCGGGCTCGAATGGTATGCGGGCTGGGTCGGCGTAATCGTCTACCCGGGGGAGTTCAAGGTGGCGCGCACCATCGTGGATGATGACGGGGTGGTGCATGAATTCGACGATGCGCTTTCCGGCGAAGCCTGGCCGGACGGGCCGGTGGTGCTGTCATGGCAGGACGCCAGCCTGAGCGAGCCCGGTTACAACGTCGTCATCCACGAGTTCGCGCACAAAATTCATATGCTGCAGGGTGACGATGACGCCGGCTTTCCGCGGCCACACGCCGACATGGACAATGCACGCTGGGACATGAGCTTTGAGGCGGCCTATGCCCGATTTTGCGGCGCGGTCGATCGCGAACTACCGACGCGCATGGACCCCTATGGCGCCGAGCACCCGGCCGAATTTTTTGCCGTCGCCAGTGAAACATTCTTCACCGACGCGGCGGGCCTTCGGGATGAGTTTCCCGCCGTCTATAGGGAACTGTCGGCTTTTTACCGCCAGGACCCACTGGCGCGACGCAGTTCAGACAAAGCCGCTTGCTAAACCGGACAAAAATACTCAAAGTTCCACAATGCCCAAAATCATCCAGTCATTCCTCTCACGCGACTTCTGGAGCACGATCCTTCCCGTGCTCGCCATCCTGCTTGGAACCGTATGGCTTGCCTACCAGTTTGTCCAGCCGGCGCCACCGCGCAAAGTGGTCATGACCAGCGGCGCCGAGGGCGGCGCCTACGAAAGCTTCGCCACCGAGTTTCGCGACATCTTGGCACGCGATGGCATCGAAGTCGAATTGCGTCCTTCCGCCGGATCGGTGGATAACCTCAATCGCCTCAAGGACGAGGCCTCCGGCGTCTCCATCGGCTTTGTCCAGGGCGGCATCGCCAAGAGCGAAGACGACACCAACCTCATGAGCCTGGCCAGTCTGTACTACGAACCGCTGTGGGTGTTCTACCGCAACGGGCCGGAGATTGATCGCATTCGCTAGTTTTGCGGGAAACGCCTTGCCATCGGCTCCGAGGGCAGCGGCACGCGTGCGCTGTCGCTGCAGGTGCTCAAACTCGCCGGCCTGGACCAGACCAACACGACATTCCTGGCGCTTGGCGCAACGGCGGCAGCGGACGCGTTGATAAAAGGCGATATTGACGCCGCTATTGTCATCGGTTCACCTGAATCCCCCGTCGTCCACAAGTTCATGCATTCGCGCAGTGTGCAATTGATGAATTTCAGCCATGCAGAGGCCTATACACGCCATCTGCCCTTCCTGTCGCACGTGGTGCTACCCAAGGGCGGCATCGACCTCGTCGACGATATTCCGGCCCGCGATGTCCACCTTGTCGCCCCTACGGCGAACCTGGTGGTTCGAGACGACATCCACCCGGCGCTGGTTTCACTGCTGATGCAAGCCGCCACCGAGATCCACGGCGACGCCGGCATGCTGCAAAAGGCCGGGGAGTTTCCTTCATCGAAGTACCTCGACATCCCGCAAAGCCTGGATGCGCGCCGCTATATCAAGGATGGGCAGCCCTTCCTGCAACGGCACCTGCCCTTTTGGATGGCGGTGCTGTTCGACCGCTTGGTGGTGATGCTGATCCCTATCCTTGCCGTGCTGATTCCGATGTTCAAGCTGGCGCCCGCCGCCTATGCCTGGCGCATCAAGTCCAGGATCTACCGCTGGTACGGCAAGCTCAAGGTGCTGGAGGTGGACATGGAAAGGGCTGAAAAGGCCGCTGATATCAGAGCGCTGCAAGAGCGGCTGAATGTCATCGAGCAGAGCGTGACACACATCCCGACGCCACTCGCGTACAGTGACTACCTCTACAACCTGCGCTCGCACATCGACCTGGTGCGTGCCAAGCTGCTCAAGCGGGAAGAGAGCGCCACTTAGTTTTCACCGGCAAGTTTTCACCGGCACCCCAGGCTTTTCACCCCCACCTCAGGCGGCGAGCAGGAACGCCCTCACCAGTGCGATCTGATCCGGCTGCATCAGCGTCGGCGCATGGCCGATCCCGGCCAATTCCACGGTTTTCGCCCGCGGACCGCGGGCCGCCATCTGCGCCAGCGTTTCGCGCGTCAGCAGATCGGAATGTTCACCGCGAATCGCCATGGTCGGGCACCGCATGGCATCCCAGAATGACCACAGCGCCATGTCCTTATGCGGTGCGCCGGCGTTAAAGGGCACAGCGATGGCCGGGTCGTAGTGCATGCGATAAGCGCCATCCGCCTCGCGCCGCACCACATGCTCGGTGAGAAAACGCCACTGCGCATCGGTATGCGGCCCAAATGGCGCACTGACAAGACGCACCAGTTGTTCGGCCGCCTCGATGGAAGGCAGGCGCGGCGCCTTGCCTACATAAGCGCCGATGCGTTCGAGCGAAACCGCCGTGACCACCGGCCCGACATCATTGAGCACCATGCGCGAAATGGGCGTGTCCGGTAGCGCCGCGAGCATCATGCCGATCAGCCCGCCCATTGAAGTGCCGACCCAGTGCACGGACTCGACATCGAGCCTTGCAATCAGCGTCACCATGTCGGCGGCATAGGTGGGGATGGCGTATTCCATCGGGTTTTTCAGCCAGTCGCTATCCCCTCTGCCCACCACGTCCGGACAAATCACGCGATAGTCACGCGACAACTCGGCCGCCAGAAAATCAAAGTCACGCGCGCAACGCGTCAGGCCGTGCACGCACACCACGACACGCGGGTTGTCCGTGTCGCCCCACTCAAGGTAAGCCATACGGTGCAAGCCGGAGGGCGTCACACACTGCACTTTTTCCCGTCTAAAAGCCTCGGTCATGTTTTATCCGTCATGTTCCAACCCGGCACATCGGAATACGGTGAAACCTCATGCGCACTGCCGGCCGGTTTCCATTTGCATCTACCCTCTCCCATTTCCCACTTCCCATTTACCATTTACTATTTCCCATTTACCAGCAACTAACGGCTAGTTGCCTTGCGCCCAGCAACGCAACAGCATCTCGCGCGCCTCGATGACATCGGCCCGCTCGGCGGCCAGCACAAAACCACCATCATCCCGCGGCTGCATCACCTTGCGCAGCTTGACCGATCTCACATTGGCTTCGTGCACGGTCAGGCCGGATTGCTCATAACGCTGTCGTTCGACAATGGTTTCCTCCGGCGGGCTTGCGGCGAACCAGATCCATTCGGCACTAAGCCCGGTGGAAAGCCGCTCCAGTTCCTGGCGCAGGCGCGTCTCAATCGGTTCGCGGTCGCCCAGTTCGGCGTACTGTGCGTGCCCGCCAGCGACAATCCAGCGTTCGGCCCATTCCGCCTCCATGCCGTCGCTAGTCGTCAGCGTCACATCAGCGCCATTGCGACAGAGGTGAAACCAGGCGTGCTGATCTGCGCTCAGCGCATAACCAATCAGTTCATCCTTGCGCCAGCCGCGCGCCGCCAGGGCAAGCCTTAGCCGCCCATCGGCCTTCACCTGCAAGTCATAGCAGGCCTGATCGCGACCATCCGTGTCATCGGCGGTGACGCCCTGCTGCGTCACACTGCCATTCTGAATAATCGCGACACCCCTCTGGCCCTCCCCCGAACGGATCCATTCAACATGCACCTGCAACTCGGGAAACGCGATGGAACTATCGACAAAGGCCGGGAAAGGAACCCCCCCTTTGAACTTGAAACGCCAGTCGAGCTTGTCGATCGTATGGAGCTCGCGGTAATCATCCACGCCCTCACTAACGAGCAGTTCACGCACCCGCAGCCTGTACCCTTGCAAGGAAGCAGGATCACCCGCGACGGTGACAGTTGCAATGACTGGAGCGACCAAAAGCATTCCTTATTTATATTGCGATGAGATCGCAGACGTGACGCTTTTCGAGCTAATAAAAAAATCTTCCGGGTCAACGCCCTGTAATGCCTTGCCCGATAGTATCTGATGCGTCCCGCAGCCTATTCGATACGGATGCCAGCCTTCTTCACCACCGTGGCCCACCGTGCCATATCGGCATTGATGGTGGCGGCAAATTGTGCCGGGCTACCGCCAACCGGTTCGATGCCAAGGGCGGAAAAACGTTCCTGGATGTCTTTTTGCGCCAATGCATCGACGATCTCGCCATTGAGTTTTTGCACCAAATCTGAGGGTGTACTTGCGGGCGCCAGGATGCCATACCACGAAGTGACATCAAAACCGGGAAAGCCAGACTGCGCCAGTGTCGGCACATTCGGCAGCCTGGCCACGCGCATGGCCGAGGTGAACGCCAGCGCGCGAAGACGACCGCCGGCGAGGTAGGGCTCGGCAGTCGGTAGCGCGGTGATCAGCATTTGTATTTCCCCCGCCAACACATCCTGCATCGCCTGCCCGCCACCTTTGTACGGGATATGCGTCATATCAATGTTGGCCCTTGCCTTGAGCAGTTCGCCTGTAAGGTGCCCGGTGCTGCCGTGTCCGGCCGAGGAATAGTTGATCCGACCAGGCGAGGCTTTTACCAGCGCAATGAACTCCTCGATGGTATTAGCCTTTAGCGATGGATGAACAACGATCAGCAGCGGTACCTGCGCGATGTTGGCCACGGGTGCGAGATCTTTTTTCGGATCAAATGGCATATTTTTATAGATATTGGGGTTGATCGCCATGGTGCCGTCAAAACTCATCACCAAGGTGTAGCCGTCACCGGGTGATTTTGCCGCCACGTCGGTGCCTATGTTGCCGTTGGCCCCGGGCCGGTTATCGACGATGACCGACTGCCCCATGGAAGTGCTGAGCTTTTGCGCAATGATGCGCGCCAACACGTCGGTGGTGCCGCCAGGGGCAAAGGGAACTATGAGCCGAACGGGTTTGCTTGGAAAGGCTTGGGCCCTGGCATCCACATAGCCGGACAGAAGCGCGCAAAACACAACTGCGAAACCTATAAATTTAAGACGGTTCATTCTTGGCGCCCCTTACGTTGATCAACAGGTAAAAACAAATCCATCCTAACTTGAGCTATCTAATTTGACCTATCTAACTTGACCCATGGCTTCACTGAGCAAGGGGAGGCAAGCCCCCTTGTTCCTCCCCCGCTTCAGACAGAAGCTTGTAAAGCAGCCCTCATTTGCAGGGCTCGATCAGTGCTTCCCTATTTATTGGGCATTGTTACCGCGCTGCCATCACGGCTCAGGACGGCGGCATCGCGCTCACTTTCGGCCTCGACAAGCGCAGCCAATGAGCGATAGCGTTCACGTGCCGTCTGGCGAATCAGCCGAGGGTTCTTGCATCCGAGACCGGCAAGGAATTCACGTTCAACCTGCTCGTCCCCGCTCTCGAGCCACCACGCCTTGGGGGTACTAAACTTGCCGTCGTTCCAGTGGTAACCACGCGCCCTGGCAATATCCTTGCTCGCAATATCCAGACCGATGGCGTGCACACGCCAAGACGGTGTCCTCGCCGACTCCAGAAGCACCGAAAGCACGCCGGGCTCACCACCGGGCACACGCTGGGACAGGATCGCGATGAGCATATCCACATCGGCCCGTGCTCGATGCCCCTCGTGAAACAGCCCAAACTTAACACCCAGGTAATCGAGCTTGGAGCTGCCGATACCCCATTCGCTCCAGGGCAGCTCTTTATGGGAACAACCGAAGTGCCTGTTCACAAAGGAAGGTAGACGTGCCTCCAGAAAACCGCGGTCAAACCGCGCGTTATGGCAGACGACCAAGCCCACTCCATCCATTACCTGAGCCACGCCCGCCTCGACGATGCGTTGTCCGCTAACCATCTCGTCGGTTATTCCCGTCAATTTGGTGATCTCTGCGGAGATCGGCGCCTCTGGATCTTCCAGGCTCTCATAGCGATCCACAACACGGTAGAGCGTGCCCGTCTCCCGGCCGTACTCGCAGACCGCAATGGCAAGGTCGATGATTCGGTCGCCCTCATCGACTTTAAATCCGGTCGTTTCGGTGTCAATAACCGCGAGTCGGCCAACCGGTTCAGCGGCTGTATTTTCGGCAAAAATATGCTTGTCTGCGATGGCGACCCGGCGCAGCACCCGGTAGTCCACATGGGCGGCAAGGCAAGTCGCGGCGGCTTCGTGCTCCACTACAGCAACACCCTCACAGCGATGCCATTGACGGGGTACATCATTGCCCCCACCACCTACCCCTTCGTCTTTAGCGCCGCATCGTTCGCAACGATAAACGACCGGATCGCATCGGACATATCCAATAGTTTCAGCCACTGCTCCTTGTAGAGCGTGATTGGGAACCGACCCATACCGAAAACAGACAGCCCACCCTTCTCGCTGACTTTCATACTGATGCCGGTGGCTGCACCTTTTTTAAGCGCTGCATTTTCGCTGCGCAGGCGGTCAAGTTCGGCTTTCATTTCTTCGTCGGACATGGGGGGTTTCTTTCCAAATATTTTTAAAAAATAGCGCAAGCTAAGCGTACGCGGGCGCCGCGATAGCCCTTCAAACACTGCCACAACCTCAGCGACGCTGCCCACACGGGCCGTGGACCATCAACCGCGCCGATATTTTTCGTGGCACCACATCCTGTGTCGACGGAGATCAAATACGCCCAATCGCGTTATTGCCTGCTATCGGACTTCGCGCCACAACTTGGCCTGTAGCACCAAACACGTGCAAGCCGGAGCCAGAGGCGTTGTAGATGGGAAATATAATACATCACTATCAATAAGTTAGATGCGCGCACTTGTTCGTGGCATAGGCATTGCTGAAGCTTGGAAGGAGTGCTTAACTGCGGTGACCGCCGAGGCAAGAAGCCCGGGCGGACGCAGCTACGAAGCCTTTCCGGTCAACGCCAATGAGGCCGAAGCGCGCCGCGTCGCGCGCTTCTGGTCGCACGGCCACACGCCCGGCCCTATGAACGTCAAGACCGAGACGCTCAATCTGCAGTTCCCCTATACCCTCGACCTGCGCCGCAAGCCCGCCTGAGACGGCCCCGCACAGACAAGCTCCGCAAACGCAGGGGAGAGCCGGAAGTTGCCAGGCGCCTCCGAAAATGCGCGTACACCCGTGCAATTCGCCTGACTCATTGGCTCAAACAACAGGGCCTGTCATCACGGCCGATCGCGCCAGTAACGCGGATTGTCAGCGCGCCAGCGCGCGACGGCAAGCCTGCCAGCTTCAAAGCGAAACGCAACGGCACCGTCGAGGTCGCTCCTGTACAGCTGGGCGCCAGCTTCGATATAGCGCTGCACCACGTCGGCTCGCGGATGGCCAAAGCGATTGCGATAACCATTGGTGAAAACCGCATGCGCCGGTTTCACCGCGGCAATGAATTCCGCCGTGGATGAAGTACGGCTGCCGTGATGGGGCACCAGCAGGACGTCTGCCGCAAGCCGCGTTGGCGAGCGCAAGAGCAGTTCTGCTTCACTTGCACGTTCAATATCACCGGTGAGGAGTACAACCCGTCCGGCCGCCTCGATGCGCAACACACAACTCATGGCATTGGCCGCCGGCAGCCATTTGGCGTAGTCGTCCGCAAGCGGATGCAGCATCTCAAAATGCACGCCGTCCCACTCCCATTTCTGGCCGGCGTGGCAAGGCAGCCGGTAGGGCACCGTGTCCATCAGCCTGTGGCTTGTTGCCAGCGATGACCAGACCTGCAGCACCGGCAGCCCCGCCGCCACCGACACCGCGCCACCAGCGTGATCGGAATCCTGGTGCGAGATCACCATCGCATCGAGGCTTGTGACCCCCTCGCCGCGCAACCACGGCAGGATAATGCGGCTGCCGCTGTCAGAGTCGGGACCGTATTGCGGCCCGGCGTCAAACAACAGCCTGTGTTTTGCCGTACGCGCCACCACCGCAAGGCCCTGCCCGACATCGAGTACGTCAAGCCACAGCGCGCCCGCAGGCGGCACCGGTGCCTGCACAAAAAAAGCTGGCGCGATCAGCGCCGCCCCGGCATAGCGGGCCGGAAACCCGCGCGGTGCCATGAGCCACAATACCCCGAGCAGCGCCGCAGCGACCGTCCAGGGCGACGGACGCGCCTGCTGCCAGACAGCGAACTCGCTCGATGACAGCAGGCGCAAAAACCACATCAAGCCCTCAAACAAACCATGCGCGGCCCGCAACACGATGCCCGCGCCAAGCCAGTCGGGCAACACCGCCCCGGCGAGCGCGAGCGGGGTCACCAGCAGGCTGACCACCGGAATAGCCAACGCATTGGCCAGCGGCGAGGCAAGCGACACCTGGCCAAACAACAGCAACAGCGCCGGTGCAAGACTCACGGTCACCGCCCATTGCACCCGGCCCCATTGCGCCAATTGCCCCAACCAGTGCGACGCCCCGTCGCCCCCGACACGGCCAAGGCCGACATAAAGAATCACCGCCACCGCGCCAAACGAAAGCCAGAAACCCGCGGAGAGCACCGCCAGGGGGTCGAGCACTAGAACCACCAGCAGGGCAAGCGCCAGTACCCGCGTACCCGATTGGGTTCGCCCCAGCCAAAGCGCCAGCGCAACCGCGCCAACCATGTACAGCGTGCGTTGTGCGGGCACGGCAAAACCGGAAACAAGACAATAGGCAAGCGCCGCAAAAAAGCCGGCCACTGCGGCGAATTTTTGCGCCGGCAGCGACAACATCAGGCGCGTGGAGCGACGCCACAGCCATCCGGCCAGCAAGGCGGCGAGGCTTGCCACCATGGTGACGTGCAATCCGGAAATACTCATCAGATGCGACACGCCGGTGCGCGCGAACAGTATCCAGTCACCCGGCTCGATGGCACGTTGCTCGCCTATGGCCAGCGCAAGCAAAACACCGTCATAGCGATGGTCGGGCAGCGCATCCTGAAAGCGCTCGCGCATGCGTTCGCGCAAGCGTTGCAACAGCGCGAACGGCGTGAATGCCAGCGCATCGAGGCGCGCGTTGGCAAGACCGTTTGCAGAAGGCCGCACGGTGCCCGTCGCGCCTATGCCACGCTCCAGCATGGACGCCTCAACATCGTAGTTGTGCGCATTGGCCGTGCCGTGGGGCAGTTTTAGCCGCACCGAAAAACGCCAGCGCTCGCCCGCCAACAGCGGTTGTACCAGCTGGAACTCTTCGGGGCTGAGGCCGTTGAACCAGGTGAGCGCGAGCATAGAAGGCACGCCAGCCGGAGCATCCTCCACAGCAAAATTAAAGCGCACGCCGCGCTCCAAGGGCTGGGGCAGGCTGGCGATCACACCCGAGACCACCAGGTCTCGCCCCTCCAGTTGCCTATCAAGCCGGTCGGCGAGGCGGGCATGCCCAAACGCGGCCGCCCAGGCAAACCCTATCAGAAGGCAGGCAATGGCTGAAAACGCCCGACTGGCGCGGGTTTTCAGCCATTTTTTTAGGCCAAAGAATGCCGCAGCGGTGATGCAAATCAGCGTCAAATGCAACAGGCTGGGCAATTGCGCCTGTTGTTGCAACAGCCACACACCGAGGGCAAAAGCGATGATGTTGACACGCATCAAAACCTAACGCACCGCACGCGTTATGGTTACAGTCGCCGTGCGGGCGCATACATTTCAGCCAGCGCACAGCGCAAGAATACCAAAGCACAAGCAGACAAAAAAAACCCGCCCCCGCCGTGGCCGGTCACTCTATACCGGGTCCGTATCTTTGGTCCGCCCAGCGGCCTGCGCATCACAGCGCACCGTTGCGGCATTTCCCCGCTTACCGCTTACCGCTTACCGCTTACCGCTTACCGCTTACCGCTTACCGCTTACCGCTTACCGCCTACCGATTACCGATTACCGATTACAATCAATAAAAAATCCAACACCATGCCGCGCAAGTACTTTCGCAAATACCTTCCCGCCCACGAAACCATTCGTGAAAATCATTACGTCCGCCGGTTTGGGCCCTGGCTGCAACACCCCAATCTTTGGCACCTCAACCGCCGCTCCGTATCCGGGGGGCTTGCTGTCGGCCTATTCGCCGGTCTGGTGCCAGGCCCTTTGCAAATGATTTGCGCCGCCCTGCTGGCCATGCCCCTGCGCGTCAATCTTCCGGTCGCACTCATTACCACGCTCTACACCAATCCCTTCACCATTGGCCCGCTGTACCTGCTCGCCTATGAATACGGCCGCATGCTGCTTGGCAACGGTGCGGCAGATCCGGGATTCCCGCCGGATTTTATCTGGGCGCATCTATGGCTTTCGATTGAAGCCCTGGCCGCCTGGGTTCTGACACTAGGCAAACCGCTGGCGCTAGGATTGCTCGCGCTTGGCCTTACACTCGCCCTCGCCGGCTATGCGATGGTGCAGGTCGGATGGCGCATTCAGGTGAGGCTGGCATGGCGCGCCCGTGCCCGCCGACGCTCACGTGGCACGGAGGCCCCGAAACGATGAAATTCCGCGACCCGGCACAACGCAGCATCACCCACAACCTGTATCGCACCTTCGCAGGTCCGGTGCTGGCACTGATCCTGGCGCACGCGGTGGGGACTATCGGCTACCGCCTCATAGGCGGCCCCCAATACAGCCTGCTCGACTGCTTTTACATGACCTTCATCACCATTGCGACCATCGGCTACACCGAGACCGTTGATGTGTCACAAAGTCCGGTCGGGCGGATTTTCACCATATTGATCGCCACCATAGGCATCGGCCTCGTCTATTACATGCTGGCCAAGATGACCATGTTCCTGGTGGCGGGAGAAATCAATGTCGAACTGCGGAGAAGAAAAATGCTCAAAAAAATCGGTGCCCTTGACCAGCATTACATCGTCTGCGGCATCGGCCGTGTCGGCTCCAATGTGGCGCATGAACTGTCCATCACCGACCGCCCCTATGTCGTGATCGACACCGACCTCGCCAATATCGAAAAGCATCGCGAACGCTACCCCGACGCGATGTGGGTTCAGGGCGACGCCAGCGAGGATGAGCTACTCAAGCTCGCCGGCATCGACAATGCGGCCGGGGTGTTCGCCGTAACCGGCGACGACAGCAAGAACCTGGTCATCACCCTTTCAGCGAAACAACTTAACCCCAGGCCGCGCGTGGTGGCACGCTGCCACGAGGTGAATTACATCGAGAAAATCCGCAAAGTCGGCGCCGATGCCATCGTGTCGCCCGACTTTACCGGCGGCATGCGCATCGTATCGTCGATGGTGCGGCCGCAGGTGGTGAACTTCCTCGACGAAATGCTGCGCTCGGACAACAAGCTGCGCGTTGAAGAAGTGCACGTCCCCGCCGCCGCGCCCGAACGCACCCTGTCGGCCCTAGGCCTCGGGCATCGCGAGTTCATCATGCTGGCGGTGCGCTCGGACGGCAACTGGCACTTCAACCCCGAGGGCAGTTACGCGGTGCGTGGCGGCGACACCCTCATCACCATGGCCACGCCCCATGGCAGGAAATTACTGGAAAAGGTCTTTGCCGCCTGATTTGCCGGCGTAAGCGCCCGCCATCGCGCATTTGATCCCGGTCAAACCCCGCCCCGGCGGTGCACTTAGAGTCCCCTGGTAGCTGCCTGTCGCGCGGCGGCGCTGCGGCAGGCGGGCCGCGTGCTAAAGTCGGCGGGTGATCGCGTGATTGCCCGCCTCAATGCCCGCCCAGCCCATCCTGTATTCCTTCCGCCGCTGCCCCTATGCCATGCGGGCGCGCTTTGCGCTCGATGCGAGCGGACTGACCTGCGAGCTGCGCGAGGTGGTATTGCGCGACAAACCGCCGGAACTGCTAGCTGCGTCGGCCAAGGCCACGGTCCCGGTACTTATCGTGCCGGACGGGCGGATCCTTGACGAGAGCATGGACATCATGCACTGGGCTTTGCGACAAAATGATCCGGGGCAATGGTTGGTGCCGCAGCGCGGCTCGCTCGCGGCGATGGTGCAACTGATCGCGCAATTCGACGGGGACTTCAAGCACCATCTTGACCGCTACAAATACCCCAACCATCACGCCGGTGAGGACGCGACAGAAGACCATCGCTCCGCCTGTGCCGCACATCTGCTCGCGCTGGAACAAAGCCTGGGCAACGCTGACTTTTTATTCGGCACGCACGCAAGCCTCGCTGACATGGCCATTGCGCCTTTTGTGCGCCAGTTCGCGCACACCGATGACGCCTGGTTCGGCAGCCAGCCCTGGCCGCGGCTTGCCGGCTGGCTCGCAGTCTGGGAAGCCTCGGCATTATTCGATCGCGTGATGCACAAGTACGCGCCATGGCATCCGGGCCAGGCGACAACGATATTCCCCGCCCAAGACGCCGGCCCGCGCTGATTGATGCCGGCCGGAACCGCCTGACTCAAATCGCGCGCTGGTTGACCCGCTTTGACAAGGCTGCGGCGTCTTCACGCCGCTCGCTGTAGCGGTCAACGAGGTAGGGTGCGACGTCGCGCGTCAGGTAAGTGAACTTGACCAACTCTTCCATGACATCGACGACCCGCTCATAGTACGCTGAGGGTTTCATCCGTCCCGCTTCGTCGAACTCGAGAAACGCCTTTGCCACCGACGATTGGTTGGGGATGGTGATCATGCGCATCCAGCGCCCCAGCACGCGCAGCTGGTTAAGGGCATTGAACGACTGCGAACCGCCGGACACCTGCATCACCGCCAGCGTTTTGCCCTGTGTCGGGCGCACCGCCCCGAGCTCCAGCGGTATCCAGTCGATTTGCGCCTTCATGATGCCGGTCATGGCACCATGCCGTTCGGGTGAACACCACACCATGCCCTCGCACCATTGCGCCAGCGCCCGCAACTCCCGCACCTTGTCGTGGGTATCGGGCGCGTCATCGGGCAACGGCAATCCGTGCGGGTCAAACGTCCGGGTTTCGGCCCCCATCGCCCGCAGCAGGCGCGCCGCCTCTTCGCTCAGCAGCCTGCTATAGGAGCGGGTCCGCAAGGACCCGTAGAGCAGCAGGATGCGCGGCGCGTGCGTCGAAGAGGCCGCGCCGGCAAGCCGTTCAGGGGTCGGAACGAAGAATTCAGCGCCACCCAGGTTCGGCAGGTCGTCGGGGTTGGTGAGTTCATTTTCGGACAACGCGCATGCCCCTATCGTCAACCACCGTCTCACCGTCTTCCTTGTTGAGTGCACCCCGTTGCGGCAGGGCAAGAATATCGAGCACGGATTCGGACGGCCGGCACAACCGCGTGCCAAGGGAGGTCTCCACGATCGGACGATTGATGAGAATGGGGTGCGCCATCATGGAATCGAGCAGTTGCGCGTCGGTCAGCGCGGGGTTGTCCAGGTTCAATTCGTCGTACGGCGTGCCCTTGCGCCGCAGCAGGGCGCGCACCGGGATGTTCATTTGCGCGATCAGCTCAAGCAGGCGCGCGCGCGTGGGCGGCGTCACCAAATACTCGATGAGCTCGGGCTCGGCACCGGTGTTGCGGATCAGCGCGAGCACGTTGCGCGAGGTTCCGCAATTGGGATTGTGGTAAATCGTTACCGCTTCAGCTGCCATGAATGCATGTCCTTTCAGGAATTCAGACCGTGGATTTCGCCGATGCGCCCAGCGCATGAGCGAGCCACACCGCCACAGCCGCCCCCGCCAGTTCGGCGACAATGAAACCAGGGGCGCTTGCCGGGGCGATACCCGAAAAGCTGTCGCTGAACAGGCGGCCCATCACCGCTGCTGGATTGGCAAACGAAGTTGAGGACGTGAACCAATAGGCGGCGCCGATGTAGGCGGCGACCATCGCCGAGACCTTTGGCGCCGGGGCCTTCAGGATCACCAGCAGCAGACCGGCGGTGGCCACGACCTCGCCGAGCCATTGCCCGCCGCCATCACGGGCTTTGGTGGAAAATTGAACGATGCTCATATCAAACATGGCATGGACAAGCCAGGCGCCGAGCACCGCGCCGGCAAGCTGGGCGGTAATGTAAGGCAGCAGCAGGGAACGGGGCAATGCACCGCGAAACGCCATCACGAGCGATACGGCCGGATTGAAATGCGCACCGCTGATCGGGCCGAACACCTCGATGAGAATGTAAAGACCGCATATCGTCGCGCCGGTATTGCCGATGAGCGCGATCGCGTCATTGCCGCCGGACAAACGCTCGGCCATGACCCCGGAACCGATCACGATCGCAAGCAACAACGTCGTGCCCAGTGCCTCGGACAGCAATTTTTGACGGGTAAGGATTTCCATGGTCAGTCTCTTTGCATGCTGTTCAGGGGATATTCAGGTTCCGCAACGTGGCCTATTCACCCTTTTCGCGCAGACGACCGATCTGGTCGAGTTCGTGTTTGAGCGCCATGCCTTCAAGTTTCGCAATAGGCAGGCTGGTAAAGAGCGAAATACGGCGGTTCATCAATGACGCAGCATGCGCGAAGGCGCGGCGCTTGTCCTCGTCGCTGCCCTGCACCGCCGCCGGATCCTCTATACCCCAGTGCGCGCTCATCGGCTGGCCCGGCCACACCGGGCAAACCTCGCCGGCCGCGTTGTCGCAGACGGTAAAGATAAAATCCATTTGCGGCGCTCCGGGCTGCGCAAATTCATCCCAGCTCTTGCTGCGCAGATCTGCGACCGCCATGCCCTGGGCCGCAAGAAACTCAATCGCAAACGGATTGACCGTTCCGCCCGGATGGCTTCCAGCACTAAAGCCGCGAAAGCGGCCCTTGCCAAGATCAGTGAGGATGCCTTCGGCGAGGATGCTGCGCGCCGAATTGCCGGTACACAGGAAAAGTACATTGAAAACGCGGTCTTGCATGGAAAATAGTCCTTTTAATTGACGCCGGATTTATCGGACCGGCGAACCGCCGGGCGTCGGTGCTTGGAAATTGCCTTGGCGGTGACGGCAACGGCCGTCGCCTTTGGCAAACAGTTGTTGCCGTTACAGCAATTATCGGTAAGGAATACGAGCAGGTCGTCCATGCCGGCAAAGTCCGCGGTGTAAAAAATAAAGCGACCGTCCTGCCTGCCGGTTATCAGGCCAGCGCGCGCAAGATGCGCCAGGTGAAAAGACAGGGTCGCCGGCGCGAGGTCGAGCTTCTCCGCGATGCCCCCTGCATTCATGCCCTCCGTCCCCACCTGCAGCAGCAGTCTGAATATGGAAAGACGGGTTTCCTGTCCCAGGGCGGCAAGACGGGACACGGCATCTGTCGTTTTCATATTTCGAGTATTATCGAAACATAAACCGCGCGCAAGTTAAGTATTTATTACAGCCATTGCCGCCTAGGCCGCGCCGAGGCGCCAGAGGGAAGTGAGCTCGGCCTTGCGCGCGGCATGCAGCGGGTCGGATGCGTCGGATGCGCGCGGATGATACGGCTTCATATCGGAACGCCCGAGCACCTTGAGCCCGGCTGCAGCGATCCACGCCTCCAGGGCGGCGCGTGTGCGCAGGCCAAGCTGTTCGGCGAGGTCAGAGAGAATCAGCCAGCCCTCGCCGCCCGTTTGCAGATGCCCTGCGAGGCCGCCCAAAAAAGCACGCAGCATGCTGCTTTCCGGATCAAATATGGCGTGTTCCAGCGGCGAACTGGGCCGTGCCGGAACCCAGGGCGGGTTGCAAATAATCAGCGGCGCACGCCCGGGCGGAAACATGTCAGCCTGCAGAACTTCAACCTGGCCGGCCATGCCGAGCCGTGCGATATTTTCATTGGCGCAGGCGATGGCGCGCGGATCCTGGTCGGTGGCGATCACATGCGCGACGCCACGGCGTGCGAGCACGGCGGCGAGCACGCCGGTGCCGGTGCCGATATCAAAGGCGAGCTTTTGCGCATCCTGCGGCAGCGGCGCCGACGCAACCAGCGTAATGTACTCACCGCGCACCGGCGAGAACACGCCGTAATGCGGATGAATGCGACCGCCCAGCGCGGCAATCTCCACGCCTTTTTTCCGCCACTCATGCGCGCCATTCAGGCCAAGTAACTCGCGCAAGGAGGTGACCGATGCCTCGCCGCTGGCACCCCAGCCTTCGGTAATCGCCTCATGCAAGTCGGGAGCGCGACGCAATGCGATGCCATAGTCGGCCTCGACCGGGATCAGCAGCGCGCCAAGCGTGCGCGCACGCTGCGATTGCGCCAGTCTATGCAGGTTGAAGGCCTCGGTCGGCGAAGCGGGCGGCTTGGCCTTGTTGCGCGGCGTCGCATCGGCGCGGCGCGCCATGGCCTGCAACAACTGGCGTGCATTTTGAAAATCACCACGCCACAACAAGGCTGTGCCCTCGCAGGCGAGCCGGTAGGCGGCATCGGCTGTCATGCTGTTATCCGAGGCGACGAGCACTTTGCGCGGTGGTGGCGAACCGCCTTCGGAACGCCAGCGCACCGAATGACTTTGCCCGTCCTCGATCCAGCTGATGAGTTGCACCGGGTTCACCGCCACAGAAACGCCGCGCTAACCAATACGGCTTTCACGCGGCGTTCGCCGCATCACCCCGCCCCTGGCGCAACTGCGCAAGATGCGGGTATTTTTCCGTCAGCAGCGAGCCGTGGTAATAGGTCGGTTTGAAGGCTGGGTGGGCGCGCAGGTGTTCGTACCAACGGGCCACCGCCGGTTTGTCCGCCCAGCTGGCGTTGAGGTTGATATCGTCCATACGCACGATCACCGGCATCATCGCGATGTCGGCGAGCGTGGGCTTCGCGCCCATCAGCCACGGACCGCCGCTCTCAACCAGCCAGTCGTTCATGCGCACCACCGCGCGGTCGAGCCGGTCCAGCGCCTGCTCCATCTCCTTGGGCGGAAATCCGCTGCGCCCCATGCTCAACAGGAACTCCTTGCGCAGGGGCTTGGCGTTCGCCAGGGCGAGGAAGTCCTCCTCGCTCATTTTCTGGAAGTGCGGCAGGAATGCCAGGTTATAAGAGGGCACGCGCACCGCCGGGGCCGGGATCTCGTCGATATAACGCATCATCCAGCGCATGCGGCCGCGCTCGACCGGATCTTCGGGGGTGAAGCAAACGATCTGCGACCGGGTTTCATCGAGATACTCGATGATCACCGCTGAATCGAGCACCGCCCGGCCCTTATGCAGCAGGGCAGGCACGACACCGTTGGGGTTGATGGCGAGGTAAGCCGGCTTGAGTTGCTCGCCGGAAAAAAGATCCAGCTTGTGTTCTTCGAAAGCAATGCCCTTGGCGTTGAGCGAAAAACGCACGCGCTGGCTGCAGGTGGACTGCGGTGCGTTGTAGAGGACAAATTCAGTCACGATGCATGGCCTTTAAAGTTGGCGCCCAGAGATTCACTGAACAAGGGGACAAGCCCCCTTGCCCCCCCGCTGCAGAGGGAAGCTTGTCAAGATGCCCTTCTTAGCAGAACTTGTGCAGGACTTGAGCAGGACTTTATCAGCGCTTCCCTAGGGTAACCGCCAAGCGCCCATGACGGCAAGCGCAGCCTCGCATTCACGCCATACCGGACGAATGGCTGGAAACCGGCTTCTGGCAAGGGTTTCCAGACGGTGTGCTCATGGCCGCACACCCGGCGTCTCCATGCGCATGCCGCGCGCCCGCCACATCAGCAAGAGTTCGAGTTCAACCAGCTCGGGTGAACCATATTCCAGCGTCTGCGACCTTGTGCCGCTTAGGCAGTTACGCAAACGACGCTGCAGCGACCCCACCCCCTGCCACTCCAGCCGGTAAAGCGGGTACGCATTCGGATGCGCCTGCGGTATCGGTGTACCGGCAAGCTGGCGTCCGGCATTGTCGTCGTGGCATTGTGCGCATGAGAGATTGAGCTGGCCCTGGCGGCGCTCGTAGGCTACACGTCCCGCCTCGATAAACTTTCTCGTTCGCGCGTCTTCGGCCACCGTCACGGGCAGGCCACGCGCCTGCCGGCCGACAAACGAGGCGAGCGCCAGCAGGTCGCGGCTTTCGTAGGCCAGGACCGGCGCCTGCTGCCTGTCGGTGCGGCACACGTTGATGCGTTGCTCCAGGTTGAGCAGCTTGCCGCCGGCATCGAGCGCAGGATGGCGCGCCGCAACGCCCTTCATGCTCGTACGCGCGTCGCCATGACAGTCGGCGCAGGATAGGGCCGCCGCGCCTGCCTTGCGCTGCCACAAGGCCTCGCCGTCGAGCACCCAGAGCATGGCCGGATTGGCCGCATCGTCATCCTGCATGGCGCGCGTCTCGCGGCTCATCAACTCGTAACCGGAACGCCGCCCGGTTGGGGGATCGGCGTCCGCCGCGATAACGCCAGTCAGTGTCACGGCCAGCGGCGCGAACAGCAAACCCCGGGCGACACGGCACAACACGCGTCGCATCAGGCGACGGTGATAGTCACGGATTCGGTCACTGAAAAACCATTGTCCCCGGTCCACTTGCCGGTGATGACACCGCTGTCGGCGACAAGGATCGAGAACGCAAGATAGGGATTGGCTGCGATGGCCGGATGGAGCTGCGCACCGAATACTTCCTCGCCGTTATACATGCAGACAAAGTCGGTGACGATGTCGCGAGCAATCAACGCGCCGACCTGGGTGCGGCGAAAACCGGTTTCCATGTCGTGCGCGATCAACGCCTTGACCTCGATGATCTGCCCGCGGCGCGGGTTGGCCGGCAGGCTGATAAGCGCGCGCGCCATCAGATCTCCTCCAGGCAGGCGGCCAGCGTCACCACCGTGTCGGCGCTGCCGGACCAGAATGTGCCATCGGAGAGTTCGCAAATAGCCAGCACCGTTTGCGTGTCGGCCAGGCGCACACGCGTCGACGCTGTCGCACGACCGCTACGCGGACTGAAGCGAAAACTCACCACGTCGGGTTGGGGGTTCTTTTCCGTGATGACATGAATGGCCTTGACGTAGTTATTCGCCGTCATCGGGCTGTCCACTTTTACCGACAATGTCACCGAATTACCGTTGTCGACGAGCTCGGGAATTTCCAGCGTAAGCTTACCCTTGCTGACCACAGCCCCTCGGGTCACGCGCTGGATTGCCGCCAGACGCGCCGCGACCAAAGACTGCGGTGCGACCGCAGAACGCCCGGGCGAGGTTTGCGCCAGCGCGCCGGATATGCCGGTGGCTTCGAGCACCAAACCCGCCGCCGCGCCGCTGGCGCCGAACAGGACCTTGCGCCGCAGGGCAGCGCGCTTTCTGTCGTCTGGTTTCATTTAATTGCGCAAGGTCTTTAAAAAAGCCACGACATCCTCCACTTGCTCCGCGCTCAAAATCGGCTTGCCGGCAAACGCCGGCGCCACACGTGTGAGGCCTTCAGTCTTGTAATACGCCGGCATGATGCTCGCCGGATTCAATCGCCCTGAATCGACAATGCGCAGGCGCAACTGCCCTTCAGACAAGCGATTGCCCGCACCGTTCAATGCCGGGGCAAGATCGCCCTGAAACCGTTCCTCTGGAAACGGGCCGCTGTGACACAGCAGACACAATCCGACCTGCCGGTTGCCAACGATCGCACGACCGCGGACGGCGTCCCCACCCAAGCCTGTCAGCGACACCGGAATGGCATCGCCTGCGACTTGAAATGACTGTGCCAGAGCAGCCGGACAAGACCAGGCGGCGAGAAAAAATAACACCGACACAGAAGCCTTGTTTATTAAATTTCTCATAAACCATGACATCTTCACCACAGCACCCCACCAGCCCCCTCCCCCTCGACGGGGGAGGCTTGGGGAGAGGCTGAAAGTCCGCCCAATCAAATCTGTCGGCATCCTCCCTCTCCCTGTCCCTCTCCCGCAAGGGGAGAGGGAAGGTGCTGATGAACTTGCCTAGTCCATGGTCAAACCATGATTTTTCAGCGGGAAAGTCCGATACCGCTTGCCCGTTGCCGCGAAAATCGCATTAAGCACCGCCGGCGCGGCGACGCAAATCGTCGGCTCGCCCACCCCACCCCAGAATCCGCCCGAAGGCATGACAATGGATTCGACCTTCGGCATTTGCTTGATGCGCATGGAATCGTAGCTATGGAAGTTCTCCTGTTCCATGCGGCCGTCCTTGACCGTGCACTCCTCCATGAACAGCGCCGACAGGCCGTACACAAACGAGCCGGCGATCTGCCGCTCGATTTGCGCCGGGTTGACGGCGTAGCCGCAGTCGGTCGCGGCGACGATGCGCCGTACCTTGACCTTGTTGCCACCGGTCACCGACACCTCGGCCATGGCCGCGACATAACTGCCATAACCCCTGAAGTGGGCAAGCCCACGGTACACGCCCTTGGGTGCCTTTTTGCCCCAGCCGCCCTTTTCCGCCACGGCATTGAGCACCGCCAGCGATTTGGGGTTGTTGGTCATCAGCTTGCGGCGGAACTCGAGCTGGTCCTGCCCGGCCGCGTGCGCCAGTTCATCAATGAAGGTTTCCAGGAAAATGGCATTCTGGTTGATGTTCACGCCGCGCCAGAAGCCCGGCGGCACATGCGGATTGCGCATCGCATGATCGACCAGAAGGTTGGGCATGGTGTATTCAAACGAATGCTCGCCACTCGCATGAAAGCCCTGGAACACCGCCGGATCGCTGCCGTCCTTGCCCAGCGCCTCCGGGCGCACCGCGGTGAGGATGGACTGCCCGGACAGGCGCACATGCAATCCGGTCAGGTTGCCGCTGGCATCGAGCCCGCCGGTCAGCTTGGCCTGCATGATGGGGTGGTACTTGCCGTGCAACATGTCCTCCTCGCGCGACCACAGGAGTTTGACCGGCGTGCCCGGCATCTCCTTGGCAATCAGCACCGCCTGGGCGACATAGTCGGTCATGCCGCGCCGGCCGAAACCGCCGCCAAGATGCAGTTTGGTGACATCACACTTGGACACCGGCAGCCCCGAAGCCTCGGCGGTTGCGGCCAGGGCGGCCTCGCCGTTTTGCGTCGGGCACCACACCTCGCAACGGTCCGCGGTGTACAAGGCGGTGGCGTTGTTGGGCTCCATCGGTGCGTGGTTCTGATAGGGATAGGCGAAGGTGGCCTCGATTTTTTTCGCCGATCCGGCAATGGCCGCCAGGGCATCGCCTTTTTGGTGGTTTACGAAGGTCTTGTCGGCAGACAGACCCTCCTTCAGCGTTGCGGCGATCATTGCGCTTGATACCTTGGCGTTCTCTCCACCGTCCCACTCGACCGTGATGGCATCAAGTGCGGTCTTGGCATGCCACCAGGTGTCGGCCACCACCGCAACAGCCGAGTCCCTGACGCGGACGATTTTTTTCACGCCCGGCATCTTTTCTGCCTTGCTCGCGTCAAAGCTTTTCAGCTTGCCGCCAAATATCGGGCAATCCTTTATCGCCGCGTTGAGCATCCCGGGCAACTTGAAATCAGAGCTGTAGACCTGCTTGCCGGTGAGCTTGTCCATCGTGTCCAGGCGCTTGACGCCCTTGCCGATGATTTTCCAGTCCTTCGGATCCTTCAGTGGCACGTCCTTGGGCGCCTCCAGTTTTGCCGCGGCCTCGGCCACCTTGCCGTAGCTGGTCTTGCGGCCCGAGGGCGTGTGCGTGATGATGCTGTTGGCTGCAACGCACTCGGCGGCCGGGACTTTCCATTCATTGGCCGCCGCCTGCACCAGCATCATGCGCGCCGCCGCGCCGCCCTTGCGCACGTAATCGTGCGAAGTGCGGATGCCGCGGCTGCCGCCGGTGCCAAAATCACCCCAGACGCGCTTGCGCGCGACGTTGGTGCCCGGCGTCGGATATTCGGTGGTGACCTTGGACCAGTCGCATTCGAGTTCCTCGGCAACCATTTGCGCCAGGCCGGTGAGCGTACCCTGGCCCATTTCCGAGCGGGCGATACGCACCACCACGGTGTCATCCGGCCGGATCACCACCCAGGCGTTGACCTCCGGCGTACCATCCGCGGCACGTACCACACCGGGGCCAAAGGGAATATTGAGCCCGAGCACCATGCCGCCGCCGACGGCGGCGCTGCTGATCATGAAGGCGCGACGGGATACGTTCAGGTCGGTAGTCTTGAGAGCGTTTTTCATGGTCTTCTCCTCAGGCCTTGGCCGCTTCGTGAATCGCGGCACGCACGTTCTGAAAGGTGCCGCAACGGCAGATGTTGGTGATCGCATCATCAATTTGCGCGTCGGTCGGTTTGGGCGTCTTTTTGAGCAGCGCCGAAACGGCCATGATCATGCCCGACTGGCAGTAGCCGCACTGCGGCACTTCGTTGGCCAGCCATGCCTGCTGCACCTTCGTCAGCTTGCCATTCACCGCGAGTCCCTCGATGGTGGTTATTTTCTTGCCGGCAACACTGCCGACCGGCACAACGCAGGAGCGCACCGCGGCGCCATCGATGTGCACCGTGCAGGCGCCGCACTGCGCCACGCCGCAACCGTATTTGGTTCCGGTCAGGCCAACCTGCTCGCGCAGCGTCCACAACAGCGGCGTGGCCGGATCGACCTCAACTTCGATATTTTTCCCGTTGATATTCAGGCGTGTCATCAGAGTTCCTCCTTCGGTAGTGTCCCAATGTTTTCACGAGAGACGGTTATAAGTTGATGATTGACATACGGAAACGAGTAATATTTTCTGGTCTCGATTGGAACGTCGAGGCGCAGACTTTGGGCCTTTTGCGGATATCCGCCGAAGGCTCCCATGCATCAAGGCATTCCTAGGCACCAGCGAGAACGCCGTGAAGACGCAAATATGCATTGCGGTCTGCACCTAGGTGCTGATCGCTATCGTCAAGAAACGGCTCAAGCTGTCGCATAGTCTCGATGAAATTCCACTAATCCTAAGTCTGACAATATTCAAAATAACACAAATAAATAAATTGCTTATAAATCTATCAACAAATTAAGTTATACCCATTCAAGCTGTTCTTTTCAAACAAAATATTGGGACATTACTGTTCTTTTTTGTTGAATTCGCTTATGCAGTAGGTGTGGGGCAAGTCGCCGGGTACTGTTGGGTATGCGTGGGTGGCTGCGCCTGCAGCGGTCCGCAATTCCTGGCCAGCCAGTGCGCCCAATCCGGCCACCAGCTGCCCGGCATCTGGCGGTGCTTGGCCAGCCAGTCCCCGCCCTCGCCGTGGCAATTACCGACGGTAAAGCCGTGTTTGGCCAAAGGCACCGGCGGATTGATAATGCCCAAGATGTGCGCCGAAGTGCGGAGCACATCTCGCGCCGGTCCACCACACAACGCGGTGGTCTTGAAAGTACCGCGCCAAGACGTGATGTGGTCCTCTTCCGAGCCAAGCACGTACAGCGGCTGGCTGATACGCGCCAGATCGATGGCGTGACCACCGAGGACCATAGCGTCCTTTTGCGCGAGCGCATGGAAGCCTGTCATTGCGAGCGCAGCAAAGCAATCCTGTCGTAGTAGTGACTCTCCTCGCAACGCCAAAAGATTGCCGCGTCGGCTTCGCCTCCTCGCAATGACATTTTAGTTGTGACTCTCCTCGCAACACCACAAGATTGTCGCATCGGACAAGATTGCCGCGTCGGCTTCGCCTCCTCGCAATGACATTTTTGTGCGGCTGCCGCCTATCCTTTCACACCACCACCGCCGTACCAGCCGCGCAGCCAGTCGCGCGCAAGATCGCCCGCCTGCACCCCTGACTACGCGTCGTGCTGGGCACACTCGGCCATGCGCACGGCATCTTGCCGGGGTCGTCCACGCCAGCCGACCTCATGGCGAAAACCTCGTTGCCGCAATGCTCAACGGACGAAAGCGGCCACAGACCCACACCACGCCGGATCGCGCACGCTAATCGCGAATACAGTCCTCGATGCGATTGCAAACAACAATAAAGAAGCCTGTCATTGCGAGCGCAGCGAAGCAATCCCGTCGTAGTTGTGACTCTCATCGCAACACCACAAGATTGCCGCGTCGGCTTCGCCTCCTCGCAATGACATTTTTTGTACGGATGCGGCCTATCCTTTCACACCACCACCGCCGTACCAGCCGCGCAGCCAGTCGCGCGCAAGGTCGCCCGCCTGCACCCCTGACTGCGCGTCGTGCTGGGCACGCTCGGCCATGCGCACCGCACCGAGCGCGGCGAGGATGTCGTCGAAGCGCTTGCCGCCGAAATTGAAAGTGTCGCGGTAGTTGGCATCGCCCAAGCCGAACACGGCATAGCGCACACCGCCAAGGTCGGGCCGCTGTTCGCACAGCGCGCCGTAGAGCGCCTGCGCGTTTTCCGGCACATCGCCCTCGCCGTAGGTGGAAGTGCAAATGAGAAAAACATGCGGCCGTTTGAAGACATCCGCGTCCAGTCCGTCCATGAGCAGCAATTCGGCGCTGCAGCCAAATTCATCGCCAAGCAGTTGCTGCAAATCCTCGGCCGCGAACTCGGCGTTGCCGGTCATCGACCCGACCAGGATGGTGACCGGTGTCACACCGCGCATCCATACAGGAACGGGCGCATTAGAAAAACTTCAGGTAGCGGTCCTTTTCCCAGGCCGACACATGCACCGAGAACTGGTGCCATTCCTCGCGCTTGTGCTCGAGCCAGGAGGTGTGCATGGCGTCGCCAAACACCGTGCGGCTGAGCGGGTCGGCCTCAAAGGCATCGAGCGCGGCGCCCAAGGTGCGCGGCAGCATGGAAACGCCGAGCTTTTTCAGCTGCGCCGGGGTCTTCAGGTACATGTTGTCAAGATGTGGTTCGCCCGGATCGAGTTGCTCGCGTATGCCCTCCATGCCGGCGGCGATGGTCAGCGCGAGTCCCAGGTAGGGATTACACGCAGCGTCGGGCAGGCGCATTTCCACCCGCCCCCCGCCCAGCGGGATGCGCAGTGTGTTGGTGCGGTTGTTGCCGCCGTAGCAGACGAATATCGGCGCCCAGGTAAAGCCGGCCTGGCTGCCGCGCGGGATCAGACGCTTATAGCTATTGACCGTGGGCGCGACCACGGCGCAAATTGCCGGCAGGTGGCGCAGCACGCCGGCGATGTAGTGGTAGCCGAGCTTGGACAGGCCGCAAGCGCGCGGATCTTTCGCCGCCTCGAACAGGTTGCGCCCGTCCTTGAGCGAAAACAACGACATGTTGAAGTGCGCCCCGCTGCCGGCGCGGTCGCCAAAGGGTTTTGGCATGAAGCTGGCAAAGCCGCCGTGGCGGCGCGCGATCTCGTCGGCCATCAGGCGGAAAAACACATAGCGGTCGGCCATGGTCTTGGCGTCGAAATACTTGAAGTCGATTTCGAACTGGCCGATGGCGTCCTCGTGATCGAGCGAATAGACGCCCCAGCCAAGGTGGTTCATCGCCGACACCAGTTCGTCCATCCAGTCCATGTTGTCGAGCAGGCGCGCAGCGTCGTAGGCCGGCTTGGCGAGGTTCTGGCGAGCGCTAAGCGGCTCGTAGCCGCCGTCGGCGCCGTCGCGCAGCACGCAAAACTCCGCCTCGATGCCGACGTTGACGCCATAGCCCAGCTTGGCCGCACCATCGAGCACACGGCCGAGGATGTTGCGGCTGCAGGCTTCAAAGGGCTTGCCGCCACACCACAAGTCGCTGGCAAACCAGGCGGTGTCGGGCCGCCAGGGCAGCACCGTGCAAGAGGCCGGGTCCGGGTGGGAGGCGACCTCCTCGTCATTGACCTCCTGCGGCACGCCCTCGACGGCGGCGCCGGTGAACAATTCCGAGCCGCCCATCATGCGGTGGAAATGCGAGATCGGGACCATCTTCGATTTGGAGCGCCCGTGCATATCCGAGTAAGTCGGCAGCAGGTACTTGACGCCCTGTTTTTCCAGCGCCTTGCCCAGCGCCTCAGCTTTGGATCCGGTGACCATAACAGTAATTCCTCATCAGTTTGAACATGAAAACGGACGGCCGCGTCAGGCGCCGCCCGGAAATCTACAACGACATAGCCAATGCCCGTGCAGCGACGGATTTCGTGCGCCCACCGACCGCGGGCGCGGCGCGCGTGCCGCTGCGCGCCGTCCGGCAGCCAAGGTGGCTGAAAAACACCCGCTCGAAATTGCGTATCGCCGCAGGCACGTCCAAATCCTTCTGGATCATCGAGCGCACCATGATGCCGTCAAGGTGGGTTGAGGCGAATAACGCCGCCTGACGCACATTGACGCGTACGAACACGCCCTGCCTGATACCCAGGCGGATGGCATCGGACAGGATGCGGCTCTCCTGCTGGTAGAACTCCTCCACCACCGCATCGATGCGCTTGGTCTTGTTGCCCGAAGTGCCGTAATCGAGGATAACCTTCACCAACTGGCGGATTTCGGTGTACATCTGCGCGTGGGTCTCGAACCAGGCGGCGATCATCTTTACCGCGTCACCATGGCGGCCTTCGATGCGCCGGAAATTACCCACCGTGCGCTCGATGCAATACTTGATGCAGGCGCGAAACAAGTCGTCCTTGCTATCAAAGTAGTAATAGATCAGCGCCGTATTGATGCGCAAGGCCTTGGCGATATCCTTGATCGTCACCGACGAGACATCGTGGCGCGCAAACAGATCAAGCGCCGCCGCCATCATTTCCTCGCTGCGGCCCTCCGCCCTGGATTTTTCGCCCGGCATGCCCGGCCTAGAAGCCAACATAAGCACCGCGGTAGGCGTCGGCCGCCTGGAGAAAACATTCCATCGGCGCCTGCACCGTCCCCGCGCCGATCTGGCCGCCGTCGCGGCCTGCGACACCGATATTCATCATCGGCAGGATTCCCGTTTCGATCACCTTGAAAATATCGATGCCGGTGGGGGTGCCCCGGTACTTGAGATAGGGAATCCTGAAATCCGGGTGTTCGCCGACGGTGATGCCGTACAGCGAAAGGTTGCGGCTGACCATGCCCTCGGGCGAACCGCCCTGGTATTTTTGCAGCGGGAACGCCGCCGCCTGCGCAAAACCGCCCAGCCCCACCGTTTCGGTGATCGGGCTCTCGCCGCCCATCCAGGTGATCTCGTCCTTGCTGTGGCCTTTGAACAGCACCGCGTCTACCGTGGCGTGCGGCCCGGTGAACCAGCGCTCGCCGAGGCCGGCCACCTTGATGGAGAAACCGTTGCAGTTGAATGCCATCGCGCTAACCACGCTGCAGCGCCCTATGCCGCTGATCGCATCGGCCGTGGCCTTGGCCGCCGCCATAGAAAGCCGCAGGAAAAAATAATGGTCCTCGGTCATCGCCTGCACGACTTTTTCGACACCACTGCGATTGGTCGCCGCCACGGCAATCAGCGCCGGAAACAATTCACGCGAAAACAGCAGTGAGGCTGCGGTGTTGCGGCTGTGCAGGTCATCGCCCATGTGCAGCGCGCTGACCATAATGGGTTTGAGCCGGATGCCGCCGGTGGCCCGCACCGCCTCACCCAGCACCGGGGCCACCACGTCATTGATGTAACGCAGCCGGTCGCGCACGCCCTCGTCGTAGACACCGTAATTGAGACGGCGGTGGTTGACGCCCTCGTAGATATTGCAATAGCCGATGTTGCCGTAAGCCTGGTTCTTCACCACAAAAACCGGCATGGAGGCCGAATACACCCCGGCAAGGGAACCGACGCAACGCAACTCCTGACAGCCGCGCAGCGTGATGCCACCCCGGGCGAGTTTCGCATCGGCATCCGTCTCGTCCGTGGCGAGGCCCTCGAACAGCGCCGCACCGATCACCGCCGCGCGCTGCCCGCCGGCGTACGCGGCCCAGGGCATGGTCGGGCCGGAGGTAAGGATGGTCTGCGCGGTGAACCCGGGCACGGCATCGCGCGCCGGCGCCACGTCCAACAGCACCGGCTCGGCGCCGCCCAGGCGTCTGAGCGCCTCGGCATTGGCCGCGGTACGATCAACCGGCATGTCAGGTGTGGTCATGGGCGTCCTGTGCTGCTTCTGGTCCTGCTCCGCAGTGGTGCGTGGCGTGGTGCGTGGCGCCTGTCCGGATGGCAGCGCCTGCAATTGCAGTGATTACCCGAAACTAACACCTTTCAAACAAGCTGAAAAGCCTTATACTGTATTTTAATTAATCGTTCAGTTAATTTTTTCCTCCCCGCGCCGCCCCGCAACCCTAACCGACCAAGGAGACCCGATGAACGCCACCGACGCGATGTTCGATCCCCGCACCTACGACGGCATCCGCAAGCCGGTGGTCGAGGCCACCACGCTGCCGCCATGGTGCTACACCTCGCCGGAGTTTTACCGCGCCGAGGTCGAGCACATGTTCATGAAGGTGTGGAATTTCCTCGGCCGTGCCGACCGCATTCCCAAGGCGGGCGACCACTTCAGCGTCGATTACGCCGGCGTTCCGCTGATCGTGCTGCGCGACCGCGACGGCACGGTCAAGGCCTATGCCAACAGCTGCCGCCACCGCGGTGCCCGCCTGATCGAAGGCGAGATGCTGCAATCGATAGCCAGTACGCGTGGACTCAAGTGCCCTTACCACGGCTGGGTGTATGGCCTGGGCGGCGAACTCAAGGGCTGCCCCGGCATGGAGCAGACCACCGGCTTCGACAAGTCACAATACGGCCTGGTCCCGGTGCGCCTGGAGATGTGGGGCGGCTTCATGTTTGTCAACTTCGACGACAAGGCCGAGCCGCTGCTCAAGTACCTTGGCAACCTGCCTCAGGACCTCGCCGCCTACGACTGCGAAAACCTCGTTACCACCCGCGTCGTCGTCCACGAGATCGAGTGCAACTGGAAAATCCACATTGAAAACGCCATGGAGGAGTACCACCTGCCCTCGGTGCACGGCGCAACCCTGAACCTGCTCGATTTCGTGCATACCGATGTGCCCACCGAAGGCGCCTGGTTCGCCATCCGCGAGGAGCACCAGGGCACGCGCGCGCTGCTCGAAGAGGACCGCAAGCACGCCTTTCCGCTGATTCCCGGCGTGCACGGGCATGCGGCAAAGGGCACCAACTACGTCTGCCTCAACCCCTCGACCATGCTGGGCATGACCATAGACTGCCTCTGGTACATCGAACTGCATCCGCTGGGGCCCACGCGCACCCGCGTCATCGTCGGCTCGTGTTTTCCCAAGGCCACCACCCAGCTCCCCGACTTTGCCGAACGCGCAAAGTATTACTACAAGCGCTGGGACAAGTCGGTCGGTGAAGACAACGAAATTGCCCGCATCCAGCAATCGGGCATGAATTCGCCGCTGGCGCGGCAAGGTCGCATGTCGCACCATGAGTACCTGATTCCGAAGCTGGGCAACTGGTGGATAGGCCACACCGTGGACCGTGGCGCGGCCCTGCGCCGCTGAACCAGGCCCGCCCTAAACCAAAACGAGCAAAGCAAACCAATACGATGGCAACCAAAAGACCCGGCGCAAAAGCAGCGCCACAGCGCACCGCACAGCGCATACACCTTCATTTCGACAACGACAGTTCCCTCGGCGAAGTCTTCGAAGTGACGCCGGCACGCATCAAGGCCTCGCTGGCGAAATTTCCGGGCCTGGCCAAACGCCTGCGCATCACCCTTGAGGACGACGGCCGCCGCCTCGATGAAAACCTGCGCAGCGCCGATGTGCTGTTCGGCTGGCGCTTTGACCGCCGCAATCTTGCCGAACGCGCGCCCCGCTTGCGCTGGATTTTTGCCCCCGGCGCGGGCATCAACCATTTCCTGCCCTTCGACTGGCTGCCCGACAAGGTGGTGTTCACCAACAACAGCGGTGTGCACGGTGAACGCGCCCACGAGTACGGCATCATGGCCATCCTGATGCTCAACAACCGCATCCCCGAAATGGTCACGCATCAGCGGCGCGGCAAGTGGCAGCAGGAGTTCAATAGCGGCATCGCCGGCAAGACACTGCTTGTAATCGGCGTGGGCAGTGTCGGCGCCGGCATCGCCAAATGGGCCAAGCGCTTTGGCATGCACGTAATCGGCATCCGCCGGACCGGGGCGCCGCGGCCTTACGTCGATGAAATGCACAAGCCTGAGGCGCTGCGCAAGCTGCTGCCACGCGCCGACTTTGTCCTCATGGCCACGCCGGCCACATCAAGCACCAGGCAAATGCTCGGGCGCGGCGAAATCGCCCTGCTCAAAAAAGGCGCCGGCCTGCTCAACTACAGCCGCGCGGCGCTGGTCGACTACGATGCGCTGCGCAAGCGCCTGGAGCGCGGCGAAGTGTCGGCCATTCTCGATGTTTTCGACCCGGAGCCGCTGCCGGCCGGATCATCGCTTTGGAAAACACCCAACCTCATCATCACCCCACATAGCTCCTCGGACGACACCCTGAGCTACACACCCAAGACGCTGGACATGCTGTTCACCCAGATGGAACGCTTCATCGCCGGTCGCAAACTCGCCAACATCGTCAGCCGCACGCTGGAGTATTAGCTACGCCAGTTTCTCGCACGTCTCACTCGGCCGTATAAACCGGCCCCGTGCCATTATCTCGCGTCACCTGCAAGAACCGAAAAGGAAAGCACGATGGCGAAAATTGCCTTGATAACGGGCGGCGGACGTGGCATCGGTGCCGCAACCGCTCTGTTGCTCGGGCAGAGCGGTTATGACGTATGCGTCAATTACCGATCAAACCGCAGCACCGCTGATGGTGTCGTCACTGCCATCAGGGCTGCCGGCGGGAATGCCATCGCCGTACCCGGGGATGTGGCAATCGAGGCCGATGTCATGCAACTATTCCAAACGGTTGACCGCGAGTTTGGAACGCTTACCGCGCTGGTCAATAACGCCGGGATCATTGCGCCGCAATCGCGCCTTGAGAACATCGACGGCGAGCGCATGGCGCGGATCTTTGCAACCAATGCCCTGGGCAGCATGATGTGCGCACGCGAGGCGGTCAAGCGCATGTCCACGCGCAACGGTGGGGCCGGCGGGGCGATAGTCAACACGACAACCGCCCTGACAAAGTCCGGGGCACCCAATCTGTATATTGACTATGCCGCGGCTAAAGCAGCGGTGGAGGTCATGACCATAGGTTTGGCGCGGGAAGTGGCCGCAGAAGGCATCCGCGTCAATGCCGTGCGCCCCGGGCTGATCGACACCGACATCCATGCTGCGGGCGGGGACGCAAAACGCGCCGAGAAGGCTAAGGATTTCGTTCCGATGAAGCGCGCCGGCGGGGCCGGGGAAGTCGCCCGTGCGATCGCCTGGTTGCTGTCAGACCAAGCCTCTTATTCGACCGGCGCGATCATTGATGTATCTGGCGGCATCTGACCCCGGTCTTCAGTTGCCATAGCGCTGCCGGTACGCCTGTGCCGCTGCCTCGAAGCACGGCTTCGGCGCCTGCACGATGCCGGCGCCAATCTGCCCACCATCGCGCCCGGCGACGCCGATGTTCATCACCGGCAATATGCCGGTATCAAGAACCTTGAAAATGTCTATCCCCGTGGGCGCGCCCCGATAGCGCAGAAATGGAATCTGAAAATCCGGACTCTCACCTATCGTAATCGAGTAAAGCGCGAGGTTGCGCTCCACCATCATTTCCGGGGAGCCGCCCTGGTACTTCTGCAGCGCGAACGCGGCAGCCTGTGAAAACCCGCCAAAGCCAACCGTTTCAGCAATGATGCTTTCGCCCCCCATCCAGGTGATTTCGTCCTGGGTGTGTCCGGCGAATAAGGTTGCCTGCACCGTCGCATGCGGACCGGAAATCCACTCATCGCCCAGGCCGCTAACCCGGATGGCGAAGCCGCGGCAATTGAATGCCATCGCGGTAACCATGCTTGATGCCTCGATTCCAGCCGCCGCGTCCGCCATCGACTTTGCAGCCGCCATAGAAAGGCGGAGGAAGAAGTAGTGGTCCTCGGTCATTGCGCGAACTGCCTTGTCGACGCTATCGCAATCAGTCACCGCCAGCGCCAGCATCGCCGGAAATATCTCCCTTGAAAACAGCAGCGAAGCCGCGGTATTCCTGCTGTGCAGGTCATCCCCCATGTGCAGGGCGCGGCTCATGATGGATTTGAGCGGTATGCCACCCTCGGAACGAACCGCCCTGCCAAGAACGGGAGCAATGATGTCGCTGATGTAACGCAGCCGGTCTCGCACCCCATCGTCGTATACGCCGTAGTTGAGCCTGCGCGGATTGGTGCCTTCGTAGATGTTGCAGTAGGCGACATTGCCGAAAGCCTTGTTGCTAACGACAAAGACCGGCATCGATGCGGTGTAGATCCCGGCAAGAGAGCCGACGCACTTCAGTTCCTGGCATCCACGCAGCCGGATGCTTCCCGCCGCCAGCTTTTTCTCGGCATCCTGGGCATCGCTTGCCAGCCCCTCGAACAATGCCCCGCCGATGATTGCCGAACGCTGTCCCCCCGTGTATTCATCCCATGCGAGCAGTGGTCCGGAGGTGAGAATTGTTTCGCGGGTAAATCCCGGGACAACCTCAATGGCCGGCCTGACATCCAGCAGTACCGGATCGGAGGTGCACAGCCGCTGGAAAGCGTCTGCGTTCGCCTCAAGCCGGCGCTGCTCAGCGCCACCGGGCGCGGTACTGCCACTTTTGCCTTGCCCCTTTTCCATATCCTAGCTTCCTCCTGCCAATTGCCATCAGCCGCGCGAATGCGCACCCCGGCTACTTCACCTGCTTAGGTTCGTCTTCGCTGCGGCCGATCACCCGATCAACAATCCAGTTATCGATGCGGTGGACCAGCGGCTCCAGGCTGGAAAAGCGTCCAGCGCGAGCCAAGGGGTTTCCCACACCGGCCAGATGCTTGCCCGAGATATCGTTGTCCTCGCCGATCACCAGCTCGAACCGTTTGTGATAGCTCTGCACCACCTCTTCGAAATCCGGCCTTGCCACCGCCTCCTGGGTGAAGCAAAAAGCTGCGACAACCCGGACCGTGTCGGGCCCTTCCGGCAGAAGTTGCTTGAACCACATGCAATCCAGATCAGCCCCTATGACGGTGCAGGGATAGATCAAAATATACTGCGCCCCCTCAGCAGCCGGTCCGCGCAGGCTGGCGATCCTGTCAAATGCCGTATCCTTCCCAAGAGTCGCACGCGAAGCGGCGGTTTTCGAGCGCAGGATGACATAGTTTCCCGGCGTTCCATCAACCGGCTCCCATATCGCCTGCACGCCGCCGATGGTCTTTTGATGCACCGTGGGCAGGTGCAGGTGCTCAAGGGAATTCTCCACGTAGCCTTTCCAGTTTCCGCGGATCACGAACTCCTTGCGCTTGACCGTGACCATGCGCCCAAACTCGTAGGACTCCGTCCACGCATCCAGGTCGCCAAGATAGTCCCGCAGCTTGCCGCACCCGGGGTCAAAATTCACGAACAGGAAACCCGACCACTCCTCCAGTCTGATTTCAACGAGCCCATTTTTCCCCATAGAGAATTCCGGAACGTCCTGCATATAGGGCGCGCTTTTGAGCGCCCCGTCCCGGTCAAACATCCAACTGTGATAGGGGCAGCGGATAGTGCGGCAATTGCCCTCACCTTCCAGCAACTTTGTCCCGCGATGCGTGCACGAGTTGACCAGAGCCCGGATGCGGCCGTCGTCACCGCGAATTACGATGAAGGACACGCCCGCCACCGTGTGCGTGAAATAGTCACCCGCTTTCTTCACATAGTCGGTTCGCCCGACGAGGTTCCAGCTCTTCAGGAAGATCTCGGCAACCTCCCGGCGATAAAACTCCACCGAGGTGTAGCACTCCGGCGGCAGGGTCTCGGCATCAAGCAGCGGTTTGCGAAGCGCGCGATAGGTTTGGGACTCGAAAAGCTCGGTCATTCGGCTATCCTTTCATCTGCGTTTTAGTAAAACTTTCCGGGCAGGACTGTAGCCAAGATAGTTCCAAAAAACCTCTTCAAAATTACGAATCGCAGAGGCAACGTCAAAATCAGGATGCATCAGCGAACCGACCATGATTCCATCCAGATGGGTCGACGCGAGTTGCGCCGCCCTTTTTACATTGACCGCACGAAAAATTCCTTTTTTGACACCAAGCTGGATGCGACTGGAGAGTATCTTCAGCTCGTGCTGGTAGAACACATGAATCGCCGCGTCCGCCACTTTTGACTGGCCTCCGGCGATACTGTAATCGAGCATGATCTTGACCAACTGGCGGATCTCGCCGGCGAGGCGCGCCTGGGTGGAAAACCATGCCGAAAGCATTTTCACCGGATCCTCGTTGGCACGCTCAAGGCCGCGAAAGGTTTCCAGGGCTTTCAGGATGAAATACTCGAGGGTGGCCCGGAACAGGTCTTCCTTGCTGTCAAAGTAATAGTAGATAAGCGCGGTATTCACCCCCAGGCTGCGCGCAATGTCCTTGATCGTCACGGATGAATAGTCATGCCGCGCAAAAAGCTCCAGCGCCGCCGCCATCAGGTCCTTCGCCCTTTCGGGCGGTAGGCCGTTGGGCCAGTTTGGGCAAAGCTCCTCCGCTGCTGCCGTCACGGCGCAGAAATTCAGGCTGCGCGTTCAGCCATTGCTGCGGGCATTTTGACACCCAGCTTGTCGGCCCATTTTGACAACTCGGGTGGAATGGCCGGATAGAGTTCCACGCCGGCGGCAAGCTGGCGCCGGCGCGATGCCAGGGCCGAATCCCCCGGCATTCTCACCGTGGATCCGGGACGGATCGGTTTGGAATTGCGGCAGGCATTGGCCAGCCAACCCGCCTCGCGTTTCAATGCGGTCTTTCCCGCAAACGCATCCGGGTCGATGATCTGCAGGAAAACCGGTGTACCGGTGTTAGGCGCGACATTGTCGGCGCGACCAAGGCCCGATAGCCCCGCCGTCAGCACCTCGACGATCAATCCCCAGGCAAAGCCCTTGTGCCCAAGTTCCAGGCCGCCAAGCGGAAGCATCGCGCCACTCGGCGTACCAAACAAGGCACCCGGCTCGTCTGTGGGATTTCCTGATGCGTCGAGCAGCCATTTACCCGGCAGTTTTTTCTTTTCGGCGCCCCAGCGCCGAACCCAGCCATTGGCAACGGGGGAAGTGCTGACGTCGATGAGTACCGGGTCCGTATCGGTCGGATAGCCAAACGCAATGGGGTTTGCCGCCAACTGCGCTTCCATCCCGCCGGCCGGTACGACGGTGCGCATGGAAGGGTCGGAATTCATGATCGAGATCACCAGCCCCTTGTCGGTCGCTTGGCGAAGATAGGCGCCAAGAGCCGCGATATGGGACATACGCTTTAGCACAACCGTCATCACCGGATGTTTGTCTATCCTCCGGCAGGCCTCGGAGATAGCCTCTGTCAACATCCAGGTACCAGGCAGGCGGTCGGCATCCCATACGATGGTCGATCCGTGATCCGATACCTTGATCTGGTCGCCGGAAGCGCGGACCGCTCCGGACTCCAGCCCGGAGAGCATGCCCGGCAACAGCGCTAGGCCGTGCGTCGTGTGTCCCATCAGGTCCCCTTCGAGCAGGATCTCCGCCTGCGTTCTGGCACGATCAGCTGGCAAGCCGACTTTTGTGCCAAGGGCCACCACCAAATCCATCAGGGCGTTGTACTTGTAACGTGGGTTGCTCATGGGAAAATCCTCTTTTATTTGAAGTCATTGCCGCGGTATGGCGACCGCGTTGCGCTATCAATTCATCGGCCCAGGTGCCCTTTACCTGACACCGGAACCTTTAGATGCCCAGTTGGGGTTCAGTACCCCAGCTTCCGATCGACCAGCGTTTCAAGCTCTCGGCCGGCCAGGTATTCATCGACATTCTTGAAAAATACTTCGAGTACATGTTCGCGAAATGTTGCCGGATCATTGGTCAAGCAATGCGGGATAATGAGCAAATTGGGCGTTGTCCAGAGTCCCTTGTCGCAAGGGACGGCGGCCGGATCCTCCAGATCATGTACCGCACCGGAGAGTTTGCCGCTCTCCAGGGCCTCCATCATTGCCGCCTCATTCACGACGCCGTGGCGACCGATATTCACCAGTCCCGCGCCCTGCTTCATGCAGGCGAATTCCTCGCGGCCGATGGTGCCGCGGTTGCGCTCGGTCAGCGGCACCGTGACGACGACAAAATCGGCGCGCGGCAGGACAGATTTCAACTCGTCACTGCCGAACATCTCATCGACCGCCGGGTGCGGTCTGCGGCTCGGCCGCACGCCCAATACCTGCATGCCCAGCGCCTTGCAGCGTTCGGCGCAAGCGCCCCCGGTTCCGCCGACGCCGACCAGAAGGACGGTTTTCCCGGTCACCGGGCCGGAGTACCGCGTTGCCCACTTTGCCGATCGTTGTTCCGTGGCAAATGCCGGAATCCAGTTGTTCAGCATTAATACGGCGGTGGACAGGAACTCACCCGCCTTGTCATGATGCGCCCCGGCGGCGGTGGCAAGGCGAACTTTCGGAGGCAGCCAGTCGAGCGGCAGCAGATGGTCCAGGCCGGCGCCCATCAACTGTATCCACTGCAGCTTGGGCGCCGCCACGGCAAGATTGCTGCGATCGAACTCCCAGGCAAACAGGATTTCGGCCTCCGGCAGCCATTTCGCCACTTCGTCGTCGTCGTAGCCGATGCGCAAATCAAGCCTCTTCGCGACTTCCGGGAAACGCGCGGCCACCTTTGCGAAAACCTCTTTGTCGAGATCGAATACCGCTCCGAGGGAGCGCACGTTCTTTACGTAGGTTACAACTTTCTCGTCCGTCATATCACTTCCCCTTGGCAGCTGTTTCAGTGCGGCGATGCAGACTCGTCTGACCTGCAACCGTGGCGCGGTCCGGCAGTTTGGGTTTGTATTTGTTGTGATTGGTACGTGTACGGGAACTCATTTTTTGCCTGGAACCTCCAGCACCCGGTCAAGGATCCAGTTGGCCATACTGTGAACGACCGGCTCGAACCGGGATACCCTGCCGGTCTTGCTCAGTGGCGACTCCAGGCCGCGCTGCTGCTCCTCGGAAATCCAGTTGTCCTCGGGAATCGACTTGTCCCACCTGCGGTAGTAGATCTGGACGACCTCTTCAAAGTCGGCGCGCTCGACAGTCGAACGCGGGAAGGCGGAGCCGACCACCAGCTTTGTTCGTGCCGCCCCGAGGGGGTATAGCTCCAGCCACATCAGGGAATCCTGTGCCAGAGCCAGCGTCGTGCAGGGATTGAGTAGAACGAAGTAGGTTCCCGTCGCCGCGTTGCCGGTAAGGGACTTGATATGCGGAAATCCACCCTTTTCACCGGGAAGGGTCGCGACGGATTTTTCCGAAAACAAATGGCCGGCCTCCCATTGCCCGCGCCCCTTTTCGTAGGCAAGCGTCTGCGCCCCGATTGATCCACGATGAACCGTCGCGGTGTGATATTCCTCCATCGAGTTCTCGGTAAGCAGCTTCCAGTTGCAGTCTATCTGGTACTCCTTGCGCCGCACCGTCACCATGCTGCCCAGATCGTATGAGGCCATCCTCTGCGGCAGGTCTCCGAGGTACTCGTCGAGGTTGTCCGCCCCCGCATCGAAATTCACAAAAACGAAACCATCCCAGGTTTCAAGGCGCACGGGTTGCAAGCCATGGTCGCTAAGTTGAAAATCCGCTATGCCGTCCATGCCTTGCGCCGCAAGCAGGCTTCCGTCCATTCCATACACCCAAGCATGATACGGACAGGCGATGGTACGGCGGCCCGAGCCCTCTCCGGAGAGCAGGCGCGCGCCGCGATGGCGGCAGGAATTGACGAATGCGCTCAATTTCCCTCCCGCGCCGCGCAAGACGATGAGAGGAATCCCGGTCATCTCGACGGTGAAGTAGTCACCCGGCTTTTCCAGTTGATCGGCGCGGCCAAGAAAGTTCCACGTCCGCATGAAAATGCGCTCGACTTCGGCGCGATAGAACGCCTCCGAGGTGTAGCACCAGGCCGGCAGGTGGCTGGCCTCTCCCAAGGGGCGCCTGACTGCGTCGTAATGTTTTGGATCGAATATATTGCCTTGCATGACAGGTTCTCCGGCCAATACCGCTTATTGGATAGGGGGTGTCTTGGGTTGTTCGGCCGGAAGGGTGCTGCCGGCCGAAATGCGTCGGGTCCACCATCCGGCAAGCGACGGTGAGAGGCGTTCCAGCCGATAAAGGGTGCGCGCCGATCCGACGCAAATATCCAGACGCCCACGCGACATTTGTTCAAGCATCCCCCGGACAAATGTGTCCACCGGCATCTTGTTGCTGCCCCGCCCCCGCGTCATCGGCGTGTCGACCAGCGGCGGGAAAGCCACAAAAACCCGGACGTCCCTTTGCGCTAGCAAAACACGAAGCGACTTCGAAAAAGCAAAAAGCCCGGCCTTGGCGGCGCAATATCCGGGCGCATTTGCCTTGGGCATGATCGCGAGCAGGGAAAGGATATTAAGGATCACCGCATCCGGCCGCGACAGCAGCGACGGCAGCAGGCGCTTTGTCAGCTTCATCGGTGCAAGCAGGTTGACCTGCAACTCATACTCCAGCGCCCCGGTGATGCGATCATCGTCGACCATCAGGTCCGTCTGCACCTGTATTCCCGCGTTATTCACCAGCAGGTCGATAGTCAGTTTCTCGCCGCGGACAAAATCGAGCAGGCGGTCGATGCCCTCGTCCGCGCCCAGGTCACATGCGATGCCACGCAACCCCGGTATCGACCTCAGCGCACTCTCGACCAACTCCTGCCGGCGTCCGCAAATCACCACCTCGTTGTTGCGCAAGCGCAGCTGCCTCGCAAGTTCCAGCCCAATCCCCGTGGCGCCGCCGGTGATGAGCGCGACCCGGTTTGAAAGTCCGGTTTGCCTCATGCTCACCCGCCGTACTTCTTCATGATCAGGTGCTCGGCCAGCGCCACAATGCCGTACAGGATGAGGCCCACGATGCAAAGCACGAGTATGGCTGCCAGGACCAACGCCGTTTCAAGGCGTGATCCGGCAAAAAGAATGATGTAACCGAGGCCGCGTTGTGAAGTGACAAACTCGCCGACAATGACGCCGATGATGGCCAGCGTCATGCTGATTTTCATGCCGTTGAAGACAAACGGCAGTGACATCGGAACGCGCACTTTCATAAACACCTGCCATTCGTTCGCAGTCAGGCTGCGGAAAAGGCGAAGCAGGGTCGGATCGACGGCATTCAGGCCCGATACCGTGGAAATGACAATGGGGAAAAACGCAATGAAAAACGCGATGGCCACCCGTGACTGCCAGTCGATGCCGAGCCAAAGCATGAACAGCGGCGCCACTGCGACCTTGGGCACAAGCTGGAACAAGACGACGTTCGGGTAAAGATAGTCTCGCGACGCCCGCGAAAACGTCAACAACGCCCCGAGCATTACCCCGACCACCACCGACAGGAGAAATCCGCCAAGTGACTCCAGCGCCGTGGGCACGGCGTTTTTCAGGAGGATTTCCCACTGCGCCGCCATGGCGAGCAGAATAGCGCTGGGCGGGGGCAGGAATGCCGGTTTGATCTGGTAGGCCCTGACCAGTATCTCCCAAGCCAGGAGGAATACCGCCGCCGCGGCAACCGGTTGTGCGATCTTGCGAAGTACGTGCGCCAGGGCCGAGCCTTCGGACGCCGTCGGTCCGCCTGCGGCTTCAAATACTTCGACAGTCGATGATTCGGGCTTCAAGTCGCCGCTCCGGTTGTGGAGGATACCGCTGCCGACGCTTCGACGTGCCCCGTGGCGACGTGGTGCCTGAGTTCGGCGCAAATGCGGTTGAACTCGATCGTTTCGCCGATGGAAAGATCACGTGGCCGCGGAAACGGCATGGTCATGTCTGCCAGGACACGCCCTGGACGGTCACCCAGAACAATGACGCGATCGGAGAGGAATGCCGCCTCTCTTATCGAGTGCGTGACGAACAAAGCCGTTTGGTGGTAGCGGTCCCAGATGCGCAGCAGTTCGACGTTCAAGTCATCACGCGTGATCGCGTCAAGCGCCGAAAACGGTTCATCCATCAACAGCACCGACGGCTCATGGATGAGCGCCCGGCAGATCGACACCCTTTGCCGCATGCCTCCGGATAACTCGCGCGGGCGCTTGTCCATCGCGTGGCCCAGCCCCACCAGCCCAAGCAAGGCCTCCGCACGCTCGCGGTACTGCTCCTTCTTAAGCCCGAATATTTCTATAGGGAGAAGCACGTTCTCGATGGCCGTCTTCCATGGCAGCAAAGTCGCGTCCTGGAAGATGACACCGACATCGCGGCGCGGACGGCCGGCGACCTGCCCGGCAATGATGATCTGGCCCGCACTGATCTGCTCCAACCCCGCAATCATCATCAACAACGTGCTTTTCCCGCAGCCGGATGCACCGAGAATGGAAATGAACTGCCGTCGTCCCACGTCAAAGCTGACATCGTGCAATGCTTTGAGCCCCCGCCCACCTTTGCCGGCATAGGTCTTGCCCACCCCGGCGACGCGTATGAAGGCTTCCTCGTTGAGCGACATTGGGGACTGGGCGGGTACGACGGCCATCCTGATTTCCCCTCAGACCTTGAAGTTCAGGTGACGGGCAAACTCCGCGGCGGTCTTGCGCACACTAGCGTCTTCTTGCGCAGTGAGCTTCAGCCTGCCGGCAAATTCGTTGGTGAAAATGGCGCCGACGTCCGGGCGCTTGGCCGTTGGCGGCGCTCCGAACTTCATCACCAAATCGGTTTGCTTGTTCAAGGACGCCATATCTGCCCAGCCCAGCCCATGATCGCGCAACTCCGGGGCCATCATGGTGGCAAGGGCAAGGCCCGCCCCGTAGCGCGTGTGCACCTTTCCGGTGGCGGACATTTTCACCTCCGGTACCGCATTCACAAACAGGTCTACCGATTCCTCGAAATTGAGCATGAAATACTTGATGCCCTCATTCATTCCGTCAACCCACGCCTCAACGGCGGCCCGGTTGGCGCTTGCATACTCCGGCGCCACGGTCAAGCCGAGCGAGTATGTGTTGATACCGGCGCTGTTCATCGGAAAAAAGCGCAGCTTAGTGCCCTGGGACAGCAAACTCGGCAGGTTGGTCGTTGCGACCGCGGAAATGGCGTCCACCTGCTTATTGAGCAGGGATGAATCGAGCACATTGCCCTGTAACGCAACGCGCGATACCTTGCTCAGGTCAACATTCGAGCCCTGCAGAAAAGCATCCACATACGGCGCCTCTGCCGACGGGGGCGTCGTACCGAGTTTGCGACCCTCGAGATCCTTGAGGGTTTTAATCGGCCCTTCCTCAAGGGTAAGGATGCCCATGCCGAGGTCGTAGCCGACGATGCCGAACGAGCGCAAGGGTACGCCTTGTGCGGCGGACAGCATGATCGAGGGGACCGCAATGATGCCGACATCGGTCTGGCGCTGCACCAGCGTCTGAATGGCGGCGTTGGAGCCGAAACCGCGGACGATTTCCACATCGAGCCCGCGTTTGCGCCAAAAACCGCGTTCCTTCGCCACAAACGGCCACAATTGAGACCCCTGCGGCAGCCAGGGAAGCGTCAACTTGATCTTGGTCAGTCCCTGTCCGATGGCGGGCATTGGCATTCCGGTGACCGCCAATGCCGTCCCGGCGGCGGCGCCCGCAAGAATCCTGCGCCGAGTGACAAAATTTGCCTTGCCTTTTTCATTCATGCCATTCATGTCATTCTCCAAGAGGTGTTGTCGAGTCGAACCCATCTACCACAAAGGCCTGCCATAAAGTCATGCTTCCTGCCCGGTTTGCTTGTTCCACGTCGTATATGCGAACCATGCAATACCCGGAAGTTTAAAAACCCCAATACCGTCGTCGCTTGCGCGCACTTTTGATAAAAGGTACGGCTCTCAGGTTCCCACGGCAAGTGCGCGCCGTACACTCGCCCTGGCGCCGATCGCCGCCGCCCAGCGTTTGAAATTATCCAGTCCGTCAGACTGTTCCACCAGGGCGGCCCTGCTGACAACCACGGGAAAAAGCGCGATGTCGGCGATGCTCATTTCCGCTCCGGCCAGATACTCTGATTCGGCTAGGCGACCGTCGCAAACGCGCAGGAACTCCACCAGTTGACGCCGGAAAAAGCCGGCCACGTCGGGCGCGTTGTCTGGAAACTCGGTCATAGTCTGGTACATCGCCGTGTTGGACCCGACAACATCTGTCACGGCAAACATCATCCATTCGAATACCTCGGCCCGTGCGGCCGGATCCTGCGGCAGCAGCTTTCCAGACTTCTCCGCCAGGTACAGCAGGATGGCACTTGACTGGCGCAGCACCATGCCGCGCCCCCGGGCGCCCGCCGGATCGACTATCAGCGGCACGGTACCCCATGGATTGATCCGCAGGAACTCGGTCGGCTTCACGGCGGCCTTTCCGATGGAAATGGTATGAACAACGTATGGCAAACCGGTTTCTTCGAGCATGATCGTCGCCCGGCGGCCGTTTCCAGTCGCGGCGGTGTAAAGCTGGATCACGGTATCCGGGGATTTCATGTCCAGGATCCCTCAGATATATTCCATTGCACCGCGCCGCTCTTCATCGGAAACCTTGTAGAACCCCTGCTCCCATTCCTTCGTCTTTTGCCGCAAATAAATATCCCGGAACTCCGCCCCAAAGGTGTCGACGATCAAGGGGTCCGTGCCGAACGCATCAAGGGCTTCAATGAGCGTACGCGGCAGACGCTCGGGCATAGGCTGGGCGCGGGTCGTGCGCCCGCCTTCGAGTTCGTACAGGTTATCGTTCCAGGGCGCGCCCGGATCGAGCTGCTTTTTCATGCCCTCCATGCCGGCCGCGAGGGAAAACGCCGCCGTCAGGTAATAGTTCGTGCTGATATCCGGGGAACGGTTCTCGATGCAATAGCGGTTCATCGGCAATCGGAGCATCGCGGAACGGTTGTTGCGGCCATAACACCGCATTACCGGCGCCCAGGACATGTCCGCCATGTCTCCCTGCGAAACCAGCCCCTTGTAGGAATTGAAGGTTGGACAAGAAAGCGCCGTCAATGCCGGAGCATGCGCCAACAGTCCCGCTGAAAAGTGGAGGGCGATGTCGGCAATCTCGATACCGTAGCGCTTCGCCAGATTGCCCGGCGCGGAACGTTTCGGCTCAAACAGGTTGACCTTTGACTTTGCGTCGGCCAAAGACATGTTGTAGTGGGCGCCGGAACGAAAATCATCGCTGAACGGCTTGGGCATAAAGCTCGCAACGCATCCAATGGAGCGCGCCACCTGCTTTGCCATGAAACGCAAAAATATCAGCCGGTCACAAGTCTTGAGCGCATCGGCATAGGCAAAATCCAGCTCATACTGGCCGCGCCCCCCCTCCTGGTCGAACGAATAGACGCCCCAGCCCAGCTCGTTCATGTACTTCACTATCGGATCGAGGAAAGCGAACGACTGCATCGTCTGGTCGGCATCGTATGCGGGTGTCGGCCCCAAAAAACGGCTCGTCGCCATGGGCTCAAAGCCGCCGGCAGACTTGCGGAACACGTAAAACTCGGGCTCGACACCCAGATTGAAAATTTGCTTGGCTGCGGCGGTTTTGGCCAACACGCGTTTCAGCGCCACCCTGGGGCAATTTACGTACGGCTCACCATGGTAGTAAAGGTCGCTGGCAAACCAGGCGAATCGCTTGTCCCACGGAAGGATGACTGGATTGGACAGATCGGGGACCGCCGCACATTCGTCTTTTTGCGGACCGATCAGGCCGAGGCCCTCGAGAGCGCCCACGGTGAAGAGCTCGGAGCCTTTTGCCATCTTGTCAAAATAGGCCATCGGCACGGTCTTGGTTTTTGGTACGCCATGACCGTCGACGTAAGCCGCAAGGCAATATTCCACTCCCTCGGCCGCCAGCTGGCGTTTTGTTTCGGCGATCAGTTTCGGGTCGTTCACTGGCATTCCCCTCAGGATAGGTAGACTGCTTCGGACGCTTATCGAATTTAACTAACCGGTTAATTTAAACACCTTGAACGCGACATAACAAGACATAACTCGAAATTTGTTTCCTCAACCGGCAACGAGCAGCTAGACCGCTAATATCAAACAGAAAAGCTCCGCGGTACCCGTCGCCAAGCAGCACCGCTCCCGCCCGTCAATGGTGCAAAACCTGGCCGCCCTGCCTGTCGGCAGTGCCCCAATTGCCCGAGTCTAAAGCGCCAAAACGGTCACGCTGGAGCCGCCGGATATCTGCATGCCACCTCCCGCCTGGCCCCCAATAGTGTCGACACTTCGAGCAGATTCAAGCTTGCGACGCGCCGCACCATAGCCATATGTTAGCAAGCTTCGCGCCAATCTCCGATTTCTCACCACCAGAACTTTGGGAACAGGATTTGATATATTCAAACCATGGCAAACTTAAACTACCTCTCGGCCACTGACGCCGCACGGCGCATAGCTTCTGGCGGTATTTCCTCCGTGGACCTGGTACAGGATTGCCTCGGACGTATCGCGACGCGTGAACCCTTGGTGCACGCTTGGGCGTACCTGTCAGCGGAAAAGGCACTCCTCCAGGCGCGTGAGCGGGACGACTCTGCCGAGCGGCGCGGTCTACTGCATGGGGTACCCATCGCAGTTAAAGACATCTTCAACACCGCCGATATGCCCACCGGCATGGGCTCCCCCATCTACGACGGCAACCAGCCGCGGGCCGACGCCGCCTCGGTAGGACTGCTGCGGGCAGCCGGTGCGGTAATCCTCGGGAAAACTGTCACGACCGAATTTGCCGCCATGCAGCCGAACCTGACGCGTAACCCTCACCATACTGCGCACACGCCGGGGGGATCGTCGAGCGGTACCGCCGCCGCAGTGGCCGACCTGATGGTACCGGCCGGCATCGGCACCCAGACCGCCGGTTCGGTGATCCGTCCCGCGGCATTTTGCGGCGTAGTCGGCTGGAAGCCCAGCTACGGCCTGATCAATCGCGCCGGGGTGATGTCCGAGTCCGAATCGCTTGACACCATCGGGGGCATGGCCCGCTCAGTCAATGACATTGCGCTGGTCAATGCCGTTCTCAACGGCCGACCGGCTGTTGGCACCACCGTCCTCCTAAGGCCACCGCGCATTGCCATCGCCCGAACGCACCTCTGGAATGAAACCAGCCCGGAATCGATCGACGCGGTCCATGACATGGGGGCGAAACTCGCCACAGCGGGCGCGCGCGTCACAAGCATTGAATTACCTCCGCTTTTTGCGAGCATGGCTGCGGCGCACTGGAGGGTGCTGTCATATGAATTCTTCCGGGCATTGGCGTGGGAATGGAACAATCACCGCGAAATGTTGAGCGAGAAACTCCAGCAATACCTCGAGATCGGCCGCGACCACCGCTACGAAGACTATCTTGATGACCTCGCCACTGCGGCGGCGTGCCGCGCGGCATTTCCCTCCGTACTCGGTGACTGCGACGCGCTGCTAGTTCCAAGCGCCGCCGGCGAGGCACCCGAAGGGCTTTCCGCAACCGGAGATCAGCGCTGGCAGAGCATGTGGACTTTCCTGCACGCGCCGGCAATATCACTGCCGACGCACAAAGGGCCCAAGGGCTTGCCCGTGGGCACAAAATTTATCGGTGGATTCCACCGCGATGATCACTTGCTCGCCGTCGCGCTATGGGTCGAGCAGCGCATTGGACACGCCTGGACATAACTTCAAGCTGAACGTTGCCGCCATACTCTCAGCTGCTAATCCACGTACCGGCGCAGCACGGTTACAAATCCGCGCCCCCGGCCAATTGGCGCACAGTGCCAAGCTTTTCAATGTTCAGCACATCCGAGTAAACACGCCCTGACAATACCTCGCCCCAGATCGGACGGGCGATGGCGAAAAATTTTTCGCGGTATTCATCCGGATCGGCCGGATTGGCCGGCTCGCCGCGGATAGTCTCGCAGCGCCCCTCAAGTCGCGTACCGTCCTTGAGCAGCACGGCCACTTCGCAAAGTTGCTTGCCCGGGAACTGCGCGCTGAATTCAGGCACCTCGTGCATCTCGACACGCTGCATCAGCGCATTGATGCGCGGATCGCTTGCCGTGCTGTCGGTAAAACACTCCAAACCGTGACTACCCTTGACGATCACCGCTGCCAGCGCAAACGGCGTTGAAAACCGCGTGGCAAAGGCGTTGCGGATGTCCTTGCGATTAAGAAAAATAATGAATTTGAAACCGCGCACATTGATGCGCTCGATATCTTCCGGACGCACCGGCACCGTCGCCTTGGCGAGCGCCATGCGCAGCGCGTCGATAGCCGCGTGGATGGGGCGGCCGCAAGGGTAAAGCTTGATATAGCCTTCGGCCAAAAACCAGCGCCGACCGAGGTCGCGCACCACATCCGCAGGCCGAAAATTATCGAACAACACCTCATCGCAGGTCGCCGCCACGCCATCCAACGGGCCGGTGAAGCCCGATTCCACCAGGCGCACCGCCATCTGCCCCATCAGCGCACTGTGCGCGGCGTACCAGTTGCGCAGCGTCGCGCCGTCTTTCATGCTGCGCCGGTTACCCCCTATGGGCGAGGAGCCGGCCAGGCTGATCAGCTCACGCATGCGCCGCGGATCGAGTCCCTGCAACTTCGCCACCGCCACCGCCGCGCCGACCACACCGTAAGTGCCATGCGGATGAATTTCCATGCGCATGTCACAAGCGCCGCCGATACGGCCGCAAATTTCGTAACCGAGGGCGCAGGCCAGCAACAATTGCTCACCCGAACAGCCCAACTGCTGCGCCACGGCAAACGCCGCCGGCAGCACTTGTATGCCCGGATGGCCGTTGGTGGCGAGATTGCCCTCATCGAGCTCCAGCCAGCACCCCGCAGCGGCGTTGAGCGCGGCGGCGTCCATCGGGTTGAGGCGCCGGCCCGACCCGATGACGCTGGCGTGGCCTGCCGCCACCTGCGGCAGTTGTTTGGCCAACAGCGCTTTCATCTCGGCTTCTTGGTTGCCGGCGGCGCTGGCCGCCAGCGTGTCGGCAATGATGGCACGAAGATACGTCAACGCCGGCGCCGGCACATCGGCCAGTTGCGTACGATTGGCGAAATCCGCCAGTTCATCCAGATAAGAAGACCCCAGCTCTGCAGCCATGCACCACTCCATTGCCCAAGCATTGCCCAGGCGTTATCCAAGACCAAAAAACCGGGACCAACCAGTGTCCCCATCCATAGCGCGGCGGAGTCGCGCGATTACCGCGCCGCTACGCTGCTGCGCATACTACAATGCGCCGCACGTCCACTCGCGGAAAAACATCATGCGCCTCAACCCCCTCTCAAACGCAATCGCCGCTCTGTCCCTGGCCTTCGCCTCGCTTGCCGGCGCCCAAACCTTTCCGGACAAACCGCTGCGCATCGTCGTGCCCTTTGGCACCGGCAGCGCGGTCGACACTATCGCCAGGGTCGTCGGCGCCCAAGTCGCAGAGCAGATCGGCCAGCAGGTGATCATCGACAACCGCACCGGCGCCAACGGCATCATTGCCGCCGAAGCGGTGGCGCGCTCAACACCGGACGGCTACACCTTGTTCATGCCCAACGACGGCATGATGGCGGCCAACCCCGCCATGTACGCCAAGCTGCCCTATGACCCGCTAAAGGATTTTTTGCCGGTGACGCTGTTCTCCACGGTGCCGCTGGTGCTGGTGGTCAACCCGGCCTTCCCGGCCAAAACAGTCGGCGAACTGGTGGCGCTCGCCAAGGCCAAGCCCGGCAGCATTAATTTTTCCTCGACCGGATCGGGCGCGGCGCAACACCTCGCGATGGAATTTTTCATGGAGGCGAGCGGCACGCGCCTGACCCACGTGCCCTACAAGGCCATGGGCCCGGCCCTCGCCGACGTGCTGGCCGGCCATGTGCCTGTGATGTTCTCGGGCATGTCCAATGTCATCAGCCTGGTCCGGGACGGCAAGTTGCGCGCCCTCGGCGCGAGCACGGCCAAACGCTCCTCGGCGATGCCAGAGGTGCCGACCGTCGCCGAGGCCGGCGTCGCCGCCTACAACTACGCCGCATGGAACGGTGTGGTCGCCCCCGCCGGCACCCCGCCGGAGGTGATACGCAAACTGCACGCCGAATTCGCCAAAGCCATCGCCAGCCCGGCCGTGCGGGCCAGATTGGCGACGCTAGGCTTTGAACTTTCGGGCGATGGCCCGGCCGAATTTGGCGCCCTTATACGCAGCGATGTGGCACGCTATGGCAAGCTCATACGCGCGCTAGGCATTACCGCCAACTAAGGACACGCGCCGGGCCTCCAGCCGAACAACGCCCGCAACACCCGCGCCAACACCTGCCGCACCAAGCCCGGGCCCCTCGCGTGAGGCGCGATTGGCCTGGCAAGCGTGTATCGTGCCCACCTGCACATCAAGCCCCGCCACCCGCATGTCTTTTCGAATTCCCGGCACCAATGTACTGGCACTGCTGACCGGCGCCATCATCTGGGGCCTGATCTGGTATCCCTATCGCAGGTTGGGCGAGTACGGCATCAGTGCCGAATGGTCTTCAGCGCTGACCTATGGCGCTGCGCTGGCGCTATGGTTTGTGTTCTGCTCCGGCCAGATCAAGGCCCTCAGGCCAAGCGCCGCGCTGGCCCTGATTGGCGCGGTCGCCGGCTGCGCCAATGTCGGCCTCACCAGTGCCCTCATACACGGCGAGATCATGCGCGTGCTGCTGCTGTTTTACCTTGCCCCGGTATGGACGGTGCTGTTCGCGCGGCCGCTGCTGGGCGAACGTCTGAGCGCCGCCGGTCTTGCCATCGTGGCGCTGGCACTTGCCGGAGCGATTGTCATGCTGTGGCAGCCTGCCGCAGGCCTGCCCCTTCCCGCCACCAAGGCCGAATGCTTGGGCCTTGCCGCCGGGGTCGCATTCGCCCTGTCCAATGTGCTTGCGCGCAAGGCCAGCGGACATAGCGGAGGAGAAAAAACATTCTGGGTGCTCACCGGTAGCTGCGCCATCGGCTTTGCGGCGGCGCTGGCCGGCGCCGGGCCGCTCTTGCCGCCGCAAGAGCTCGCGACAAGCCAGGTCCACGTATGGATGCCAGTAACGCTGATCGCGCTCATCGGCATAGTGCTGTTGTTCGGCAACCTGGTGGTGCAATTTGGCCTCAGTCACACCCCGGCCAATCGCGCCATCGTCATCTACCTGTTTGAACTGGTGGTCGCCGCCTTTGCATCCTGGCTGCTCGCCGGCGAAGTGATGTCGCCGCAGGAGTGGATGGGCGGCGCGATGATCATCGTCGCGAGCCTGGTCTCGGCGCGACTGGAAAAAAGCTGAACGAACGGTCCGCCAAGCACCACCACGGCAAAGCCGCGCTGCGCGCGATGGCAGCCAGGCCCAAAAGCAGCATCAGGCGCAGAATCAATCGACCTTGATATTGGCCGCCTTCGCCACCTTGCTGAAGCTCGCCACTTCCTCGGCAATCATCCTATCGAACTCCTCGGGTGTATTCGTCGCAGGCTCGGTTCCGAGCGGCGCCAGTCGCGCCTTGACATCGGGCTCTTTGAGTATGCGCGTGACCTCTGCATTGAGCTGGTTGATCAGTGCGCGCGGCGTCTTGGCCGGCGCCAGCAGCCCGTACCAAAATACCCACAGGTAGCCGGGTGCGCCCGACTCCGACACCGTCGGCATGTCAGGTAGTTCTGCCATACGTTTGCCGCTGGTCACGGCGATGGCCTTGGCCCTGCCGTCCCTGACGAGGTTGATGGCGCTGGCAAAGGGCGAGATAAAAAAATCGACGCGGCCGGTGACGGTCTCGGTCAGCGCCTCGGGAATGCCCTTGAAGGGCACATGCACGACATCCATGCCGGTCTGCGCCTTGAGCAGCTCCACGGCAAAGTGCGAGCCGCTGCCAAGGCCGGCTGAAGCGTAATTGAGCTGGCCCGGCCTGGATTTGGCCAGCGCGACAAGTTCGGCCACGCTCTTCACGCCCAGCTTGGGCGACACGATAAGCAAGGCGGGGCCGGTGGCGGTCAAGGTGATGCCGGAAAAATCCTTGATCGCGTCAAAGCCCAGCTTGGGATAAATCGCCGGCGCGATGGCATGGGCCGAAGACACCGACAGCAGCGTGTAAGCGTCGGGCGCCGCACCCGCCACCGCCTGGGCGGCAATATTGCTGCCGGCACCGAGACGGTTCTCCACCAGCACGGACTGCTTCCAGGACTCGGACAGTTTTTGCGACAGGATGCGCGCTGCAATATCGGGCACACCGCCCGGAGAGAAACCGACCAGTATGCGAACCGGCTTGGACGGATAAGCCTGAGCTTGCGCTTGGGCAAGCAATGGCAAGCCAAGCAGCGCCGCGGCGCTCAGTACGATGAGTGGTTTCATGATGATTCCGGTGGGGTTCTGGGAACATTCTGGGAGCATTTCGGGAACAAACAGGCTGAAAACCCGCGCCAGACGGTCGTTTCCAGCCGATGATCGAATGAAATTACTCAGTCTGCGGTGATTTTTGCCGTCTGGATAACCTTGCGCCACTTGGCAATCTCCGCCTCAACGTATTTGCCCAGCGCCTCGGGCGTGCTGGTCTCGGGCTCGGCGCCCTGCTCGGCAAAACGCTTGATGGTGTCCGGGTCTTTCATCACCGCGATCACCTCGGCGTTAAGCCTGTCGACGATGGCCTTGGGGGTCTTGGCCGGCGCAAACAGCGCATACCACTGCGTCACCTCAAAGCCGGGCACGCCCGCTTCGATCACCGTCGGCAAGTCCGGAAACAGCGCCGAGCGGGTTTTGCCGGTGACCGCGAGCCCGCGCAACTGTCCCGCCTTGATGTGCTGGCTGGCGGCGACCAGGCTGGGGAACATGACTTGCGTCTGCCCGGCGATGGTGTCGGTGACCGCCGGCGCCGAACCCTTGTAGGGGACGTGCAACATGTCGGTACCGGTGATCTGCTTGAACAACTCGGCGGAGATGTGCGGTGCGGTGCCGTTACCCGCCGAGGCGTAATTGATCGCGCCCGGCCTGGCCTTGGCAAGACTCACCAGTTCTTTCACCGTCTTCGCCTGCACCTTGGGGTTGACCACCAGCACGCCCTGCGCCTCGGACAGCAGCGAGATGGGCGCGAAGTCCTTCACCGCGTCATAAGGCAGCTTGGAGAGCGCCGGATTGATGCCATGGGTGGCGATATAGCCAAACAGTATGGTGTAACCGTCGGGCGCCGCCCTGGCGACGTATTCGGAGGCAATCGCGCCGTTGGCGCCGGCCTTGTTTTCGACGATAACCGTACGCTTCATGCGCTCACCGAGCTTTTGCGCAACGATGCGCGCCATCACGTCGTTGCCGCCCGAGGGCGCCGTCGGCACGATGATGCGAATCGGTTTGCCTTCGGCCGGAAAGGCCTGGGCGAAGGCGCCGCCTGAAACGACGGCAAGTGCAAATCCCGCCGCGACGATGCCACCGATCAGGGTCTTGTTCATGCTTATCTTTCCTTTTAAGTTCCCCGCCAAGCCTGTCATTGCGAGGAGCAGGGCGACGAAGCAATTTTGTGAAAAACAGACTTTTTACGCTAGTGACGAGATTGCTTCGCTGCGCTCGCAATGACATTCAATTGCATTGTTAGTTTCAAGACGTAATTCAAATTCACCGCCGTGCATCCCGCATCACCTGCCACACCCGGTCCGAGCTGGCCGGCATATCAAAGTGATGAATCCCAAGCGGCCGCATGGCGTCAACAATGGCGTTCATCAGCGTCGGCATGGAGCCGGTGGTGCCGGCCTCGCCCACGCCCTTGGCGCCAAGAAAATTACTCGGACTGGGGGTCAGGTGGTAATAGTCGGCGATGCCGTGCATCAGGTCGGCGCGCGGCATGATGTAGTCCATAAAGCTGGCGTTGAGCAGCTGCCCGGTGGCGCGGTCGTAATTGGCATGCTCCCCAAACACCTGGCCGGCGCCCTGGGCGACGCCGCCATGCACCTGCGCCTGGACCAGCGTGTGGTTGATGACCACGCCGACATCATCGACGGCGACATAGCTCTTGACCTCGGTCACGCCGGTATCCGGGTCGATCTCGACCTCGGCCACATGCATGCCGCTGGGAAAGGCGCGCGCCATGGCCTGCTCGCCCATGGCATCGAGCGGATGCGGCTCCTTACCGCCGTCCTTGCCTTTCAACTCACGCACCAGATCAAGCAGCGCGAGGCGCCGGTCAGTGCCCTTGATGGTGTAGCTGCCGTCCTTGAACTCGATGTCGGCGGGCGCCGCCTCGAGCTTCTCGGCCGCCAGTTCAAGCCCCTTGTCCACCACCGCCAGCGCGGCGCGCTTGAACGCGCTGCCGTGGGCCATGATGGATCGCGAACCGATGACGCCCGAACCGGCGAGACCGACAATGCCCTCAATGTCGCCGGCTTTGAGATCGATATCCTCGGCCGGAATACCCAGCACGCCGGCGACGATTTCCGGAAACACCGTTTCATGGCCCTGCCCTTGCGACTGCGTCACGGCGTAGAGCGTCAGCCGCCCGCCGATCCAGCGCAGGGACACGCGGTCCTGCGGCATGGAGCCGCCGCCCGAGGGCTCGAGGAACAGCGCGCAGCCGATGCCGCGCAATTTGCCGCCGGCTTTGGATTGCTCGCGACGCGCGGCAAAACCCTGCCAATCCGATTCCTGCACCGCGCGGGCGATCATGCCGGGAAAATCCGCACTGTCATAAGTCGATTTGGTCGGACCGGTGTAGGGGAAGGCCTCTTTCGGAATGGCGTTGATGCTGCGCAGCTCGATGCGATCCATGCCGGTCTCGGCCGCGGCCTGGTCGACCAGGCGCTCCATCAGGTAGGCCATGTCGGGACGCGCCGCGCCGCGATAAGGCCCGGTCGGCGAAGTGTTGGTGATAACGCAGCGGTTATGTCCGTAAGCGACCGGAATTTTGTAGCAGCCGGTGATGGTGAGCATGCCGTTGGTGGTGTTGGTCAGCGGCCCGGCCGGCGTAAGGTAGGCGCCCTGGTCGCAGATCCATTCGGTGCGGATGGCGACGAAGCGCCCCTCGGCGTCAAGCGCGAGCTCGCCCTTGAGTTCGACGGCGCGGCCGTGATTGTCGGTGGCAAAACACTCCGAGCGCGAGCCAATCCATTTGACCGGCTTGCCCAGCGCCTTGGCAGCGTACATCAGCGCCGGATATTCCTGGTAAGGGGCGCTGCGCACGCCGAAGCCACCGCCCACATCGAGCGGATGGACGCGGATGTTGTCCTCCGGGATGCCGGTGATTTGCGACAGGCCGCCGCGCATCATGTAGACACCCTGGTTGGCAACGTACATGTCGTAGCTGGCGCTGGCCGCGTCGTAGTTAACGACAAAGGCGCGCGGCTCCATCGGATTGGCCGCGACCCGTTGGCTGGAGAGCGCTATTTTTACGACGTGCGTCGCCCCGGCGATGGCCGCCGCGGTGGCCGCGGCGTCGCCATAATCGAATTCGAAGCAGACGTTGCCAGGAACACTGTCGTGGACCAGCGCCGCCCCCGCCACCACCGCATCGTGCGGATGGGCCACGGCGGGCAACTCGGCGTAATCAACCATGATCATCTCAACGGCATCGAGAGCGCAAAGCGGCGAAGTTGCCACCACCAGCGCAATCTCCTCGCCGACAAAACGCACCTTGCCCTCGGCGAGCACCGCGCGCGGCGGCAGCTTGATCGACTGCCCGCCCACACCCTTGTAATGCACCAGGGTGGGCAGGGTGGCGTAGTTTTGCGTCGCGATATCGGCCGCGGTGTACACCGCTAGCACCCCCGGCGCCTCGCGCGCCGCCGAAGCGTCAACCGACAGCAGCGTCGCGTGCGCCCGATCCGAACGCGCGAAGCAGGCATACAACTGCCCGGGGAAATTGAAGTCCGAGGTGTAGCGACCGGCGCCGGTAAGAAGGCGCTGGTCTTCACGACGGCCCTTAAATGCGTGTTCACTCATTGCGTCGATTCCTGTGTGTTTGAAAAAGTCTTGCCAATATTGAAAATACTTGAACCCGATTTGCATGTTCCCATTGGCTCGTTCCCTCCCGCCCTGGCGCGGCAGGGACAGGCGGAGCGGAAAGGTCGCCGGGCATCGCCGTCCGCTTCCCCGCCTGCATAACAATCAACTGTCAATGTGCTTTTCCAGAAATGCCGAAAGCGCCGCGTTAAACGCCACAGGCTGCTCGACGTTGGACAAATGCGAGGCTTCGGGAATGATGACCAGCTGCGATCCGGGCAGGTTGGCGTGGATCTCGTGCGTCATTTCAACCGGCGTTCCGGCGTCCTCCGCCCCGGCCATGACCAGCGCCGGACATTTTATTTCTTTCAGGCGCGCGGTCAGGTTCATGGTGGAAATCGCGCGCGCACATCCGGCGTAGCCGTCCGCGGGAATGCCGCGGATCATCGCACCTATTCGCGCTATCACCGCCGGATTGGACTGGCGAAAGCCTTCGGTGAACCAGCGCTGCAAGGTCGGCTCGACCAGCACCTGCATGCCCTTCTCCTGCGCCACCTTGATGCGCGCGTCCCACATTTCGCGCGCGCCCTCATGGCGGCGGCTGGTGGTGTCGGCAAGGGTCAGCGTGCTGAACACGCCCGGGTACTTCAGTGCAAATGTTTGTCCGATCATGCCGCCCATGGACAGGCCGACCCAATGGCAGTGCTCGATGCCAAGCGCATGGAACAAGGCCTGCGCATCAGCGGCCAGTTGGTCAAGTGTGTAGTCGCCGGCCGGTGCCGAGGATTGCCCGTGGCCGCGCGTGTCGTAACGCAGCACGCGAAAGCGTTTGGCGAACGCCGCCACCTGCTCATCCCACATGCGCAGGTCGCAGGCAAGCGAATGGCTGAGCACCAGCCAGGGTCCGGCGCCCTGCACTTCGTAATTGATATCAATGCCGTTGGCTTTTATTTTCATGAATTCGTTTATCCGCCCGGTTGCCGGCGCATTTGCCTTCTCAGTTGCCTTCTCAGTTGCCGGTAAAGCCGATGGCCTTGACGATACGCGCCCATTTGGCGACTTCTTGTTTCATGTACTCAGCGAACTCGGGCGAGCTGCTTGGCGCCGGATCAAAGCCGAGCCCGGCCAGCCGCTCTTTCACATCAGGCAACTTCAGCACCTCGTTGATTTCGGCGTTGAGCTTTTGCACCACGGCCTGCGGTGTCTTGGCGGGCGCGAAAAACGCCACCCAGGACACATCCTCAAAATCGGCGAAGCCCGATTCGGCCGCAGTGGGCACATCCGGAAGCGTGGCCGAGCGCTTGGGGCTGGTCACGATCAGCGCCTTCATCTTGCCCTGCTTGATATGCGGCACGGCCGGTGGCATCGACGTTGCAACCATGTCAACCTGCCCGCCCAGAACCGCAGTGATCGCCGGTGCGCCGCCGCGAAACGGCACGTGCACCGCATCCACACCCTTGAGCGTCTTGAACAGGAACTCGGCCGTGAGATGGGGCGGCGTACCCACGCCGGCGGTCGAGTAATTGAACTTGCCGCCCTTCAGTTTGATGTACTCCTGCAGATTGTTGGCCGGGACCGAGGCACTCACCGCCAGTATGGTCGGCGTCGAAGCGACCATCGCCACCGGCACCAGTTCGGTCAGCGGATCGAAGCCCTCCTTGCTCACGCTCGGGCTGATGGCCACGGCTGCGGTATGCACCAGCAGCGTGTAGCCATCGGGCGACGCCGCGGCAACCGCCCTGGCCGCCAGTGTGCCGGCGGCGCCGTCGCGATTCTCGACCACCACCGACTGGCCCATGCGCTCGGTGAGTTTTTGCCCGATCAGGCGCCCGATGCCGTCGGCGATACCACCGGGCGCAAAAGCGACGATGGCGCGGATCGGCTTGCTCGGGTAGGCCTGGGCGAGCGCCCCGCCCGAAACACAAAGCCCGGACGCAATGGCCAGCAACATTCCCGCGTGAGCCAGCGATACTGGCCGGGCTTTATTCAACATTAGTTTTCCAATTCCAAAAATAGGATAAAAATTAAGCCGATTGCCAGACAGGATTACGAGGAAAAATGACGCTCTGGCACCAGCACATTGCCTTCAAATATACGCCGCGCCGTGCGCAATAGCGCCGCACGCGTCACATCCAAAACCTCCCCCTGACCGGTGACCTGCAGGTCCACCTCTATCGCCCCCGAGGGATGCTCGATGCGCACCACACCGGCCTTGAAATCGCCGGGCCTGACCAGATTGCGCGCCACGGTACCGGGCAAGGCGCAGGCGCTGGCGACGCAAACCGCGCCGGTGACCGCGTGCGCCTTGTGGCATACCAGCGGCGTGAAATAGCGTGAACGTATGCTGCCATCCTTGCCCGGCTTGGACAATAGCCCGACCTTGGGCACCACCTTGCCGCTCACATCGCCCAGGCCCATCAGGCGACCGGCCTCCAGACGCATCGATTCCAGCCTGGCGAGAAAAGCCTTGTCCGCATCAAGCTCGGCCGGTGTCTCACCGCCGGTCTTACCCAATGATTCGGCTGCGACCAGCATCATCGGCATGGCCATGTCGAGGCAGGTGACCTCGATGCCCTGAATAATATTCGACGGTTTGCCGGTGGGAAACATCTTGCCGGTGACGGCACCCTTGGCATCGAGAAAGTTGAGTTTGATCGGCGCACCGCTGCCCGGCACGCCGTCAATGCGCGCATCGCCCTCATACTCGACCCGCCCACCCGGGGTCTGGATGAGCGCCTCAATGAAACTTTGCGTGTTGACGTTATAGATTCGCACCAGCGTTTCTTTGTCACCGGCCTTGATCATGCCGGCCTCAATGGCAAAAGGCCCCACGCCCGAGAGCATGTTGCCGCAGTTGGGGCTGGTGTCGACCACCGCCTCGTTCACCGAGACCTGCGCGAACAGGTAATCGACGTCGGCGCCCGGCTGTTTAGACGGGCTGACGATGGCGACCTTGCTGGTGAGGGTGTTCGTGCCGCCGATGCCGTCCACCTGCAGCGGATGGGGCGAGCCCATCACACTGAGCAGCACGGCGTCGCGCCTGTCGGTGTCAGCCGGCAGGTCTGAGGCGATGAAGTACGGCCCGCGCGATGTGCCGCCTCGCATGATCACACAGGGAATTTTGCGCTGCAAAGTGAGCTCCGGTCGGTTCTCTTATTTATACAGGCCGCGTTTAGCCAACCAGTCCTGGATCACGCCGGCCACGACATCGCTGTTCTTGTCCATCATGATCATGTGCGAGTTGCCCTTGATACCGATCTTGGGCAGGTCCACCATGTCGGCGCTGCCGCCGGCCGCGCGCAAAGCCTCATAGAACTTGATGCCGTTGCTGCGTATGGTCGGCCAGCGCGAGTCCTGCTCAATGTAATCACCATAGATCGCCAACACCGGCACCTTGCTCATCTTGGGCGCGTCGGCAACAGGCCCGGTTCCGGCCGGCTCGACCAGCACCAGCGCCTTGACCTTGTCCGGGCGCGCCTCGGCGACACGAATGCCGAACAGACCGGCCTGCGAATGCACCAGCACGACGCAGGGGCAGACCTTGTCCACCAGTTCGATGTACGCGGCAATGGTCGGCGCATCGGTCGAGGTCCAGCGCGGCACGTTCTGCTTGGTGAAGTTATCGTACCCCTCGAGCGGAAACTCACTGCCGGGCATGGGACGCATTTTCGAGATGTCCTTGTTATACGAACCCGCGCCCTGGCCGATACGGAACCGCTCGAACGGGTTTTCCTTGGTCAGGAACACCGGATCGGTCTTGAAAATGTCCGGGTACATGGCCCATCCGGAGCGACCGCGCTCGACGGCGTCGGAGTTATAGACCGGCCAGCCCTTCTTGAGGAAATAATTGACCCAGCCCTCGCGACCATCGGGCGTTGTCTCGTAGCTCACGCCACTGAGGCCGCCGCCGTGCCACATCAACAAAGGCAGTCCGCGCAGATCCTTGGGCACGAAGTACTGCACATACATCTGCTCCACCTGATAGACCCCGTTGGGGTCGACCTTGGCCGGCACACCGCCGGGCGTGAAATAGACCTCCTTGACCGGTTTGCCCGAAATGCTCACCTCGCGTCCGCCGACATGAAAGGAGCCCATTTGTGCCAACTGTATCGGCGCCTGCGCGCACCCCGCCAGCACCAGCAATGCAGCCGCGGCAATCATTATTTTCTTCATATCGCATCCCACTTTTGGAATCAGCGCCTATTTTACCGTCTGCGCACGCTGAAAAGTCATCGTCTGCAAATGCCCGCCCAGCGCGGGTTTCCAGCCTGCAGCCCCTGGCTTCACGGCGCTTGATTTTTCAGGAAAACTCCAGGCAAACCCTAGGCAAACCCTAGGCAAACCCTAGGCAAACCCTAGGTAATCCCCAGGCAAACACAGATGAGCAGGTTAGCCCTGCGGCCGCAAGCAAAGACAACAGCCGCCGGCGGGCGGAAAAAATCTCGAATAAACGCCCCCAAGACGCAGTTAAAACGCAGTCAAAACTTCAAGACCTCAAGACCTCACGACATAAAGACATAAGCCCCCGCACCCGCTACACTCGCCGCATGCTCAAGAAGCTTGGCAAACCCGTTCGCAAAAGCGCAAAACGCGCGGCAACAAGCAAGGCAGCTCGCAGCCTGCCGCAGACGCAAAACAGCCGCCTGGGCGCCAACATCAAGGCCTTGCGCATGATCAAGGGCCTGAAACTGCGGGAGTTGTCGGGTCGCGTCGGCTGCTCCGAGAGCCTGATCTCAAAAATAGAAAACAGCGTCGCACTACCCTCGATCACCGTACTGCACAAGATTGTCGCCGCACTAAACGTCAGCATGGCGGCACTGTTCGCCGATGAGAACGCCGACCGCGGCATCGTCGCGCGCAGTGGCAAACGCCCCAGTTTCAGCATCGACAAGGCCGGCTCGCAACTGGAACGGCTGATCCCGTCCGAAGGCCGCCACCTGCTCGAGGGCAACCTGCATATCCTCGCCCCGGGCGGCGGCAGCGAAGGACTGCTCTCGCACGATGGCGAGGAGGTGGGCTTTATCATAGATGGTGAACTGGAACTGACCGTTGGCGACCGTACTTATTTGCTCGCCGCCGGCGACTCCTTCACCTTTCGCTCGGAAATCCCGCACAGCTACCGCAATCCATCAAAAAAGCATGCCCGAATCATTTGGGTCAGCACCCCGCCGACATTTTGATGCCTCGCTGCGAGCCTGCGCAAGCGCAGCCAAAACCCGGCAAATGCCATCCCGTCGCCCTTTGCTGGTGCGGCAACGCACCAATTTAAAACCTTTCTTGACAGTACCGGCGCGACTTCATAAAGTCCTCCATTCAAGTGACTTGAATATAAATCCGCAGCATTGACCTGCTGCCGACCGACCAGCAACAAGCACCAAAAACAGCGCCCAAAACCGGATGAAAGCATGGACTCCAACGCCACCGAAGACAATCTGATTGAAAAAATCACCGCCAACCGGCAGGCCCACTACGAGCCCTATGGCTGGCACCACTGGCCCGAACACCCCTGGCTGACCTACCAGTTCCGCCGCGCACTGGGCGAGACGCAGGAGGGCGGCGGCGCGGTGAGCGAATGTTTCCTCGCCGCGAGTCGCATGATTCCCGGCGACAAGGAGTCCTGGCACAAGGAATGGATGGTCGTCGCCGACAACAACTGGAACCGCGGCCTTGCCGAGGAAAAACTCGGACACGTTCGCAGCGCGATGAACTGCTTTTTGCGTGCCGCCGATTACTATCGTCAGGCCGAGTTTCATCTCACCCCCGAGGATCCGCGCCGCCTGCCGACCTTCGAGAAAATGGAAGCCTGCTCGAAAAAATTTATTTCCCACCTGACGCCCAAAGGCGAGGCGGTGGAGATTCCCTACGAGAACGGCGCGACGATTTGCGGCTATTTCGTGCGTACACCGCAGCAACAGCCCGATCGCAGCAACAAGCATCCGGTGCTGATCTGCTTTGGCGGCCTCGATTCGATCAAGGATGAGATGTGGTTCATGCAGGCGCACGGCGCATTGCAGCGCGGCATCTCGGTGCTGATGGTAGACCTGCCCGGCCAGGGCGGCACGCTGCGCCGGCACAAGATTCCCAACCGCGTCGACACCGAAGTACCTGTGGGCAAGTGCATAGACTGGCTGGTAAAGCGCGCCGACGTGGATGCGGCACGCATCGCCTGCTGCGGCTCCAGCCTGGGCGGTTATTACGCCGCGCGCGCCGGATGCTATGAGCCGCGACTGGCGGCGGTCATCGCGCACGGCGCCGTCTGGGCCATCACCGACTTGTGGGGCAATGCCGACGACAATCACGGCCTGGCCGAACACATCCGTTGGGTCTTCGGCGTCAAGTCCATGAAGGAGGCCATGGTGCGCGCGAAAGATTTCACCCTCGATGGCCACCTCGATCACCTGCAGTGCCCGATGCTGGTGTTGCACGGCGGCCACGATGTGCTGACCGTGTCGCAGGCGACCAAGGTCTACGACTACGCCAAGGCCCGCGGCAAGGACGTTACCCTGCGCCTGACCTCGGCCGAGGAAACCGGCGCCGAGCACTGTCAGCACGACAACCCGACGCTGGGACAGGAATTGATGAACGACTGGCTTGCCGACAAGTTCGGCATAGACCAGACCGCGCTGCAGTTCAGCGCGGCCTGAGCCAGAACGGTGCCGCGCAAAGGAAACCGCATGTTGAATCTGGGTGTCGACAACCTCAAAGCCGCCGTGGTGGCCATAGACCTGCACCGCGGCCACCTCGACCTGTCGGTGGCGACCATGCCGGTGCAAAGCGAAGCGCAGGCGCGGCGCGTCATCGAGGCCAACAAGGCTCTGTTCGACTGGTGTCGCGGCAAGGGCATTCCCATCGCCCACCTGGTGACGACCTACCGCGATGCCGAGGAAATCCGCGTCAACCCGTTCTGGCGCACGCGCGCCGAGAACCCTGACAATCCGCGCAAGAATGTGCTCAAGCACAATATCGCCGGCATGCCCGGTTGCACCATCATGCCGGAACTGCACGACCAAAAACGCGACTGGGTGGTCAACACCAAGAAGCGCTACGACTGTTTCGTCGGTACCGACCTCGATTTTGTGTTGCGCTCGCACGGCATCAACACACTCATCATCACCGGCGTCAACACCAACAGTTGCATCCTGTCGACCGTTGTCGCCGCCTGCTCCAAAGACTATGCGGTCATCGTCGCCGAAGACTGTGTCGACACCATGGACGCACCCGAATTGCACGCCGCAGCGCTGCTTTGCATGCGCACCGCATTTGGCTTTGTGATGAAAAACACCGAAATCATGGCCGCACCCGAACTGGGCGCCGGCTGAATTCCCCTCAAACCCATACCAACAGCAACCCAAAGCAGGAGACCCCACACCATGGCCATGCAACCCCGCGATCGCGTCCCTTTCAGCGCCATTGTCGACCGCCCCAAGCTCAAGCTGCCCGGCGACGGCCGCATCATCGTCTGGACCATCGTCAACCTGGAGGTCTGGGATATCGCCAAACCCATGGCACGCCAGGTCATCCCGCCGCCCACCGGCGCGATGCTGCTGCCCGACGTGCCGAACTGGTCCTGGCACGAGTACGGCATGCGTGTGGGCTTCTGGCGCTTTCATGCGCTCTACGAAAAACTCGGCATGCGCCCGACGCTGTCGATCAACGCCCGCGTCTGCCTCGACTACCCGCGCGTCGCCAGCGCCTGCAAGGACGCCGGCTGGGAATTCATGGGCCACAGCTGGGAGCAGGGTCCGATACACAAGGAAGAAGACCAGCCGGGCATGATCAACCGCTCGATGGACACCATCGAAAAATTCACCGGCAAACGTCCGGTGGGCTGGCTCGGACCCGGACTGACCCAGACTCTGGAAACGCCGGAATACCTCGCCGCCGCCGGGGTCAAATACATCGGTGACTGGGTCTATGACGACGAGCCTACAGAGATCAAGACAGAAAAAGGGCCGCTCATCACCCTGCCCTACTCGGTCGAGACCAACGACATCCCGGCGATGCTGGTGCAACACCACGAGGCCGCCTACTGGCAGCAAAAGTGCATCGACTCCTTTGACCGCCTGTACATGGAGGGCGCCGACCGACCGCGCATCATGGCCATTGCCATTCATCCCTACGTCAGCGGCCAGCCCTTTCGCATCAAATACCTCGAAGCCGTGTACGATTACATGAGCCGCTTCCCCGGAGTGGTGCATTGGAACGGCGAACAGATACTCGACTGGTACCAGAAACAGCGTCCGCAGGCGAAATGACGACAGGCTTTATCATCGTCGTTTACCAAGCCCCCCTCGCCCCTTGCGGGAGAGGGGTCGGGGCAGCAGGCGCTCGGACTGGTCACGCTGGCAAACTCGTAAGCAAGGCGATCTGACCATGTCTATGCTCGGCTTCAACCTGCTCAACGGCGCGACGTTTGCCGCGCTGCTGTTCGTGGTCGGAAGCGGCTTCACGCTGATTTTCGGCCTGATGCGCATCGTCAACCTGGCCCATGGCGCGCTGTATCTGCTGGGTGGCTATGTCGCGTTCAGCGTCGCGATGAAAACCGGCAGCTTTGCCCTTGGCATCGCGTGTGCGGCGGGCGCGGTTGCCATCGCCGGCTTGTTGATTGACGTCGTTTTGCTGCGCTTTGTGCGCGGCAACGACCTGCGCCAGGTACTGCTGACCGTGGGCGTGGCGCTGGTGCTCAACGACGCCATGCTGGTGATCTGGGGCGGCGACACCTTTACGGTTCCGGTGCCACAGTGGCTGCAGGGACCGGTGCAGTTCCTGGGCATGACCTATCCCGTCTACCGTCTGTTCGTGCTTGGTGTGGGTGTGGCGATCTTCCTCGGCCTGTGGCTGCTGCTCAACAAGACGCGTCTTGGCGCGCTCATTCGCGCCGGCGTGGATGATGCCGAAATGGTCGAAGCCATGGGCGTCAACATCCGCCGCGTCTTCATTTACACGCTGATGCTTGGCACCGCCCTCGCCGGCATAGGCGGCGCGCTGGGCGGCGCATTCCTTTCGCTTTACCCCACTGCCGATGCCGAGATACTGGTGTTCAGCCTGGCGGTGGTGATCATCGGCGGTCGCGGCAGCCTCGCCGGTGCGGCGGTGGGTGCACTACTGGTGGCCATGCTCGCCACCTTCGGCCAAGTCTGGTTCCCAGAGCTCGCCTATTTCGTCATCTTCGGGCCGATGGCGGTGCTACTGGCCTTCCGGCCATTAGGCCTGTTCGGACGGGCGACATGAACAAGCGCTACCTCTGGACCGCACTCGTGCTCATCGCGCTCGCGCTGGTGCCTTTTGTCATTTCCGGTTACCAGACCAGCCTTGCCACGCAAATGCTGATTTTTGCGGCGCTGGCGATGTCCATAGACATTCTTGCCGGTTATGCCGGGCGCACGCCGCTAGGCCACGGTGCAATTTTCGGTGTCGCCACCTATGTTCTGATTTATTACGTCACCACCGCCGGCGGCTCGCTGTGGGTGGGCATCGCCCTGGGCGTGCTCGCCGCCACCGGCACGGCAATGGTGTTCGCCGCCCTTGCCATCCGCACCTCCGGCGTGTACTTCCTGCTGCTGACACTGGCGCTGGGCATGATCGTCTGGGGCGTGTCGCTGCGCTGGACCTCGGTCACCGGCGGGGAAAACGGCATCCGCGGCACGGTCAAGCCCGAATGGCTGGCGACCCACGTCAATCTCTACTACTTCACGCTGGCGGTGACCTCGCTGATGGCCCTCGCCATGTGGCGCTTTGTCAACTCACCCTTCGGCCTGACGCTCAAGGGCATACGGGAGAGCGAAACACGCATGAAGGCGCTGGGCTACAACGTGCCGCTGCATGTCTTTATCGGCTTTGTCGTGTCGGGATTTTTCGCCGGCATGGCAGGCATCCTGTATGCGTTCTACAACTCCTTCGTCAGCCCCTCCACCGTTGAACTCAGGCAATCGGTGGCCGGGCTCCTGATGGCCATCGTCGGCGGCATCGGCACGCTGTTCGGCTCACTCATCGGCTCCATTGTCATCATCACGCTCGAAAATCTCGTCAGCCTGTACACCGAGCGCTGGTCCATGGTGCTCGGCCTGATGTTCATTTTCACCATGATCTTTGCGCCCGAGGGCCTGGTCGGAAAGGCGCGGCAGTTGATGGCCCGCCGCCAGGCGCGCCTGAGCGCTGCGGCCACCCTGAGCGCTGCGACCACCCAAGACGCGGCCACCTCCGCCTCCACAGCAGGAAGGGAAGAAGGCGGAGGCCACTAGCCCCTGCCCAAAAAACTTCAGCCGTTATACAAGCAACAGCAAGCGCATTCCGAATATCGCCCCCACCCTTCCTACTTTTTCTGGAGATCAGCATGATGAATCGCCGCAAATTCCTGAAAGCCACCGGCGCTGCCGCAGCGACCAGTGCCGCCACCTCGGTCGGACCGTGGGTGCACACCGCATCGGCGCAGACCGGCCCGATCCGCATCGGCCTGATGGCACCGCTCACCGGTGTCGTTGCCGCCGGCGGCCGCGAAGTGGTAGAGGGCTTCAACCTCTACTGGGACCAGGTCGGCAAGAAAGTCGCCGGTCGCGACATCGAAGTCATCGTCGAGGATGACGGTGCCAACCCCGACGTGTCGCTGCAAAAGGCGCGCCGTCTGGTGGAGCAGCGCAACGTCCACTGGCTGGTCGGCAACATTCTGGCCAACACCGGCCTCGCCGTGGCCGAGTACGTCAAGGGCAACGGCGTGCCCTACTTCATCCCGGTCATTGCAGCCGACGAACTGACGCAGCGCAAACGCCTCAACAACGTCGTGCGCATCGCCGGCTACAGCTCAAGCCAGACACCGCGCCCCATCGCCGACTACGGCCTCAAGCAGGGTTACAAAAAGGCCGTAACGATTTCGCAGGACTACGCCTTCGGCCACGAGCAGTGCGGCGGTTTTTGCCAGACCTTCACCGAAGGCGGCGGCCAGATCGTGCAGCAGTTCTGGAACCCCATCAACACCGCCGATTTCAGCCCCTACCTGGCGCAGATCCAGAATCTCAAGCCCGATGTCATTTTTGTCATGGAAACCGGCGCCGATGCTTCGCGCTTCATCCAGCAGTTCAACAACTTCGGCCTCAAGGACAAACTGCCGGTGTTGTACTGCCAGAACGCGACCGACCAGTCGGTCATCCGCACCATGGGCACCGAAGCCGAGGGCCTGATTTCGGGCGCGCACTTTTGCGAAGGTCGTGACGACGCCGCCAACAACAAGTTCCTTGCCGATTACTCCAAGGCCTACAACAAGCTGCCGTCGATCTACGGCTTTTCGCACTACTCGGGCGCGATGTGGCTGGCCGAGGCGATCAAGCGCGTCAATGGCAAGGTCGAGGACAAGGTCAACTTCCTCAACGAAGTGCGCCAGGTCAAGTTGACCGGCTCGCCGCTGGGCAAGACGGTCGAACTCGACGCCTACGGCAACCCGGTCTATGACATGTACATACGCAAAACCGTGAAGCGCCAGGACGGCAAGCTGTGGAACGTGCCCATCGCCTCCTACCCCAGCGTCGGCCAGTTCTGGAAATACAACCCTGAGACCTACATGGCGCAGCCGCCGTATTCACGCACTTTCCAAGGCATCAAGAAAGGCTGACCGGGGACACCGTCATTCCGGGGGCGCCCGGTTGTCAGGGCGCAACCCGGAACCCATGGGGTTCGCGTTCAAACCCCATGGATTCCCGCCTGCGCGGGAATGACGGCCCTGCTTATTCCACCATCACCTGATTCATTCAATGACCTCTCCCCTGCTCAAACTCGACAATGTCAGTGTCACCTTCGGTGCCTTGCGTGCCGTCGATGGCGTGTCGCTGTCGGTCAAGGCGGGCGAACGGCGCGCCATAATCGGCCCCAACGGCGCCGGCAAGACCACGCTGTTTAACGCCATCGCCGGCGACATCCGGCCCACATCGGGCCAAGTGGCGTTTCGCGGCAATGATGTGACGCGGCTCAAGCCACATGCCAAGGCCCACCTGGGCATAGGCCGCACCTACCAGATCACCAATCTATTTGCCGCATTGTCGGTGGAGGACAACCTGCGCCTTGCCGTGCGCGGCCTGTCGCCACGCAAGTTTTCGCTGTTCGGCTCGGGCGGGCTCAACAGCGGCGAGCGCGACGCCGTCGAGGAAGCCCTCGCCGAGAGCGGCATGAGCGCGCGCCGCGGCGTGCCGATACGCGACCTGTCCTATGGCGAACAACGCCAGCTCGAACTCGCCCTTGCCCTGGCCGGCAAGCCGATCCTGCTGCTGCTCGACGAACCGGCCGCCGGGCTTTCTGCGGCGGAGCGCTTGCGCATGGCCGAAATCATCCGCGCGCTGCCGCGCACGCTGACGCTGGTGCTGATCGAACACGACATGGACCTCGCGCTCGGGCTGGTCGATTACGTCACCTGCCTGCAGCACGGCCAGGTGCTGGTCGAGGACACGCCGGACGCCATACGCAGCAACGAAAAGGTGCAAGAGGTTTATCTGGGGAAGCCGCACCATGCTTGAAGTCCGCGACCTGCATAGCGGCTACGGCGACGCGCGCATCCTGCACGGCGTGTCCATCAAGGTCCCTGCCAGCCGCGTTGTCGCGCTGCTCGGGCGCAACGGCATGGGCAAGACCACGCTGATCCGCTCGATCATGAATTTCACCTCGCCGCAGGTGACCTCGGGCAGCGTCAAATACCTCGGCAAAGAATTGCGCGGACTCACCACGCATGCCATTGCGCAGGAGCGCATCGGCCTGGTACCCCAGGGGCGGCGGCTGTTTCCGTCGCTCAGCGTCACCGAACACCTGACCATGGTCGAATCGCGCGGTGCCGACGGGGACGCCTGGACCGTGCAACGCATTTTCGAAATGTTCCCGCGACTGGGCGAACGGCGCAACCACCGCGGCAATCAACTATCGGGCGGCGAACGCCAGATGCTGGCCGTGGGTCGCGCGCTGATGCTCAATCCAACGCTGCTGTTGATGGACGAACCCTCGGAGGGGCTGGCGCCGGTAATGGTGCAGCACCTCGAGGGCATCATCACCACCCTCAAGCAAACCGGACTTGCCATCCTGCTGGTGGAGCAAAATCTCTACAGCGCGCTGGCTGTGGCCGACGAGGTCTATATTCTCGAAACCGGCGGCATCGTCTGGCACGGCAGCGCTCAATCGCTGCGCGGCGACCATGACACCATGCACCGCTTCCTCGGTGTGAAATAAATTTTTTAGCCCGCCCGGCTTGATTTCGGCCGGACTAATACATCGTTTTCACCATCCGCCGGAGCCATTGATGACATTCAAACGACGCATTCTCTGCACTTTCATCCTCTCGGGCGCCCTGCTTGGCGCCGCAGGCGTACATGCGCAGGCCGACTATCCGAAACAGCCCATACGCATGGTCGTCGGCTTTGCCGCCGGCGGCATTTCGGATGTGCTGGCGCGCGCCATCGCCGCAAAGATGTCCACCACCATCGGACAGTCGGTGGTGGTGGACAACCGTCCGGGCGCAGGCACCACCATCGCCGGCGATATCGTCGCCAAGGCGGCCCCCGACGGCTACACCATCTGGCTGCAGGACATCACCTCGCACGCCATCAACGCCAGCCTCTATCCCAAACTGCCCTACGATTCGGTGAAGGACTTTACCCCCGTTGCGCTGTTCGCCTCGACGCCGCTGATGCTGGTGGTGCACCCGTCTTCGCCGGCCAAGACCGTCAAGGAACTGGCGGCATTGATGAAGGCGCAGCCGGGAAAATATTCCTACGGCTCATCGGGCAACGGCACCATCCTTCATCTGGCGAGCGAAATGTTCAAGACCGGCCAGGCACTTGATGTGGTGCACATTCCCTACAAGGGCAGCAACCCGGCGACGCAGGCGATCCTTGGCAATGACGTGTCCTTCGTGTTCTCCACCATGCCGCCGGCCGTGTCCAACGCCAAGGCCGGCAAGCTGCGCGCCCTCGCCGTGACCACCCCCAAGCGTGTCGCCGCGGCGCCCGACGTGCCGACCATGGGCGAGGCCGGCATTGCGAACTTCGATGTGGTTCTCTACAGCGGCATCCTCGGCCCCAAGGGCATGGATCCGGCCATCGTGCGCAAGCTCAACGCCGAATTCGCCAAGGTGATCGCCACCGACGAAATCAAGAAGGTTTTCGAGAACCTCGGTGCCGATCCGATCGCCACCACGCCGGAGGCCTTTGCGGCCATGCTGAACAAGGAAATTGCAACGCTGGCGCCCATCGTAAAGGCGTCGGGAGCGAAGGTGGAATAGTTTCGACGAAACAAGTGTTTTGACGAAACAAACAAGTGTAATAAGTGTAATAAGTGTAATTCGAATCATTGCTGTCATTGCGAGGAACAAAGTGACGAAGCAATCTGGTGGAACATTTCAAGGTTCCGCAAGAACGAGGAAATTGCTTCGCTGCGCTCGCAATGACCTGCCCTCATTTTGAAACCGGTTCCATGCAAGGTCACAGACTATGAGCAGCAAACCCCTACTCCCCCAGCACACCCGCTACGACTATATCCCTCTCCCCGAGAGAAAGGATTACTCCTGGCCGCAAGGCAAGCGTCTTGCCTTCACCATCACCACCAACATCGAGTGGTTCGCCTTTGGCGCGGGTCTCGGCCATGACCCGGCCAAAACCGGGGAACCACAGACGCACCGCAATTATTCCTGGCGTGACTACGGCAACCGTATCGGCATCTGGCGCCTGTTCGAACTGCTCGACGAATTGAGGCTGCCCGCGGGGCACAACACCAACAGCCTGATCTACCACTATGCGCCGCAGATCACCGACGCCATACGCAAGCGCGGTGACGAGATCGTCGCCCACGGCCGCAGCAACGCCGAGAACCTCAAGGGGCTGTGGCAACCGGATGAAGAGCGCATCCTGCGTGAAGTCACCGACACCATCGCGAGGCATGAGGGCGCGGCTCCCAAGGGCTGGATGGGCTCGGGCGCCTACGAAACGGGCAACACACCCGACCTGCTGAAGGAAATGGGCTACACCTACCTGATGGACTGGCCGATGGACGACCAACCGGTTTGGATGCGCACGCGCTCCGGCCCCATACTGTCGGTTCCCTACCCGATCGAACTCAACGACTCACAGCATGTGATCCACCGTAAGGGCGACGCCGAGGCTTTCTGCGACATGATCACCGAACAATTTGATGAAATGGTCGAACAAAGCGAGCACCACCCCCTGGTGATGAACGTCTCCATCCATCCCTACGTATTCGGCCAGCCGTTCCGGTTGCGCATGATCCGCCGCGCCTTCAAGCATTGCGTCGAGCACGACGGCGCTGACCGCGTCTGGTGGTGCAAGCCGCACGAAATCGCCGACCATTGCCTCACACTACCCCCGGGCATCATTCCCGGAAGCTGACAGGAAACCCGCCATGAACATGATCAAACGCATTGCACTGCTCACCCTCCTACCCCTGGCAGGCCTCGGCGCCGCCCCGTGCCAGGCGCAGGATTACCCGACACGGCCAATACGCCTGGTCATTCCCTATGGCGCCGGCGGCTCATCGGACGGTCCCATGCGCGTCATCGCACAGGAGTTGTCCAAACAACTTGGCCACCAGGTCGTGGTCGAAAACAAGCCCGGTCAGGGCGCGATGATTGGCAGCGAAGTCGTGGTCAAGGCGCCGGCCGACGGCTATACCTTGTTGCTCGCCTCCAACCCCAACGCCATCAGCGTGTCGCTCTATAACAACCTGAGCTTCAATCCGGTCGATGATTTCCTGCCGATCTCGCTGCTCGGTCGCGAGCAGGCGGTGCTGCTGGTGCATCCGTCCTTCCCGGCGAGGAACATGAAGGAATTCATCGCTTATGTAAAAGCCAATCCGGGCAAGGTCAACTACGGCTCGTCAGGCAATGGCAGCGCCCAGCATCTCTTTACCGCGCTGATGATGTCCATGGGCGACCTGAAAATGACCCATGTCCCCTACAAAGGCAGCGCTGGCGTCACCACCGATTTGCTGGGCGGACAAATCCAGACTGCGCTGCCCGGTCTCGCCGCGATGATGAGTCACATCAAGGACGGCAAGCTGCGCCCCTTGGCGGTGACGGGCGCCGCACGCTCGCCGCTGCTGCCCGAGGTGCCGACCCTCACCGAGTCGGGCTTCAAAGGCTACGACGCCTACATCTGGATGGGCCTGCTCGCGCCCAAGGGCACACCCGTCGCCATTATCGACAAGCTCAACCGCGAACTGATCACCGCGCTCAAAGCCCCTTCTGTGAAGACCTATATGAATAACGCGGCCATCGAACAGATCGGCTCGACACCCGCAGAGTTCGGCGCTTTTTTCCGCGCAGACCGCGACCTGTGGGCGCGCCTGATCAAGGAAACCGGCGCACGCGTCGATTAATGCAGACAGAACAGACATGAGCCTGGAGCGTTTTGGCAAGACCCGTTACGGCAATGGCGACATCGTGCATGTGCCTTTTGTGCGCGCCGGCAACTGGGTGTTTGGCACCGGGCTACGCGCGACGCAGCCGGACGGCCTTATGGATCCGGCCGTGCTCGGCAACGGCCGTCCGCTGTCTTCACCACCCAAACCACAACGCGAGGCACAACTGATTTTTGAGCGCATGCGCGCGCACCTCGACTCCGCCGGCAGCGCCATGACGCACGTCGCCCGCCTCGACCAGTACTACCCGGACCCGGGCTCGGTCGATCCCTATCACGTCGCACGCAAACAAGCGCTGGCCGGCCAGGTTGCACCCAGCACCTCCATCATCGTTCCGGGCCTGCTCAATGAGAACGCCGGCATGGATGTGCAAGTCATGGCGGCCACCAGCGCAAGCGGTTACGCCATCGAGCGTGTCAAAGCCGACCTGAATGCGCCGCAGACCTCGGGCTACGCGCCCTGCCTGCGCGTCGGCGACATGGTGTTTGTGGCAGGGCAACTGGCACGCGACAGTTCGGGCAACATCGCCGCCGAAGCCAGGCAAGCGTCCGGGCAGCAATGGAATGGCACGCGCATCAAGTTGGAAACAGAATATCTATTCAAGAAGCGCCTGCTGCCGGCACTTGAGGCGGCCGGCAGCCATCCGGACTGCGTGCTAAAGGCGCAGGTCTACCTGAGTCATCCGGCAGACCTACCCGCCTTCCTGCAAAGCTGGGCGCAATGCTTTGGCCGGCGCATACCGCCGACCACCATCGTGCCGGTGACACATCCGGCCTTTGGCACCATCGACGCCACGATCGAAGTCAACCTCATCGCCGTCCACGCATCGGCGCAACCGCGCATCCGCGACATCTGCTGTGATGTCGAACTGATCGCAGAGGGCGCGCTTCAGGCCTGCAGCTTCGACGAGCTGCTGTTTGTTTCCGGACTGATGGCCGTGGACAAGGCGGGCCTCGTACCCTGCGCCCAAGTGCAGGCGTCCGCCCCCTACTTTCATGACAGCGCGCGCGCGCAAATGACTGACATTCTGGCCAAAGCTGAAAGCATATTCGCCGCCGCCGGCACCGACTTGTCCAATGTCGTTCGTGCGCTGCATTTTCACACCGACCTCACCGACTTTCACGCGGCGCACCAGGCGTGGGACCGCGAACTGCGCGATGCCGGACTGCCCTTCAGCGCCATCGCTGTAGCACCGACGATGTTCGTGCCCGGGGCCAGCCTGCTGCTCGATCTGTGGGGCTACGCGCCGCGGTAATGAACAGCGAACTGCGGCCCAAAGAGGGAGCGATGGCACAATGAACCGACGGCCCCTTAGGGCTCGCGCGTATTAGTCTGGCCATCCGCAGCGCATGAATCCCCTTTTACCCCAGCATGACCGTTACGACTTCATTCCGCTGCCCGAGCGCAGGGATTACTCGTGGCCGGAGGGCAAACGCCTCGCCTTCACCGTAACGACCAATATCGAATGGTTCGCCTTTGGCACCGGCATGGGCCATGACCCGGCCAAGACCGGCGAGCCACAAACGCATCGTAATTATTCCTGGCGCGACTACGGCAACCGCATCGGCATCTGGCGCCTGTTCGACCTGCTGGACGAGCTCAAGCTGCCCGCAGGACACACCACCAACAGCCTGATCTACGACTACGCCCCGCAGATCACCGACGCCATACGCAAGCGCGGTGACGAACTGATTGCCCACGGCCGCAGCAACGCCGAGAACCTGCGCGGCCTGTGGCAGCCCGACGAAGAACGCTTGCTGCGTGAGGTCACCGACACCATCACAAAGCACGAGGGCCGCCCTCCCCGTGGCTGGATGGGCGCCGGCGCCTACGAAACCACGCACACCCCGGACCTGCTCAAAGAAATCGGCTACACCTACCTGATGGACTGGCCCATGGACGACCAGCCGGTGTGGCTGCGCACCCGCACCGGCCCCATGCTGCTTGTTCCCTACCCGGTCGAGACCGACGATGCACAGGCCATCATCCACCGCAAATGGAGCGCCGCGGTGTTCTGCGACATGCTCGTCGCTCAGTTTGATGAGATGATCGGGCAAAGCGCCCGGCATCCGCTCGTGATGAATGTGTCCGTTCATCCCTATGTATTCGGCCAGCCTTTTCGCGTTCGCGCGCTACGCCGGGCGCTGCAACACTGCCTGCGCCATCCACTCGCCTCACGCGTGTGGTGGACCAAACCCGGCGACATCGCCAATCATTGCCTGGCCCTGCCGCCGGGCATCATTCCCGGAAGCTGATCATGACCAAACCGATTCAGGACACCGCAATGGGCGAACTCGCCTCGGCGCTGCAGCAAATCGAGCTGCCGGCCGACCGGGTCGCACGCACCCGCCCGCTGGTGGAGGCCAACAACGCCATCATCGCGCAGGCGGCACGTGAACGCCTTGCCATGGACGACAGCCCGGGCGATTTTGTCGCCTGGCTGGAAGGGCGCAAGCCGTGAGCGCCGCCTTGCACCCCTTGTCACTGAGCGAACTGGCCGACGCCATCGCCAGGGGCGAGACCACCTCGCGCGCAGCCACCGAGTCAAGCCTGTCGCGTCTGAAAAACATCGGCACCAAACTCAATGCCGTGGTGCTGCTGGAAGAGAACAAAGCGCTCGAAGCGGCCGATGCGGCGGATGCCTGGCGCGCGGCGGGCAAGCGCATCGGACCGCTGCACGGCGTGCCGCTAGCCCACAAAGACTTGTACTACCGCGCCGGACGCCCCTGTTCAGGCGGTTCGAATATCCGCCAGGGTTTTGTGCCCGGCACCACCGCCACCGTACTCAAGCGCCTCGACGCCGCCGGCGCACTCGATCTGGGCACGCTGCACATGGCTGAGTTCGCACTCTCGCCCACCGGCTACAACGAACCCTACGGCCACGTGCGCAACCCGTGGAATCCCGATCATGTGACCGGCGGCTCCTCCAGTGGTTCGGGTATCGCCGTGGCGGCCAGACTGGTCACCGCGTCACTCGGTTCCGATACCGGCGGCTCCATCCGCCACCCCGCCGCGATGTGCGGCGTTACCGGCCTCAAGCCGACCTGGTCGCGCGTCAGTCGCGCCAACGCCATGGCGCTGTCATGGTCGCTCGATTGCGTCGGACCGCTGGCGCAGACTGCGCGCGACTGCGCCCGCATCATGCAGGTCATCGCCGGCGCAGACGCCGCGGACCCGACCGCCTCGGCCATAGCGGTGCCCGACTACGAATCCCAATTGAGCGGTCACCTGAAAAACCTGACCATCGCCGTGCCCGGAAATTATTATTACGATCACGTCACACCCGAGGTGAAAAAGGCGCTCGACACATCAATCGAGGCGATGCGCGACCTGGGCGCAAAAATCGTCACCACGACGACACCGGACATGGCCCTGGTCAACGCGCTGATGATCGTGGTCATGGCGGTTGAAGCCGCGAGCATGCACCGCAACTGGCTGGCCACCCGGCCGCAGGACTATGCCGACCAGGTGCGCAGCCGTATCGAGCCCGGCCTGTATTACCCGGCGACACGCTACACCGAAGCCCTCTCGCTGCGCGCCAAGATCGCCGCCGAATACATCGCCAGCACCATGAAGGGCGCCGACCTGCTGCACCTGCCCGCCATATCGGTGCCAGTGCCCTCCATCATGGAAACCACAGCCGGCGACCCGGCCGCCGTAGCGGCAAAGATCGGCGTCCTTACACACTGCACGCGCGGCATCAACTACCTTGGCCTGCCTTCGCTCAGTCTGCCCTGCGGTTTTGCCAACGGCCTGCCGCTCGGTTTTCAGCTCGTCGGCAAACCCTTTACCGAAGCTCTGCTATTGCGCGCCGGCGACGCCTACCAGCGCATAAGCGACTGGCACAAGCGCCTGCCGCCAATGGCCGCCTGAGCGGCTGGAATCTTCGCAGCCAGAAGCTTTTTGCTTTGCACGATTCCACCGCGCAAGCGGGTTAAGCCGCCCAATGGAAAAATAAAAAAGTCGGCGTAACAACCGGGCACCGGCCCTGGTGGTCATCCATGGTGGTCGTCCATGGCGCGACAGCCGTCGACCGGCAAAGTGCGGCCGCGGCGGCCGAAAATTATGTGTTGACAGCACATACTTTTTCATCGAATATGAATTTTTATGGGCGCACAGGCAGCAGCATTTTCCCCGGTCCGGGCTTGCCTCAGCCATCGCATTCCATCGGAGACACTCGTTGAGTCTGACACCGCCCTACCGACTTACCGCCGACGTGGGTGGAACGTTTACCGATCTTGTCCTGCACGACGATGCGAGCGGCACTCTATTTACGGCCAAGACGCTAACCACCCCCGAGGATCCGAGCCGCGCCATTCTTGAGGCAGGCACCACCCTGCTGGAACGCCACACCCGGCAGATGGCCGCGATGAGCCACTTCATCCACGCGACGACGCTGGTAACCAACACGCTCATCGAGCGCAACGGTGCCGTGACCGGGTTACTGATGACCGAAGGCTTTCGCGACATCATCGAAATGGCGACCGAAACGCGCTACGACATTTACGACCTTGGCATCGACCTGCCCACGCCGCTGGTGCCGCGCGAGCTGCGCGGCGAAGTACCCGGGCGCATCGGCGCCGACGGCGCGGTTCTGACCGAGCTCGACCTTGCCGCCGCGCGAACGGCAGTGGCCGTACTCGCGGCCAAGGGGGCAACCGCAATCGCGGTCTGCTTCATCCATTCCTATGTCAACGACGCGCACGAGCGCGCCGTCGGCGAACTGATTGCCGCGGAGTTCCCACAGCTGGCCTGTTCGCTGTCGTCTGCGGTACAACCGGAAATCCGCGAATACGAGCGCACTTCCACGACTGTCGCCAACGCCTACACCCAGCCGCGTACCAGGGACTACCTGAAACGACTTGAGCAGGGACTGCGCACAAAAGGTTTTTCAGGACGCTTCAACGTCATGCTCTCCAGCGGCGGCCTGACGACGGGGGAAGTCGCGTCACGCCTGCCGGTAAAAATACTTGAGTCCGGGCCTGCGGCGGGAGTCGAAGCGGCGCGCGCCCTCGGAAGCGCGATCGGCATCGAAAGCCTGGTGTCATTTGACATGGGCGGCACGACAGCAAAAGTGGGTCTGGTGGAAGACGGCACAGTCACCCTGTCGAACCAGCTCGAGGTGGCCCGGCTGCACCGCTTCAAGAAAGGCAGCGGCCTCATCGTCAAATCGCCCACCGTCGAACTCATAGAAATCGGGGCGGGTGGCGGCAGCATTGCCTGGGTCGACCAGTATGGACTGCTCAAGGTGGGCCCGCGCAGCGCAGCGTCCGTCCCCGGACCGGCCTGCTACGGCCGGGGCGGCAGCGAGGCAACCGTCACCGATTCCGATCTCGTGCTCGGCTACCTCGACGCCGATGATTTCGCCGGCGGTGACATGAAGCTCGACCGCGCTGCAGCGGACGGCGCGATCGCTCGGCTGGCGGAAAAACTGCGCCTGCCGGCAATGGAAGCGGCCTGGGGAATCCACGAAATCGCCAATGAGAACATGGCCACCGCCGGGCGCATCCACCTGGTGGAACGCGGCAAGGATCCGGGCCGTTTCACCTTCATAGCGTTCGGTGGCGCCGGCCCGACGCATGCACAGGCGGTAGCCGCCAAGCTTGGCGTTGCGACGGTGATCGTTCCGCGCAATGCGGGCGTAATGTCGGCGGTCGGTCTGCTCGCGGCACCGCTGTCCTTCGATGTCGTGCACAGTGCCGTCATGGATGTCGCCGGTGCCAACTGGGCGCAGCTTGCGGCAAGCTACGAAAAGCTCGCCAAAGAAGCCCGCGCCCAGCTGACCGACGTCCCGGCCAAAGACATCCACATCCACAGCAGCGCCGACATGCGTTACCGCGGACAGGGCAGCGAAATCACCGTCCGGTTCGGTCACGACCTGCAGGCCAAGCCGCTCGATGGCGCGGCCGTGACCGGCTCCTTCAACGCCGCCTATGACCGGCTCTACGGGCGCCACATCGACGGTGCGCCGATCCAGTTTGTGAGCCTGCGTGTGCGGGCTGTTGCGCTTGGCGGTCCCTTTGACTTTCTGCCCATCGAGTCGGCGGCCGGCACCACGGCCGAGGCTTACAAGGCGCGTCCTGTTTATTTCCCCAAGCGCGGTTTCATCGAAACACGGATCTACCGCCACGTTGAATTGCGCGCAGGACACCGCCTCGACGGTCCGGCCATCGTCCAGTCGTCGGAATTCTCCGCCCTGGTGGCGCCCGGGCAGCACTGCTCGGTCGATCGTTTCGGCAACCTGCACATCACGCTGAGGGCGGACTGACATGAACGCATTGACATGACAACTGCGCGCATCAAAGACCCGATTTTCTTTGAAATCTCCTGGAGCAGGCTGATCTCCTTCGTCGACGAAGCTGCCGCCGCACTGGTGCGCACCGCGTTCTCGCCGGTCATTCGGGAGGCCGAAGACTATGCCGTCGTGCTGTTTGACGGCCGCGGCAGATCGCTCGCGCAGTCCACCACGAGCGTGCCATCCTTCATAGGCACGCTGCCGAACACCATGCGGCATTTCCAGCAGGCGATGAAGGAGGAAGGCTGGCACCCGGGCGACGTCGTCATCACCAACGACCCGTGGATGGGCAGCGGGCACCTGCAGGACATCAGCATGGTGATGCCCATTTTCAGCAAGGCGGGCAAACTCGTCGCCTACTCCGGCGTCGTCGCCCACCCATCGGACATGGGCGGGCGGTGGTCAGCCGAGAATCGTGAAATCTACGAGGACGGACTGCAAATTCCGATCTGCAAACTGATGCGCGCCGGCAAGCCCAACAAGGACGTGTTTGCCTTCATCGAACGCAATGTCCGCGTTCCCCACCTGGTCATCGGCGACGTGCACGCGATGATCGCCTCATGCGCCGTCGCCGGTGAGAGGGTCAACGCCTTTCTGGAGGAGACCGGCCTCGACGGCCTCGACGATCTAGCCGAAGCGATCCACGATTTTTCGGAAAAAGCGATGCGCGCTAGCATTGCGGCCATTCCGGACGGCGTTTTCCGCTACGAGTACCAGATCGACGGCTATGACTCCCCGCTCAAGATCGCCGCAAAACTGACGATCTCAGGCGACAGCATTGCCATGGATTACGCCGGATCGTCGATGCAGATAGGGCGCGCCATCAATTGCCCCTGGGTCTATACCAACGCCTTCACCGTCTACCCGCTGAAATGCGCGATCAACCCCGGTGTGCCCAACAACGAGGGCATGATGCGGCCCTTCACCGTGACGGCCCCCGAGGGCAGCCTGCTGAATCCCAAGCATCCCGCCGCGGTCGGCGCGCGCAACCTGACAGGGCACCTGCTGACCTCCGCCGTGTTCGGCACGCTGGCACAGGCTATCCCGAAAGACGATGTTGCCGGCCGCCTGCTCGCCGACGGCGCCTCGCCGCGTCCGCACATCGTTATCAGTGGGACCGATGACCAGGGCAAGGCCTTTTCATCCACCATGTTCATCATGGGCGGCCTGGGCGCGCGGCCGGACAAGGACGGCATAGCCTGCATCGCCTTCCCGTCCACCACGCGCAATACTTCGATCGAGGTGCTCGAAACGTCGGCGCCGATCCTGATCGAGCGCAAATCCATACGCGAAAATTCCGGCGGCGCCGGCATGTTCCGCGGCGGCGACGGGCAGGTGTTTTCACTGCGCGTACTGGCTCGTGACGGCGCGACAGCGTCCATCTTCAGCGACCGATCCCGTTTTCCACCCGAAGGCATGAACGGCGGCGCCGCGGCGCTCGGAACCGAGATACGCATCAATGACGGGCCTGCCCCGCTCAAGGGCACCACGCGCCTCAAGCAGGGCGACGTGCTGACCATCAAATCACCAGGAGGAGGCGGATATGGCGCCCCGTAAGCCCAGCGCAGCAACCAAGGCGGCCCCGCGCAGGGGCACAGCCACGACCGCCACAAAACGCGCGCCGCTCACCCGGCTGATCGCACGATTCATCACCGGTCTCAGCTACGACAAGATACCGCGGCGCATCCTCATCCCAATGCAGCAGTCGGTCCCCGACACGATAGGTTGCGCCCTGCTCGGTGCCAGCACCGACTTCGCGCAACTGGTCGGCGACTTCGTGTCCGATTGGGACAGCCGCGGCGAGGCCGCGATCTGGGGCACCTCACGCAGGGCAGCCATGCCCTTTGCCGCCATGGCGAACAGCGCCGCCTGCCATGCATGGGACTACGACGACACCCTGCTGCCGGCGGTGCTACACCCGGGCAGCGTCGCGCTGCCTACGGCTTTGGCGGTTGCCGAACGGCTGGGCGGAAAAATCAGCGGAAAAGACCTGCTGACCGCCCTTGCCGCCGGCTACGAAGTCGGTAACGTCATCGGCACGGCACTCGGCTCGAAGGCCTTTGCCTCCGGCGGTTTCTACAACTCGGTGCCGACGATTTTTGTCGCGCTTGCCACCGCCGCCAAGCTGATGCGCCTCAGTGAAGAACAGACCATGCGTGCCCTCGGCCTCGCCGCGTCGCAGGCAGGCGGGCTCTACAGCGCCACCCTTGCCAAGCGATTCAACGCGCCCAAGGCGGTACTCGGTGGCCTGTTTGCCGCCGAACTTGCCCGCCGCGGATTGGAGGCATCGACCGACAGCATCGAAGCCGACTACTCGGGCTTCCTCGGCACTTTCAGCCGCGCGCCCGATTACGCCGCGATACCACGCGACTTGGGACGCTGGCGTTTCGAGATTTACCACAAGTTCTATCCGTGCATACGCAGCAACCACCCCACCGTCGAAAACGTCCGCCTCATACTCGATGAAAACCCGGCGGTACGCCCGGGGCAGATTCGAAAAATCGTTTCCCATGTTGACCAGTTGACCATCGATTACACGATGAAGACCACCGCCGGCGGGGCTGCCGGGGTGAAAACCGTCGGCAACGCACTAATCAGCCTTCACTACTGTGTCGCGGCCATGGTCATCGACGGTGAGCTGGGCTTGCGACAGTTCACCAGCGCCAAGGTAACGAACCGTTCCATCCAGGCGCTGATGAAGCGCATCGAGCTTCGCACCGACCCGGCAATCGACGCCCTGCCCGCCACCGATCGTTACCGCTGCACCACCGAGATCCAACTCGATGACGGCAGGGTGTTAAAACGCGCCCTGGTCGGCCCAAAAGGCGATCCCAATAACCGCCTCACCGACACCGAGATGCAGACCAAATTCGTATCCAACGCGGCGGGTATCATGCCGCGCAAGCGCGCCCTCGAACTGTATGCGGCGCTGTCGGGCATTGACGCCGCAAGCGACATTCGCGGCATCACGAAGCTGCTGCGCTCTGGACGCCGAACGCCGGGAAAGCGCACTATGGGAACCTCAACCACGACTCGAAGCCGGAGCGCCCGATGATCCGCATTTTCGCCCCCACCGGTTGCGTCGGTTTCGGTTTTTCCGACACATCCTTCGAAGCCGGCATGAAAGCCAGGCCGGAAATCATCGGCATTGACGCCGGCTCGTCCGACCCCGGCCCGGCCTACCTCGGTTCCGGAGAATGCTTTGTCGCCCGCGACGCCGTCGCCCGCGACCTCGACCGTATCCTGCCGGTGGCAAAAAAGGCGAATGTTCCCGTCCTGATCGGCACCGCTGGCGGCGCCGGCGGCAATCCGCACGTCGACTGGGCCCTCGACATTGTTCGCGACATCGCGCGCAACCGCGGCATCAAGCTGCGCGTCGCGATCATCCGCTCGGAAATCAACCGTGAAACCCTGTTGTCCTCCTTTCGCAAAGGCGGCATCTCGCCGCTGAGTGGCGCCCCGGTGCTGAATGAAGAGGTGATCGAGCGCTCGACCCGCGTCGTCGGCATGATGGGCCTCGAGCCCTTCCAGGCCGCACTGCAGACCGGCGCAGACCTGGTGCTTGCCGGCCGTGCCTGCGATGCGTCCATTTTTGCCGCAGCACCGGTGGCCAAGGGAATTCCCCGTGGCATCGCCCTGCACGCGGCAAAAATCATCCAATGCGGCAACGGCGCGGTCGAGCGCCGCATCATTCCGGACGGCATGCTGGGCGACCTGAGTAATGAGGATTTCGTGCTGACGCCGCTGCTCGCCGAAACGCGCTGCACGCCGGAGAGCGTCATCTCCCACAGCCTCTACGAAAATCCCGACGCCTACCTCACTCCGGAGCCCGCCGGAGTGCTCGATGCCAGCAAGGCCTGGTATCGCCAGGAACCCGACGGCGTGTCGGTGCGGGTTGGCGGCAGCGCCTTCCACACCTCGCCCCACTACACGGTAAGACTGGAAGGCGTCGAACTGGCGGGCCACCGCTCGCTGGTGTTCGGCGCCATCCGCGACGTCGTCCTGCTGCGGCAGCTGCAGCCGTTCTGCGACGCCCTGAAACTAAAATGGAAGCGCCGCATCAGCGAGACCTTCACCGATGAGCGCACCGAGGATCAGGCCAATCCCACCCACATCCTGACGATCCGCCTCTACGGCGTGAACGCCGCGATGGGCGCACGCGAGCCCAATACCTTCAGCGGACACGAGGTGGGCATAGTGCTCGAAGCGGTCGCACGCACGCAGGAGCGCGCCCATACTCTGGTGGCCATCGGCCAGAACCTGATTTTCCACGCGCCGGTGCAGGGATGGTCGGGGCAGGTCAGCAACATCGCCTTCCCCTACTCGCCGTCCATCCTCGACGCCGGGGCGGTCTACCGCTTTTCGATGAACCATGTGATGCGCCTGGACGATCCCTGCGCGCCCTTTCCCATCGAAGTCGTGCAACTCTGACAAGGAAACCGACCATGCCCCTGCTCTGTGACATGACCAGCCTCGTTCGCAGCAAGAACGCCGGCCCCTTCCTGCTGACGCTCGACATCATTTTTCGCGATGCCGGCAGTTACGAAAGCGTGGTCCGCTCGGGGGCGCTGTCGGCCGAGAGCATCGCACGCATGTACAGCACACCCGTCGAAGACGTAAAGTTCTACCTGTGCCCGGAAATTCATGCGATCAAGGCAACCCTGCCGCGCGTCGTCGGTTCGGGCGACCCGCTGGACACCGATGTGTACGGCGCGCAGCAGGTGGGACCGCTGATGAATCTTGAAATCCTGCTGGATCAGGCGCCGGCAGGCCGTATCTGAAGGGCCGTCAAAAACGGCATTGTCGTCCAACCCGAAGTTGACTTACGGAGATGGGAAATGAAATCAGTCCAGCGCTGTTTTTTTGCTGCATGCACGATAATACTTGCCGGTTTCACTCAGATGGCCGCCGCCGAAGTTACTCAAATTCGCATCGCGCGCCAGTTCGGCCTGGTTCACCTGCCGCTGATGATCATGGAAGACAAGAAGCTGATCGAGGCGGCCGGCGCCAAGCGCGGCCTGCCTGAACTGAAGGGCGTCTTCCACCAACTCGCCAGCACCGGCGGCATTAACGAAGCCCTGCTTGCAGGACAGCTCGACTTCGCCCCCAACGGTGGCCCGTCGCTGCTGACCATCTGGGACAAGACGCGCGGAACCAGCAACGAGGTGCGCGGCCTGATCGCGGTCAACGAGTTCGCGTTCTTCCTCAACGTCAACCGGCCCGACCTGAAGTCCATACGCGACCTCACCGACAAGGACCGCATTGTCGTGTCGGCGGCCAAGGTATCGGTGCCGGCCATTTTGCTGCAGATGGCCGCGCAAAAAGAATGGGGCAAGGAAAACTACGCCCGCCTCGACAAACTGACGGTGTCGATGGCGCACCCGGACGGCATGGCCGCGCTGCTGTCCAAGCGCGAGGTCACGGCGCACTTCACCTCCCCGCCCTTCATGCACCAGGAACTCGAATATCCGGGCATACGCAAGCTGCTCAGCTCGGAGGACATCCTCGGCGGCCCGACGGTGGGCACCATACTGTTCGGAACCGCCAAATTCGTCCAGGCAAACCCGCTCGCGACCCAGTCGCTCGTCGATGCGGCGACCGAAGCGGTCAATTTCATCAACACCAACAAACGTGCGGCCGCGGAGGTCTACCTGCGCATGTCCAAGGACAAAAGCTCCATTGACGAAATCGTCCGCCAGATCAGCGACCCCAGCCTGACCTTTTCGGTGGTACCGCGTAATTTCATGACCTACGCGCGGTTCATGCACAGCATCGGATCGATTAAAAACCTGCCCGCTTCCTGGAAAGAAACCTTCTTCCCCAACGTTCACGATCTTCCGGGCAGCTGACTATGGCCGAGCAATACGCCGGCTTGAGCCGGGAACTTTGCGCCTCGGCTGCGCGCATCAGCTATGCCGACCTGCCGGTTGAGGTGACGGACCGCCTCAAGCTTTTCCTGATCGACACCTTCGGCGTCATCCGCGGCGCCAGCGCCGCCCCCGGCCTGCACGCCCTCAACCGGCGCCTCTCCGGTTGGGAACGCGGCGGCAGCGCGAGCATGCTGCTTACGGACCACCGCCTGTCACCGCCCTCCGCGGCGCTCGCCAACGGCGCGGCAGCACACGCGCTCGACTTCGACGACCAGCACGACCCGGCCCGGGTCCATACCAACTGCGTCATGCTGCCCGCGCTGCTGGCGACCGCCGAGGATATCGGTGCCGTCGACGGCGAGCGCTTCCTGGCCGCGCTTGCCGTCGGCGCCGAACTACACGCGCGGCTCGGCCTCGCCTGCACCAACAGCCTCGGCTGGGGCTGGCATCCGACCATGGTGCTGGGCTCCCTCGCAGGCTCGATCGCCGCGGGACGGCTGCTCGGCCTGGCCGGCGAAGGACTGGAGAACGCCCTCGGCATGGCCTTCCACCAGGCGAGCGGTTCGGCGCAGAGCATGCGCGACGGCGTGCTGTCAAAGCGCCTTGGTGCCGGTTTCGCCGCGCGGGCCGCGGTGCTCGGGGCCTTCCTGGCGGCGGATGGACTCACCGGCACCCGGCGAACACTCGAGGGCAGCGCCGGACTGATCAGCCTGTATGAGCGCGACACCTTCGACCTTGCGCAACTGATGGACGGCCTCGGCACGCAATGGCGCATTCTCGATTACAGCCTCAAGCCCTGGCCCTGCTGCCGGGCAACCCATACCGTCATCGGGCTGGGACTGCAGTTGCGCGCCGAAGGCGTGCGCCCGGAACAGATCGACGCGGTCGAAATCGGACTGGGAGAGTACAACTGGATCGCCGTGGGGGCGGCCTACCAACCGGAGCGCAAGGAGGTGGTGCACGCCCAATTCAGCGCTAATTACACCTTCTCCCGGGCTTTGTGCGACGGCAGGGTCGACTTCGACAGTTTCCTTCCCGCCGCGCTCGACGCGCCGGCGGTCACCGCGATCACCTCCCGCTGCACCTGCATCGCCGATGCGCGCATCGCGCCACCGGCGATCCATCCGGCCCACGTGCGCGTGACCTTGAAAAACGGCGAGGTGCGCGAGTTGTACTCCGCCACAATGAAGGGCAGCCCGGCCGCCCCGATGATGCGCGATGAAGTCACTGAAAAATACCGCGCGTGCCTGCGCAACGGATTACCGGCAAGCCGACCCGACGCTGGCGACAGCCTACTCGCCGTAATCGACCGGCTGGAACAGTCGCGCGATACCGGAGGGGACTTGATCAATGCCTTCCCCCGATAAGTCCGGCCCGACACGCGCCATGACTGAGCCGGGCACGCCGCTGCTTTCAGTCCGCAACCTGAGCCTGCAGTACAAGACCCGGGAGCATCTTGTCACCGCGACCTACCGGGTGAGTTTCGACGTCTACGGTTCTGACCGTTTCGTGCTGCTCGGGCCTTCCGGCTGCGGCAAGTCGAGCCTGCTCAAGGCCGTCGGCGGCTATCTGCCGCCCGTCGAGGGCGAAATCCTGCTCAAAGGCCGCGCCGTCAGCAAGCCCGGACCGGACCGAATGATGGTGTTCCAGGAGTTCGACCAGTTGCTGCCTTGGAAGACCGTCAAGGAGAACGTCATGTTTCCGCTGATGGCGGGGCGAAAACTGGTAAGGCGCGAGGCCGAGGAAAAAGCCCTCGAATACATCGCCAAAGTGAACCTGACCGGGTTTTGCGACAGCTTTCCGCACACGCTCTCCGGCGGCATGAAACAGCGCGTCGCCATCGCCCGCGGCATGGCCATGGAACCGGACATCCTGCTAATGGACGAGCCGTTTGCCGCACTCGATGCACTCACCCGCCGCAAAATGCAGGACGAACTGATGATGCTGTGGGAGGACACGCGCTTCACCGTCCTGTTCGTCACCCATTCCATCGCCGAGGCGGTGCGCATAGGCAGCCGCATCCTGCTGCTCACACCGCACCCGGGCCAGGTCAAGGCTGAATTGAACAGCCTGCCGGAAAACGCGTCCGCGGCTGACGAGGCCGCGCTCGAGCGCAGCATTCACGACATGCTATTCACTGACCCCACGGGGAAGAAGGCGGACTGAACATGGCCAAGCCGACGGACCACACCACATCCGGGCGGCAAACCACCCGGCGCGCCGAAATCATTCGCCAACCCCTTCCCGCGGACGCCTTCGGCGTGGTGCAAAAGCCGCTGACACAATGGGAACGCCTCGCGGGCAACGGCATGCTGCGCAAGGCGCTGGTGCTGCTCGTGCTGGTCGCCATCTGGGAGATCTACGGCCACTGGCTCGACAACCCGCTGCTGTTCCCGCCCTTTTCCGCGGCAATCATCGCCCTCGGCAACGCCATCCTGTCGGGGGAAATTCTCATTAAAGGCTTCACCTCCCTGCGCATCCTGCTGGTCGGCTACGCCATCGGCGTCATCGGTGCCGCGCTGCTCACCTTTCTTGCCATCTCGTCGCGCGTGGGCAATGACCTGCTCGAACTGCTGACCGCGATGTTCAACCCGCTGCCGGCGATTGCCCTGCTGCCGCTGTCCCTGATCTGGTTCGGCCTCGGACCGGGCAGCATCATCTTCGTGACGGTCCACTCGGTCATCTGGGCGGTCGCCCTCAACACGCACTCGGGATTCCTCAGCGTTTCGACCACCCTGCGCATGGTCGGGCGCAACTATGGCCTGGGCGGCTTGCGCTACGCCGGGGCCATCCTGATACCAGCCGCGGCACCGGCCATACTCACCGGCCTCAAGATAGGCTGGGCCTTCGCGTGGCGCACGCTGATTGCGGCCGAACTGGTCTTCGGCGTCTCCGCCGGATCGGGCGGACTGGGCTGGTTCATATTCGAGAACAAAAACATGATGGACATCCCCAATGTCTTCGCCGGCCTGCTCACTGTCATTCTGATCGGCCTATTTGTTGAAAACGTTGTGTTTCGCGTAATCGAACGTAACACTGTACGACGCTGGGGAATGCAAACCTGAGTCTCAATGCAAGCCACGAGACAAATCCGGACGACATATCCGTGCGACCGGCAACGCGTTTTTAAAACATCAAACCAACGCAAAAGGCCTTCCGATGAAAAATCTCATTATTCGTTTTGCCGCTGCCGTTTTGCTATGCGCCGGCACATTTGGCAGCATGCCGGCCAGTTCAGCTGACACCTACCCCTCGCGTCCGATAAAACTAATTATTCCCTTCCCGCCGGGTGGAGGATCTGACGTCGTAGGCCGGGTGCTTGGTCAGTGGTTGAGCACCAGCATGGGTCAGCAGGTCGTCGTCGAAAATCGCGTTGGGGCAAGTGGCACCATCGGCACCGCTATGATCGCCAAAGCCGCGCCTGACGGCTACACCATAGGGTTGATCATCAGCAACCACTTCGTCAATCCTGCGCTGTTTAAGAAACTGCCCTACGATTCAGTCAAGGACTTTGCACCAATCATGCTGATTGCGAACGGCCTGTTCGCCTTGGTTGTGCACCCTTCGGTCCCGGTCAAATCCATGCAGGAACTCATCGCGCTGGCCAAAGCCCAGCCCGGAAAATTAAACATCGGTATCGCCTCTACCGGAACAATTGGCCATCTCGCGTACGAGCAGCTCAAAGCACAGCACAAAGTCGAGTTCACTCCGGTACTTTACAAGGGCGCCGGTCCGGCGGTGGCCGATCTGCTAGGCGGCCATACGCAGGTCATGTTTTCAAGCTATCCGTCCGTCCAGCAATACATTCAGTCCGGCCGCCTGCGCGCGCTCGCTGTCACCAGCGAAAAACGCTCTGCGGTTGCACCGGAAATCCCCACCGCCGTCGAAGCAGGCGCGGCAGGACTGATCCTGAACGACTGGTGGGGGCTGGTTGCACCGGCGGGAACGGACAAGGCAATCATCGCCCGCCTACATGACGAGTTGGCCAAGGCGCTGGCCTCGCCAGAAGTCATGAAACGCTTGCGGGAAGTAGGTGCGGAAATTGTCGCCAACACGCCGGATGAATTTGCCGCCTCCATCCCGTCTGGCATAGCAAAATGGAGCAAGGTTATCCGCGATGCCGGGATAGAGGCTGAATGACAACGTGGCCGTCATAACAGATGTCTGCATGTGACTCGACCGACTTACCAATGCCCATTCCCGCTGAGGCCCTCCATCATGAGCCAACCCGCCACCTCCCGTCCCACAAAGGCCAAAGCCGGAAAACTGACTGACTCCGCCGGATCTACCCCTTTCGGCCAAGTCTCCTTTTCCAGCAATATGCTGTACTGGACGCGTCTGCTAGAAACCTCTTACAACCGCGCATTCGTCGCCGAGGTTCCCAAATCCATATCTGTTTCAGTCTGGCGGGTGCTGGCCTGGCTGTCGGAAAAAAAGACTTTAACTGTAGGTGAACTCTCGCTGCATACGCATATGGAACGCACGACCCTGAGCCGACTGCTTGATCGAATGGCGAAACAAGGTCTGATCGAGCGCACATCCAACCGCGGAGATCGGCGCATTAGCATGACGCGAATTGCCACGAAGGGACGACGTGCTTTTGCCCAGATGCAACCGCTGCGTGACGCTATTTACGAAAAAGCGATCCGTAACATAAATACCGCCGAAATCGAAACGGCACGTCGTGTAGTCGTACGCATGGTGATGAATCTAAGCGCTACGGATACTGGCGACGTTACACGAGTCGCGGCAAAAGCGTCCGCAACAACCAGGCCCCTCGCCAGGCAAAAACACTTCCGCTAACCACGATCGGGACCGCGCATCTGCGGCTAATAACGCCGAGCGCGGACTATCGCACACTGTTTGCGCGGAAATCGCAGCAATATGGCTGAAAATCCTCGCCAACATTGGTTTTCCGGCCATCGCTCCATTGTGGGCGGAGTGTTTGGGCATTCCCTAAACAAGGGGACAAGCACCCTTGTATATCCCCCACTCCAGAAGGAAGTTTGGCCGGGTGTTTTCATTTGTCGGACTTGATCGGTGCTTCCTTAGCCGATTCGAACTTTTCTCCACCGCGCACGCTATAGCGTCCCCCACAGCCCACTTCCCCGCCGACGTCTACACCAAACCGGAGCCAGTCTTTTTACCCGTCTATTTAGCTGTTTGCGGGTGCGCTCAGGGGCAAAAGCGGTTACTCTCGGGCTGTTAACATCCGCAACTCGTCAAAAGGACCTACAAATTGGCCAAGCCCAACTACGATTTCGCCAAACGCCAGAGAGAAATGGCCAAGAAGGCCAAGAAGGAAGAAAAACTGCGCAAAAAACAGGGCTCCGCGGACGAAGCACTCGCCGACGATGCCCCCACCGGAGAGGCCGCACCTCCAACGGCCGGCGAAACCAAACCCGCCGTCTGATCAGCCCCGAGGGGCGCACATATCGCCCCCGCAATATGCAATCGGCCGCAAACCCGCGCCAAGCGGGCATTTGCAGCCGATTTTCATTGCTTAGCCGGGCTTTCACAGGCCGCACAATAACCGCACGGTATCTACACGGGTACCCGAGCACTTAGTGCTGACACTTAGGTCTGACACGTGGCCTGACACTTGGACCGAAACCTGGAATGACACCTTGCCTGACGCCGTATAGCCTGACGCATAGTCAGGCCACTCGCGCTCATGGGCCGGCCTTCTGCGCGTCGACGACAAGCGCTGTTCCGTAATCTTGAGCGCACAGTGGTGCCCCGCACTACACCGACGTTCCTGAGCACAGGGTGACCCGGCGGTACAAACGCAGTTGTAACCACGGCGGCTTCATCATCGCCAGCTTCCTTGCCTGTCATAAGCGCGCACACAGGCGGCGACGCGTATCAGCTTTGGTTCCCGCCCAGGGCAAAAAAGGGGACTGCAGGTGAAAAAGTCCAAAATAACACCTTCGGGCAAGGGGGCACCCCTTGCTCAAGCCACAAAAACTGTCCCCTTCCACGCGCATTCAAAACAAAAAGGTCATAAGATACGGGCTGCAAAAAAGCGGCGCACGCTTTCGTGACCGCCATTAAGCTCACGGAGCGCCATCGCGCCCCGGTGCGACTGCCTTGAAAGGGAAGATTAAAGATATGCCTCGTAAAGAACCAAGTTTCTCGGAACGCCTGCAGACCGCGGCCAAGGCCAAGCAAGCCCAGATGGAAAAAATCAAGGTGACGGTGCGTACCAATGACGCACAAGCGACCGAGCGGCAGGCAGAACGGATAGAAACAGAAAAAGCGCGCCAAATACGCATCGCCGAACGCAAACTCGCAAACCAGGTCCTCGCCAAACAAAGGGACGAGGCGCGCAAAGCCGAACAAGCCAGGCTGGCCCAAGCCGCCGCTGAAGAGAAAGCACGTAAGGACGCTGAGCGTGCCGCCAAAGCGGAAGCCGAAGCCGCCCTGAAAAAGGAACAGAAGGCCGCGCGCGACTCTAAATACGCCGCGCGCAAAGCACAACAGAAATAGGCACCCAGGACTCACGCCAAAAAAGTTGGCCTTGCGATGGGGCACAGGCGCACCTGCTGTGCCTCTTACGACCTTCCCGCAATGTCGGGGGGCGGCCATAGGCGCATTAAGCCGTTCAGCTAGCTCAGGTAGTTGTTAGGGCACGCGCTTCTCAGTGTGGTTGAACTCCGGCGTGCCGATCAGGGCCTTCTTGCGATGCCTGACAAAACGCGCTCGTGTCGGGAACAAGAACCTGCACGCCAATTCGCCGCCTCAACTAAGGAAACACTGAACAAGTCCGCGCGTCTGTTGTCATATAGCGAGACGCAAACGGGAGGATTGAGAATGAAACAAATGACGCTGGCGGCGGCGAAAGGATTCGAGGTACATGGAAGAGCAACGCGCAAAGCGGCGTTTCTGGCGCGC
>CAMDDU010000012.1:0-105426 GCA_945892985.1 Bordetella parapertussis
GTGCATTGCCGCCTTGCCGCCGACACCCACACCTTCGGTTCGCAATGGGTCGAGGTTGAGACCCGATCGGGCCCCTATGTCATCGCCGGCGACTGCGTCTACTGGTATGCGAACATCGAGCGTATGTGGCCACCGGGCTATGTGCAGGGCAATACCTGGAATCTCGTCGCCACCTACGACAAACTGAAAGCCCTGGTCGGTGCCGACCAGCTCGAGCGCATCGTGCCCGGACACGACATGCGCGTGTTCACGCGCCACCGCAACTGGCTGACCGGACTCAACCCGGTGGCCGAAGTGCACCTGGCAATGGGCGAGACTTCACGCGCCGCCTGAACATCTTCGCGCAGCATCGCCACTGCGCGCCGTCACGCAACGTCCTCATGCAGACGGCCATCGCCCGCCTTTCGGCATATGGCGTCGCGGCGGCGAAGGCCGGCTGATGCAACATGGCTTTGGCTGGTAAGGTTGCGTGCATGCACCCCTTTTGCGGAGTTAAGCAGTCATGACCCTTCTCTCAAGTTTCGATGACTTGTTGCAGGCGGCGCGCCAGCAAGCGCAACCGCAGCGCCTGCTGTTCGTGTTTGCCGGTAGCGCCCTGCCGGCAGACGCCGACGCGGCGCAACGCGCGCGCTTTGAAGCCGGTCAGGGCGGCGAACTCGCGCCGCTGATGTCGGTCGACAAAACACCGGACGAGCTGGCCGGCTTCGCCGCGCTGGCCGAAGAATCAGACCAGTTCGGCCAGGCCTGGGTCATCGTGTTTGTCGCCGCACTGTCCGGCAACGATGGTCGCGCACCGACCAGCGAAGAGGCCACCGTGCCACTGGCGCGCATGGTCGAATCGATCAAGACCGGTTCGTTTGCCTCGTTCATTCCCTTTGACCGGCAGGGCGAGCCGGTGCAATTCGAATAAAACGGGCAGGTGCGCCTGCCCGAGGGTCTTGCGCCCGGCAGCAACACGGCGCCTCACCAACCGTAATCGCGCGACGGCGGCTCCTCGTAGTGCTGGTAAGGGCCGGTGCCGGCGTTGTCGGCTTCTGAGGCGGCGATGAACCTGCCGTGGCGCACGTCGAACACGTGCACTTCGCCATCCTCCAACACGTAATGCCAACCATGCAGCGTGAGTTTGCCCCCCGCAACGCGCTCGCGCACCATCGGATAGTCCATCAGTCGCTGCAGTTGCAGCACCACGGCGCGCTGTTCGGTGCGCCGCAACACCTCGGGGCCGAGCTCAGCCACCGGCAGCATCGCCTCGCGCCCCAGATCCAGCCAGCGCGCGAGGTTCATCGCCGCCGGCGCCACATCACCATACATTGCGCGAATGCCACCGCAGTGGCTGTGGCCGCAAACGATGATGCGCGTGACCTCAAGATTGAGCACGGCAAACTCGATGGCGGCGGCGGTGCCGTGATAACCCTGGGAGCCGTCATACGGCGGCACAAAGGCGCCGACATTGCGCACCAGGAACAACTCGCCCGGCCCGGTGCCAGTGAGCAAATAGGGCACCAGGCGCGAGTCCGAGCAGCCGATGAACAGCGTGCCCGGATGCTGGCCGTCATCGACCAGCGTGCGAAATTGCGAACGGTATTGCGGAAATGCCTCGTCGTGAAACCGCCGCAAGCGCTCAAGCAACTCGTCGGGCATGGGCGGTATGCGCCCGGCTACTGCACCAGCGGCGTGTCGGCGGCGTCCAGATCGACGCCCTCGATCGTCGCCGCGCCGGCGAGCAGGCCCAGGTACTGACGCAGCGCCGTGACATAGGCCTGCTGGCGCAGCGACATGAGCACCGCACCGCGCACCGCTTCAAAGCTTTGCGCGACGCCCGGCTCGCGTTCGAGCACCTCCACCACATGCAGGCCGAAGCGGCTGTGCACCAGCCGCGGCAGCACGCCAACCTCGGCATGGCCGAACAGTTCGCGCGCAAACTCCGGCGCGCAGTCGGTCGCGGCCAGCCAGCCCAGATCGCCACCCGCGGCACCGCTGGGGCAATTGGAAAGCTCGCCAGCGATCCTGCCGAAGGCATAGGAGGATTTACCGCTGACAGGCCCATCGAAGCAACGCACGTCGAGCAGCGCCGCTTCAGCGCGTTTGCGCAAGGCCGCGACATCCACGCCAGGGGTCACAGCGAACAGGATGTGCCGCGCCCGCACGCGTTCGCCAGTCCGGTAGTTCGCTTGGTGCGCCGCATGGTGTCGCCGGCAGGCTTCGTCCGCAGGATCGGGCTGGGCCAGGCTTTGTTCCAGCAAGGCGCCGATGGCGGTGACGGCGGCCTCGCTGATCACGCCATCGGGCGAGGCGGTGTCGCCGGCATCGAGCAGGCCGGCGTCCTGCGCCGCCTGGCGTAACAATTCGGTGCAGGCGCGTTGGCGCAATTCTTCGCACGACAGCGCGTCCTGCGCCGTGTTCAGGGCCACAGCGTTGATGCGCGCGATGGGCACCGCGCCGGCGCGCGTGACAACGGGTACTGCGATCGCCGAGGCAAGCCCCAAAATGGGTGCAACAGCAATGTCGGCCAGATTGGTGATGCTCATGATGCGCTCCTCAGACACCGGCGCCGGGCTGGCGCGGCAGGTTATGGCCGGGCGGCACGTTCAGGCGGCGGCTTCGCACCACCTGGTGGGGCCGGAACAAGAAAGCGACGGTGGCAAAGCCGCTCCACACATGCACCAGGCGGCTGAACGGGAAGAGCAGGAAAATCGTCATGCCCAACACCAGGTGCAGCTTGAACGGCCAGTCGACCGCAGCCAATGCCTCGGCGTTGGGGCGGAAGGTAACGATGCGCTGCGCCCAGTCGGACAAGATCAGCATCGCCCCGCCATCGGCATGCCCGAGCGAGAAGGGCAAGGTGATCAGGCCTATGGTCAGCTGCACCCACAGGATCAACAGGATCACGATATCGGTACGATGGCTGGTCAGCCGGATGCGCGGATCGAACAAGCGGCGATAGAGCAGCAAGCTCAGGCCGATAAAACAGACCAGGCCGGCGGTGCCGCCCGAATAAACGGCGATCAGCTGCTTGTTCTGCGCCGAGATGAAATGCTCGTAGAGCCAGTGCGGCGTCAGCAGCCCGGCAAAATGGCCGAAGAACAGGAACAGTATGCCGACATGGAAGAGGTTGCTGCCCCAGCGCAACGTGCCCTTGCGTAATAGCTGCGAAGAATCGCTTTTCCAAGTGTACTGGTCGCGATCGAAACGAGCCAGGCTACCCATGAAGAACACCGCCATGCAGATGTACGGATAGACGGTGAAGGCGAAATTGTGCAGATAGCTTTGCAGGGCGTTCATGCCGGCACTCCCGGGTTTGCGCTTTTGGGTGCGGGATTGAGTGAAGGATTGGCCGCGTGTTTGCGCATGACATGGATCGGCTGCGCCTCACCCGGCCGTGACTGGCCCTTGGACGAACAGCCGTCGAACACCACCGGTTCAGCCCAGCTTTCATCCAGCGGCTCTTCCACCGCCTGCTTCACCGGCTGCGCTTTTTCACCGGCCAGATCAAGCAATGCGCCGAGTACACCGGCATACGCGCTGCCACGCTGCTGCAACGCGCCAAAGATGGCGTTGAAAATGTGCGCCATCTCCCCCAGAAAGGCGCGCGCCTCGCGCGGCGGCTGGGTTGAAACGAACTCGAGCACCGCCGGCAGGTAGTCGGGCAGCTCACCCTCGAGCAGAATCAGGCCGGCCTTCTCGTAGGTCTGCCCGAGGTCGATCATCGCCGGACCGCGATCGCGCGAGTCGCCGTGCACATGCTCAAACAGGTGCAGCGAGGTACCGCGGCCACGGTCAAACAACTCAACGTAGTCGGCCTCGGCCTCAAGCGGCTCGGCGAGGTGCAGCGCAGCCATCAGCACGCCGAGTTCGGCATGCCGCGGCTGTGACAGCACCGCCTCCTCGCGCAGCAGGTCGCGCATTTGCGACAGGTAAGCGCGCATGCGCGCGTCCGGGTAACCGAGTAGCGCCGCCAGCACGCGCAGTGTCTTGGCCATCGGCCGGTTCGGGGTCAATGTGGGCATGGTCAGATCTCCGCCTTGATGGGGATGGTGCGTCTTTTTTCGCTGCCGAACAGGCTGGTCTCGCCGCTTCCCTCGGAGCAACCGTTGCCGAATGAAAAGCCACAGCCGCCGCGCACGTTGAAAGTGTTCTCGGCATACTCGCGGTGGCTGCTGGGGATGACGAAGCGGTCCTCGTAATTGGCGATGGCCATGACGTGGTACATCTCCTCCACCTCCAGCTGCGTCAGGCCAACCTGGTGCAGCACCGCGGTATTGATGCGGCCCTCGACATGTTTTTCGCGCTGGTAGGCGCGCATGGCCAGCATGCGTTCGAGCGCGCGCACCACCGGCACGGTGTCGCCGGCGGTGAGCAGGTTGGCCAGATACTTGACCGGTATGCGCAGCTGCTTGACGTCGGGGATCTGGCCGTTTTCGCCGATATGTCCGGCGTTGGCCGCGGCGCTGATGGGCGACAACGGCGGCACATACCAGACCATGGGCAGCGTGCGGTACTCCGGGTGCAGCGGCAACGCGACCTTCCACTCCACCGCCATCTTGTAGACCGGGCTCATGCGCGCGGCCTCCATCCACTTGTCCGGGATGCCGTCGATGCGCGCCTGTTCAATCACGCGCGGGTCGTTCGGGTCAAGGAAAATATCGAGTTGCGCGTGGTACAGGTCGCGGTCGTGCTCAACGCTGGCGGCCTCCTCGATGCGGTCGGCGTCATAGAGCAGCACGCCAAGGTAACGGATGCGGCCGACGCAGGTTTCCGAACACACCGTGGGCTGGCCCGCCTCGATGCGCGGATAACAGAAGATGCATTTCTCGGCCTTGCCGCTCTTCCAGTTGTAGTAAATTTTTTTGTAGGGGCAGCCGCTGACGCACATGCGCCAGCCGCGGCATTTGTCCTGATCGATCAGCACAATGCCGTCTTCCTCGCGCTTGTAGATCGAGCCCGATGGGCAACTCGCCACGCACGCCGGGTTAAGGCAGTGCTCGCACAGACGCGGCAGGTACATCATGAAGGTGTTCTCGAACTGGCCGTAGATGTCCTTCTGGATTTCATCGAAGTTCTTGTCCTTGCTGCGCTTGGAGAACTCGCCGCCAAGGATCTCTTCCCAGTTCGGGCCCCAGACGATTTTGTCCATCTGCTTGCCGGTGATCAGGCTGCGCGGGCGTGCCGTGGGCGTGGCTTTCATTTCCGGCGCCGACTGCAGGTGGCCGTAGTCGAAGGTGAAAGGCTCGTAGTAATCGTCGATCTCGGGCAGGTTTGGATTGGCGAAAATACGCATCAGCAGCTTCCATTTCGCACCCTGGCGCGGTTCAATGGCGCCATTCGCCTTACGCACCCAGCCGCCGTTCCATTTGTCCTGGTTCTCCCATTCCTTCGGGTAGCCGATACCCGGCTTGGTCTCGACGTTGTTGAACCAGGCGTACTCCATGCCCGGACGACTGGTCCAGACATTCTTGCAGGTGACCGAACAAGTGTGACAGCCGATGCATTTGTCCAGATTCAATACCATGCCGATTTGCGCGCGGATCTTCATGCTTCGCTCCTGCCGACAAATGCAGCGTCCAATGTTCTCCCTCCATCCCCTTGGGGAGGGAGGGCCGGGGCGGGTGGGGTCATCACGGCACAGCCGATGCATTTGTCCAGATTCAATACCATGCCGATTTGCGCGCGGATCTTCATGCGACCTCTCCCTGGGCCTGCACCGGCACGATCAATTCATTGGCGACCGGCGTGTCCAGCCAGTCGACTTTGTTCATCTTGCGCACCACGACAAACTCGTCGCGGTTAGTGCCAATGGTGCCGTAGTAGTTAAAGCCGTAGCTGAACTGGGCGTAGCCGCCGATCATGTGCGTGGGCTTGAGCACAATACGCGTGACCGAGTTGTGGATGCCGCCGCGCGCACCGGTGATCTCCGAGCCGGGCGTGTTCACGATCTTCTCTTGCGCGTGGTACATCATCACCATGCCCGGGTTGACGCGCTGGCTCACCACCGCCCGCGCCGCGATGGCGCCGTTGAGGTTGAACAGCTCTATCCAGTCGTTGTCGACGATGCCGGCACGCCCGGCGTCATCCTCGCTAAGCCAGACGCAGGGTCCGCCGCGGCTTAGCGTAAGCATCAGCAGGTTGTCGGTGTAGGTCGAATGGATGCCCCATTTCTGGTGCGGCGTGATGAAGTTGAGTGCGATCTCCGGGTTACCGTTGGGCTTGATGCCCTGGATACCGGCCGTTGTCTTCAGGTCCACCGGCGGGCGGTAACTTGAGAAGCCCTCGCCGAAGGCACGCATCCACGGATGGTCCATGTAAAACTGCTGGCGCCCGGTCAGCGTGCGCCACGGAATCATTTCGTGAACGTTGGTGTAGCCGGCGTTGTAGGAAACGGTCTCGCTCTCAATGCCGCTCCAGGTGGGCGAGCTGATGATTTTTCGCGGCTGCGCCTGGACATCGCGAAAGCGGATTTTTTCGTCCTCGCGGTGAATGGCCAGATGGGTGTGGTCGAGCCCGGTCTGCTTGCCCAGCGCCTGCCACGCCTTGACGGCGACGTGGCCGTTTGTTTCGGGCGCCAGTTGCAGGATGACTTCGCAAGCGTCGATGTCCGTTTCAATTTTTGGCATGCCGCAGGTCACGCCCTCGGCGGTAACCAGGCCGCTCAGCTCGCCCAGCTGCTTCACCTCGGCCTGCGTATTCCAGGCGATACCCTTGCCGCCGTTGCCGGCCTTGCCCATCAGCGGGCCCAGTGCGGTAAAGCGCTTGTACACGTTGGGGTAGTCACGTTCGACCACCTGCAGGTTGGGCGCGGTCTTACCCGGGATCAGGTCGCATTCGCCACGCTTCCAATCCTTGACCTCAAAGGGCTGGGCCAGCTCGGCCGGACTGTCGTGCATCAGCGGCGCCAGCACCAGGTCGCGCTCCACGCCAAGATGGCCAACGCAGACCTCGCTGAATTTTTTGGCAAAGCCCTTGTAAATATCCCAGTCGCTGCGCGATTGCCAGGCCGGGTCCACCGCGGTCGAAAGCGGGTGGATGAAGGGGTGCATGTCGCTGGTGTTGAGGTCGTTTTTTTCGTACCAGGTAGCGGTGGGCAGCACGATGTCCGAGTACAGACAGGTGGTGCTCATGCGAAAGTCCAGCGTCACCAGCAGGTCGAGCTTGCCCTCTGGCGCCTGCTCATGCCACACCACTTCGACCGGCTTGGCCTCATCGCGGCCAAGGTCCTTGCCCTGCACCCCGTGACTGGTTCCCAGCAGGTGCTTGAGGAAATATTCATGGCCCTTGCCCGATGAGCCGAGCAGGTTGGAACGCCATACGAACATGTTGCGCGGCCAGTTATCGGGGTGGTCCGGGTCGGTACAACTCATTTTCAGCGAGCCGTCCTTGAGGCCCTTGACGGCGTAGTCTTTCGGATCGGCGCCGGCGGCCTGCGCGTCGCGTACCACCTGCAAGGGGTTGGTCTGCAGTTGCGGCGCGCTGGGCAGCCAGCCCATGCGCTCGGCGCGCACGTTGTAGTCGATCATGCTGCCGCCGTAGAGCTTCTTGTCGGCCAGCGGGGAGAGAACCTCTTCCATGCCAAGCTTTTCGTAGCGCCACTGGTCGGTGTGCGCGTAAAAGAAACTGGTGCTGTTCATCTGGCGCGGCGGGCGTATCCAGTCGAGCGCAAAGGCCAGCGCCGTCCAGCCGGTCTGTGGCCGCATCTTTTCCTGACCAACGTAGTGCGCCCAGCCGCCGCCGCTCTGGCCGATACAGCCGCACATCATCAGCATATTGATGACGCCACGGTAGTTCATGTCACTGTGATACCAGTGGTTCATCGCCGCCCCGATGATCACCATCGACTTGCCGTGGGTCTTGTGGGCGTTTTCGGCGAACTGCCGTGCCACGGTGATCAGCTGCGCGCGCGGCGTGCCGGTGATGCGTTCCTGCCATGCCGGCGTGTAGGGTGTGTCATCGTCGAAATTTTTCGCCGCCAGCTCGCCGGTAAGGCCGCGTGCCACACCGTAATTGGCAACCTGCAGGTCAAACACGGTGGCCACCAGCGCCTCGCGTTTTTCGCCCTCCTTGCCCAGCGCTATGCGCTGCACGGGCACGGTGCGCACCAGCACGTCGCCACGCCCATTGTCACCCTGGTCCTTGAGCACGTTGTTGGGGAAATGCTCGCTCTCAATGCCGCCAAAATACGGGAAGCCCACCTTCGCGGTGTCCGTGCTCGGCGCGCCGCCCTCGAGCAGCGACAACTTGAGCCTGAGCTCGCGGCCGTGGCGCGCCTCTTTGGCTTCAAGATTCCACTGGCCCTGGTCGGCACGGCCATCCGGCCCCCACCTGAATCCAATCGCCCCGTTGGGGAGCACCACCTTGCCTGCCTCGTCAAAGGCCACGGTCTTCCATTCCGGATTGTTGGCCTGGCCGAGCTTGCCGTTGAAGTCCGACGCGCGCACATAGCGGTCGGGTACGCTGATGACCTCACCACTGGGCAGCGTGTGATCCTTCAATATCACCAGCATCGGCATGTCGGTGTAGCGGCGCACGTAGTCGTCGAAGTAGGCGCTGCGCTCGCCCGGTTTGCCATCCACTGTGGGGAAATAGAACTCCTTCAGGATCACATGGCCCATGGCCATCGCCACCGCGGCATCGGTGCCCTGCTTGGGATGCATCCAGATGTCGGCCAGCTTGGCGACTTCGGAATAATCGGGTGTCACCGCCACCGTCTTGGCGCCCTTGTAGCGTACCTCGGTGAAAAAATGTGCGTCCGGCGTGCGCGTCTGCGGCACGTTGGAGCCCCAGGCGATGATGAAGCTCGAGTTGTACCAGTCGGCCGATTCGGGCACGTCGGTTTGCTCGCCCCAGATTTGCGGGCTCGCGGGCGGCAGGTCGCAATACCAATCATAAAAGCTCATGCACACGCCGCCAATCAGGCTTAGGTAACGCGAACCGGCCGCGTAGCTCACCATAGACATGGCGGGAATGGGCGAGAAACCGATAACGCGGTCCGGGCCGTGTTTTTTGATGGTGTGGACGTTGGCCGCGGCGACGATCTCGTTGACCTCGTCCCAGCTCGAGCGCACGAAACCGCCAAGGCCGCGCACCTTCTGGTAGTCGCGGCGCTTGTCGTCATTTTCTACGATCGACGCCCACGCGCCGACCGGGTCGTGCTCAAGGCGCGCCTCACGCCAGCGCTTCAAAAGCCGCCCGCGCACCATCGGGTATTTCACCCGATTTGCGCTGTACAGGTACCAACTGTAGCTCGCCCCGCGCGCGCAGCCGCGCGGCTCGTGGTTGGGCATGTCCCAGCGTGTGCGCGGGTAGTCGGTCTGCTGCGTCTCCCAAGTGACAATGCCGCCCTTGACGTAGATCTTCCAGGAGCACGATCCGGTGCAGTTCACGCCGTGGGTCGAGCGCACGATCTTGTCGTGCGCCCAACGATTGCGGTAGGCGTCCTCCCAGGTCCTGTCCTCTCCCGTGGTGACGCCATGGTCACCGGAAAAGGCCTCGCGGGGCTGCGAAAAATAACTGAGGCGATCGAGAAAATGGCTCATTGAAAGGCTCCGAAAATGCGTTGCTCAGGGATTTTTCACGTAGGCGTTGGCACGCAGGTAGAACCACCAGTTCAACACCAGGCACAGGGCGTAGAACACGGCAAAGCTGTACATCGCAAACTGCGGCGTGCCAGCCTTGATCTGGTCGCCGATGACGATGGGCGCGACAAAAGCGCCGTAGGCGGCGATGGCCGAGGTCCAGCCCAGTACCGGGCCGGCCTGCTGCTTGTCGAAGATCACGCCGATGGAACGAAAGGTCGAGCCATTGCCGATGCCGCTGGCGAAAAACAGCACGATGAACAGCCCGAGGAACATCGGGAAGTGCGTCTCCGGCGTGGCCGAACCATAGGCCTGCATCATCACGTAACCCACCGCGACCGAGGCGAGCACCATCACCGCAGAAATGATCTGTGTGACGATGGAACCCCCAACCTTGTCGGAAATCCAGCCGCCGATGGGGCGCACCGCGGCGCCGACGAAAGGGCCGATCCAGGCGTAAGCGAGAACGCTAGGCGCATTCGGGTTGTTAAGCGTGTGCTGCATCACGCCGCCGGCGTCGGGCACATGGCTGACGCCAAAGATCACCTTCATCGACAGCGGCAGCGCCATCGAGAAGCCGATGAACGAACCGAAGGTGACGATGTACAAGGCCGTCATGGACCAGGTGTGCTTGTTGCTAAATATCTGGAACTGCTTGCTGACCCCCTCCTTCATGGCGCCGAAAGCCGCCAGTTTCATCACCAGCAGCGCGCTGGCAATGTCTAGCGGGATCGCCACCCACATGCTGATCAGGCCGAGTCCGGTCGGCTTGGGCAGGTACAGGTACAGGCCGAGGATAGAGGGCACAAAAGCCAGCGTGTACAGGTAGGTGATCTTGGCAAAAGCGATAAGCGGATGGCCGGTTTCCGGGGAAACCGTCTTCAGGTTGTTCATGCCGAACCAGCACAGGACGGACAGGGGTACCAGCGAGAGCAGCCAGGCGAAGCCGGCGTTCTGTATCCAGGTGGATGTGCCGGCCGGGATCTTGCCGAAGATCCAGCCGCTGTCCTTCAACAGCGTCATCGGCTCGCCGCCGATACCGCCGAAAATGCCCACCGTCATCACTAGCGGAATCACGACCTGCATGATGGTCACGCCGAAGTTGCCAAGCCCGGCGTTGAGCCCCAACGCGGTTCCTTGCAGGCGCTTGGGGAAAAAGGTGCTGATATTCGACATGGAGCTGGCGAAGTTGCCGCCGCCAACGCCGCACCACAGCGCCATCAGCTGGAAAGCCCACAGCGGCCAGTCCTTGTGCTGCAACACGATGCCCGTGCCCAAGGCCGGCGCCAGCAGCATCGCGGTGGTGAGGAAGATGGTGTTACGTCCACCGGCAAGGCGAATGAGGAAGGACGCCGGGATACGCATGGTCGCGCCAGAGATGCCCGCGATGGCGGTCAGCGTGAATAGCTCAGCCTGGGTGAAGGGGAAGCCCAGATTGAGCATCTGCACGGTGATGATGCCCCACATGCCCCAGACCGCGAATCCGCACAACAAGGCTGGCACCGAGATCCACAGGTTGCGATAGGCGACGTGCTTGCCGGTCGCATCCCAGAAAGTTTCGTCCTCGGGACGCCAGTCGCCGATGTCGGCGCCCTCGGCGGGAACCGATGTCGCAACGCTTGATTTGAGATTGGTGTTCATGATGGTCCTTGATGGTCCGGTTGAGGAGGCGGCTCAGCCCTTGAGGCGGAAGTCCTGCGCGTTGTGGCCCATGACTTCAGCGCGACGCACCTCGGTCCAGTACATCCAGATCAGCGACACCCAGACGATGCCGTACATCAGCATGAAGGCGCTCGAACGGATGCCGGTGATATCGAGCAGCGCGCCGAACATGACCGGCAGCACGAAGCCGCCGAGGCCACCTGCCAGGCCAACCACCCCGGAAATGACGCCGATGTTGGTGGGAAATTCATCGGAGACATACTTGAACACCGAGGCCTTGCCGAAGGCGAAGGCGATGCCAAGCACGAACATCAGCGCGGTGAACATCCAGACATTGAGTCCGATGTGAAAGGTCTTCGGTCCGTTGGCCGTGAGAATGGTGAAATCGGTCTGCGGATAGCTCAAAAGGAAAAGGCAGATCCAGCTCACCCACATCACCCACCAGGTGACCGAATGGGCGCCGTATTTGTCAGATAGCCAGCCGCCCACGGCGCGCAGCACGCCGCCTGGCAGCGAAAAACAGGCCGCCAGCAACGCGGCGGCGCGAATGTCCAGGCCGAATTCGCCAACGTAGTACTGCACCATCCACAGGCTTAGCGCCACGTAGCCGCCAAAGACAATGGAGTAGTACTGGCACAGCTTCCATACCTTTGGATCCTTGAGCACGATCATCTGCTCGCGCCAGCTCAGCTTGGAGTCGACGTTGTGGGCCGGATCCTCGTAACTGAAAAACCAGAACAGCAGGGCAGCACCGAGCATCATCGCCGCATACACCTGCGGCACCAACATCCAGCCGAACGCCACCACCAGAGCCGGCGCAACGAATTTATTGACCGCAGCGCCCGAATTGCCGGCGCCGTAGACCCCCATGGCAAAGCCCTGGCGATTTTTCGGGAACCAATGTGCGACATACGGCGTGCCGACCGAAAATGAACCGCCGGCGAGGCCAACGAACAGGCCGAGCAGCAGAAACTGCCAATACTCGGTGGCATAACCGATCATCCAGATCGGCACGACACACAGCATCATCAGCACGAACATGACAATGCGACCGCCAAACTTGTCCGTCCACAGACCCAGCGGCACCCGGATCAGCGAACCGGTCAGCACTGGCGTCGCCGTGAGCAGACCGAATTCGGTGGCATTGAGATTGAGCGCTTTTTTGATCGGGATGCCGATCACGCCAAACATCATCCACACCATGAAACAAACCGTAAACGCCAGCGTGCTGACAATCAACACCGACAACGCCTGTCTGTTCCTGCTCATGAATTTTCCCCTTTGCGATTCATGCGCACACTGTAGATGGCGGCGCTGCGGCCTAATATCCTTCAGAGGGAGAACAGGACAAAGGCAAAAGAACTAGGGCGCAGCGGAGCGGCATAGTTCGAAAGAACTACGCGGGGGGGTTAATCACGGGGGGTGGGCCCTATAGGTTCAGACCCCACGGGTTAAGGCTTGCGGATTCAGCCCAGGCCGTGTCCAGTCGCTATCACCGCGGCCTGCACGCGAGAACTCACTTCGAGTTTTCGCAACACATGTTGCACGTGAATTTTTACTGTCGTTTCGGCGATATCGAGGCTGCGCCCGATTTCCTTGTTGCTCTCACCGCGGGCGATGCAACGCAGGATCTCGAGCTCGCGCGGGGATAGCAGCGCGAGCGGGGAGGATGGGGATGCGGTTTGCGCCTGTCCGGGTACAGCCGCGGCATCTCGGTAGGCGGCGACCAGCTTGCCGGTCATTTCGTCGGCAACCACGCTGTCGCCACGCATGACACGGCGAATGGCGGCGGCCAGCGCGTCGCCCTCTATGGTCTTGAGCAGATAAGCACAGGCGCCGGCGCGCAGGGCGGCGGCAAGGTCGTGCTCGTCTTCGCTCACCGTGAGCATGATCACACGTGCCAAGGGCGCGGCCTCGCGCAAAGCCGGCAGGGCGTCAACGCCATTGACGCCGGGAAGATGATTGTCGAGCAGGATCAGATCTGGTTGCAACTCGGCGGCGCGGCGTTGCGCCTCGCCGGCATCGGCTGCATCGGCCACCACCTGAAACTGCGCATCGCGCGACAACAGCGCAATCAGGCCGCGGCGGAAAAGGGTGTGATCGTCAACCACCATGATGCGAACGACCGGCTCCAGAGTGGTCATTTTTTAGTTTGCCCCGGCCTCGGCGAGATGGTTCGCCGGGGCGGCGCGCTCTAGCGCCGGCAGTGTAAGGATGACCGAGGTGCCGCGCCCAGGGGTCGACACGGTCTCCAGTCGCGCTCCTATGCGCTCGGCGCGCTCGCTCATGATGCGCAAACCGACATGGGTCTCGTCCAACTGCCCCTTGCCGGACGCGAAGGCGAAGCCGATGCCGTCGTCACGCACCTCGAAGCGCCACTCGGGCTGTTGCGCGACATCAAGCCAGACTCGCGTTGCGCGCGCATGTTTGCGCACATTGGACAACGCCTCCTGCACGATATGCAAGACCTGCAACTGCAGGTCCGGCGACAGCGGCAAGCCATCGCCCTGCATTTGCAGGCTCGCCTTGAGCCCGCTCTGGTGCTCGAACTTGCGCAAAGTCGTGGCCAGGGCCGGTGCGATATCCTCGGCGTTGGTGCGGGTACGAAAGTGCAATAACAGCTCGCGTACATCACCGTAGCTCTCGCGCACACCGGCGTCAATCTCGCCGAGCACCTGCTCGACCCGGCCGCGGTCGCCAGAGCGCAGCGCGTCATGCATCAGTTGCACCTGAATCTTGAGAAAGGCGAGCGACTGCGCAATCGAATCATGCAGCTCGCGCGCGATGAGCAGGCGCTCCTGCGAAACCGCGTCTTCCTTGCCGAGCGCGTTCAGCCGCAGGTTTTCCATGCCGCTTGCCAGGTGGCTGGCCAGCGCGGCCAGCAGCGAACGCTCAGACTCGGGCGGCGTGAGCTCCGCATGAAAGAACAAGTCCAGTTCGCCCATCAAGCGCTCGTGCAGGCGTATCGGAATGGAAACGATGGTACTGAAGCCGGCGCGGCTGCAATGTTGCTCCGCCACCCCCGCCACCGGCGCAGCCTGCATACTGCGCAAAGCGATCACGCGCAATTGCGGATTGCCCGCCACCGCGCCGCAATGGCATCCCCCGGCATGGATGCATTGCTCCTGCTCGACCAGGCTGTCTGGCATCCCCTCCGAAGCGAGCATCAGGTAGCGCTGGTTGGCCTCGTCAGACCAGCGCAACACCGTGCCGTCGGAACGCGCGATCCTGGTGACGCTATGCACGAAACCCTGCGCCAGCTCATCGAGCGTCGTGGCTTTGGCCACCAGCGTCGTGATTTCATACAGGCTTTGCAGGCGCTGGCTTTTTTCTTCCAGTTGCACGGTCTTTTCGGCGACTTTCGCCTCGAGGTTGCGGTACAGCGACTGCAGGTGCGCGGCCATGCCGTTGAATCCCTCGGCCAGCGTGCCGAACTCATCGCTGGTGACCCGATCCACGCGCGCGGCAAAATCGCCGCGCTCAATGCGTTCGATTGCACGCTTGAGCTGCCCCACCGGCTCGAGCACGAATAGATAGCCGGTATAGAGCAACACCGCCGCGCCCAGCACCGCGAACGCCATCATGGCCATTTGCAGCAGGTGCAGCAACGCGGTCCAGCGCGACATATGTGATTCAATGCCACTCACCAGAGCATCAATATGCGCGACAAAGTCTGCGGTATCGGCGCGCAGACCGGCAGTCGCTGCGGACCGCGTCGTCACCCAGCGGGTGCGAAACTGCGACCAGTCGCGCTCGACCGTGGAAAAATACGCACGCACCGCTTCATCCCAGGGCACGAACAGCGGCCGCTCGGCATCGCCATTGCGAAGCACATTCAGACTGGCCTCGAACTCGGCCATTTGCTGTGGCAGCGCTTGGGTTTCGCCGGTGCCAACAGACAGCGACATGCGATAGGCCTGCATACGCATGCGACCCGCCTCGTTGACCGCGGCTGCGCCGCCGTCGAGCTGCCAGGACACCCACAGTGTCAGCGCAATGGACAGCAAGGCCAGCAGCAGGAACGGCGCCCCCACCAGCGCGAGCTTGCCTCCCAGGGTCCAGTGTCGTTGCGCAGTCATGGGGTAAGAGTCTAGCGGCGACGCCACCCGGTGGGCTTGATTGAGGTCAAATATGGTGCCCGGGGCCCGACTAACCAAAGCCGCGACCGACCGCCGGTGCGCCGCGTCCCCTTTTGCGACTAGCGACTAGCGCAGGGCCACCCGTTGATCCATGGCAAGCATGATTCCTGGATTTTTTCTGTGGGCTGGCTACGGATCCGGCGCAATGACTGGGGTCACGCCCGGTTCATGGTTCGTCGCAACGCCGCTCCAATCCGCCAAAACCGGCTGGAGAGCCCCGATTGGCGCGGCTTTCGAGCAGATTACCCCGCACGCTCAGGCTTCGTACACCACCGCACCATCAACCAGCGTGTAGCGGACCTTGCCGGGCAATTCATAGCCAAGAAAGGGCGTGTTCTTACCCTGACTTTTCAGGCTTTGCGTGCTCAGCATCACTTGCGCGCCGGCGTCGAAGACACAGACATCGGCGGCACGATCGACGGCCAGTTCCCCGGCGGCGATACCCAGAATACGCGCCGGATCGCAGGTGATGCGCGCAAGCGCCGTGGCGAAAGACAGCTTGGATTCGGACGCCCATTTGAGCGTCAAGGGCAACAACAACTCAAGACCGGTCGCACCGGGTGTCGATTCGCCAAAGGGCAACAGCTTTTCGTCCTCATCGACCGGTGTGTGGTCGGAGCAGATGGCATCGACGGTGCCGTCGGCGAGGCCGGCGCGCAAGGCGTCGCGGTCACGCCGGCTGCGCAGCGGCGGCACCAGATGGCATTGCGCGTCGTAATAACCGAGGTCCATATCCGACAAGTGCACGTGATGCGCGCCCACATCGCAGCTCACTGGCAGGCCCTCCATCTTGGCCGCCCTGACCATGCCCACACCGGCACCGCTCGAGAGCCGCGCCAGGTGCACGCGCGTGCCGGTGGCCCGGACCAGCTCCAGGATGGTCGCAATGGCGATGGTTTCGGCAAACACCGGAATACCCGGCAGACCCAGCCGCGTCGCCACTTCGCCGTCATGCGCGACACCCATCTTGGACAGGAAGGCGTCTTGCGGGCGCAACCACACGGTGTAAGCAAAAGTGGACGCGTATTGCATCGCGCGCCACAACACCTCGCTGTCAGAGATGGCGACGTTGGCCTGCGAAAACGCGACGCAGCCCGCTTCGGTCAACTCGACCATCTCGGTCAGGCGCTCGCCGGCTAGGCCTTGCGTGAGTGCGCCCAAGGGATGCACATGCGCCAGATGCAAGCCGCGCGCACGGTACTTGAGCATTTGCACCAGGCCGGGCTCATCCAGCGGCGGCTCGGTGTCGGGCGGGATGGCCAGATGCGCTATGCCGCCGGCCACGGCCGCCTGCATTTCCGATTCGAGCGTGGCCTTGTGTTCGAAGCCCGGTTCGCGCAGCCGCGCCGACAGGTCGACGAACCCGGGCGCCACCACCAGACCCGCCGCATCGATGACGCGCCCGGGCTGGAACCCGGCCGGCGCCCTGCCGATTGCGACGATGCGTCCGTCGGCGATGAACACGTCCTTTTTCGCGTCAATGCCGCTTTTTGGGTCGATGAGGCGGCCGTTGCTAATTTGTATTGTTGTCATGTTTTGTTGACTCATTAGTACGGCGTGCCGTCTTTGTGCGCGAACACCCATTTGCCGCCGACCAGCGTTGCCGCCATATCGACATCCGGGTAGGCCACGCCATCGCCCGGCGTGCGATCGCCCATTTCAAGGTAGCGCACGGCGCGGGATGTTTCGTTGATCAGGTGGTGCGCATCGCTGTCACCGGCGGCAAAGCCCGCCGCCATACCCGGCCCGAGTAGCTGCCGCCCGCCGTCGGTCACCAGCGTGACTTCGCCTTCGATCACATAGATAAATTCGTCCTGCTTGGCGTGCGCATGACGCATTGCCGACTCGGCCCCCGGTTCAAGCGTGACGAGGTTGACACCGAAATTGCTTAGCCCCAGGGCATTGCCAAGGCGCCGGCGATGGCGGCCGCGCACGCGACTGGCATAGGGTTCAGGATAGTTCGACCCCTGCTCCGCTGCAACGTCGGCCGGATCAATGGCGGGAAGTTTCAGTGCGCCCATGGCTCAGTTACCCGCAAGAATGCTCATTACCGCCATGCGCACGGCAATGCCGAAAGTCACCTGCGGCAGGATGACCGACTGCACGCCGTCGGCCACGGCCGAATCGATTTCCACGCCACGATTCATCGGCCCCGGGTGCATGACGATGGCGTCGGGCTTGGCGCACGCCAGCTTTTCCGGCGTCAGGCCGTAGACCTTGTTGAATTCCTGCGCACTGGGCAGCAGCGGGCCGCTCATGCGTTCGTTCTGCAGGCGCAGCATGACAATCACATCGACATCACGCAGGCCCTCGGTCATGTCGCGGTGGTATTTCACCCCCAGTTGTTCCACCGCCTCGGGCATCAGCGTCTGCGGCCCGATAACACGCACATCCGGCGTTCCCAGCGTGGTAAGACCGTGAATGAGCGAGCGCGCGACGCGCGAATGCAGCACATCACCGACGATGGCCACCGACAGCGCGCGAAAATCCTTCTTGTAGTGGCGGATGGTGTAGAGGTCGAGCAGGCCTTGTGTCGGGTGGGCGTGGCGGCCATCGCCGGCATTGATGACGTGCAAGTGGCTGGCGACGTGGCGGGCGATCATGTGCGGCGCGCCCGACTGCGCATGACGCACCACAAACATGTCGGCGTGCATGGCCGAGAGGTTATCGACGGTGTCGAGCAGCGACTCGCCCTTGGTCGCCGAGGAGGTGTTGATATTGAGGTTGATGACGTCGGCCGACAGGCGCTTGGCGGCGATCTCGAAGGTGGTGCGGGTGCGCGTGGAGTTTTCAAAAAACAGGTTGAACACGCTCTTGCCGCGCAACAAGGGCACTTTCTTGACCTCGCGCTCGGTGACGCTGATAAAGGACGCGGCGGTATCGAGGATGCGCGTAACGATGGCCGCCGGCAGGCCTTCGAGCGTCAGCAGGTGTTGCAACTCGCCCTTGTCATTGAGCTGGGGGTTGCGGCTCATGGCTTGTTTTCTTTCTTTTCGGAAAGTTTCATACTGAATTTTCCGGCTTCGTCCTTGTTCAGGCGCAGCAGTTTCCCTGTTGGAACCGTCACCCGGATGCCGCAAAACTGCGCGGCAACGGGCAACTGGCGCTCGCCGCGGTCGGCCATGACCACCAGGCTGATCGAGGCCGGGCGGCCGTAGTCAAAGAGCTCGTTCATGGCGGCGCGCACGGTGCGGCCGGTGTAGAGCACATCGTCGACGAGCAGAATTTCGGCGCCGTCCACTTCGAACGGGATCTGGCTCGGGTGCACCGTGTGGTGCAGCCCGGAGGTGCTGAAGTCGTCGCGATAAAACGAAATGTCGAGCGCCCCCAGCGGGGTGCTGATGCCCAGCGCCCGGTGCAGGCGCTCGGCCAGCCACAGCCCACCGGTGTAGATGCCCACCATCGCGGTGCGCGGCGTGATGACAGGGCGCAGCTCCTCGATCAGCTTGGTACACAGTTGTTCGGTGTCGGGCAATATCATGATGAGGATCCTGCGGGTTTGTCGTGTTGGTCGGGGTCGTGCTGGTCGGCGTTGTATCGGGCGGGCTCATCCAGCCAGGCCTGCAGGATGATCTGCGCCGACACCGAATGCGTCAGGTGCTTGTGCTTGCGTCCGCCCTTGCCGGCCTGGCGCAGTGATTCCTCGGCGCTGGCCGATGTCAGGCGTTCATCCACCAGGGCCACCGGCAACCGGAAACGTCCTTCGAGCTGGCGCGCAAACCGGCGGCAGCGCGCCGTCATGGCGTGTTCGGTGCCGTCCATGGACAGCGCCAGGCCAACCACCAGTCGCGTCGGCTGCCAGTCCCTGATCAGCGCCTCGATGGCGGCAAAACGTTTGTCTACCTCGGTCGCCTCAATCATGTCAGCCGGATGGGCCAGTCCGGTCAGCGTGTTGCCCACGGCAACGCCCAGATAGCGCTCGCCGAAATCAAAGGCGAGCACGATGCTAGGCGTGGGCACGGGAATAATGGCGGCAGACTCGGCGTGGCGGCTTACAGCCGCACTCATGCGTGCCCGGCCACATCGGAGAGGCTGGCGAAATCGATACCGAGTAACTCCATGGCCGCGGGCAGGCGCTCCTCGGGCGGGACATCAAACAAAATATCAGCACGCGCCTTGACGGTGAGCCAGGCGTTTTGCCCGATCTCGTGTTCGATTTGGCCGGCGGCCCACCCGGAGTAGCCGAGGGTAACCAGCAGTTTGTCCGGCCCCTGACCCGCACCAACCGCCTCGAGAATATCCAACGATGTGGTCAGGCCAAGCGCATTGTCCGGTGCCACGCCCAGCGTGGATTTCCAGTCACCAAACGGGCTGTGCAGCACAAAGCCGCGATCGGTTTGAACCGGACCGCCAAAATACACCGGCGCCAGAAGGATGTCGCCGCTTCGGTCGGTTTTGATCGACAAGCGCTCGAGCAAAATCTGCAAGCTCATGTCCAGTGGCCGGTTCACCACCACGCCAAGAGCGCCCTGGTCGTTGTGCTCGCAAATGTAGGTCAGCGAACGGGAAAAATGGGGGTCGGCCATGTTGGGCATGGCGATTAGGAAGTGGTTCGTGAGGTCGACGCTGGCCACGATGCTATTTTAACAGGCAGTGCCGTTTGCGGGCAGCTTCATCTGCAGGCACTGGCCGGTGGGCCGCGTTAATCGGCGCTGATTTTCGCCTCACGTATCACCTTGGACCAATACTCCAGGTCGGTCTTCACCACCTGGTCCAGCTGCGCCGGCGTCATGTGGCGCGCCTCGATGCCCGACGCGGTGGCGGCTTTTTTGACCTCTTCGGTGTCGAGCACCTGCTTGAGCGCGTCGGTCAGGCGCTTGACCGCCTCCGGCGGCGTTCCGGCCGGCGCAAACAACGCCACCCAGGCCTCGAGCTCAAAGCCGGGGAAGCCCGCTTCTGCGCTGGTGGGCACCTCGGGCATCAGCGGACTGCGTTGTTTCGCGGCAATGGCCAGACCACGCAGCTTGCCAGCCTGGATATGCGACATCACCGAGGGCGGCGTCGCCACCGTCATCTGCACTTGTCCGGAAATCACGTCGATCATCATCGGGCCGGAGCCCTTGTACGGCACCTGGGTAAAGTTGGCCTTGGTCAGCTGCTTGAACAATTCCACACCAACATGGGGCACCGAGCCGTTGCCCGGCGTGCCGTAATTAACCTTGCCCGGATTGGCGCGGGCGTAGCTCACCAGCTCCTGCAGGTTGTTGACCGGCAGCGACGGATGTACCGCCACCAGATGCGGCGACACCGCCAACATCGCCACCGAGGAGAAGTCACGCAGCGGATCCCACTGCAGCTGTGAAAACATCGTCGGGTTGCCGACGTGGAACATCGAGTAGCCGACCAGCATCGTGTAACCGTCATTTTTGGCGCGGGCCACGTAGGTCGCGGCGATGTTGCCGCTGGCACCTGATTTATTTTCAACGACAACCGGCTGGCCCAGGGCCTTGGACAGCGGCGACGCAACCAGGCGGGCGACGTAATCAAGTATGCCGCCGGGCGGCACCGGCACGATTAATGTCACCGGACGGCTGGGAAAAGTCTGGGCATGGGCGGACGCAATGCAAAGCAGTCCGCTGAGGATGGCAAAAGATCGTCCGAGCACGTGCATTGAGACTCCCGCCGTTTTGTCTTTTATCGGAATGGGTTGATGGCCTGCGATGCTGTCGCACAGAGTATCACCACGCCGACCGGTGCAGTCAATGCAGTCAATCGAACAGCCGGCTTTGCCTCTGTGCGAAAATCGGGGCAACCAACGAGACACCATGTCCGCAACCGAAAACGCCCCCAACTCTGCCGCTCTGGTCTGGTTCCGCCGCGACCTGCGCATCGACGACCACGCCGCACTCCATCACGCCATGACGCGGCACGGCCGGGTCTATTGCGTGTTTGTCTTCGACACCGCAATCCTTGACGCGCTGCCGACACGCACCGACCGGCGTGTCGAGTTCATCTGGCATTGCATCACCGAGCTCGATGCAGCCTTGCGCGAACTGGGCGGCGGCCTGGTCGTTCGGCATGGCGATGCGCGCACCGAAGTGCCGGCGCTGGCAGCACAACTGCAGGTTGACACGGTATATGCCAATCACGACTACGAGCCGGCGGCCATCGCGCGCGACCGCGCCGTCGCAACCGGTCTCGCGGTGCGCGGCGCAGCCTTCCAGACCTTCAAGGACCAGGTTGTGTTCGAGCGCGAGGAGGTGATGACGCTGGGCGGCACGCCTTATTCGGTGTTCACACCCTACAAGAACGCCTGGCTGAAAAAAGTCGATGCGTTTTACCTCAAGCCCTACCCGGTCAGAACCCATGCCAGGGCGCTGGCGCCGCCGCCGCCCTCGACCATCCCTTCACTGCAGCAGATGGGCTTTGAGGCAAGCAATCTCACCACGCTGGGCATCCCGGCCGGCATGTCCGGCGCGGCAAAGCTGCTCAAAGATTTTCGCGGGCGCATGGACGAATACCAGGAGCGGCGCGATTTCCCCGCCGTCAAGGGGCCGTCGTATCTGTCGGTACATTTGCGCTTCGGGACGGTGTCGATACGCGCCCTCGCCGCCGAAGCGCTCGCGCGCACCAGCCGCGGCGCGCAGGTTTGGCTGTCGGAGCTGATCTGGCGCGATTTTTATTTCATGATCCTCAGCCACCATCCGCATGTGATCGGGCACAGCTTCAAGCGCGAGCTCGAGGACCTGCCTTTCGACAACGACAAGGCCAAGTTCGCGGCATGGTGCGAGGGCCGCACCGGATTCCCGCTGGTCGATGCCGCCATGCGCCAGCTCAACGCCACCGGCTACATGCACAACCGCCTGCGTATGATCGCCGCCTCCTTCCTGGTCAAGGACCTGCATATCGACTGGCGCTGGGGCGAACAATATTTCGCCGACCAGCTCAACGACTTCGACTTGTCCGCCAACAACGGCGGCTGGCAGTGGGCGGCTTCCACCGGCTGCGACGCGCAACCCTATTTCCGCATTTTCAATCCGGTGACACAGTCGGAGCGTTTTGACGCCGAGGGCAAGTTCATCCGCAAGTACGTGCCCGAACTCGCCGGGGTGAAGGGCAAGTTCATCCACGCGCCGTGGCTGCTCGGTGCTATCGAGCAGCAGGCCGCCGGCTGCATCATCGGCAAGGACTATCCAGCGCCGTTGGTGGAGCATGACTGGGCGAGAAAGCTCACGCTGGAGCGCTACGGTAAGGCGAAAAAGGGCTGAGAAACAACGCCGGCGACAGAGAGCCGCAGCTGGAAACGCCCGTCTGGCGCGGCTTTGCAGCAAGGTCCCTGGCCTGTACCGCAACGGCCAGGCGGCGTCTCCACCGGGGCAAAGGCCTTAGAATCGATTTGCCCTTGAACGGGCGAATATGTATATATTTGTTCAATCGATGCCATGCGCCGACATTCCCGTAAGCTGTGCGGATAAGCTTTCGCAGCGATATGACACAACATGTGCAAAGTTCTCCATAGATCCATAGATATAAGGAAGATCGCATGACACGCTTTTGCAGCATCCTTGCACTCTTATTTGCCCCGCTGTTTGCCTTTGCCCAGGCCTACCCAAGCAAACCGGTGAGGCTGGTCGTGCCCTTCGCCACAGGCGGCGCAGCCGACACGATCGCCCGCGCCGCGGGCAACCGCATCAGCGAAGCGCTGGGCCAGCCTGTGCTCATAGACAATCGTGCCGGCGGCCTTGCCACCATAGGTTCGGACATTGTTGCCAAGGCGGCACCGGACGGCTACACGCTGTTGCTGGCAGTGAGTCCGCCGCACACGACCTCGCCCTTTTTTGTTAAAAACCTGCCCTTCGACAATATCAAGGACTTCACGCCGATCGCCATCATCGCGACCTTTCCGCAAGCGATCGTGGTCCATCCTTCCTTCCCGGCACATTCCCTCAAGGAGTTGATCGATTACGTCAAAAAAAATCCGGGCAAGGTGTCATTCGGCACCTCGGGTACTGGCACGGCACAACACCTTGGCGGACTGCAGCTCAACAAGGCGGCCGGCATGGACATGCAACACATCGGCTACAAGGGCGGCGCACAGGCGACCAACGACTTACTAGGAGGGCAAATTCCGGTTGGCATCCTGACCCTGTCAAACGTCATCAGTCACGCGCGTGCCGGCAAGCTGCGGTTGATAGCAATGATGGAATCGACGCGCTCCAAGGCTGCACCTGAAGTCCCGACCGTCGCCGAAGCCGGCGTGCCGGGGTTTGCAACGCCGGACACCTGGATCGGCCTGATGGGACCGGCGCGGCTGCCTGCGCCGCTGATCCGCCAATTGAACAGCGCGGTGACCAAGTCGCTGGAGTTTCCCGAAGTGCGCTCGCGCCTCGAGGCGGCCGGTTTTGAAGTCGGCGTGGCAACGCCGGAAGCCTTCGCCGACTCGATTTCAAAAAGCTACGGCGTGTACCAGAAGATCGTCACCGAAGCCGGCATCAAACCAGAGTAGCGCGCTACTTCAGGTTATGAGCGGCCGAGGCGCTGCCAGGAAGCCAGCCCAGGTTGCAACAAAGAAATTTCGCCGCATGCTCGGGTGGTGGTGTCTGGTGGCTGCGCCCCAACACCAGCGGAACGCCATCGACCAGCACATGGCTGATGCCCGGAAAATCGCCATGCGCAACCGCCTCCGACAACGTGCTGCCCTTGGAACCCTTGACCGGACCGCACACCACCACGTCAGCCGGGCGCCCCGGCGCAAGAATGCCGCAATCGAGCCCGTGCGCGCGTGCCGTATTGCCCGTTCCCACCGCTATCGCCTCGGCCGGCGACAGACCGCAGATTGAGGTGAGAAACAAGATGTTCTTGAACATGCCGCGCGGAATCACCCCCGTGCCGCCGGGCGTGTCGGTGCCCAGGCAAAGCCGGTCAAGCCGGCCGCGCGACACCAGGCGCTTTACCGCGCGCGCCGTCGAGCCGTAATTGCCCGATGAACAGATCTCAAGTGCGAATGTGGTTTCATCGATGACGCGGTCCAGATCCTCGTCGCTCATCGGGATGGGTCCGCCAGACACATGGGCCGCGATGTCCGGCTGCAACCAGGACAAGATGTCGTAGCCGCACATTTGCGAGGAGCCCGAGCGCGACACGCCGCCAGTGTGCACCTTGGTGCGTATGCCGCGTTCACGGCACCAACGCACATAGTTTTTCGCCTCTTCGGGATTTTCGTCGAGCGGGTAAAACAAAAATTTGGCGAACTTGGTGCCGTGCGCCGCCACACGATCAAAATGCTCGGGCGTCATGCCCGGCACCAACAAAACGGTGCCTGCGATCAGCTTGGCCCCGCTCCAGCGCACACGGCCGGTGGTCTGCGCCATCACGATCGCGAGTGAGGTGACAATCTCGGCGGTAAGCCCGTTCGGTTCGAGGCCGGGCAAGTGCAATTCGCCCGCCGATATCAGCGTGGTGGTGCCGCCGTTAAGGTAGTTTCCGATCCAGCCCGTGGCATTTTGCGTCGGCGTCCACTCCCCACACACCGGATGCACATGGCCGTCGACGATGCCGGGCATGACGGCGCTGCCCATTGCGTCAATCACCACTTCGCATTCGCCCGGGCTGGCCGGATCAAGGGCGGCAACGCGGCCGTCTTCGATCAGCAGCTCGCGCGTCGCGGATAAAGGGGCAAGCAGATCACCAGTGAAGAATTCGCCGATATTCTTGATCAAGACGCGTGGCATACGGCGGTTTCCTGTGATGGTTTTGTGACTGTACTGTGATTGCGGACGGCTCGATTGTAGCAGTGCGGCTAGTGGATCTTCGCCGCCTTGCGCACACTCTCAATCAGCGAGGTGCGCAGCAGAAATTGCCGGTGCCGCACCGGGTCATCGGCGATACGTCGCAGTTCGTTGAAGTTCTCCTGCCGCTGCGCCGGGTCGCGCTCCTCCAGCCGCTTTTTATTGGCGATGGTCTGCTGCTGCACAAACTCAATGTTGAGCGGTCGGCGGCGCCGATCGTAGCGCTCGAGCAGCGATGCGTCGGCCGCGCCCCTTGTCACCTGGTGCAGCGTGTCGGCAAGGTCCATGGCGTCATGAATGCCGCAATTGAGCCCAAGGCCACCCATCGGATTGTTGACGTGCGCCGCGTCACCGGCCAGAAACACGCGACCCTTGCGAAAGGATTTGGCCACGCGCTGGTGCACGCGGTAAATATTCCGGTGCACCACCTTTTCGAGCGGATGACCGTCGATGATCTGCGCGAAGCGCCGGCTCACCGAAGCGTCGGTGAAGGCTTCCTCATCGGTCTCGTTTTCGCCGGCGCGAAACACCGCGCGCCAACGGCCTTTCATGTCGTCGCCCATGACCTTGAACAGGTTGGACCACTCGTCCGGGTGGGCGATGTAGCAACGAAAACGGCAACCGAGCGCGCGCTCAAAATCAAACAGCGACGTGAGCACCAGGAAGCGCTCGGGCCAGGTATAGCCCTCGAACTCGATGTCCATGGACTTGCGTACAAAACTGCGCCCGCCGTCGCAGCCGACGAGGTAATCGAACACGCGCCGGTCGTCGCCGCCTTCGTTATGGATGTCAACGGTGACACCGTTCTCGTCCTGGCCGATCGCCTGGACCGTGGTGCCCATCAGCACCTCGGCCGCGTCGCTCTTGGCCAGCCGCCGCAGGCCCAGCTCGGCGAGCTTGTGCTGCTCGGTCTGCACCACGTAGGGGTAGGGCGTCTCATCCTTGAGCACGGCATGATCAAACTCGACCTGCGGCGTCATATCGACCCCGTCCCAGTGCTGGAAATGGCGCGCCACCAGGCCAAGCGACTGGAACTCCTCCAGCAGGCCCAGCCCGGCGAGCATTTCCAGCGTGGAAGGATGGGTGGTGGCCGCACGCGGTCCGTGATCTATGCTCGCCTCAGCCTCGATCAGTGTGACCTTGAAGCCTTTTTGAATAAAGGCGATCGCCGCGACAACGCCTACGGGGCCCGCGCCGACGATGCCGATGTGGGTTTCTTTTATGGATTGCATTATTGCCATGGTCTCTTTTCATCGGCGCCAATACGCCAGCCGCGATAATACAAGCTGGAGGGCCTTATTGGCAGCCGTGTATCATTTCGATTCCCCATTCCCCATTCCCCATTCACCCCTTCACTCCTTCACTTTCCCAAGTCCACACAGAAAGCATTCCCGCCATGACCGTACGCATCGCCATTCCAGATCTCGTTTCCCCGTCGTATTTCCCCGCCATCGCCGCGGTGGAGCTGGGCCTGTTTAAGAAAGAGGGCTTCGATGCCACGCTCGAACTGATATTCCCGGTCACACGCGCCTACCAGGAGCTGCACGACGGTAAATGGGATTTCATTGGTGGCGCTTCGCACGCGCCCTTGTATGCATTCAAGGACTGGGCCGGTTCGCGCATCCTGTGCGCCCTGTCGCAAAACATGTACTGGTTCCTGATCGTGCGCGCCGACCTCAAGGTCAAGCGCGGCGATCTCGCGGCGGTGCGCGGCCTGCGCATCGGTGCGGCACCGGGTCCGGTGGACGGGCTGCGCCGCATGCTCACCGAAATCGGCTTGAATCCGGACACCGATGTAAAGATCGGCCCCATCCCGGCGGCAGCCGGCGCCGGTGTGTCCTTCGGCGTAAGCGCGGCCAAGGCGCTGGAGAACGGAGAGATCGACGCCTTCTGGGCCAACGGCATGGGCTCGGATGTCGCACTCAAAAGCGGCATCGGCACGCTGGTGCTCGATGCCCGCCGCGGCGACGGCCCCAAAGGCGCGATCGACTACTGCTTCGCCGCCTGGGTGACGACGGAAAAGCTGATGAAGGAGAATCCCGGTCTCGTACGCGCCTCCATCCGCGCCATCACCGGCGCGCAGCGCGCCCTCGCCGCCGACCCCGCCTGCGCCACGCCCATCGCGAAAAAACTCTTTCCCGCGGTCGAAGCGGAAATGATCGCTGACCTGATCCGGCGCGATGCGCCTTTTTACAGCGCCGATGTGCCGCCGAACAAGATTGCATCCATGAATCGATTCGCCCGGGACATCGGCCTGTTGTCCAAGGATGTTGCCTACGAACAGGTGGTGGCCACCGAATTTAGCGACTTGTGGAAACCGGCCTGAAACCACAAACGCTTCAACCCAAATGCAGCGGAGACATTGCATGAGGCCATCGATTTTAAGTTTGCACGGCACGCGCCGTCGGCTGGCACTGCGCATAACGCTTGCATGCTCCCTGCTGCTGGGCCTAGCCGGCCAGGCGATGGCGCAAGCCTGGCCGCAAAAGTCCATTCGTATCATCGTGCCCTTCTCCACCGGTTGCGGGCGTTGGCGCGCACGCAACAATAGCCCACGTTACTCGCCGATACGCATGCGGGCCAGGGCCACAAGTTCAAATCCAGCCCGCAGGCTTTTGGTCATGTGCCCACTGTCTCCTGCCAAACGACCGGCGACCGGCGACCGGAGGTCAGCGGCCAGTGGCACCCGATTAGTGACTTAGTGGCAAACTGCATGGTCTTGGTGTCACGCTTTGCGCGTGATCCCCGTGCAATCCTGGTAAAAGTTTGAATTGTTGGCAATGAACATACAGTTTCAGCGTCTGGTTGATCGTTACATCGGCGTGCCCCTTTGCGCCGGACTCTCGCTCATCGACCGGATTTTCGGACGCGACGAAGTCCTCGGCCGGCCGCAAAACATCCTCGTGATCCTGCTCTCGGAAATGGGTAGCCTGGTGCTGGCCGAGCCGATGTTCGTGCGCCTGAAAAATAAATACCCGGAAGCGACCGTCCATGTGCTGCTGTTCGCCAAAAACCGCGAAGTGCTGGACTTGTTGGGCGTGGTGTCGCCAGCCAATGTCATGACCCTCAACGATCGCGACCTGGCCAGCTTTATCGGCGACAGCCTGCGCGCGCTGTTACGGCTACGGTCACTACAACTCGACGCGGTGCTCGACTGCGAACTGTTCTCGCGCGTGAGCAGCCTGTTTTCGTATCTGTCCGGCGCGAGGCTGCGCGCCGGTTTTCACCGGCACACGCAGGAAGGCCTTTATCGCGGTTCGTTCATCAACCGACCGGTGCTGTACAACCCCTACCGGCATCTGACACTGCAATTGCTGAGCATGGTCGCGGCGCTCGAATCAACAAGCTTTCCGCTGACCAAGGATTTGCCCGTGGCCATGCCCGGCAGCCCACCCCCGCTCCAATTCAAGCCGGGCGAAAAAGAGCAGGCTGCGGCGCGCCTGCACGCGGATTTTCCCGCTGTCACGGGCAAGCGCCTCATCCTGATTTATCCGGGCGGCGGCTTGTTGCCGATACGCGCGTGGCCGCTTGAATCCTATGCCCGGCTGTGCACCGACTTGCTCGCCGACGGTTACGCCGTCGGCGTGGTCGGGCTGATGGAAGACCGCCCGCTCGGTCAGGCTTTGCTCAAACAAAGCGGCAGCGATCTGTGCATAGACCTCACCGGCTATACCAAATCCGTGCGCGACCTGCTGGCGCTGTTTCACCGCGCCGACCTGCTCATCACCAACGACGGCGGGCCCGGACAATTTGCCGCCCTCACACCAATCGCCTCAATCGTATTTTTTGGCCCCGAAACACCGCTGCTCTATCGCTCGCTGTCGCAAAACGCCTGGCATTTTCATCTCGGTCTGCCCTGCTCGCCCTGCCTGACCGCGTACAATCACCGCTCTTCGCCCTGCGATGGCGACAATCAGTGCCTGAAGCGGATCACCCCGGCGCACGTCATCGCCAAGGCGCGCGAAATGCTTGCCGCACCGACCGGTCCGCGTTGACGCGAGTGCGCCTAAAAACCAAAGGATTGCATGGCCGTGTTTGAACGATTGATGGCGCATCCGCGGGTCGCGCGCATGCTGAAATTTCGCTTCCTGAAATTCGGCACTGTCGGCGCATCAGGCACCTTCGTCAACTTGGGCGTGCTCTACATCGGACAGGAGTTTGTATTTCGCGCCATCGCGCAACCCGAAATGCGCTTGAACTTTTCGCTCGCCGGGGCAATCCTGGTGGCCACCATCAACAATTTCACCTGGAACCGCATCTGGACCTGGCAGGACAGGCCGCGCAACCAGGGCGGGTCGGTATTGGTGCAATTTGGTCAGTACGCCCTCGCCTGCTGGGTGGGTATCTTGCTGCAAGTGGTGTTCACCAAAATACTGGTCGTCTATCTTCACTATCTTGTCGCCAATCTGATCGCAATTGTGTTCGCCAGCGTGTTTAATTTTATCGTCAACGACTTGTGGACTTTCAGGCACCGCCCCACAGATGATGTGGGTAAATAACGCATGCACGGCATAAGCCCGCGTTGGTGCACCCTGCTCTACGGCGCGGCCATGCTGTTGGCGGTGTTCGTCTATTTTTTCGGGTTGGACAGCCAGCACATCCCGAAAAACGGCGACGAGAATGTCTACGCACACATCACGCGCCTGACCGCTGCATCCGGCCACTGGCTGCCACTGCAGTCCGAACTCGATGGCATGCGCAACACCAAGCCGCCGGCGCTGTTCTGGCAGGGCATCGCCTCGACCGGGCACGGCCAAAGCTGGACGCTGTGGGATCTGCGCTACCCGAACGTGATGTACACGCTGCTGACGGCGGCGATGGTGTTCCTGCTCGGCTGGAAGTGCGCACGCAGCCTGCCAGGCGGGTTTGTCGCCGCCCTCGCCTATCTGGCGTTTTTCAGCACCTACCGTTACGGCCGGCCCTTTCTCACCAACGCGCCCGAAACCTTCTGGTTGTTCCTGCCGTTTTTCCTGCTGCTGTACCGGAAAGAAACCGCCTTCGCCTCGAACCGCCTGCCACTGCTGCTGGGCGTGGCCGTCGGCATCGGCCTGCTATACAAGTCATTCGCCCTTTTGCTGCCGGTGGGCCTGGGCCTGTCGTGGTGGTATTTGCACCAGCGCGACTACCGTCTGGGCGACTTCATCCGCCAGGACGTGTGGAAGCTGCTTGTCGTCGCCGTGGTATCCCTCGCGCTGTTCGGCCTGTGGTTCCTGCTCGACCCGGATCCGGCCGCAGTCTGGCAGGAATTCGTGATGAAGGAGAACGCCGGCAAGTTCGACCCGGCAGGGGCATCCTATCTGTCCAAACTGCTGTGGGGCAGTTCAAGCGTGTGGACGATGATCCTTGGCCTGCCGCTCAATGCCGGCCTGCTCGCGCTGCCGGTGGCGGCGCTGATGGCGGCGGCCTTACGCCATCGCCGTCAACTGAGCGCGGACGAAAAGCTGCTATGGATCTGGCTGCTCGCCATGGTCATCGTCTTCAGCCTGCCCAGCCAGCGCTCCAGCCGCTACGTACTCGCGGCCATGCCGGCGCTGGCTGTGCTGTGCGCGCTCGGATGGGAGCGGCTGGGTCGCGGCTGGTTCCTCGCCACGCTGCTGCTGTGCGAGCTGGCGCTGGTGTTCATCGCCTACCTGTCATGGCGTTTGCAGGGCGCGACGCCGGAGGGGACTCTTTATTCGGCCCTTTACTGGCTGCTGTTGCTGCTGGCAGGCGGCTTTGCCACCGCAGCCATGCTTCTGCCGGCGCTCACACGCCCCGGCGCCAGCATCGCCGCCTTGCTGGTGTTCGTTTCGGCGGCCGCCTTCCTGCGCCCCTTCGACAGCGCACGCGGCAGTTTCAGCATCGAAGCGCAGCGGCAAGTGGCGGGCAAGACCGTCTGGGTACCATCCGATTTTAACGCCAGTTACGAGGCCTACCGCTTTCTGTTGCCTGCGGCGAATATTCAAAGTTATCGTGAAAAACGCGACCAGGACCCGGACGAGTTGGCGCGCCGCTACGCGCTGTTTACCGTGCGTGTGCCGCTGGGCGGGCACGCCTGCACCGGCTGCAAGGTCATCGCCGAGCGACTAGATTTGCGCGGCAGGCACTCATCGGCCGAGATCAGCGCGATCCTTCAGGGCAAGGTCTTCGAGAATATTTTTCTGAAAGAATTGCTGGTCGAGTCACCGGGTGTGGGCGCGCGATAATATCAACACCATGGGGCACACAACTCAAACGACCAGGCATGCAGCAGCCCATGGCACGCGCCGCTGGGCGCGGCTATGGCTGCCCGGCCTGATCGGCCTGGCCTTTGTCGCCGGCCTGGGCAAGGCAATGACACGACCGGTGGCTGCGCCGTTTCAGCCACCGCCCAACGCCAAAGGCGCGGCGGCGTCGCTTGGGGCGACGGGCCTACAGACGCGCTTTGTCTCCACCAGCGCAGGCCCGCACCGCCACGCCGGCTCACTGGTGGAGCTTGGCGACGGGCGCATTCGCGCCTTCTGGTTTTCGGGCAGCCGTGAGGGCGCGGCCGATGTCGAAATTCGCAGCGCCCTATTCGACCCCAAGCTGTCACGCTGGGCGGAGGACGCAACGGTCATTGACCGCAAACGCACCCAAGCCGGTGTGTTGCGCCACATCCGCAAGCTTGGCAATCCGGTTGCGGTGCGCGTGCCCGACGGAAGGTTGCACCTTTTTTACGTCACGGTGTCGGTCGGTGGCTGGGCGGGCAGTTCGATTTCAATGATCACCTCAGACGACGAGGGCAAGACCTGGGGCCCGGCGCGCCGCCTGATCACCTCGCCTTTCATCAATATCAGCACGCTGGTCAAGGGCACGCCCATCTTGTACGCCAACGGCGACATCGGCCTGCCGGTGTACCACGAGTTCCTCGGCAAATTCGGCGAGTTGCTGCGCCTGGACGCATCCGGAAAAATACTCGACAAGCAGCGCCTGAGCTATGGCTACAGCACGCTGCAGCCGGTGGTGCTGGTGCGCGACGCCGCGCGGGCACAGGTGCTGATGCGCGCCGCCGGAGCCATCAGCCAAAACAAGGTCATCGGCACCAGCACCGCGGACGCCGGCCGGCACTGGGCCGCCGCCGAGAGAACAACACTGTCCAATCCGGGCTCCGCCGTGTCAGGTGTCGCACTGCCCGATGGTTCTTTGCTGGCGGTGGTCAACGACCTTGACGCCAACCGCGATTCGCTGTCGCTGGTCGCATCGACCGACGGTGGCAAGCGGTGGCGGACGCTGCTCAAGCTTGAGGATCAGCTGCACTGGAAAGAAGGTGAACCAACCGAAGCGCAGTTCACGATCGAGACGGACAAACTCGCACACGCCACCGATACGGCATTGCAGGACCCGCCGGGCCTGGTGCGGGCGGCACGCGCGCGCCAGTGCGCGCAACAGCGCTGCAACTTCGAGTTTTCCTATCCGTACCTGATTCGTATCGCCAACGGCGACATCCATCTGGTCTATACCTGGAACCGCAGCGCCATCAAGCATGTCGCGTTCTCGCGCGCCTGGGTTGAGGCGCGCATCAAGGACGCAAGCGCAGCGCCATGATCACCCTCACCGACATCACAGGCCTTGCCGGCCTTGCGTTTGCCACGGCCGTGCTGCTCGCGCCGCTGGCGGGGCGCGCCGGCGCGCGGGTGCCGCTGGTCGTGCTTGGCAGTCTGTTCGTTTTGATGTTGCTACCGCTGCCCCCGGACAACCTGCCCTTCGCCGCTTACCTTCGCGGCACTATCGGGGATCTGAGCCTGCCGACGCTGCTGCTATTGGCCAGCACCGCGGCAGTTCGCTACGGCCTGTTGCAGCCGCTACTCACGCCGGGCGCATCCACGATGCGCACACGTATCGCCCTGCTGCTGCCTATGGCGGCAGCCTGCCTGCTCTATCCGTTGGCGCTGGGCGCGACGGCTTACGATTCCTATGCATGGGGTTATGGCGAGCCTTGGTTCGTCGCGGCATTGCTTTGCGCCGCGATCCTTGCCGCTCTGGCACGCCTGCCGCTTGTGGCGCCGGCCATCGCACTGGCTGTGCTCGGCTGGTCGGTCGGTTGGCTTGAGTCGGGCAATCTGTGGGACTACCTGCTCGACCCGATGCTTTGCATTTATGCGTCAGGCCGGCTGCTGGCGCTGACGATGAGGGCATGGCGAAAACCAGCGCAGCAAACTTAAATCCGGTTTAAGCCGGATTTAAGTTTGCTGCCGCCGCACGGTGCCGTAGAAAACCGGGCGCATAGGCTTGAGAGCCGCGCCAGGCGGGCATTTCCAGCATGTTGGGTCAGGACTTACCGGTGAAATCCATATCATCGGCGACGGGCTTCACTGCGGCGACGGGAGCCGCCGGAGCCGGCGCGGGGGCGGGGGCGGGGGCCGCAGCCCCCGCCGCTGCTGCGGCTGCACGCGCGGCAGCGCGCTGGGCCGCAGGCGGAAGTGGCTGCGGCGCACCCGCAGTCGCGTCCAGCGGCACCGGTACACCGGTCAGTATGGCTTCAAGATCGCGCAGGATGGTTGCAGTGTCCATCGCAGCGCGGCTCTGGGCGCGCAGCAGAATGCGCGAGGGCAGGTCGAGCAAACGCCCCTCGTTCAAGCGCAAATTGGCCGCAACAGTCAGCACCGGCGAAAGATGCGTACTACGAAACCCGGGCTCGAGACGGTCCACGGCGTCGATAATCGCCTGTTGCGACCGGGCGATGCCGGCCAGCAATTCGGCAAGCTGTTCGTTGGTGAGGCTCATGCTTATTCCCCGTAAAGATTGATGGCGCGGTTATGCAAGCAGTCGATCAAGCCGGCACCGCCATGCCGCGTTGCACCGCCGGACGGGCACTGATGGCGTCAAACCAGCGCTTCACCCCGGGAAAGTCATTCAGGTCGGTGTTATGCCACTCGTGCCGCGACACCCACGGATAGGTGGCCATGTCGGCGATGGAGTACTCCCCGGCAAGATAGGCCTGTTCACCCAGGCGTTTGTCGAGCACGCCGTACAGGCGGTCTTTTTCCTTGCTGTAGCGCTCAATGCCATAAGGCACTTTTTCCTTTGCGGAGCGGACAAAGTGATGAACCTGCCCAAACATCGGCCCGACACCGCCCATCTGGAACATCAGCCATTCCAGCGTCTTGTAGCGGGCACCGCCGGTGCGCGGCAAAAACTTGCCGGACTTCTCGGCGAGATAAACCAGGATGGCCCCCGACTCCATCAGACTGATAGGCGCGCCCTCCGGTCCGTCCGGATCGACGATGGCCGGGATCTTGCCGTTCGGGTTGATCTTCAGATAGTCGGCCGTGAACTGTTCGATGTTGGTGCCGATGTTGATCTTGTGGCTGTTGTAGGGGAGGCCGCATTCCTCCAGCATTATCGAAACCTTGCGGCCGTTGGGCGTGCCCCATGTGTAGAGCTCAATCATCTGCAATCTCCTGGCGCGGCAGGCCCCGTCCGGGGCATACCGATGTTGTTGTCGGCTATGGCGAGGCAATGTGCGCACTGAACGCACGCGCATGCGCCGCCCGGAGGCAAAGTGTACAGCAGCGGCGCGGGTGTCTGCGGGCACCCACGATACAATGCGCGCATGCTCAAGTGGCTGCTTACGCTGGTCGTCGCTCTGGTGGTGCTCACCGCGGTTTCCCCATGGCTGGCGCGACTCGGGCTCGGACGCCTGCCCGGTGATACGACGATCCGCATGCACGGGCGCCTTTACTCGCTGCCCTTCACCTCCACCATCCTGCTTTCGCTCTTGCTCGCACTGTTAAGCCACCTTATCTGAGCAGGCAACGCGCCGGGTAACGCGGCACAAGCCCGCACACAAAAGAAAACGCCGGATCCTGTATCAGGATCCGGCGAAGCTTTAGACAAGAAACGGGCGGCTTTACTGCGCCTTGGGTGCCTCGCCTTTGGCTGGATTTGCCGCCGCGACGCCCGGCCCTTTGTCGCCGTGGCGATGACGCTCGGCCATGCGCGCCTGCATGTGGCTGCGAATTTCGTCCTGCGTGATCTTGCCATCCTTGTTCGCGTCGATGGCATCAAACTCTTTTGCCATGCGCGGATTGGATTTCTCTGCCTCGGCCTTGCTGAGCACACCATCGCCATTGACATCGGCTTTCTTGAACTGCTCCTCAAAGCGCTTTTTGCCCTGCTCACGACTGCCGCCCGGCTTGGCATCGCCGCCGGAACCACCCTTGCCCTGATGGTGCTCGGCCATGCGTGCCTGCCTACGCGCCCGGATCTCGTCCTGCGTCAGCTTGCCGTCCTTGTTCGTGTCTATGGCGTCGAAATCCTTGGCCAGGCGCGGCATGGATTTTTCCGCTTCCGCCTTGCTAAGGGCGCCATCACCGTCGGCATCGGCCTTCTTGAAGTCGGCATCAAAGCGCTGCTTCATTTCGGCGCGCCGCTTTTCCATTTGATCGCCCCGCTCGGGCGAAGCGCCGCCGCGACGCTCCTCGTTGGCCGCAGGGGGCGTCTGCGCCCACGCCACTGCGGTTACCGAAAGAAAAGAAATGACAATTGCAGTGCGTTTCGCCATGCGTTTCATGATGACTCCTTGACTTGATAGGTGCGTTGACATGGCTGCATCATAGTCTGCGCGGATCAGCACAACACAAGCTGTAACGGAGTTTTACATTTATTACAGTCTGTAATGCCCGCCTCAGTCCTGCACGCGATTCACCAGGCCCCGCCGCGAAAGAATCTCGCTGGCAATGATGATGCGCTGCATCTCCGAAGAGCCCTCGGTGATAGTGCGGCTGCGTGCATCGCGAAACATCAGTTCAAGCGGCAACTCGCGCGACAAGCCCATGCCGCCGTGGATCTGGATGGCGCGATCCATCACGCGCACGAGCATTTCATCGGCATAAAGTTTCACCGCCGAAGCTTCGAAGTGGTAATCGAGGCCCTGATCCGCCTTCCAAGCAGCGTGATAAGTCATCATGCGCGCGGCGTGCAGTTCAACCGTGGAATCGGCAATCATCCACTGGATGGACTGGCGTTTGGCCAGCGCCTCGCCAAAGGTCTTGCGCTCGTTGGCATGGCTGATCGCCAGTTCGAGCGCGCGCTCCGCGCGCCCTATCGCCTTCGGGCCGTGGATTAGGCGGCCCATATCGAGAAAGCCGCGCGCGAGATCCCATCCGCCGCCCACCTCGCCGACAATCTGGCCGGCCGGCAGCAGCACATCTTCGAATACCAGTTCCCACGGGCGATCGGGCGACATCAACTCGAAACTCTGGCCGAGACTCACGCCGGGCGTATCGCGATCAACAAGAAAGCAAGTCACCTCGACGCCCTTGGGCCCTTGCCCGGTGCGCGCGAACAACTGGATGAAATCGGCCTTGTCGGCGCCGGTGATAAAAATCTTGCTCCCGTTGATGCGGTAGCGATCCCCCTCAAGCACGGCGGTCGTGCGCATCTGCGAGGGATCCGAGCCGCCGTTGGACTCGGTCAGGGCGAAGCACGTGCGCTTTTCACCGCGAATCACCGGCCACAGGTATTGCTGCTGTTGCTCCGCATTGCAACGAAATAACACCGGGCCAAGATAAGGCGTGAACACCGTCGGCGCGCGAAACGACGGCACATTGCACTTGGCCAGCTCCTCGAACACCAGGCACATGCCCAGCGCGCTGATACCGCCGCCGCCGTACTCCTCCGGCAGGTCAAATATCCAGAAGCCAAGTTCCTTGGCCCTGTCCTGTAAGCGCTTGCGTACATCGTCGGGGATGTCGGGCTGGTCGGCGTATTGCGCCTCCAGCGGCATCAACTCCTCGCCAACGAAACGCCGTGCCGAATCGCGCAACATGCGCAGCTCTTCCGGGATCGAAAAATCCATTGCGGTCGCTGTCTCAGTCCAACTTGACGTTGACGTTCTTGACACGCACGGCGTAATCGGCACGATCGGTTTTGAGGAATTCGGCGAACTGGTCTGGCCCTTGGTTAAGCACGTTGAGACCGACGCCAGGCTTGTTGTCGACAATGACCGGCTGCCCGAGCGCCGACGCTAGGCGTTCAGCGATCAGCCGCGCCACAATGTCTGCCGCGCCGCCGGCGCCGGACGAGGCGATGATTTTCACCGGCTTGGCCGGCCACGTTTGTGCCAACGCAGGTGCCGGCGCGAGCAGCAGCGATGACAGGGCCAGGGCACAGACGAATGCGGTCGTGATGTATTTCATTCCAGTCTCCACATTCCTGTCGGGCAAACCTAGATAATTCCCGCCGCCCGCAACGCGTCAATGCGTTCTTGCTCAAAACCGAACTGCGCAAGAACACTGTCCGTATGCTCACCCAGCGAAGGTGGTGGTGAAAAATTGCTGCGGTTGTCGCCATCGTAACGGATGGCGCGGTGCGCGGCCTTGAGCTTGCCATGTTCGGGATGGTTCATCTCATAAAACAAATCGAGGTGCTTCACCTGCGGATCGTCGGCCAATTCTTCATGCCGGCGCTCGGGCGCGAAAGGCACGTCCTCGCGCTCAAGCAGCGGCAGCCACTCATCGCGGTTGCGCACGGCGAAGGTTTGCGCCAGCTCCCTAGCCAGGTCTTCGTAATGTTGTATCCGCTCCAGTCGCCCGGGATATTTTTCCAGCAGATCTTCGCGGCCAATGGCGCGGACCAAGCCCTGCCAGAACTTGTCCGGCGAGGACATATGCAGGCCGATACGCTTGCCGTCCTTGCAGGTGACGATATAGGACTGCGAAGCCGCGGCCCGTGAGAACAAAGAGGGCGCCTCGCCGGTGGCGAACATTTGCCCCAGCGGCTCGGTGGCCATCGCAATGGTGGCTTCGAGCATGCTCACCTCCACCTTGCGTCCGCGACCGGTGCGCTCGCGCTCGACCAGCGCGCCCAGAATACCCATGCAGCCAAACACGCCGGTGAAAGCGTCAGATACCGCCGGGCCGGAAATGCGCGCATCCTCGCCCTGGTGAAACATCGACAACCAACCCGAGGCGGTCTGTCCGACGTTGTCATAGGCCGGGCGCTCGGCATAGGGACCGCTTGAACCAAAGCCGGTGATGGCGCAATAGACCAAGCGCGGATTGATCCCCTGCAACCTTTCCGCACCCACGCCTATCTTGTCCTCCACCCCTGGCCGGACATTGATCAGCAGCACATCGGCCTCGGCGACGAGCGTATCGAACACTTCTTGGCCCGCGGGCTTGGCATAGTCGAGCGTGATACTGCGCTTGTTGCGGTTGTGGCCCTGAAAGTGCGGGCTGTAGAGGCCGCCTTTGAAAGCGCGGAACGGATCGCCGGCGCCAGGCCGTTCCACCTTGATGACATCGGCGCCAAGTTCACCGAGCAACATGGCCGCATAAGGTGCGGTGATGAAATTGCCCAAATCGAGCACGCGTATGCCTTCGAGAACTTTCATTTCCCCTCCTCGGCACTACGCAGGAAGGCGAGCGTCCGCGCATGCGCATCACGAATCGTGTCCGGTTCGCCCCGCGTGTAAAACCCGTGGTCCGCCTCGGCATAGGTATGGATGGCGACGCGCCCATCGGCTTTGACTGCTTCGGCAATCTGGGCAACCGCGGCGGCCGGCGCGTACTGGTCCCGCCCGCCAAAATGCATCAGCAACGGGCAGCGCAGCGTGGCCGCCTCGGCGAGGTTTTTTTCTATGCCCACCCCATAAAAGGATACGGCGGCATCAACGTCGAGTCGCGCCGCAGCGAGATAGGCAAGCTTGCCGCCAAGGCACATGCCGGCAACGAAAATACGTCCCTTAAAGCCCGGGAGGGCGCGCACGTGCGCGGCGACCCGGCCGATATCCTCAACACCCAAATCCTCGCTGAATTGCTTGAGGAAACCAAACGCGCGCTGCATATCTTCCTTGGAGTGCGAAAGTTCCACTCCCGGCTCCAGGCGCCAGAAAAGATCGGGCGCGACGGCCAGGTAACCCTCGGCGGCGAAGCGGTCGGCCACCGCGCGTATGGCTTTGGTGATTCCGAAAATTTCCTGCAACACGATAATGACGTGGCCGTTGGGCTGGGCAGGTTCGCTTACATAGGCGCTGAATGTCGCACCATTTCCCGCATCGATGTGTTCGGTTCTGACGTTCATGATTTTCTTTCCGGACTGATTTTCAAGGCTGGTAGTTGCCGTTAAGTATTTCGCGGGCGATGGAATTGCGATGGATTTCCGTGGTGCCGTAGCCAATCGACATGCCGCGCACATCGCGGAAATGGCGCTCGTAGGGATACTCCTCAGACAGGCCGCAGGCACCGGCGAGCTGGATGGCCTGGTTGGTGACGCGCACGGCCATTTCATTGATATACGTCTTGGTCACCGAGGTGTCGACAATGCTGCCCTGCCCGCTGTCGACACGGGTCGCCGCGCGGTAGAGCAACGCGCGCGCCGCCTCGATATCAATGGCCATGTCGGCAAGCTTCCACTGCAGGCCCTGGTTGTCGGCAAGCGGCCTGCCGAACTGGTTGCGATCCTTGACGTGCGCCACGACGCTGTTAAAGGCGGCCTCGGCCACGCCAAGACAGATCGGCGGATTGCCGGTGATGCGGTCCGCATCCAGGACCCTGAGCAAATCGCGCATACGGCCCGCGGGCAACAACAGGTTTGCCGCCGGAATGCGGCAATCCTGGAAAACCAACTCGGCCATGCCGGTGCCGCGCAAGCCCAGCAGATCGATGTGCTTGCCAATGCTGAAGCCCGGGGTGTCGCGCTCGATGAGCAAGGCGCCCACGCCACGCATGCCCGGTGCCGCATCAAGGCGCACCAGCACCAGAAACAGGTCCGAAACCTGCGCGCCGGTGCACCACAGCTTGCTGCCGTTGACGACATAGTGATCACCATCGAGCACCGCCCTCGTCTGTACGTTACCCACGTCCGAACCGGCGTTGGGTTCGGACATGCTCCAGGCCGCCAGCAGTTCGCCCTTGGCGAAACGCGGCAGGTAGCGCGCTTTTTGTTCCGGGCTGCCGATTTCCAGGATCGCCCTAGGCGTCGCGCCGTCGGTGCACGAAAACAAGATGGCGGTGTTGGCACATGCGCGTGCGAGCTCCTCCACGATCAGCACGGTTTCAAGCAGACCAAGCTCGCTGCCGCCGTGGGCCTCTGGCATGAACACGCCGGTGTAGCCGTGCTGGGCAAGGATCCTGATATTTTTGATCGGCGGCTTGTATTCGCGATCCGCTGCGGCGGCGCCAGGCGCGAAATGTTCCGCCGCAAGCGCCCGCACCGTGTCGCGAATCAGGCGTTGTTCTTCATTGAGTTCAAACAGGGCGGTCATGGATTGAAACGCTCCAAAAATAGTTGTTCACCGAGCCCGGGCCACGCACCTACTCACCTACTCACCCTTGGCACCGGTGGCTTTGATGATGCGGGTATAGGTTCCGGCTTCCCTTTTCATGAAAGCGGCGAACTCATCGGGCGTCGAAGGCGCCGCTTCCACGCCCAGCGCCGCGAGACGCGCGCGCACGTCAGGCTGATTGAGCGCACGCGCTACCTCGTGGCTCATGCGGGCGACAATGTCTTTCGGCGTTCCGGCGGGAAAGGCAGAGCCATACCAAGTCATAAACACAAAGTCGGGCAGGCCCGATTCAGACACTGTGGGAATTTCGGGCGCGGCCCCCTGACGCTTGGGGCTGGAAACGGCCAGCCCGGCAAGTTTTCCGGCCTTGATATGCGGCAACCCGGAGGATATTCCGGTAAACATCACATCCACCTGCCCGGCTACGACGTCGGTCACCGCCGGCGCCACCCCCTTATACGGCACATGGGTGAGCTCGGTCCCGGACAAGCTCTTGAACCATTCCATCGCAAGGTAATGCGGCGTGCCGTTGCCGATGGACGCGTAATTGAGTTTGCCCGGCTGGGCTTTGGCCAGCGCAATCAGGTCACCCACAGACTTGATTTGCAGCGCGGGTTTGGCGATCAGCACAAAGGGCACGAACACGAGCTGGCTGACCGGTTCGAAGTCTTTCAGCGAGTCATAAGGCAGCTTGGGGAAGAAATTGGGGTTGATGGCGTGCGAGTCGGTGATCATGCCGAAGGTGTGGCCATCGGGCGCCGCCTTGGCCAGCATCTCGGTACCAATGATGGTACTGGCGCCGGGCTTGTTGTCGACCACAACGGCCTGACCCAGGCTCTCGGCCAGCTTGGGCGCGATGAGCCTTGCCACGATGTCTGTCCCCCCGCCTGGCGGGTAGGGGACGATAAAGCGTATCGGCTTGGACGGCCAGCCCTGCGCAGCCGCCCCACCCACAGTGACGAACAGGAATGCCACAGCAGAAAAAAAACCGCACACGAAATTGCGAACGCTAACAATCATGATTCACCTCCTCCTTGGTACCACCACACCACGCGGGTTTATTTTTTTGTGCGGGCGTACTCGCTGGCCTCTTCTTCGGCCCGCATCCAGATTTCCTTGGCGATAGGCTCGCTCTGCTCTTCTACTAGGTGCCCCACCAAACCGACCGCGCGCCCGATCACGGCGATGCCGCGCGCGGCTTTCCAGGATATGCCCAGCTCGCAGCAAATGGCGCCGATGGCACCTGTCGCATTAATCGGCAAAGGCCTCTTATAGACGCGCTCAGCCTCGGCGGCGATAGCCTCCATCAGTGCAATGTAACGGCCACGCAGGCCATTCTCGCCGGCGATCTCGAACAAGCGCGGCGCGCGCGGGTCGACCGGTTTGTGCAGGTTATGTCCGATGCCGGGAAGGATGGCGCCGCGCGCCTTATGGTCGGCGACGATGCGCGCCGCAACCGGCGCAAGGTCGGCGGCAGCATCGACGGGCAAAGACTCATGCAGAATGCGCGCCGCACCCTCCGCCGTTCCAGCGAAGGTCGTGCCCATCCCGCACAGGCCCGCGGCCACGGCCGCCTGCAAAGACTCGGGCGCACCCATATAGATGAGCCGGCTGGCAATGGCCATAGGCGTCAGGCCGTGCTCAACGAGCGTGACGAGTATGGCGTTAAAGACCGTCGATTGCTGTGGTGTGGGCAGCTTGCCGAGAATCTCCAGGAAAGCCATATCGCCGAGATTGACTTTACCGAGAATCTCGCCGGGAAGATCCAGGCCCTTCACGGTGATGCGGTCGGTTGTGCTCCAGCCCATTGCGCTTTTCAGCGGTACCGGCGTTCTTGCCATGCTGTCCTCTCCTTGGTTACTTAGTTTCTTGGTTTCTTAGTTTCTTGGTTTCTTGGTTTATTCACCGCCTGCGGTTTCGGCGGCGGTCTGTTTTCGCGTGTCGCTTGTTCGCCACGATATTCCTGCGGCCTTGCTGCATTTGACCAGCAACCCCGAACAATAGAAACTGCAGCTTAATTTGTCCAATTGATATTAGCCATGAGAAGTATGTGAAATATGAATATTTAAACTTTCGATCTTAACCTGTTGCTGGCCTTTGACGCGCTCCTGCGCGAGCGCAACGTCACGCGCGCCGGCGCGCGTATCGGCCTGTCGCAGCCCTCCATGAGCAACGCGCTAACCCGGCTACGCAAGCTTTGCGATGACCCGCTGTTTGTGCGCACCCGGGCGGGCATGGAACCAACACCGCTGGCGCAAAAGCTCGCCGGGCCCGTGCAGCAAGGGCTAGAGACGCTGAAAATAGGACTGGAGCAGCCCTTCGGTTTCGATCCGGCCAAATCAGCTCGCACGTTCAGGCTGGTCATGTCGGATATCGCGGAAATCACCGTCCTGCCGCGCCTCATGGCCGCCCTGAAGCAGGCGGCGCCGGAAGTGAACATCGTCGCAACGCAGGTTCCGCGCGAAAGGTTTCGTTCGGTACTCGAAAACGGCGAGGCCGACCTGGCACTTGGCAATCTGCCGGAACTAAAAAGCGGCTTTTACCAGCAACGCCTGTTTCAGGACCACTACGTCTGCCTCGCCCGCCGCGATCATCCCGACATCGGCGAGCGGCTCAGCCTGCGCCAGTATCTGCAAGGTTCCCACGTCCAGGTCAGCACCAGCGTAGGCGACACCATGATCGATCGCGAACTGACAAAACGCGGTTTGCAAAGGCGCATCGCACTACAGGTACCGCATTTTTTGGTGGTTACGGTCATCGTGATGAGCTGCGACCTGCTGGTCACCATTCCGTACACGGTGGTGAGTCTGCTGCGCGCCAAGGAACGCGTGAAAGTGATGAAACTACCCTTTCGTATTCCGGACGCTAACGTGCGGCAGTTCTGGCACCAGCGTTATCACCACGATCCGGCCAACCGCTGGCTGCGCCGGTTGATCGCGGAAGTCTTTTTGGACGTAACCAGGACAGGTGCAGGCGCGACTCAACGGGTGAGCCTAGACACATAGACACATAGACACATAGACACATAAACGCATAGAACTCCAGACCGCCAGTCACGAAGTGCTAGGGTTTGCCGCCCCTCGCCTCCTGCCTGGCACGCAAATAAGCACGCAGCTCTTCGCGTGAAATGCCCCCGTCGCGATTGATGTCGATCGCGTCAAACCGCCCAAACGCACGCGGCATGCCGGTTTGGACTTCGTTGCGACTGAGGAACCCGTCGGCATTGCTATCGGCGCGCGCAAACTGCTCTTCCAGGCCGCCCTTTGTGCGTGTGCGCCTGGCGTCATTTTGAACGCCACCGCCCTTGCTCCAGGCACGCAACTCATCAGGTGTGATCTGGCCGTCTCGATTGGCGTCAATGCGGTCAAATTCCGCCACCAGCGCCGGCGAGGCCCGCGCCTCGGCACGCGAGATCATGCCGTTGCCATCGGCGTCTATTGTTTGCAGCAGCTTGCCGACGCGGCTGCCCGTTGCAGCCGCCAGCAGACCCGGTACAAACAAAAACAGTAGCGGCAGCCAATGTTGCGGCCGGGGGCGGTTTCGTCGGGACATGCCCCAATAACGGCGGGGCAACGCACGCGTTGACCGCGCTAAGGGGTCGCGCGCGCCAGACCCAGGTGTAATCCGGCCTGCTTGATGTTGGCCCGGGACTTCAGCCTTGTCTCGAGTTCGCCAAGCTTCTCGCGCATCGCCGCCCCGACAAACATTTGCGGGCCGGAAGCGTCGAGCTTTTCAGCGCGCTCGCGCGTGGTGATGCTGCGCTTGGCCAGGTCAAATGCATCGATGAAGGACAGGCTGCGGCGCAAGGCCTCGTGAAAATAGGCGCGGCCGAAATAGGTGAAATCCTCCTCGTTGGCACAACCGAAAGATTGGCGGTCTGCCGCGGCGGTGGTGACGATCAGGGTGTTTTCATCTTTGAGCGGCTCGATGAAACCGCCGGAGTAACAGGCCGAAATAACCAGCACCTTCCACTTGATTCCGCTCTCGGCTAGTATGCGTGACAGTGCCGCGGGCTTCAGCTGCGCCAGCTCCAGCGGCGGCAGCTCGAAGGCGAGTTCATGCTGTTCAGTACCATGCGTACTGATGTAGAGCAGCAGCACATCTTCGTCAGGATTCATCATGGCTGCCATGCGCGACAATGCCAGGCGCAGATGCGTGATCGTCGCGATAGGTATTCCGCCCAGGGTTTGCGGATTATTCGACAACAGGATGTTGCGACCGGCGGTGTCAAAGCGCTCGGCGAGCAAATGGTCGACAACCGCCAGTTCACGCGCGAACACATCCTGCGTGCCAAAGGGCGCCAGACCGAGAAAATAAAGGTCCGTCACACCAGGGCGGTCGGGTTCGAGCGCGTCAAGTTGATCGATCAGCAAGGGCGTTTGCGCGTGAAACATCTGCTCCTGCGTAATGGCTGCGACCGGCCCCCCATCGTCGTCGCCTCCCGGCGCGGCCTGCCACAAATCCGCCCGGGGCAGCGCGAACACAAACGCGGCGAGCAGCCCGGTTAGAAGCCCGCCCGCTACCATGGCACGCGGCCAGTTCCACCAGACTAGCAGCGCGACGACGCGAAAAATCACCGCCAAGGACCAGGCGAGGTAGGCGTAGTAGAGGGCGGCTGACACCGCCGGCGGCAGGGCCTGCCACAACAGGGCGAGCTGCAGCACCGTTCCGAACACCTCGAACACGGCGTCGGACGCGATCAGCAGCAAGGCAAGGGCCAGCATCAACTCGCGCCGACCGTAAATGTGTGCGATGACAAGGCAGACAAGCAGCGTCAGCGGTACCTGCAGCAGCGGCGCCGTCAACGCCGCCGGGTTCAACGCACCGGAAAAACCAAAACGCAACATGCCGACGACCAGCCACACCAGCAGGTTGAAAACGAACAGCACCGTATAGTCTTCAGGTGAGATGCGAAAGTCGAGCACCCTCACCTTGAGGAACAGCGCCAGGCGAATACCGGCGACAACATTTTGTTTAAGCCGGCGCAACAGCCGGACGAAAAAGACGCGCACCCTAGACTCCCGCCGCCATGCAGCCGGCGCCGCCGAGGGCGGCATCGACGGCGGCAAGGCGCGCCGCCTGAACGCGGATTGGGATATCTGTCGCAGCGCCGGACTTTGCAATCGCGCCGGCATCGACAGCGATTGCGGCCACCACCGCACGTTCAATGCGCGCGCGCGCGGGCCATTTTGACGGCGTACGGTCCGATGTCGCATCAGGGCGCGCCAGCTCGCACTCACAGACGTCAAGCAGGCTGCCAAATCGCTCCGGTCGCCGGAACGCGTCACCCGCCTGCATCAAAGTCAAAAGACCGGCGGCATCGGCGGTGCCGGCCGCGGCAATACGCGCTTTCAGATTGGCTCCCAGCACCGCAAGGTCACGGCATTCCCCCGGCGCCCTGACGCGTTGCGCCAGCGCCGGCACCGCATCGCCGGCAAGGCCGATGGCACAACACGCGAAGCGTGCCGGCAGGGGCAGCTTACGCCGCACAGCCTGTTCAAGGCCGCGCAATGCGGGCAAGGGATCGGCGGCGTGCGCTGCGGCCTCGGGCAGGATGGCGGCAAACGCGCCCGATTCGGCCAGCACTTCAAACATGCGCAGAGGCGCGTCCTCCATCAAACCTTTGGCCAGTTCCTGCCAGACGCGTTCGGGCACCAGCGCATTGACTTCACCCGAGGCGGCCATGCTGCGCATCAGCGCAAGGGTTTCGGGTGCAATGGCAAAACCAAAGCGTGCGGCAAAGCGCGCACCGCGCAGGATACGCACCGGGTCTTCGGCAAACGCCGCCCCGACATGGCGCAGCACGCCGGCTTTCAAGTCGGCCAGGCCGCCGTAGGGGTCGATCAGTTCGCCATTCGCGTCGCGAGCCATGGCGTTGATGGTGAAATCACGCCGGGAAAGATCCTGCTCCAGTGTGACGTCGGGCGCCGCATAGACTTGGAAACCCTTGTAGCCGGGTGCGGTCTTGCGCTCGGTGCGGGCGAGGGCGTACTCCTCATGGGTTTGCGAATGCAGGAACACAGGAAAATCCTTGCCCACCGGCATGTAGCCGAGGCGGATCATTTCTTCTGGCGTCGCACCGACCACGACATAGTCGTGGTCTTTTACCGGCAGGCCGAGCAGCCGGTCGCGGACCGCGCCGCCGACCTCGAAAATATTCATGCGGGCGCCGCGATCATGCGACGCGCGTGCGACCGCCGATCACGCCAATCGCACATAGGGTTCATCGGCCGACACGAACTCAGTCTCGGCGCGTGCACCGTCCATCCACTGGCGCACGGCGGCGAGCTTGCGCACGGCGTCGCAATAGCGCATGGCCTCTTCCGGCAGGGCAACGGCATAGGTCATGAAGCGCATGACCACCGGCGCGAAGTAGGCGTCGACCGCGCCAAAAGCGCCGAACAACATGTCACCGGCGCTTTCGCTTTGCACACGGCAGGTTTGCCAGAGCGCACAAATACGGTCGATGTCGCGCTGTACTTCGGCGCTCATGCCCTTGCCCGGATGCGATGCGCGGATATTCATCGGCATGGCACCGCGCAGGTTGCGAAAACCGCCGTGCATTTCGGCGCAGGCGGCGCGCGCCAGCTGGCGCGCGCGCAGATCCGCCGGCCACAGGCCTTTTTGCGGATGCAGCTCGGCAAGCGTTTCGCAAATGGCGAGCGAGTCCCACACCGGCGCACCATCGATCAGCAGCAGGGGAACCTGGCCGTTCGGGGAGGCATAGGCATCGATGCCGCGGACCTTCGCGTCGTCGGCGAACTTGAGCTGCACCTCCTCAAACGCAATGCCCGACTGTCGCAGCGCAATCCAGGGCCGCATCGACCAGGACGAGTAGTTTTTGTTGGCGATAACGAGTTGCAGCCGCATGCGCCTGCTATCTCCCGGCGCAAATGCGAAAGAAATTAAACCGCGAGCGCGGCAACACCCCGGCCAGATAGGACGGTGCCACGGCTTCGAGCGCGGTCGGCGCTATGCCGAAGGGCAACGCGGCCGCGCTGACACTGTCGCGCTCCATTGAACGCACGTTATCGAGCGTCAGCGGCGACCCGGGTACCAGGCCCATTACGAAAGCCTGAGCGCCGGAGAGGACCTTGCCCAGACCGATGATAGGGCGCTCACAGCCGATCACCCGGCCGGTATAGGCGACCAGTTCGCGCAGCGTATAGACGCGCGGCCCGACAAGGTCGTAGGTCTTGCCGCGGCTGCTGCGATCGGCGAGGGCAGCCACGAACGCGCGCGCCACATCGCCGACATAGACCGGCTGAAACCGCGCGTTGGGTGAACCCAGGGGCATCACCGGGAAAAGGCGCAGCAGGGTGGCAAAGAGGTTGAGAAAGCCATCTTCGGGCCCGAACACCACCGACGGGCGAAACACGGTCACGGCAAGGCGGTCTTTCGCGGCGAGTACGGCGGCCTCGCCGGCAGCCTTTGAGCGCAGGTATTCGCTGGGCGCATCGTCCGCCGCGCAAAGGGCGCTCATCTGCACGAGGTGCGGCACCCCGGCGGCAAGGCAGGCGGCGACCAATTTTTGGGGCAGCTCGACATGCGCCGAAGCGAAGTCGCGTCCGTAAGGCATGCCCGGCCGGCTATGCAGGATGCCGACCAGATTGATCACCGCCTCACAGCCGACCAAGAGCCTTGCCAGCACCGCCGAATCGCCCACCCCGGCCTCGACCACATCGACTGTGGGCAGGGTAATGAGGTGCTTGGCACGCTCGCGACCGCGCGTGGGGACCAGCACAGTGTGCCCTTGTTCCGCAAGCATGCGAACGATGTGGCGGCCGATAAAGCCGCTACCTCCGACAACACAAATTTTTGCCATAGTTTTACCCGAGAAGAACGGCCCCCCGAGAACTCTCCGGAGTCCTGCGATTTTACTGCGCCTCGTCCGCCTTCAGCGCAAACGTCTTGTCCGAACTCTGCCGCGCCGGAATGTGACCCAAGCGCGTTTTCAATGAACGGGTCGGGTCGCCAAGCACCGCCGCATAGTAGACCGTATTGATCATGACTTTTTTGACGTAATCGCGCGTCTCGTCAAACGGAATGCTCTCGGCGTAGATGGCACCCTCGAGCGCTTGCGCGTCGCGCCAGCGCCGGGCGCGACCCGGTCCGGCGTTATAGGCGGCGGCCGCGAGCACGGGCGAACCGCCCTGGTCGTCAAGGACGTGCTTCAAATAGGCGGTGCCCAGGCGCACGTTGACACCCACATCGGTGACACGCGACGGGCTGAAGTTAGTCATGCCAATTTTGCCGGCCATCCATTTTGCCGTGGCCGGCATCAGTTGCATCAGTCCGGCGGCGCCCACCGAGGACTTGGCCGCGGTGATGAAGCGGCTTTCCTGACGAACCAAGCCCAGCACCCAGGGCTCCTCAAGCCGCAATGCGCGTGCCGACTCGGCAAACACCTGGCGGTGCGGGGCGAGGTAGCGCAGCGAGAAATCATGCTGCGCGAGCGTGCGGTCGGCGGTACTGATGGCGCGGTCCCAGATTTCGAATCTGCGCGCGTGATCAGCGGCCGCGAGCAGGAAGCGGTCATCGGTGCCGCGAATCGCCCACAACCATTCACGCGTCGCTTCGTTGCGCATGTCGAGACGGTACAGGGCGAGCGCCCGTGTCAGACCTGGGTTGGCCGCCGCAGTCGCAACCTCCTCTTTGGTCGGAGCAGCAACCTTGGCCGGAATATTCACGGCCCGACCCAGCTCTTCAGCTGCGAGCCGGCCGTAAAAATGATGTTCATCAGCGACCCGCGCGAATAATTTATGCGCCTCGGGAATGTTACCCAACACGTGATGCGCCCGCCCCTGCCAGTACACCCAGGCCGGGTCATTGCGCTGCAGCGCGTCCATGCGTTGCACCGCCGCCATCACCGCCGCCCAGTTGCCCTGGCGCAAGGCGATGCGCACGTACCACGCCAATTGCTCGTTCGATAGCACCGTGTCGCCTGTCTCACCGTACCAGGCGAGCGCCTCGGGCAGCAACTGCCGCGCGCCGGCAAACGCCAACTGTCCCCAACCGTAAGCGCAATCCTCGGCGGAAAATTTTTCGCGCATCTTGGCATCCCAGTACCCGGCCGCCGCTTGCGGGTCACTTTTAGCGAGCCGAATCAGCGCAAACATCACCAGCTCGCGTGCCGGACGCTTGCTCAGGTTGCCGGGCTTGTCCAGATACCGCAGCGGGGACTGGTTGACAGCGTCAAGTTGCCGCACATCCAGCGCCTCTTCCCGTGGAAGGTACTCGGCGGTGCGCTTGGCTTGCCCCATCTGCCCCGCCTCCACCAGCAGGCGTATGCGCTTCCAGACATCGCCGGCGCTGTAACGGCCGTCGGCCAGCAAGACTTCCGCCAAACCAACGCAAGCTTCGGGTAGCTCCCTCGGCGTGTTCCAGAATCGTCGCACTTCCGCCAGTGCGCTTGCATCCTGTTGCCGCCAGCGGCCGGACAGGCTGTAACAACTGGTGTCGGCATCTTCGTTGACGAGCTGCGGAAACGCGGACTGGAACGCCTCCCACTGTCCGCGCTTGCCAAGCTGCTTGAGCCACTCCCGCCGCAGGTTCTCGGCCAGTAGTGTGCCGGTGTTGCCCGCAAGAAATGCATTTACGTCATCTGGCGATGCGGTTTCAAGCCGCAATTTGAGTTGCCAGTACTCGACCCATGGCACCAGAACATGTCCTTTGGCAAGCGCGGCGGCTTTGTTCAGTTTGGCGGCATCGCCTGCGCGAAACGCATCCCGGGCGAGCACAACGGCTTCTTCAGCACTTGGCTTACGCGGCGCAGCCTCGGCGGCAGGCAGCAACACCACCAGACAGAGTGCTAATATGATTTTATTGAAATGGTGGATGTTCATGATTCTCTTGAAGAATAATACAGCAAATGGCTATTCTGGCGGGGCTTTTCCTTAACAGACGAGTAACGCATGAGCGAAATTCCAGCTGACCCGATCGACCCGATTGATCTTGCCGCATGGCGCAAAGCGCTGCGCAAATCCCTGATCGAGCGCCGCCAGGCGGTCGACGCGACCACACTTGCGTCATGGCGCATCGCCATAGACGCACATATCGAACGCGGCTTCCCCGGCCTGGCAAAAGGCGTGCTCGCGCTGTGCTGGCCATATCGCAACGAATACGATGCCCGACACGTGGCGGCGCGCGCACGCGCGCGCGGTGCGACTACGGCGCTGCCGGTAGTCGTTGCGCCGGCGACACCGCTGATTTTTCGTGAATGGCTGCCCGGCACGACCCTCGCCAAGGGCACGCTGGGCATTCCCTATCCGATCGACAGTCCCGAAATCACGCCAGACACGGTATTACTGCCGATGGTCGGATTCGATACCGCGGGTTATCGACTGGGTTACGGCGGCGGTTTTTTTGACCGCACGCTGGCGGCGATGAAAAAAAAACCGGTGGTCATCGGCGTAATCCACGAGTTCGCCCGCCTGCCCACCATCCACCCGGAACCCTACGACATCCCGATGGACTTTGTTGTCACTGAACGCGGCATTTACCGCCGCGACGACGACACACTGGTTTTTCTGGGTGCGCCGACGCCCGGCACCGCCTAACCGCTCGCATCACCGGTGTGTTACGCCGGCGAACTTGACCCGGGCTATTTCGGCGCCGATCAATAGCTCAACTCGCTGGAAAGCCGCATCTGGCAAGCGTTTCCAGCCAAAACGGCCCTCTAACCAAGAAACAGCTTATATGCCGGATTGGCGCTCTCATCGACATGGGGGTAGCCCAAGGTGTCGAGAAATTTGCGGAACTGCGGCATTTCCTTTTTCGGCACCTGCATGCCGACCAGTACCCGGCCATTATCGGCGCCATGATTGCGGTAATGAAAGAGGCTGATGTTCCAGTCATTGCGCATACTGGACAGGAACCGCATCAGCGCGCCCGGGCGCTCCGGAAACTCAAAACGGTAGAGTAGTTCTTTGGTTGAAACGTCCTTGCCCCCGGCCTGTGGCGCATGGCCGCCCACCATGTGGCGCACGTGCAACTTGGCCATCTCGTCATCGGAGAGATCGAGCGTTTTCAGGCCGTAGCGCACCAGCGAACGCACCAATTTTGATTTCTCGGCATGATCGCGCACCTGCACGCCGACAAACACATGGGCTTCTTTCGGATGGGCCAGGCGGTAATTGAATTCGGTGATATTACGTGCCCCAAGGGCCGTGCAAAAGCGCTTGAAGCTGCCCGGCTGCTCGGGGATGGTCACCGCCAGAATGGCCTCGCGCCGCTCGCCCACTTCGGCGCGTTCGGCGACAAAGCGCAGGCGGTCGAAGTTGGTGTTGGCGCCGCAAGCGATGGTGACGAGATCTTTGCCGCGCACGCCGGTTTTTTCGACATACACTTTCGCGCCGGCAATGGCCAGCGCGCCGGCCGGCTCAAGAATGGAGCGCGTGTCCTCGAACACATCCTTCATGGCGGCGCAGATCTCGTCGGTGTCGACCAGAATGATGTCATCCACCAGTTCGCGGCAAATGCGGAAAGTTTCCACGCCGACCTGCTTGACCGCGACCCCATCGGCAAACAAACCGACATGGTCCAGCGCAATGCGCCGGCCGGCCTTTAGCGAGCGCGACATGGCATCGGAGTCCACGGGTTGCACGCCAATCACCTTGATGCCCGGTTGCAGACGCTTGACGTAGGAGGCGATGCCCGAAATCAGTCCGCCGCCGCCGATGGCGACAAAAATAGCGTGAATCGGCCGTTTAGTCTGGCGCAGGATTTCCATGCCAACGGTGCCCTGCCCGGCGATCACGTCGGGGTCGTCGTAGGGATGTACGAAGGTCAGCTTGCTGCGCTTTTCGAGCTTTCGCGCGTGCTCGTAGGCGTCGGAATAGGAGTCCCCGACCAGCACCACTTCAGCGCCACGGCCGGCTACGGCATCGACCTTGATGCGCGGCGTAGTGACCGGCATCACGATCACCGCACGACAGCCAAGCTTTTGCGCCGCCAGCGCCACGCCCTGGGCGTGATTGCCGGCAGAGGCGGCGATCACCCCGCGCTTGAGCACGGGGGTCGGCAGCAAAACCATCTTGTTATAGGCGCCGCGCAGCTTGAACGAGAACACCGGCTGCATATCCTCGCGCTTCAGCATGATGTTGTTGCCAAGACGCGCCGACAGGTTGGGCGCAAAATCGAGCGGTGTTTCAATGGCCACGTCATAAACGCGGGCATTGAGGATTTTTTCAAGATAGTCGGTAGGCATGGTGTCTTATTTACGGTGGCGCTTCGCGGAAATGTACAAATACATCCCGGGCGCCAAGCCAGCTACTCTACACGAGCGACCCGTTTCGTTCTATTGTCACGCCATGTGCGAAAGATTGCAGCGACACGACAGCAAGCCACGGCCCCATCTTCACATGAGCAGCCCGTTTCACTCTATTCTCGCGTGATGCTCGAATGGTTCACTCCGGAAGCCGGCCTATGGTCAATGTTTGCCGCCTCGTTCATCGCGGCCACGCTGGTTCCCCTTTCATCCGAGGCGGTACTGTTTGCGCTACTCAAGCTGCATCCGGATTTGCTCGTCCCGGCGATTGCCGTGGCCACTCTGGGCAACACGCTAGGGGGCATGAGCTCTTATCTGATCGGCCGTTTTATTGCACAAAAAAAACCGCTGAACCAACTCGCGCGCATGCGCCGCTGGGGTGCGCCGGCAATGATGCTGGCGTGGCTGCCCGTTGTCGGTGACGCGCTGTGTGTGGCGGCCGGATGGCTTAAACTCAACTGGCTTGCGGTGTTGCTGTTCCAAGCGGCGGGACGTCTGGCCCGCTACTGGGCGGTGGCACAAGGCGCGAGCTTGTAAGGGGATACACATGGCAAAGAAACGAAGCGGAAAGGCGCTCAAAAAAGCGCAATGGGAACGCGGCTACAAGTCACACGGCTACTGGCTGGGAAAGGAAAAGCTCGGCGACGTGCGCCAATCACCCAAAGGCGAGGGGGAGGTCCGCTATCTGTGGCAGGCCGGCAATCGCGCCGGCGAAGCAATGACGCTGAACGATGCCAAACGCATGGTGGAATCGCTCACCGAACAAGGCGTCACACAACTGGGCTTATTCGAAGACTAATCCGGGGAGCCGCCGCGCCACGCGACGGTTCAGGCCGCCGTCAGCTTGGCGTACTCAAGGGCCAACCACTTCATACCGTGCCGGCCAAAATTGATTTGCACCCTCGCCTCGGCACCGCGACCCTCGGCGCTAACGATGACGCCCGGCCCGAATTTGGCATGCGCGACATTCTGTCCAATACGCCACGGCGAGTCGTTCGAGGCGCTCGCCACCGACCTTGCCGGGGACGCCGGCCAGGCAAGATCCCTGGCCCGATCGTGCAGCGGCATTCCCACACCAAGGCGGGGTGACAGCCACTTGAGCAACTCCGGCGGGATTTCCTCGAGAAACCGGCTCGCCACATTGTAGCGAGTCTGCCCGTGCAGCAGCCTGGTCTGCGCGAAAGTAAGGTAGAGCCGCTGCCGCGCACGGGTAATGGCGACGTACATCAAGCGGCGCTCTTCCTCAAGCCCGTCGTCGGCTGCGGTGCTTTGCTCGTGCGGGAACAAGCCCTCTTCCAGGCCGGTGATAAACACCGCTTGGAATTCCAGCCCCTTGGCTGAATGCACGGTCATGAGTTGCAGGGCGTCGCTACCCTCGCCGGCCTGGTGCTCCCCAGCCTCGAGCGCGGCATGGGCAAGAAAATTCGCCAACGGGTCTATGCGCTCACGCGTCTCGACCGAAACGGGTTCGGACGCAGCGTCAAAATCAAATTCGGGCTGCGGCGCCCCCTCAGGTGCCGTCTGCGCCACCGGCGCCTGGGCGATAGTATCGACCATGATCGAAGAAAGACCCTCCTCCTGCACGAAGCCGGTCGCCGCATTAACCAGTTCGTTAAGGTTCTCAACGCGGTCTGCGCCGTCTTTTTCTTTTTGGTAATGCACACGCAGGCCGCTGCGCTCGAGCATGTGCTCAACGATTTCCGGCAGCGGCAGGCCCTGCGTCTCGGTACGCAACGAATCGATCAGGCGGGTGAAAGCCGACAATACCGCGCCGGCCTTGCCTTCGAGCGCCGCCACCACGGCGTAAAGCGACCCGCCATGGGATTTGGCCGTGTCCTGCAGCAATTCGAGCGAGCGGGCACCGATGCCGCGCGTGGGGAAGTTCACCACACGCAAAAAGGCGCCGTCATCTTCCGGGGTCGCCAGCAGGCGCAGGTAGGCGAGCGCGTGCTTGATTTCGAGGCGTTCGAAAAAGCGCAGACCGCCATAGACACGATAAGGGATCCCGGCCGAAAACAGCGCGTGCTCGATGATGCGCGACTGCGCGTTGGAGCGGTACAGCAAAGCCATGTCGCGCCGCGCCATGCCGTCGCGGGCCAGCGACTGCACCTCCTCAGCAATCCAGTGCGCCTCATAACCGTCGGTCTGCGCCTCATACACGCGAAGCGGTTCGCCATGGCCGGCCGCGGTCCAGAGATTTTTCCCCAGACGTTTGCTGTTGTGCGAAATAAGCGCATTGGCGGCATCAAGGATATGGCCGTGCGAGCGATAGTTTTGTTCCAAGCGGATGATGTTGCCGACGTTAAAGTCGCGTTCGAAGTCAGCCATGTTGCCGACGTTGGCGCCGCGAAACGCGTAAATGGACTGATCGTCGTCACCAACGGCGAAAATCGCATTACCACCGTCCGGACGGTTCGTGCCATGACCGGCCAACAGCTTGAGCCAGCGATATTGCAGGCGGTTGGTGTCCTGGAACTCGTCGACAAGAATGTGGCGAAACCGCGCCTGATAATGCTCGCGCAGGATTTCATTGCGCGACAGCAACTCGAAGCAGCGCAACAGCAACTCGGAGAAGTCCACCGAGCCCTCGCGCTGGCACTGCGCATCGTAGGCCGCGTACAGCTCGACGGCACGCCGGGAAAATTCGTCAAAGACCTCGACTTTATCGAAGCGGTCCCCGGCCTCCTTGGCCCCGTTTATAAACCACTGCACCTGCCGCGGCGGGAACTTATCCTCATCAACATTCAGCGACTTGAGCACGCGTTTGACCGCCGAAAACTGGTCCTGGGTGTCGAGAATCTGGAAGGTCTGCGGCAGGCCGGCATCGCGATAATGCGCACGCAACATGCGATTGCACAGCCCGTGGAAGGTCCCCACCCACATGCCGCGCGTGTTGATCGGCATCATGGCCGACAAGCGCACCAGCATTTCCTTCGCCGCCTTATTGGTGAAGGTGACCGCAAGCAGGCCGCTGGGCGTGATGTTGCCGGTCTGGATCAGCCAGGCGATGCGCGTTGTCAGGACACGCGTCTTGCCAGAGCCGGCGCCAGCCAGAATGAGTGCCGACTGGTTGGGCAGCGTGACAGCCGCGAGTTGCTCGGGATTTAGATTGTCGAGAAGAGGGGGCATTGCTAAAAAGACTGTGGGCGCCATACAGTTATGACTGTTCACATTCTACCGCAGCGCACCCGCGCAATCGGCGTCCAGCACACGGTAAATCACCGATTTATGCCGCACACAATGATGTAGCCCGGGCGCCAATAGGCTGAAAACCCGCGCCAACAGGCACTTTCCAGCCTGTTGAGTTTGTGCTTACGGCGAAGGCAAAGGAGAGCGACAAAATCCCATGCGCGGACTCAAGCCCACGATCTTGCCTTGAGCGGGCTCAATTTCACTGCATCGCTTCGGCTCGGCTACACCCATTTGTCCCTTCAAGCCCGCGCTGTCCCGGTTCAGGCAAGCGCCTCACGCAGGCTATAATTACGAGCTTCAATTTACGCTGCTAAAACAACAATGCATCCCCAGTACAACCCTACCGATATTGAGCGCGACGCGCAGCAGCACTGGCGCGCCACCAACGCCTACCTCGCGGTCGAGCACGCCAAGGACAAATCGGGAAAGGAAAAACCCAAGTATTACGCCTGCTCCATGCTGCCCTACCCCTCGGGCAAGCTGCACATGGGCCATGTGCGCAATTACACGATCAACGATGTGATGTACCGCTACCTGCGCATGAACGGGTACAACGTACTGCAGCCCATGGGCTGGGATGCCTTCGGCCTGCCGGCGGAAAATGCGGCCATGGCCAACAAAGTGGCGCCGGCGAAGTGGACCTACGACAACATTGCGTACATGAAAAAGCAGATGCAGGCCATGGGGCTTGCCATCGACTGGTCGCGCGAAATGGCCGCCTGCGACCCGAATTACTACAAATGGAACCAGTGGCTGTTCCTGAAAATGCTGGAAAAAGGTATTGCCTACCGCAAGACACAAGTTGTGAACTGGGACCCGGTCGACCAAACCGTGCTCGCCAACGAGCAGGTCATCGACGGGCGCGGCTGGCGCACCGGCGCGCCGGTGGAAAAGCGCGAAATCCCCGGCTATTACCTTGCCATCACGCAATACGCCGACGAGCTGCTCGACTCGGTCGCCAACAAGCTGCCCGGCTGGCCCGAGCGCGTGCGGCTGATGCAGGAAAACTGGATAGGCAAGAGCGAAGGCGTGCGCTTTGCGTTCCCGCACCAGATCACCGGCAGCGACGGCAAGCCAGTCCAGGAGGGCAGGATGTACGTGTTCACCACCCGCCCCGACACCATCATGGGCGTGACATTTTGCGCCGTCGCGGCGGAACATCCGATCGCCGAGCATGCGGCGAAAAACAATCCACAACTCGCGGCGTTCATTGAGGAATGCAAAAAGGGCGGAACCACGGAGGCGGAGCTCGCTCTGCGGGAAAAAGCCGGCATGCCGACCGGACTGTTTGTCACGCATCCGATAAGCAATGAAAACATCGCGGTCTGGGTAGGCAACTACGTACTGATGAGTTATGGCGACGGCGCAGTCATGGGCGTCCCGGCACACGACGAACGCGACTTCGCATTTGCAACAAAATATCAGCTATCCATCAAGCCGGTTGTCGCCCTGGCAGGAAAAACCTTTTCGACCGGCGCCTGGCAGGAGTGGTACGCGAACAAACAATCGGGTACCTGCGTCAATAGCGGCGGATACGACAGCTTGGACTTCAAAGCCGCGGTCAATGCGATCACCGCTGACCTTGCGGCCAAGGGGCTGGGCGAAAAAAAGACAACCTATCGCCTGCGCGACTGGGGCATTTCGCGGCAACGCTACTGGGGCACGCCGATCCCGATCATTCATTGCGCTGATTGCGGTGCGGTGCCGGTGCCAGAAAAAGACCTGCCGGTGGTGCTGCCCGAAGATCTGATTCCCGACGGTTCCGGCAACCCCCTCGCCAAGGACGAACGCTTTCTCAAATGCGCCTGTCCGAAGTGCGGCAAATCCGCACGGCGTGAGACCGACACCATGGACACCTTTGTCGACTCATCCTGGTATTTCATGCGCTACTGCTCGCCGGACAGCGCAAACAGCATGACCGACAACCGCGCCGATTACTGGATGCCGATGGACCAGTACATCGGCGGCATCGAACATGCGGTGCTGCACTTGTTGTACGCGCGCTTCTGGACCAAGGTCATGCGCGATATGGGTTTGGTCAAATTTGACGAGCCATTCACCAAACTGCTCACGCAGGGTATGGTGCTGAATCACATTTTTTCGCGCAAAGGCAACAAGGGCGGCATCACTTACTTTGCGCCCGAGGAAGTAAAGCTCAGGCACGACGAGGCCGGCAAAGTCTCCGGGGCGACGCTCATCGACGATAGCCTGCCAGTCGATTACGGCGGCGTGGGTACCATGTCAAAGTCAAAGCGCAACGGCATCGACCCGCAGGCGCTGATCGATAGTATGGGCGCCGACACCGCGCGACTGTTCGTCATGTTCACCAGCCCGCCCGAGCAGACGCTGGAATGGTCGGACTCCGGCGTAGACGGCGCATATCGTTTCCTGAAACGGGTTTGGGCTTTCGCGCAAAAACAGCAGGCCACGGTCATCGGCGCTGCCGCATGCAACGGCGCGTATGCCGAGGTCCACAAAGCCCTGCGCCGCGAGATTCACCTTGGCCTGCGCCAAGCTGACTACGATCTCAAGCGCATCCAGTACAACACCGTCGTGTCGGCGACGATGAAAATGCTCAATGCACTCGAATCGGCAAAACTGCCCGAAGGACCTGCGAGCGCCGCGGTTCTGAGCGAAGGCCTGTCAATTCTGGTGCGCGTGCTTTACCCGGTGGTGCCGCATATCGCCCATGCATTGTGGATAGAACTGGGCTTTGCCCAGAAACAGGGTGAGATTCTTGACGCCCCCTGGCCCCAGGTTGATGAGGGCGCGCTGGAACAGGACGAGATTGAGCTGGTTCTGCAGATCAACGGCAAACTGCGCGGACATCTGCGCGCGCCGCACGATGCGGACAAGGTCGCGCTAGAGAAACTCGCCCTGGTGCATGAAATCGTGCTCAAGCACACCAATGGCCAAACACCAAAGAAGATCGTGGTCGTGCCCGGGCGGCTGATCAACGTGGTAGTGTGATATCAGCGCATTAGAAAAAGGTACGCGAATGAAGCTCGGGAATAATGGCGCGGTTCCGACCGCAAATTCAGGATCATCAGTGGGTTCGCGCCCGCGGAGTCTAAAACCCTTGCCGGCTGTGGTTGCAGCGATACTTTGCTTGGCGCTCGGCGGTTGCGGGTTTCAGTTACGCGGACAGGCCACGCTGCCGTTTGACACGCTTCATATCGCGTCAACAGGCGCGATGGCCGTCGAGCTCAAGCGCAATATCGTCGCCGGCACCAATACACGCTTGGTAGACGACGCAAAACAAGCTCAGGCGATTCTGACGGTGCAGGCAGACGCGCGCGAAAAATCGATTCTCAACCTCGATTCGGGTGGCCGGGTACGGGAATACCAACTGCGCCACCGCTATCGCTTTCGCGTTACCGACGTAAAAGGGCTTGAGTTTGTTCCGTCCAACGAAATTGTCCTGACACGGGACATCAGCTTCAATGATTCCCAGGTGCTCGCCAAAGAGACGGAGGAAGGACTGCTCTACCGCGACATGCAAGCGGATATGGTGCAACAAATCCTGCGCCGACTCTCTGCCGCCAAAACACCGACGCCGCCGGCCGAATAGTGCAACTCCGGTCCGAGCAGCTCGCGCAACACCTGACGCGCCCGCTCGCAGCTTTATATGTCTTACAAGGCGATGAGCCTTTACTACAACTGGAAGCGGCGGACGCCATTCGCGCCAAAGCCCGGAATGAAGGCTATGGCGAGCGCGCGGTTCTTTCGGTCGAACGCTATTTCGATTGGGAGCAGCTCGGCGCGGCGGGGGCCAGCCTGTCCCTTTTTTCTGAAAAACGTCTTATCGAATTGCGCCTTCCCAGCGGCAAACCCGGCACCGAGGGTGCCAAGGCATTGGAAGCCTATTGCGCAGATCTGGCGCCCGATACCGTCACCCTGGTAATCCTGCCGGCACTTGATCGTAAATCGCAGGAAACGGCGTGGTACCGTGGGCTGACGACGTCCGCTATCACTGTAAATATCACTACGATCGACCGCGCACATCTCCCTGATTGGATTGCAGGACGCCTCGGTGGGCAAAAGCAAAAGGCTGCGCGCGAAAGCCTCGAGTTCATCGCAGACTGCGTTGAGGGCAATTTGCTCGCCGCCCATCAAGAAATCCTGAAACTCGGTCTGCTGCATCCTCCGGGTGAAATCGCAGACGAAGCGATTCGCTCCGCCGTATTGAATGTGGCGCGTTATGACGTTACCGACCTTTCGGTGGCCTTGCTAGCCGGCGATACCGTTCGCTTGACACGGATTCTCGAAGGGCTTGAGGGTGAGGGTGAGGCTTTGCCCCGTATTTTGTGGGTTCTGGCTGAGGATATCAGGGCGCTCGCCCGGGTTCAGTCCGGCCTGTCAGAGGGACAAGCGCTACCAGAGCTTTTAAATGCGGCTAGGGTTTGGCGTGAGCCGCGCAAAACCCTGATTTCGCGCGCCTCGCGAGCCGTGCCGGCCAAAGTGGTACGCAACGCACTGCGGCATGCGGCACGCATTGACCGCATGGCCAAGGGCGTTGCCGCTGGCGACCCGTGGAACGAATTGCTGCAACTTGGGATGCGGTTCGCGCCTTAGTCCCCGTCCAGCCCCGGGCTTGCTGACGATGGATTCTCCCACCTCGGCATAAGGCGTAAAATCGGGCTCCGATGGATACACTGACCGACATCAAAACTTACATGCATGAACTGGGCCGCCGCGCCCGGGCGGCATCGCGGGTGCTCGCCCGCGCCGACGGCGCGGCAAAAAACCGGGCGCTTAGCGCGATGGCCTCCGGGATTCGTCGCAATATCGGGGCGCTTCTTGCTGCCAATGCGGCGGACATTATGTCGGCCAAATCGGTGGGCAAGGACAATGCGTTCATTGATCGGCTAACACTCACACCCACCTCGGTCGAGGCCATGGCGCGGGGTATTGAGCAGGTTGCATTGCTCCCCGACCCGATTGGCGTGATCAGCAACCGGCATGTGCAGCCCTCCGGTATCGAGGTGGCGCAGATGCGTGTGCCGCTCGGCGTGATCGGCATCATTTATGAGTCGCGCCCCAACGTCACAGCCGACGCAGCCGCGCTGTGCCTGAAATCCGGTAACGCCTGCATTCTCCGGGGTGGGTCGGAATCCGTCCGATCCAACCTGGCGATCGCGGCCTGCGTGCAGGACGGGCTTCAGTCGGCAGGTTTGCCTACCACCGCAGTGCAGGTCGTGAAAACAGCGGATCGGGAGGCGGTAAGCGCCTTGCTGAACATGCCCGAATACGTCGATATCATCGTGCCGCGCGGGGGTAAGAGCCTGATAGCCAGGATTATGGCGGAGTCGCGCATCCCAATGATCAAACACCTGGATGGCGTTTGCCACGTTTACATTGACGACGCCGCCGACCGCGGAAAGGCCGTGCGTATTGCCGACAACGCCAAAACGCAACGCTACGGCACTTGTAACACCATGGAAACGTTACTGGTACACGAAACGATCGCGCCTGCGGTCCTGCCGGCCTTAGCTAAAATCTATGCCGAAAAAGGCGTGGAATTGCGTGGTGACGAAGCTTCCCGCCGGTTGGTTGAAGGCATGGCGGCGGCGACAGAGTCGGATTGGTACGCGGAATATCTTGCCCCGATATTGGCCGTGCGCTTGGTCAAAGACATGGATGAAGCCATGGATCACATCGCGAAATATGGATCCCAACACACCGATGCAATCATCACGGAAGATACAGGGCGGGCACAGCGGTTCTTGAGGGAAGTGGATTCCAGCTCAGTAATGGTCAACGCATCAACCCGTTTTGCTGATGGCTTCGAGTACGGACTTGGTGCCGAGATCGGGATTTCTACCGACAAGCTGCATGCGCGCGGGCCGGTTGGTCTGGAGGGGTTGACCTCGCTCAAGTACGTTGTTTTTGGTCACGGTGAAATTCGGACCTAGATACGCCTACGGCGCCAAGATGTATTTCCTCGCTTTTCCGACCCCGAGGACACAAGCGATCTTCCCCTGAGACCGGCTGTATCCACCAGCAACTTCCGATTTGTCGCATGGCTTTCGTCCAAATTAACAGACCTAGCGTCGACAGGAAGTACCCACTTACATATCAATATTTGTCTTCGCACGCAGCGCAGCGGGAGACGTGGGTATTGTCGGTGTCAGCCCCTGTCCGATCTACCCGGTGAGCAGGCGAAAGGATTAAGCGCCAGCTAAAGTCGTGTAAATCATCTTCTCCCTCTTCTACGAAGCTCGGGGTTAGTTAGTGCTAGCGCGTGCTTTCGCCGATGTTCAGGCGAAAAAATCACGATGCAGATCCACGCTAAGCTTATTAATGAGCACTCACTCTACTGTGTATTTCTTTAGCCTATGTTTTCTGACGCCATATCGCTAGAAATTTTGGGCCTTCACGGAAGAGTCCCGCACCGAAATTGGAGACAAAGTCGCCTATCCAGACATGACGGGTCAAGCATCTGCCTAATCAGGCGTGGCCCTTGGGATCGCTAAGGCTTTCTCGTAGTTCGGCATATCTCCGTATGTAAGTAAACACTCCCAATAAGAGTGTTTGACGCGCTGGCCCCGGATAGTTTTAACTATCGTGAAGCACGATAAGCAGAGGCCGGAAAACTACGGACCGGCTAAACGTCAGTCTACTTTCACGCCTAATTCGCGGATCAATTTGCTCCAACGGGCGATATCGTTGCGTATCAGCGGTTGAACCTCGTCCAAGGGAATGCTGAGCGGGTCAAAGCTTTGCGCAATCAACCGGTCCTTGATATCAGGGCGAGCAACGGCACGATCGATTTCACGATTGATGCGCTGCAGCACTTCGCGCGGCGTTCCGCTTGGAATTAGGATCACATACCACTGGTCGACGTCAAAGCCTGGCACGCTTTCATTAATACTTGGAACATCCGGCGCTCCAGTAGTGCGTTTTTTCGAACCCACGCCAATTGCGCGCAAACGCCCGGCTTTGTGATGCGGCACGGTATTAGGAACCGTATTGAACAACGCATCGATCCTGCCCGCGAGCCCATCCTGAAGCGCGGGTGCACATCCCTTGTAGGGTACGTGAACCATGTCGATGCCGGCCATGCGCTTGAAAAGCTCCCCGCCAAGATGTTGGGGCGTACCGTTGCCGCAGGACGCATAGGAAAGCTGGCCGGGTTTGGCTTTCGCCAAGGCAATCAAGTCGCTCACCCCTTTTGCGGATGAGCTCGCGGGAACCACCAGCATGATCGGTGTGGATGCGATCGTTGCTACACCGGTCAGATCTTTCTCGGAATCAAAAGGCATGTTTGGAAACAAGCCCGCATTCATGGCGTAAGTACTATTTACAATCAACCAGGTGTAGCCGTCTGCGGGGGCTTTGGCGACGATTTCTGCACCAATATTGCCACTCGCACCGGGGCGGTTGTCGACAACGACTTGCTGTCCCATCGACTCTGAGAGCGGCACGGAAAGCAGGCGCGCAATCGCATCTGTCCCGCCACCCGGCGGAAAAGTTACGACAAGCCGTATCGGCTTTGAGGGAAAAGACTGTGAAAAAACTGGAAATGCTGCGAAGCCTGCCACAACAAGAAGCGCGAAACGCGCGCATTTTAGATTGATCACGATGATGCCCCCATAGAGGTTGATGTTTAGGTCGCGATTGTGTGCACAGATGCCAACTCAGTTTCCAGCAAATCAAACAGCGCGTCCAGGGAAGCGACGCTGTGAAACCGGCGCATTGCGCCCGGTCGGATCGCACCAACCGCATTCGCGCCCTCAAACCAGGCGAGAAGGGGATCCCAAAAACCCCCTTCGTCACACAGTATGATTGCTTTACTCTGGATGCAGAGATCGTTCCAGGTGATCATCTCAAACAACTCGTCGAGTGTACCGACACCTCCGGGCAAGGCAACGAAAGCATCAGACTCTACCGCCATCCGATTTTTACGCTCAGAAAGCGTATCAACAACCTCGATGTCCCCAACGCAGACATCGGCGTCCTGCTCGCGTTTTATCAAGGATGCGGGGATGATGCCATGAACTTTACCGCCAGCGGCGAACGCTGCACGGGAAGCCTCACCCATCAGACCACGCGAGCCACCGCCATAGACAAGGCGTAAATTGGCGTCGGCACATCGCTCGCCAAACTGTCGGGCCATCCGTTTGGTCGGCTCTGGCAACGTGTCCGAAGCCGAACAAAACAGTCCGATACTGGCCCGAGCCGTCATACGCCTATAGCTACGTCCAGTCCGATATCCACTGCCGGGGCGGATTGGGTAATACGGCCGACAGAGACGAAATCAACGCCGGTCTCGGCAATGCCACGAATAGTTTCCAGACGCACCCCGCCAGAGGCTTCCAGGGGCACCCGGCCGGCGGAGAGTTTTACGGCTTCGCGCAACTGATCGAGGGTCATGTTATCGAGCAACAAGCAATCCGCACCAGCGGCCAGAGCTTCGCGTACTTGGTCGATGGTGTCGCATTCGACTTCGATTTTGGTAAGCGTTGGTGTACCCGCTCGCGCCCGCGCCACCGCCGCTGCAATTCCGCCGCAAACCGCGATATGGTTATCCTTGATCAGCACACCATCGTCCAGGCGCAATCGGTGATTCCGCGCACCTCCAACTTGGGCGGCGTGTTTGGCAAGCGCCCTCAGCCCAGGAATGGTCTTTCGGGTATCGATGAGAACCGCTTTCGTACCTTTAACTTTTTCCGCGTATTGCGCAGTCAGCGTGGCAATGCCGGATAAATGCTGCAACATATTGAGTGCCGTGCGCTCCGCCGTCAGTAGGCCACGCGCCGGCCCAGAAACAAACGCCAGCGCCGTACCAGCCCCAACTTTGTCGCCATCAGCAACCTTGCTCTCGTAATGGCAGTCCGGGACCCGGCGGCGAAAAATCTGACCCGCTATATCAATTCCCGCGATTACCATTTCCTGCCTCGCGTTAATAGCCAACTTCGCTGTGGCGCCTGCGGGAATCACCAGTTCACTGGTGAGATCAACAAAGCCGATGTCCTCGGCCAACGCACGATCGATAATGCTCTCGACGATCAGTGGATCAATCATTTGAATGCTCTCCCACCCGTAAAATTATGTTAGTAAATACTTAATACAAAGCGGAGTCAAGGGTTGGGCTCAACTGCTGCCGAACGGCCGACTTTACTGCCGCTCAAGCCGAGGGGATCAAACCCCTTGCTCGGCCACGCATCTCAAGCGAAAGAAAACTAACGACGCACTTTGGATAACACCGTCTCGAAATGTTCGGCGTTGGCGTAATGGATCACGAGCGTTCCAGCGCCTTTTTTTCCAGTCTTGATATTGACCGTGGTTCCGAGCACTTCCGAAAGCTCTTCCTCAAGTCGCTGAACATCGCGATTACCGCGCACAGGGAGGGCGACCGCCTTGAGTTTTTTCGGGTTCAGAAGGTCATAGACCAATTGCTCGGTCTCGCGCACCGACAGACCTTCGTCGGCAACTTTGCGTGCGATGCTCTCTTGCCGTGCCACATCTAGCGAAAGTAATGCGCGAGCGTGACCCATATGCAGTTTGCCATCAAAAATCAATCTTTGAACGGCCTCGGTGAGTTGCAACAGGCGCAGCAAATTAGTTGTTGCCGTCCGTGACCGCCCCAAGGCGTCCGCCGCTTCCTGGTGCGTCAGTTTGAATTCGGTGATCAAACGGTGAATTCCCGTGGCCTCCTCCAGCGGGTTGAGATCTTCCCGCTGAATATTTTCTATGAGCGCCATCGCAAGAGCTGCTTTATCAGGAACTTCTCGAACAAGAACTGGCACATCCGTAAGGCCCGCGATTCTTGCCGCCCGCCAGCGCCGTTCACCAGCGATGATCTCGTAACGAATCTTGTCCCCATCTGCCGATACCGGTCTAACCAGAATAGGCTGCATCAACCCTTGCTCCCCAATCGATGCGGCCAACTCAGCAAGCGAAGCTTCATCCATGCGCGTACGTGGTTGGTATTTCCCCGGACGCAATTGGTCGAGCTTGACTGTCAATTGTGATTCTGTGCTGCGCGCCGCGTCCTCGTCTTTTTCCAACAGCGCGTTAAGTCCTCGACCTAGCCCCTTTGATTTCATTTTTAGCCCTAGTTTTCAGCCAGCGGTCACGGTCGGCGTGCCGCTCACTACCTGTCGCGCCAGAATTTCCGAAACAAGCGCGATGTACGCCTGTGAACCTTTACATGACCGATCAAAGTTTATTGCTGGTATGCCATAACTTGGCGCTTCGGCAAGGCGGACATTGCGCGGAATAATGGTCGAGTAAACCTTCTCGCCAAAGTGTTCTTTCAATTGGTCGGAAACCTGGACGGCCAGCGTGTTCCGCGGATCAAACATGGTGCGCAGCAGGCCTTCTATTTCAAGGCTCGGGTTAAGGTTCGCACGAACTTTTTTAATCGTATTAACAAGATCGGACAAGCCTTCCAGGGCGTAATACTCGCACTGCATCGGGATCACCACCGCTTGTGCTGCAACCAAGCCGTTAAGGGTCAGCAAGCTAAGCGCCGGAGGGCAGTCGATGAGTACGAAATCATATTGGCTGGCGACCGCTGCAAGCGCGGATTTGAGGCGTATTTCTCGATTGTCCAACGCCACCATCTCGATTTCAGCACCGGCCAGATCGCGATTTGCGGGTAGAAGGTCATATGCCCCTGCAGTCGACCGTTGCCGTACCGATTCGACAGTAGAGAAACCGAGCAATACCTGGTATACGGTCGTAGTAAGTGCCCGCTTATCTATACCGCTACCCATCGTTGCATTGGCTTGTGGGTCAAGATCAACCAACAAAACACGTTGCCCAGATTCGGCCAACCCGGCGGCTAAATTCACCGTCGTGGTTGTTTTGCCAACCCCGCCTTTTTGATTTGTTATTGCCAGAGTCGTAGTCATTGCTTTGCTTCGATTAAAACCAAGTGGCGGGCAGCATCTAGCCCCGGAACTTTAAGAACAAGGACCTCGCGCGCACGCCAACCGGGCGGTAACTTCTCAAGCTCCTCATACGGATGAAGGCCCTTCATCGCAGCAAAATACCCGCCTGGCGCGAGCAAATGTTTCGCTAGGCTGACGAATTCGGCAAGTTCCGCAAAGGCGCGAGAAACAATGCAGTCAAATTTCTGTTCTGGTTGCCACGATTCGACTCGTTCAGAAACAACACTCACGTTAGGAAGCGCCAACTCCGCCACGGCCTGCCGCAAAAATGCGGCTTTTTTGTGATTGCTATCCAATAGGGTCACATCGAGCTGCGGAGAAGCGAGTGCGAGAGGAATGCCGGGCAAACCAGCCCCACTACCAACATCAAGAATTCGCAGACCACAAACAAATGGCGTCAGAACCAAACTATCCAATAAATGATTACTCACCATTTGGTCTTTATCGCGAATTGCCGTCAAGTTATAGACGCGGTTCCATTTTTCTAGCAGATCAAGGTATTGAAGAAGCCGTGTCTGGGTCTGCTCATTTAGCGACAACGCAAGTTCCGTTAAACCCTCTGCGAGGGCCATGCGCAAGCTCAATGCTGAGGGCGTATTTGTAGATGATGTACTCATGCGGCTGATTGCTCATGTCGAAGTTTCAATCCACGCTTAAGGTGAACTAGGAGCAAGGATATGGCCGCGGGGGTCATCCCTTGAATGCGAGATGCCTGTCCGACAGTTTCCGGCTTATGCTGGTTGAGTTTTTGCTGCACCTCAATGGACAGGCCATGTACAGTACGATAGTCCAGATTCTGAGGCAACCGTGCGGTTTCAGCATGCTCGTGACGGGCAATTTCTTCATACTGGCGATCAATATAGCCTTGGTATTTCGTCTGGATTTCGACCTGCTGCGCAACTGTGGTGTCATTTACTCCTGGCGTCAGTCCAGGCAGAGTCATTAGATCCTGATACGAAACCTCTGGTCGTCGAAGCAAGTCAGCCAGGGAATACTCCCGTTCAATTCCCTTTCCAAGAATGCGCTCAGAGTCTGCAAGCTGTAGCGTTTTGGGATTTACCCAAGTGGACTTAAGCCGCTCCAACTCCAATGCAATGGCATCCCGTTTGCGGGCAAAAGCCTGCCAACGCTCCTCGTCAACCAGACCAAGTTGATAACCAAGTTCAGTCAAGCGCAAATCAGCGTTGTCCTCACGCAACATCAAACGATATTCGGCTCGGCTCGTAAACATTCGGTACGGTTCGGTCACACCCCGCGCAACCAAATCATCGACCAAGACACCGATATAGGCCTCATCGCGACGCGGACACCAAGCATCCTTGCCCTTAACTTGAAGCGCCGCATTTACGCCTGCGAGTAAGCCTTGCGCTGCCGCCTCTTCATAGCCTGTAGTACCATTTATCTGCCCCGCAAAGAAAAGTCCATGAATCGCCTTGGTTTCAAGCGAAGTCTTCAATGCTCTGGGATCAAAGTAGTCGTACTCGATGGCATATCCTGGACGCAATATGTGTGCACTTTCCATTCCTCGGATACTTCTAACCAGTGCCAACTGAACATCAAAAGGCAAACTCGTGGAGATCCCGTTTGGGTATATCTCCCACGTGTCCAGTCCCTCGGGCTCCAAAAAGATCTGGTGACTCGCCTTATTGGCAAAACGGTGAATCTTGTCCTCAATTGAGGGGCAATAGCGCGGACCGACGCCCTCAATAACGCCGGTGTACATCGGCGATCGATCGAGCCCGCCCCGAATTATTTCGTGCGTGCGCTCATTGGTGTGCGTAACCCAGCATGGCAGTTGCGCCGGATGCATCTCCCGGTTTCCCATAAATGAAAAAATAGGCTCTGGAACATCGCCTGATTGTCGCGCCATGACAGAAAAATCTACGGTCCGCCCATCAATACGTGGCGGCGTGCCAGTTTTGAGTCGGCCAACAGGTAGCTTTAATTCTCGCAGACGCGCAGCAAGACTTGTAGCCGGCGGATCCCCCGCTCGTCCTGCCTGATAATTTGCAAGCCCCACATGAACCAAACCCGCCAAAAATGTTCCGGCGGTAAGTATTACCGTTCTGCCGGTGAACCGGATTCCCAGCTGGGTAACCACGCCAACAACCTGATCCCCATCCAGGGTTAAGTCATCTACCCCTTGCTGGAATAGCGTCAAATTGGGTTGGTTTTCAAGCCGTTTCCTGATGGCTTTGCGGTAAAGAACACGATCCGCTTGAGCTCGTGTCGCACGAACTGCTGGGCCCTTACTGGAGTTTAGGGTGCGAAATTGGATGCCCGCTTCGTCCGTCGCAATCGCCATCGCACCACCCAGAGCATCCACCTCTCGCACTAGGTGTCCCTTTCCAATGCCGCCGATAGACGGATTGCAGGACATCTGACCCAAGGTTTCCAAGTTGTGCGTCAGTAGTAGCGTACAACACCCCGCACGTGCAGCGGCCAAAGCCGCCTCTGTCCCGGCGTGACCTCCGCCGATAACAATGACTTCGAATTGGCTTGGAAACCGCATTAGCACTCACAATAGACAAACTCGGAAGGAGGCGAATTTTAGCCGGTTTCGATTACCCAGACCAATGTTTCACGTGGAACAAAAAGATTCGCGATTGTGCGAATGTTTCACGTGAAACACCCATCGTACAAATTTACCCAATTGCAGCCTTGAGTTCGCGATATACCAAGCAAGCAAACACCACGTAGGACAGCAAACCAATCCATCAACGCAACGCTACCCAGAACAAGCATTAAGCACCGTATTTCCCTGCTAAATCAGTGTCGCACCAATAAAAGACAGTAATTCGGCAATCTGCCAAATACGATTAAAAGAAATCCCAGAAAGCATTAATCCCACGCCAATAGTGTCCGGCTAATCGGATGTCAATTTACTTGAAAGCCAACACCGACGCGGCTTTGCGGCCGATTTTGCCTGGTGCCGATTTGACCTATGAATCTTCCTTATTATGTGGTTTCCGTCCGCTGATATTCCAGAGGGTAAGCCATGAATATCGGCAAGACGCCGTTTGCACATGCGATGGCGTTGCTTCCGTGGACGAGCTTTACGCGAAACGGGACTCGGCCAATGCAGACGTGCGCCGGAACGGTGCGTAGCAGTCTCACGTCATCGCCCCTGCGCAATTGACTTGGCCCGACATTGAGGTCACGCCGCGAACAAATTCAAGCGAGCTCTACCACGATGAAGCCCCGGGGGCTGGATTTGACCGACACGGTCTACGCCATGAATGTGACGACGATAGATCTGTGATTGAGTCTGTTACGGTGGTTCCACTTCAAAGACCCCAAGTCGGGCGAGACCTTGGTGTTTCTTACCAACAACACCAGCCTGCCGTTTCTGACCATCGCCGCACTCTACAAGAATAGCCGGCAGGTGGAGTTACTCTTCAAATGGATCAAGCAACATCAGCGAAGATGGCGCCTAAAAACAAGATGACTACGTTGGGCTAAACCGTTTAACGCCAGTTATGCCTTCGTCATAAAATGTCCGCACGTTCGCCCAACGCACATCAAGCGGTCACACCCCATCGAGCAATATCACCCAACCAAACGCAAAACAAAAAAGCCGCACGATGGCGGCTTTTTCCAGGAGTACGCCCAGTTCAGTTCCCCAAGCGCAATCCCAACAACTCCCGACTCAAAGCAAGCTGCCTAGGCAAACGATCTTTCACCTTGGCAAAAAGCTCATCATGTAACGCGAGTTCCTTCGCCCAATCTGCGGCGTCCAGAGTGCTGACCGTTGCATATTCTTCCGGACCAAAATCCAGACCCTGCCAAGACAAATCATCAAAGTCCGGCACCCAACCGATGGCGGTTTCCCGCGCATGGGCAAGGCCTTGACAACGCTCAACGACCCAACGAAGCACGCGCATATTTTCACCAAACCCTGGCCAGGCGAACCTCCCGTTCGCATCTTTACGGAACCAGTTAACTTGAAAAATATGGGGAGCATACTTAACCACCTTACCCATCTTCAGCCAATGCTCGAAATAATCTCCAATGTTGTAACCGCAAAACGCAATCATCGCGAATGGATCTCGACGGACAACCCCAACTTCGCCAACAATAGCGGCCGTCGTCTCAGATCCCATCGTGGCGGCCTTATAGACTCCGTCCTCCCAATTGAAGGCCTCAACAACCAAGGGCGCCGTGTTAGTACGACGACCGCCAAACAAAAACGCCGCAATAGGTACTCCGTCGGGATCATCCCACTTCGGATCCAGCGAAGGGCATTGCGTTGAAGAAACCGTAAACCGTGCATTTGCATGCGCCGCGTTTCTACCGCATCCCGGCATCCACGACTGCCCCGTCCAATCGGTAAGAACCGCCGGCGCGACCTCGGTCATCCCCTCCCACCAAACATCACCCTCAGGCGTCTCAGCAACATTAGTGAAAATCGTATTGCTCTGAATTGCCTTCATACAATTCGGATTAGATTGCGTACTGGTGCCCGGGGCGACGCCGAAATACCCCGCTTCAGGATTGATAGCGTAAAAATGTCCGTCCTTACCAGGCTTGATCCAGGCAATATCCTCACCGACGGTTTCGACCTTCCAGCCGTCAAAACCTTTAGGCGGCACCAGCATCGCAAGATTCGTCTTGCCGCAGGCACTTGGAAACGCCGCCGCCACGTAAGCTTTTTTACCTTCGGGACTTGTGATTCCCAAAATCAACATGTGTTCCGCCAACCACCCCTCGTCGCGCGCCATCACCGATGCAATCCGTAACGCGAGACACTTCTTGCCTAGCAACGCATTGCCGCCATAACCCGATCCGTACGACCAGATTTCGCGCGTCTCAGGAAAATGGACAATCCATTTTTCTTCCTTGTTTGATGGCCACCTTGCATCCGCCTGACCTGGGACAAGCGGCATACCCACGGAATGAACACAGGGTACGAAATATCCGTCGGTTCCTAGAACATCATAAACAGCCTTACCCATCCGGGTCATGACTTTCATGCTTACGACGACATACGGCGAATCCGTAAGCTCAACTCCAATATGCGCGATATGCGACCCGAGCGGACCCATAGAGAACGGAATCACGTAGAGCGTACGGCCACGCATACAGCCGTCGAAAAGTCGGTTCATCGTGTTACGCATTTCCGCCGGCGCAACCCAATTGTTTGTAGGACCCGCATCGTCCTGCTTTTCACAACTGATAAATGTTCGTTCCTCGACCCGCGCGACATCTGCCGGGTCAGACAGTGCAAGATAGCTATTGGGCCTCAACGTTGGATTCAGCCGCTTCATCATCCCGCTCTCGACCATCTCAGCGCAAAGACGATCATATTCGGCCTCACTGCCATCACACCAAACAATACGCTCCGGCCTTGTCAGCGCCGCGATTTGCGCTACCCATTCCTTAAGGCGTTGGTGACGCACATATACAGGTGCCGCCAGATCAAAGGCCTGGGGAGTACGGGGTTGGTTCATGGATCCTCGCTATTGTGGAATGTTCAGTCGGTCTTAGTATTGCGGGCTTCAAGCGCACGAGCCCCGTTATTGTGGGACGTATTTTACGCCGAAGGTGGCTACGAGGAAATACGACATCACACCTGTCTCAAAACAGCTAAATTTAAAAGGCTAACGGAGCCCAATTCGTCCGGCAAACCGACGCGCCACACGAAATAGCGGCCCGGTTGTCGTGACCAGAATAATGACGCGAGTCACTTGCGCCGCAGTAACCAGCGGTACGCCTAATTGCAATACCTTCGCCGTAATACACATCTCAGCCACGCCCCCGGGTGCCGTTGCCAAAACCATCGTAGGCATGGAAAGACCTCCTAAATGAGAAAGCAGCCAAGCAAATAGCCCCGACATGAAAATAGCGATCAAAATACTACCGCTGACAACAAGAATAAACCGCGGCGAGCGCCTTAAAAACGCTTGGTCAAATCTCGCCCCCAGTGAACAGCCGATGAGCAACTGAGCCCCATTACTCAGCAAGCCGGGCATCGAAGATAAATGAATCTCGCAGACCGTAAGTGCAATTACTACACCCAATGCACCCAAAAACCAGGGGTTCGGCGCCCGCATCACGCGCATCACCGCCCCCCCCATTGCCCCACAAACAAGGAGAATAAATATTCCGGTCGAATCAAATGCTTGCATTGACTGCTGATAAATATCACTCCCATGACCACCCAAAAGGGTCATGGCCACAGGAACCAGAACTACAACGAAAACAATACGCAGCGATTGCGCCACGGCGATGCGATCGGTCTTTGCGCCGTAACGCTCACCCAAATTCGACATCTCCGCCGCACCACCAGGAACGCTTGCAAAAAAAGCTGTCGTGCGGTCAACTCCGGCGAAACGCCACAGAAAAAAAGCACCTGCATAGGCTAGAACGGTAGCGAACAAGGCCGCGGCTACTAGTAAATACCAACTTGCCAACACCTCCCGAGCGACGAGCGGCGTAAAATAAAGTCCGAGGGCGCTGCCAATAACGATCTGACCCACCTCGCGCCCACCCTTAGGTGCAGCGAGATCAATACCGCGGAATTTTAGAATGGCCATCGCGATAAGCGGGCCGATCATCCAGGGCAACGGGGTATGCAAACCCTGGCAAAGCACACCGCCCACAGCGCAGGCAAGCAATGCCTTTAACGGCGCAGAATACGCTTTCTTCACACTGCGCGACTAGTCTGATGGCGCCATTGCAGTCGCCACCACCTCTCCTCCGAGACTATGCCGGTATCGGCCAAATTCGATTTGGCCATTACTCGACTTTGACATTGGCCTGTTGAACAACTTTGCGCCAACGCTCAATATCTACCTTTATCGTTGCTTGAAACTGCTCGGGCGTCCCGCCCGCAGGAGCAACGCCATCGGATGCAAGCAGGTCGGCGGTATCTTTGGACTTTAGCGCGTCATTGGCTGCAAGATTAAGTTTGCTAATGATGGCCTTAGGCACACCTTTTGGCGCTACCAACCCATGCCATAAAATCACCTCATAACCCAGTACACCCGCTTCCCCAACGGTAGGGATCTCAGCGGCGGCAGGAATACGCTTAGCGGTGGTCACAGCCAAGGCGCGTAAGCGACCCGATTTCACGTGTTGCAAAGATGTCGAAACGCTACCGAAAATTAGCTGTACATTGCCCGCAATCGCATCGTTTAGCGCCGGCCCAGTGCCTTTATAAGGAACATGTACGGCCTTAATCTTGGCCATATCAAGAAACAACTCGGATGCCAGGTGCGTGATACTGCCCGATCCGGCGGTGCCATATGAAAACTTGTCCGGTTGCATTTTTGCAAGGTCAATAAACTCTTTCAAGGTCTTCGCCGGAACCGACGGATGCACCGCCACAAGAAACGGCCCTTGTGACAGTTGGATAATCGGGGAAATATCGTTAGCCGAATCCCACGACAGCTTGTAAAGACTCGGATTTACCGTGTAGCTCCCAGCGACGAGCAACAGCGTGTAGCCATCTGCGGGAGCGCGGATCGCCTGCTCAGCGCCAAGATTACCGCCGGCGCCAGGTTTGTTCTCAACAATAACCTGCTGACCAAGTCGCTCAGTCAACTTTTGTGCAATCAGCCTGCCAATCAGATCGCTTCCGCCGCCAGGCGCGAAGGGAATGATAATTCGAATCGGCTTGATCGGATACTGCTGGCTCTGGGCCGGGCCGGAAACGGAAACAAAGGCGATTAGGACAAAAAGCAGGACGCCCATCACGTTTTTCATCTTCCTCCTCCCTTGGTTGCCTACGGACCCTCTCTTACAAAACGAGAGCCATCTTCTTATCAGTCTACTTGCCGATACAAAAACGGGCAAAGATTTCTCCGAGTAACGCATCGGCAGAAAATTTACCGGTGATTGACTCCAATTGGGTATGCGCACGCCGCAGTTCTTCCGCAAACAACTCTGGACGGGGAAACTCTCCCTCAGCGGCTTGAAGGCTGGTTTGTGCTGCAAGGAGGGCAGAAACATGTCTTTCCCGGGCGAGAAAAACGTCCTCTTCAAGAACCTCCATACCCGCTACACGCAGCAACGCATCACGCAAGCCCTGAAGACCTTCGGTAGTCTTGGCAGACAACCAAACCTCTGAAAATCCATCAGCTTGTCCGGTGCTCGCCGCGATTCTTTCGATATCTATTTTGTTGAAAACTACAATCCGCGCCAAACGCGGCGGCGCCTGGGCCAAAATCTGTCGCGTTTCTTTTGTAAGGCCTGTCCGAGCATCACAAACCAAAACGATAACATCCGCCTCACCAAATTCTCGCCAACTGCGCTCTATACCCAAACTCTCTACAACATCATTGGTTTCACGTAATCCCGCCGTATCAACGATTTCGAGGCGTACGCCCTCCAGATCAATGGTCTCACGGACACTATCGCGTGTCGTACCCGGGATTGGCGAGACTATTGCCAAATCCGACCCAACGAGGCTATTCAACAAGCTTGATTTGCCCACATTAGGTAAGCCTGCCAACACGACCTTTAGCCCCTTGCGCAGGATGCTGCCCTGCCGGGCTTTTGCAAGCAGACCCCCGACAGCAGCAAGCAACGAAGCTAATTGGGAAAGCACACGCCCACGATCCAGAACATCAATTTCTTCTTCCGGAAAATCAAGCATTGCCTCAACCAACATTCGCAAGTCAATAATCCCTCGTGCGAGACTGCTAACCTGTGCCGAAAACTCTCCACTCAGAGACCGCTGGGCGCTGCGCACTGCACGCTCAGACGCCGCTTCAATCAGGTCCGCAACAGCTTCAGCTTGCGCCAAATCCATTTTATCGTTGAGAAAAGCACGGCGGGTGAACTCCCCGGGTTCAGCCAAGCGCGCCCCGAGTTGGAGGCAACGCCTGAGTAACATTCCAAGCACTACCGGGCCGCCATGGCCTTGTAATTCCAGCACATCCTCACCAGTAAAAGATGCCGGACCCGGAAAATACAGAGCAATACCATTATCGATTTGACTTGCGTCAGCAGCAAGGAAAACACTACGGGTTGCAATGCGTGGGTTGGGCTTTGAACCCAAAATCGCCGCCATAAGCGGACGCAGATCGTAGCCCGATACTCTTACAACACCAATGCCTCCGCGCCCCGGGGCGGTCGCCACTGCTGCAATGATATCAGCAGCGGCCTTCATCGAATGCGCCTCTCAGCGCTTCGCAACAACGGGTTTTCTAGCACCCTCGACCATACGTGTAATTTGCCATTGCTGCGCGATCGACAGAACGTTGTTAACGAGCCAGTACAACACCAAGCCCGCCGGAAAGAAGAAAAACATCACCCCGAAAACAAACGGCATGATCATCATCACTTTCGCCTGCACGGGATCCGGTGGTGTCGGGTTCAGCTTAGTCTGGAAAACCATCGAGATCATCATGGCAATTGGCAAGACGCCAACCGGCATGTTGATTCCAGGTATGGTAAAAAACCCTGCATCGGGCGCGGCCAGATCGTGAATCCACAACCACGACGCATGGCGCAACTCCACACTGGAGAGCAGCACCCAGTAAAGCGAAATGAACACCGGTATTTGGACGACGATGGGCAGACAACCGCCAAGAGGGTTGATCTTTTCCTGTTTGTACATTTCCATCATCGCCTGATTCAGCTTCATGCGATCGTCACCGTATTGCTCACGCAACTTGGTCAGTCGTGGCGCTACCAGCTTCATCTTTGCCATAGACCGATAGCTGGCGGCGGAAAGCGGATAGAACAGCAACTTAAGTCCGAGTGTCAGTAAAATAATTGCCACCCCCCAGTTGCCAACCAAGCTGTAAAAATGCTGCAACACCCAGAATAGTGGTGCAGCAATAACCGTCAACCAACCATAATCCACGACAAGTTCAAGTCCAGGGGCGATCGACTTGAGTTTGTCTTGGTCATTGGGGCCCGAGTACAAGGGCACAGATATACTGGTGGTCGCACCCGGCGCGAGAGTCGGGAGCGGCAAAATTACGCCGACGGCAAAAAGATTGCCATCAAGTTTCCGCATATACACTTCGCGCTGCTTTTGGCTTGGTACCAACGCCGTCGTGAAGTAATGCTGAATAATTGCCACCCAGCCGTTATCGGGTGTTTTCGGAAATGTCGCTTTCCCTTTTTCGATATCGCTAAACGCTACTTTCAGAAATTTTTCCTGATCCGTGAACGCCGCGGCTCCGGTATATGTCTGCATCATTGCAGAATCGCCCGGAGGCGCATTACCATCACGCGTAATCTGGAAATAGGCATGACTGGATAACGGCTTGGCACTACCATTAACAATATCCTGACGTATTTCTATTAAGTGACTGCCGCGGTGGAAAATATAGGTTTTGATAACCTTGATGCCATCCGGCGTAACTGCCTCAAGCTTTTGCTCAACCGACTCCTGCCCGTCAGCAAGGACAACTTCTTTCGCGCTTGTTGCAAACAGGGTCCTGTGATTGGGTAGATTGGGACCGATCAAACCACTCTGGACGGCGTATTGGTGCTCTGGTGAAAGGAGAATCAGGTTTTTTTTGGGGTCAATAATGTCTTTTTGATTCAAAAACTCCAAAAACACCAAATCTCCACCTTGAGAATCAATCTCAGCCGCCAACACATCAGTGCGCACCCGCACCCGTTCGCGTCCTGTCAGCGCTGTTATTGGGCCTCCCACGACTACAGCGCCAGGCACCGCGTCGGGACGCGGAGTGGATAGACCAGTCGAGGGCATCGGCGTTACTGCAGCCGACCCACTTACCCCCGCTACCGGAGCAGGGATTGGAACCGATGATGTCGTGTTCTGAGCGACGACCAGCGTAGCAGGACGATTTTCCTTTTGCCACGACTCCCACAACATCAGGAGTGAAAAAGAAAACACGAAAAACAGTATCAGTCTCTGGGTATCCATTGCGGAAAGATCTCTTACGGGACGGGGTCATAGCCGCCGGGGTTCCAGGGATGGCATCGTGAAATTCGGCGGATAGCCAACCAACCGCCCCTCATCAAGCCATGACGTACGATCGCCTCCTCGGCAAAGGCCGAACAGGATGGCGCAAATCTGCAACGATCTCCCAGCATCGGGCTGATCGCATATCGATAAGCACGCATAACAAAAACCAAAGCCTTAGTTAGCATCGGCGACGCAGAACAGGGAGTCGACATCTCTAGGCACGTCATCGCGCGAAAGCGGCGCACGCGTAAGTCGAACCAACCAATCATGGCCGGCGATCTGCCCTTGTGCCAGTCGAAATCGTTCCCGTACGATTCGTTTAACGCGATTCCGATCCACGGCACGGCTTAAAAGGCGCTTGGGCACAACCATTCCTAGCCGTGAATACGGCTGTCCATTACCACATCTATACACTAGGAAAAAACGTGATCGAGCAACAGGCTTGTTACGAAACGACGCGGCTACGCGGGCTTCGTTTAGCCGCCGACTCTTCGGATAGGATAACCGCTCGTTCAAACAGCCAGACTGGCCCGGCCTTTAGCGCGACGAGCGCGAATAACTGCGCGACCGCTTTTGGTTTTCATGCGAACAAGAAAACCATGGGTGCGCTTGCGGCGTACAACGGATGGTTGGTAAGTGCGTTTCATGATTCTGCTTTCTTGCCTTAATTGAACCCGTTATTAGACGGGTTAAGATGGGGTGGCGTCAAGGTTAATTTTTACCCTTGCCTGTGGATAACTCGCCTTTTAGGGAGTAAAATCCAGCTCTCTTTTCACGCTGCGTCCACAGTATTGCCTTGCCTAAAAATGACTGACAGCTTCTGGTCTTCCTGTGCAAACCAGCTTGAAAAAGAGCTGCCTAATCAGCAATTTAACACTTGGGTTCGGCCACTTCGTATGGGTGTGGCAGACCACACGACGGGACAGCTTACGCTACTCGCCCCAAATCGCTATGTGTTGCAGTGGATTAACGAGCGCGTCGCATCAAGAATTGAACATTTGGCGGGCGAGTTTTTTGGCACCCCGATGCGCCTATCAATGACACTGACCGCGACAGAGGAACCCAGCGCGAACAGCGCCGTGCCAAAAACACGACACGACCCAACGCCATCGAAAACATCATATTCGAAGGTATTAACGGCCAAACCCGTCGTCGACCGATCCAGCCTCATAACAGATTTCACGTTTGAAAATTTTGTCCCTGGGAAAGCCAACCAACTTGCTCGTGCTGCAGCAATGCAGGTCGCGGACAACCCAGGCACGTCTTACAACCCCCTTTTCATCTATGGCGGTGTAGGGCTGGGAAAAACGCACCTTATGCACGCCGTAGGAAACCACATCAGCGCCCGTTTCCCAGGGTCAAAGGTTAGGTACCTTCACGCAGCACAATACATATCCGATGTTGTAAAAGCCTATCAGCAAAAGTCTTTCGATGAGTTTAAACGCTATTACCACGCGCTTGACGCGTTGCTGATCGACGACATCCAATTCTTTACGGGTAAAGATCGGACTCAGGAAGAGTTTTTTTACGCGTTCAACGCTCTGATCGAGACTCGCAAACAAGTAATCATTACTTGTGACACCTATCCCAGGGACATTGCCGGACTGGGCGAACGCCTAAAATCACGTTTTTCTTGGGGGCTTACTGTCGCGATAGAACCCCCTGAACAAGAGATGCGCGTTGCAATCATTTTAAAAAAGGCTGAAGCAGTCGGCCTCAAATTACCTGAGGAAGTCGCCTTTTTTGTAGCTAAACACATTCGATCAAACGTGCGTGAATTGGAAGGCGCTTTGAAAAGCGTGATTGCCTTCTCACGATTCACCGGCAAAGATATAACACTAGATTTGGCAAAGGAAGCGCTAAAGGATTTACTTTCATTGCAACACCGGCAAATTTCAATTGAAAACATCCAAAAAACCGTTGCCGATTATTACAAACTTAAAATGTCAGATATGCATTCCAAGAAACGGAGTCGAAATATTGCACGGCCAAGGCAAGTCGCAATGGCCCTTGCGAAGGAATTAACATCAATGAGTTTTCCAGAAATTGGCGAAGCTTTTGGAAATCGCGATCACACGACTGTATTACATGCGTGCCGCACGATTGCGTCTTTGAGGGAAAAAGACACCATGATGAATCGCGATTTTCATGTTTTGGAGCAGGTATTAAAAGGCTAAGTAACTGTGGGTGCTTTGTGGATAAACCGTTTATGCACGAAAGTGTGCGTTTTTTCTCCCCGGTTATACATACGCTAACCGATGGATGTGCACATAGCTTATGGCGAGTAACTGCTTAAACGTATTGAATATTTAGTTGTTTTCCCGAAAAAGCGTGCCCTTCATTATCATTACCAGGGGTATTCAAAGATATGAATCTAATAAAGACAACTAGAGAAAACTTACTAAAACCCTTACAGGCTGTTTCAGGAATTATAGAACGTAGACATACCCTGCCAATTCTCTCCAACGTACTTTTGTCGAGAAAAAAAGGCGTTCTTGCTTTTGTCGCTACCGACATAGAAATAGAAGTATCCGCCGATATGCCAAGTGAAGGCGAGGACAAGGCCGTTACCGTTGGTGCCAGAAAGCTTTTAGATATCTTGCGTGCCCTACCCGATCAGGCAGAGGTCGTGTTGTCGCTCGCGGAAAAAAGAATGCAAGTAAAAGCAGGTAAAAGCAGATTTAATCTGCAGACCTTGCCTCCTGAGGACTTTCCTCGCATGCCGGCTGGAGAGGTTTCTTCTAATTTTTCGATAGCCCAAAAAACGCTAAAACATTTAGTCGGTCTGGTCCTTTATTCTATGGCCCAGCAAGATATCCGTTATTACCTCAATGGACTTCTTTTAGTTATTGATGAAGAGGGGTTGAAGGTAGTAGCCACAGATGGTCATCGCCTCGCTTATGCCTCCAGCGCCCAACCGGGCGCCGCATCGAGCAAGCAAGAGGTCATTTTGCCCCGAAAGACCGTCCTCGAATTAGCGCGATTGCTTGAAGACGGCGACGCCCCTGTGGACGTGGCAATAGGGGCCGGGCAGGCTTGTTTTTCTTTTAACGGCATAGTGATCCAATCAAAGCTTGTAGATGGAAAATTTCCCGACTACACAAGGGTAATTCCCAAAAATCATCCGAAAAAAATAACGCTTAAAAGAACTGTTTTGCAGGCCGCTTTGCAGCGAGCATCGATTTTAACCAGTGATAAGTTCAAAGGTGTTCGTTGGATTTTGGCGGAAGGAAGCTTGAAGATCAGTTGTAGTAATAACGAACAGGAAGAAGCACAAGAGGAACTCGATGTGGACTACAAAGGCGAAGTACTCGATATAGGTTTTAATGTGCAATATCTCTTGGATGTTTTAAATAACCTGGAAGTTGAAGAAATTGATTGTGCGCTAGGCGATGCAAATTCAAGTGCGTTAATAACAAAACCAGGCCAAGAAGATTTTAAATATGTAGTTATGCCGATGCGTATCTGAAATACACCATAACAAAAAATCAGGAAAGCAATGAGCGAAGCCAGCAGTAATGTAACCAAAGCATACGACTCCGACAGTATCAAGATTCTCAAGGGTCTTGACGCTGTACGTAAGCGTCCAGGCATGTATATCGGGGATACTACCGATGGTACGGGCCTGCACCACATGGTTTTTGAAGTCGTTGATAACGCGATTGATGAGGCCTTAGCCGGACACTGTGATGAAATAACGGTGACGATACATGGCGATAACTCAATCAGCGTAACGGATAATGGTCGCGGGATTCCGACGGGGATAAAAGACGACGACGAATTTAAACGCTCTGCCGCCGAAATTGTGATGACAGAATTACACGCAGGAGGAAAATTTGATGATAACTCCTACAAGATTTCTGGAGGGCTGCATGGTGTCGGCGTGTCGGTGGTTAATGCGCTTTCCGACTGGTTACGGCTGACCATAAAACGTGATGGGCAAACTAACTTTATTGAATTTCGGCGTGGGGTCGCGGTAGAGCCCCTAAAAATAATAGGTAAAAGTGAACGAAAAGGGACGGAAGTTCATTTTATGGCGAGCACTGAAACTTTCGGTGTCGTTGAGTTTCATTACGACATCATCGCCAAGCGCTTGCGTGAACTATCTTTTCTTAATAATGGCGTAAAAATATTACTTGTTGATCAGAGAAACGGAAAAGAGGAAAGCTTTGAACACTCAGGTGGAGTAAAGGGCTTCGTTGAGTATATTAATCGCGCAAAGTCAGTGTTGCACAACACCGCATTTCACGCGATTGGTCAGAAAGACGGTATTACCGTAGAGGTGGCAATGCAGTGGAACGATTCCTACCAGGAGCAGGTACTGTGCTTTACCAATAATATTCCGCAGCGTGATGGAGGATCGCACCTGACGGGTTTGCGTATGGCGATGACACGCACACTTAATAACTATATAGATAGCAGCGAAGTAGCAAAAAAAGCGAAAGTTGACACCACTGGCGACGACATGCGCGAGGGGCTCTCCTGCGTGCTATCGGTTAAGGTACCGGAACCCAAATTTTCTTCGCAGACAAAAGATAAACTTGTTTCTTCCGAGGTTCAGCCGGTTGTTCAGGAGATCGTCTCACAGAAACTCGCAGAATTCCTGCTTGAACGCCCAAACGATGCCAAGATCATTTGCGGCAAGATTGTGGATGCCGCAAGAGCCCGCGAGGCGGCCCGAAAAGCGCGGGAAATGACGCGCAGAAAAGGCGTTCTTGATGGAATGGGTTTGCCTGGAAAACTTGCTGATTGTCAGGAAAAAGACCCGACGCTTTGTGAGCTTTATCTTGTCGAGGGTGACTCTGCCGGAGGGTCTGCTAAACAAGGCCGAGACAGGAAGTTCCAGGCTATCTTGCCCTTGAAGGGAAAGATTCTCAACGTCGAAAAAGCGCGTTTCGACAAACTAATCGCGTTTGCGGAAATCGCAACGCTTATAACGGCGCTAGGCACGGGGATAAAAGACGACTATAACCTCGGAAAGTTACGCTATCACCGAATTATTATAATGACCGATGCCGATGTAGACGGCGCACACATTCGAACCCTGCTGCTTACTTTCTTTTATCGTCAGATGCCCGATTTGGTCGAAAAAGGCCATATTTACATAGCGCAACCGCCCCTTTATAAGGTGAAACTGGGCAAAGAGGAACGCTATCTTAAGGATGACCATGAGCGCGACCAGTTCATGCTGCGACAGGCCTTAGTTGGTGCTTCCCTGGTACCGAGCGCGGAAGCAAAGCCGATTGAGGGAGAGGCTTTAGAACAGTTGGCCCGTTCATATTTGTTGGCGGAGGCAGTGGTGAATCGCCTGGCGAGAATGATCGATGCTGATGTTCTGCATGTGCTTATGCGGGGTGTGAAGGTCGATTTGTCGAATCAGGAGAACGCGGTCGCCTCGGCTTTACGCATAAAACACGCGCTGGGTAGCAGTGACATTACTGTGCGCGCCCAATTTGACGAAAAACACGAACGGCAAAAAATAATATTAGAGCGGAATCATCACGGAAATCTTCGTAGTTCGGCGATTGATGAGGACTTCCTGGTTTCTGGGGATTATCGGCAAATCGAGAACACGGCGAAGATGTTAGAAGGTCTTGTTGGTGAGGGGGCTGTGATTAAGCGCGGCGAGAAGCAGCAAGCCGTACCGGAGTTTCAGCAAGCCATGCGCTGGTTGTTAGCCGAGGTCGAACGCAGCGCCACCATTCAGCGTTACAAAGGGCTTGGTGAAATGAATCCCAGCCAACTATGGGAAACAACCATGGACCCCACTGTTCGTCGCTTGATGAGGGTTCAGATCGACGATGGCATTGCCGCCGATGAAATATTTACGAAACTGATGGGCGATGAAGTGGAGCCACGTCGCGCGTTTATTGAGCAGAATGCCCTGGTCGCGAGACTGGATGTCTGATCGCCGTATAAACTGATTTAGGCGACGCGCGGTACGTCCTTGTCAATCAGCTCGCTTTGCGCTTTGCAGGAGTACGCGCCGATTTCTTTTTTGCGGCGGGTTTTGCTTTTTTTGCCGGCTGCGCGTCCCCGACAACTTCGGCTTTGGGTGCGGCGACTGCTTTGGGTTTTTTATCCTGGAATTTAAATACCACTTTCCCGGACGGGTCGCGTACAAGAAAGGCAGAGAATTTTCTTCGATTCTTGTTGGAAATAAAATCCGTTAATAAATCTGTCGAGCCGGTAGTCAGAAGTTTTTTCATTTGTTCCAGGCCTACCGTTTGCTGCAGAATTATTTTTCCTGACCGGAAGTCGCAACTTTTGCTCGGCCCGACACTTTTTTCACAGGTGTAAGCCATCGGTAATTCGAATACCCGGTTATTGCACTTTGGACAGGCCCCTAAGGCTTCGAGGCCAGAAAAATCAACCTCTTCACCGTCAGCGCCGTCGGACCCGAAATCAAACTCTGCTTTAAATTCGGGCGACAGTTTCATCGCGGCAGCAAACGGTCGGCCCAGACGGCTGCGAAAGCCTTGTAGCGGGCCGACAGCTTTGGTAGTGATGAGGGTTTCGATTTCCTCGGGAGCAAATTCGCGACTGGACATCACTTTCCAAATGGTGAAATCGCATTTTTGACATTGAAACTTGCGGTAGTTCTCGACAACTTTTCCACTACATTTCGGGCAAGGCGCATCAAGTGTAAGAAAAGCATCTTCAGGGATGTTGCCGCCCTTGATGCGTTCGACCATGTCTCGCGCCGTTTCGACGATGTGACTCATGAACTCGGTGCGATCCAGCTTGCCCTGCTCGATCTGCCGCAGTTTGAATTCCCAATCCCCCGTAAGCTCCGGCGAGGCCAGCTCGGTAACACCAAGATGTCCCAAGGCAAATAAAAGCGAGAACGCCTTTGGCGAGGGCACGAGTTCTCGGCCATTGCGATGTACGTAGTCTTCGTAAATCAGACCTTCGATAATGGAGGCGCGCGTCGCGGGCGTACCGAGGCCCTTCTCACTCATCGCCTCACGTAACTCCTCATCCTCGATCAGTTTTCCAGCCCCCTCCATTGCTGAGAGCAGGGTGGCCTCACTAAATCGTGCCGGAGGCTTTGTTTGCGTCGCCAGGATATCAACGGCGATAGCGGATACCTTTTTATCGGGCACAGCAGCGAGTGTCGGTGCCTCTCCGGTCTCCGCTTCTTTGCCGTAAATTGCCAACCAACCGGCGGCGACCATTACGCGACCCTCACTGCGAAACGGCTCACCCGCGACTCGGGTGATGCGCGTGGTGACAAGAAACTCGGCTGAAGGAAAAAACACGGAGAGGAAGCGCTTAACGACGAGATCGTAGAGTTTTGTTTCAATTTCCGATAGTGCTTTTGGCGCCTGCAGTGTAGGAATGATCGCGTGGTGGTCGGAAATCTTGGCGTTGTTAAAAATTCGCTTATTGGGTTTAACCCACTTGCCTTTGATAATCTCTTTGGCAAAAGGCGCATAGCTGCCGGCTGAGAGCATTTTCATGGTGCCCATCACCGTTGGTATGTAATCCTCGGGCAAAGCCTTGGAGTCCGTTCTTGGATAGGTTAGGACTTTGTGCTTTTCATACAGAGCTTGCGCTATGGATAGCGTGGTTTTTGCGGAAAAGCCAAAACGACCGTTCGCCTCCCGTTGCAGGCTGGTCAGGTCGAAAAGCGCCGGAGCTGCCTGTGTTGTCGGCTTACTCTCTTCTTCGACTACCCCGGGTTGGCCATCACACTTGTCGCGGAGTGCTTCAGCTTTCTTTGCCTCCCACAGGCGCTCGGACCGTAACTCCGCATTATCCGCCTTGGACCCGCGTTCAAAGGACTCATCGAACCAGCGGCCTTTGTACTCACCGCCCTTCCCGGCAAATGTAGCGTGCACTTCCCAATAGTCATGCGGTACAAAACTGCGAATCCGCTGCTCGCGTTCAACCAGGACAGCAAGCGTGGGTGTTTGCACCCGACCGACGGTTGTTTTGTAAAACCCCCCCTCCTTGGAGTTGAAGGCCGTCATTGCGCGTGTGCCGTTAATTCCGATGAGCCAATCCGATTCTGAACGACATACTGCGGCGTCAGCCAGGGGGATCATGTCCTTGTCTTTGCGTAGCGCGTCAAAACCGTCACAGATCGAAGCTTGAGTCATGGACTGCAACCAGAGGCGTTCGATGGGTTTTTTAACGCTCGCGTGCTGGATGATGTAACGAAAAATCAGCTCGCCTTCGCGACCGGCGTCGCATGCGTTTATGATTCCGCTTACGTCTTTGCGCTTCAGCAGTTTGACGAGCACTTTGAGGCGATCCTCGGAGCGCTCAATCGGCTTCAGGTCGAAGTGGGGCGGGATCACAGGCAGATTTGCAAAAGACCACTTGCCGCGCTTTACCTCGTGTCCCTCGGGCGCAACAAGCTCAAGCAGATGACCAACTGCGGAGGACAGGACGTAATCGTCGCTCTCGTAATAGTCGCCGTGGCGCGTGAATCCGCCAAGTGCTTTTGAAATATCGCCGGCAACCGAGGGCTTCTCGGCAATGATGAGCTTTTTACCCATATAGGCTATGCACGCAATGGACTGTTGTGGTGTTGCTGGAATGGAGGCGCTGACCCAACAGAGGGCAGAACGCTAAAAGCGCAGCATAATAAGAGCCGCTTGCGCCAAAATGCAAGCTAAATGCTTTAACGGTACGATTTTCTCGCCGTTGCGACCATGATGACTCAATGCACCTGACGCTGAGACCCATCTGGAAGAAGTTCGTCCAGAATGAGCGTGTCGACGTTTCCGTGTTGAGTCCAGAGCACCATGAGTACGATGATCCTAAGCTTGTCCAAACCCACAGACTCGTCTGCTACCGCCATCGCACGCTCGATGATGATTTCTCGCAGTATTGGTGTGAGCACCCCAGCGCTTTCCAGAAAAGCAATAAAGCCGCGGCTTTCAGCAGAAAGCTTGCCGAATTCTTTGGGCGCGTAACCTCGAAACGCATCCGAGAGGTCTATTGCTTCAGGCAAAGCGGCCTGAGGAACATCAGTGAGGCTCTTCAACCAGTCAAGCGCATCGTGCACATCCTCGTTCTCGAAACCTGCGGCTGTCAGTTTTCTCTGAAGAGAGCCGTGATCCGGCGTCAGATCGGCCTGATAGTAGTTTTCGAATAAATAGACGAGGACTTCGTACATGTTGAGCGGTGGATTTCAGGCCTTAGGATAGTCGTTGAAAGCGCCCTCCGGGAAGGCTGGCTATTTTTCCTTCAAGCTCCAGATTTAATAGCATCGCCGATACCGCGCCCACCGTCAAGCGCGAACGGCTTACCAGTGCATCCAGGGTACAAATGTCGTACCCCATATGTAGTAGTAGTTCATTATCCACCCCCGATTGTTTGGGGATACTCCCACTTTTGGTCGGTTCTACCGCGCCTAACTCCTCGAGCACGTCGGCCGCGCTCTCAACAAGCTTGGCACCCTGCTTTATGAGCAAGTGGCATCCACGTGAAAGCGGCGAGTGGATAGAGCCAGGTATTGCGAAAACCTCCCTCCCCTGTTCGCCGGCCTGCCTGGCGGTGATAAGAGAGCCGCTGGATACCGCGGCTTCAACGACGAGGCAGCCGCGCGCCAGACCGGAAATCAAACGGTTGCGTCGGGGAAAATTTGCCGCGACGGGCGGCGTTCCAACGGGAAACTCGGAAACTAGCAAGCCCCTGTTTGCGATTTCCTCACCAAGCTTGCGGTTGGAGGCTGGGTAGAGGGAGTCTGCACCCGTGCCCAAGACTGCGATCGTGGAGCCCGATCCGCTAAGACCGCCGCGATGCGCTGCTGCGTCAACGCCGAGCGCCAATCCGCTGATGATTGTGAGTCCGGCGTCGCTGAATGCACGGGCAAAACCCTCGGCATTGGCGAGGCCTTGAGGGGAGGCGTTTCGGCTGCCGACGATCGCGAGTCCGTTTTTTTCCAGCAACGCTGTTTGGCCACGCAAGTAAAGCAATGGGGGAGGATTGGCTATTTCAAGCAACAAACGCGGATAGGCCTGGTCTGCTAGCGTGAGTATTGTGTTGCCGTCCTGCCCTGCCCAATCCAGCGTTGCGGCTATCTGTGCCTCGTGCGTCTCTTGAAGAATCTGTTGCGCTATGGCCGTAGGTACAAACCTGGAAAGGTTCGCATGACTGGCCCCCAGTATTTGATCGGGAAGACCAAAGACCGAAAGAAGCTTACGAAACGTAGCTGGCCCAAGTCCGTCAATCAGACTTAGCCGAATCCAGGCGGTAAGTCCGGGATCAGGCTTCATTGCGGCGGGTCAGGGCTTTTGCACTACGTCGTTGGTCGTAACCGACCGCGAGCTTTCCATGACCAGTGCGTAGGATACCTGGTCGAATGTTCGGAAAACGAAAACTAATCCGTAACGCTCGTTAGGAAGCTTGATGACATTTTCTGAACGCGCACTACCGCCCGCTGTTTTGTCCTCTACGGTACTACCCAACCGATATAGCGCAAGGACATGCCCGTTTTCAATGCCGTCGCGTGCTCCGCGGTTCAGTGTGACGATGGAGTTGCGCCCGGCCTCACGTAGCCCCCCGAATACGGAAAGGACGCGACCACTCAGGGCATTTTGGGGGGCGTGAGGAAGATAGTTGTTAGCTTGGGGGGCACCAACTGGAACGAGCCGGTCTCCCCGGCCAATTTCTTGCCGCGCCGAAATTATTCGTATCGAGGCGGGATCACCTGTTTTTTCGACAGTCCCTGTACCGAGAAAGATCGCTTCGTAGCCGAGCGTCTTTTTGCTTTCTGGATCAATCAACGCTTTACCCGGGCGGTAAAGTTGCCACGTCGTAACTTTGCTGTCTCCAAGTCCGCTGACATAGGCGAGACTGCCTGCGCCGATATTGACCCGTCCGTCCTCGGTGGCGACAACTCTGGGGGCTCTATCGAGGCCATCTTGTTCGATGACGAGAGGCTGTGCTAAAAACGGCTCGATAATTGAAGAGGGGATGGACGGAATGGCAGCGCTGGTGGATTCGCTTCTGATGCGCGGAGAAAGCTTGACTGTGTCCGACAACAGTTTTAAACGTGCTTCACCGGCAGATCGGTCAAGTAAAATCACGTTGCCGGGATAAATCCGATTTGGATTCTTTATCTCATCCCGGTTAAGTTTCCATATTTCAGCCCAACGCCAAGGTTCCTTGAGGAATTTTCCCGAAATGGCCCAAAGGGTATCGCCTTTTTCTACAATGTAACGATCCGGGGCGTTTTCCTGAATTTGCGGCGCGGCGGCTTGCTGGGCAAACGCGGGCAGGCTGAGCGCGAATAACAACGCAGCTATGGTCGAACGCGGCATAATTGACTTGTGCATTGGAATTTTGACCCCCATTCTCGCATCGACGGAGGCCAATTCACGTGAATTTGCGCACATCGATTAAGAATTGATGGCACGGTCGCGTTTATTAAACTCCGCAGGCTGGCTGGTAATATCGTACAGTTTAGGTAAAATTTAGCACCTAATCTATTCAATCAGCAAGTTTTTATGCTTTTAGAGATTTTACGTTACCCCGATTCCCGCCTGCAAACGATTGCCAAGCCGGTTAGGCAGGTAGATGAGGCAATTCGTAACCTGGTCAGCCATATGGCGGAGACCATGTATTCCGCACCTGGTGTCGGTCTTGCCGCGACCCAGGTTAATGTGCACAAACAGGTTATCGTGATTGATATATCGGAGACACGAGATAGCTTACTCACACTGATTAACCCGGAGATTATTGCAAACTCAGGTTTGCAGGTTTATGAAGAAGGATGTCTTTCTGTGCCCGGGTTTTATGATGAGGTTGAGCGCGCGGAGCAAGTTACGGTTCGGGCGTTGGGGCGGGATGGAAAGCCGTTTTCTCTCGAGGCAAGGGGCTTTCTTGCGGTTTGTGTGCAACATGAAATAGACCATCTCAAGGGCAAGGTGTTTGTAGAGTATCTGTCGCGGCTGAAACAGACGCGCATTCGCGCCAAGCTGGAAAAGCAGCAGCAGCGGAAAACGACGGCCTGACCCGGGTCGGACCCCCCATGAGGCTTGTCTTTGCTGGTACGCCGCAATTCGCGGCATCTGCGCTGACTGCGCTGATATCGGTCGGACACCAAGTTTCGTTAGTGCTTACTCAGCCGGATCGGCCCAGTGGGCGAGGATTAAAAGAAAAACAAAGCGCTGTTAAAGTAGTGGCGCTGGAGCATGGCCTACCGCTGTTCCAACCGCTAAGCTTGAAAGACCCTGAAGCCTGCGCCCGGGTCATAGCGGCTGCGCCAGAGGTGATTGTTGTGGTGGCATACGGACTCATTCTTCCGCAGCCCGTGCTTGATATTGCGCCGCAGGGGGCACTGAATATTCACGCGTCGTTGTTGCCACGTTGGCGCGGCGCTGCCCCGGTGCAACGTGCCATTCTGGCCGGAGATAGGGAAACCGGTGTTTGCATCATGCAAATGGATGCGGGTCTTGATACCGGTCCGGTGCTAAGACACCGAAATATTGTGATTAGCGCTGACGACACCTCCGGGAGCTTGCTTGAAAAGCTTACGGAGGTGGGCGCACAGCTAATTGTTGATTCCCTGGATGAGCTTCGTGCCACTAGTCTGGGGGGGGCGGTGACATTGATTGCGCAGCCGCAACCTGCCGCGGGTGTCACTTACGCGGCAAAAATAGAAAAACGCGAGTCACGCATAAATTGGAATGAACCCGCTATCTTGATTGAACGCAAAGTGCGGGCATTCAGCCCCTCCCCTGGAACTGTGACGCGGCTCAATGGCGTTGAATTCAAGATCTGGCAGGCAAGGCTCTGCGATGGAACTGGGCTGCCTGGCGAGGTGCTGGCTTTTGAGGATGGTGTCCTGCGTGTCGCTTGTGGGCAAGGCGCGCTGCAATTGCTTGAATTGCAGCGCGCCGGGGGCCGGCGGCTGCACGCCCGTGAATTTTCCCTGGGTATTCCGGTGCGCGCCGGAAACCGTTGTGAGTTACCGACGATCGGGTCATAGCGCAGGAATTACCCAATCATCGTTTCGCTCGCGTAAGGCCCTCAACAGGGGCGGTCAAGCAGATAGAATGGGCGCGCCATGACAACGACACCTCCCTTTGCGCACTCGTTAGCCCAATCCATGGGATTGTCTGCCACCGTTGTAGCGGCCGTTGTGGCGGGGGAGAGTCTGGGAAAAGCACTTACGCGCATATTAAGCCGGTCCCCTTACGGCGATGGCTTGAAAGCCGCAACGCGCGATCTTTCTTATCGTACGCTTCGCGAGCACGGTATCAATGACGCGCTCCTCGACGCCTTATTGCACAAGCCTCTCGCTATTCCCGAGTTGCGAGCGCTTTTATTAGTGGCCCTGAATGAATTGCGCGCTGCACCGCAATACGCGCACACGACGGTCGATCAGGCCGTTGAAGCGGTGCGCCAAGGGCGGATGAAACCAGCGGCCGGGCTGACCAACGCCATATTGCGGAATTTTTTGCGCAACCGCGAGGTGCTTGAGCGGGACGCAGAGTTGAACGAAGCCGTGCATTGGCGCCACCCGCAGTGGTGGGTGGACAAGCTTAGGAAGAGCTATCCGCAGGGTTGGGAGCAAGTGCTGGCGCAGTCCAATGGCCATCCGCCGATGTGTTTGCGCGTTAATTTGCGAAAAACCACATTGCAGGCCTTTGCTGAACGGCTAAAGGCGGCAGGAATCACCACATCGGCGCTTTCTGCGACTGCGGTGATGCTCGAGAAGCCTGTTCCGGTAGCGCAGATACCCGGGTTTGCCCAGGGCGAGGCGTCGGTACAGGATGCGGGTGCGCAGTTTGCCGCACCGTTGTTAGAGGTCCGGACAGGTATGCGCGTGCTTGATGCTTGTGCTGCGCCAGGCGGCAAGACCGGCCATATTCTTGAGCACGCAGACTGCACTGTCGTCGCGGTTGAGAGCGATGGGTTGCGCGCCGCCAGGATTGGAGAGAACCTGGCCCGTATAGGGTTGACCGGACGCGCTCAAATCAAAACGGCCGATTGTCTGTTGCCGCAAGATTGGTGGGATGGCATACCGTTCGACCGGATACTTGTTGACGCACCCTGCTCCGCGTCTGGTGTTGTGCGTCGTCATCCGGATATCAAATGGCTGCGTCGTCCAAAGGACATCAAGGGTTTTGCCCTAATGCAAGCGCACATGCTTGATGCGACCTGGCCACTGCTCGCATCAGGCGGGAAATTGTTGTACGTAACATGTTCTGTGTTTCCGGAGGAGAACTCGGGGCAGATAGACGCGTTTCTCTTGCGACACAGCGATGCGAGACGGCATCCGTTTAAGTTGGAAACGGGTATCCCGCCGGACGGCCAGTTGTTGCCTGCCGACCACCATGACGGGTTTTTCTATGCGCTATTGGACAAGGTCGCCTGATGCTAAAGCGGTTCAAGCGCATCTTGTTGTTGCTCGTGCTAAGCGCTTACTCCCTTGTCGCTGCGGGCGAGGGCATCGAGATCCGTCGTGCCAGTGTTGATGTTGGTGACGAGGGTTATGTTGTCAACGCCGATTTCAATATCGAACTGCGTTCGCGCCAGGAAGATGCCATCAGCAAGGGTTTATCCTTGTATTTTCTTGTCGAGTTTGAGGTAACACGATCGCGGTGGTATTGGTTGGATGAAAAGCTTGTTTCCCAGCAGCTCCGCTTGCGCCTTACCTATCAGCCGCTGACGCGGCAATACCGGCTGTCCAGTGGCGCGCTTCACCAGAACTTCAGCTCCTTGGAGGAAATGCTGAGGACGCTTTCGCGCGTGCGCAGCTGGCTGATTCCCGGATCTCCGGATCTCAGGACCGGCGAAAGCTATATGGGAGCCTTGCGTATGCGTCTGGATCTGAGCCAGTTGCCAAAGCCGTTCCAGGTCGATGCGCTGACAAGCCGGGATTGGACCCTTTCCTCAGATTGGAAGCGTTGGCCCTTCACGCTTTCGGCGCCTGTGCAAGAGTCCGTGGGGAGGCCTCCTGCACAGGAGGGCTTAGCGAAATGACCTACCTTTTGTTGGCCAGCACAGGTGTTGGCGCTGTGCTGTTGTTTCTGCTGGCGGCGGCAAGCGCGAACACGCCCCTTTTTGCGCAGCACTATCCGTTGTTACTCGCTCTCAATGCCGTGCTTGTGTTGGGTCTGTTGGGCCTGGTCGGTTATCAACTTGTGACGCTTTGGCGGGCGCGGCGTGCAAAGGTTTTTGGTTCACTGCTGACCTTCCGGCTGGTGGTGATGTTTGCACTTGTTGCGCTGGTTCCGGGTGCCCTGGTTTACACCGTTTCCCTGCAGTTCCTGGCTAAAAGCATCGAGTCATGGTTCGACGTGCGCGTCGAAAACGCGCTTGAGGGCGGTATCAACCTTGGCCGGGCGGCGCTTGATAATCTGCTGGTCGATTTGCAGGGCAAAGCCAAAAGCATGGCGATAGAACTCTCGGACCAACCGGGGATCCAGCAGTCGTTCCTGCTAAATCGTATGCGTGAACAATCTGGTGTCGCCGATGCACTTCTGGTAAGTGCCGGCGGCAAGGTCATCGCCACCTCGAGCCGCGATCTTGCCAAGTTGCTGCCCGAACTTCCCACGCAGGCGCAATTGCGGCAGGCCCGTCAATCGCGCAGCTACATGGCGGTCGAGGGAGTTGACCGCGCGTTGTCGCTGCGTGTCATCGTCCCTCTGGCGCCCGCGAGTCTGAGCGATGAGGTGCGTTTCCTGCAGCTAACGCAACCCGTGCCGCCAGCCCTCGCTGCGAACGCCGAAAGTGTGCAAAGCGTTTTCCGCGCTTACAAGGAGCTGTCCTTGTCGCGCGATGGGTTGCGTGAAATTTATCTTCTTACGCTGACCCTGACCTTGCTGCTCGCCTTGTTTTCCGCCATTGCGCTGGCATTTGTTCTCTCAAGGCGCCTTTCCGGGCCGCTCGCAGAACTGGCACAGGGGACTCAGGCTGTCGCACGAGGTGACTTCAGCCGGCGCGTCCAAGTGCAAAGTCGTGATGAGATGGGAATCCTCACCCATTCCTTCAACAGCATGACGCGGCAGTTGGAGGACGCGCGCAATGTCACCGAGACGAGCCGGGTCGAGCTTGAGACCACGAAGACTTATCTCGAAAATATTCTCGCCAACCTCTCCGCGGGCGTGTTGGTGTTTGATCCGAGCTTTGCGCTCGCCACGGCCAATCGAAGTGCCGGGGAAATCCTTGGTCAGGACCTGGCGCAGCTCAAGGGCCTCAGGCTCGATGACTGGACGCAACATATGGAATTGGCCGTGACCATTCGCGACGATTTTAGAGATCATGGCCCGAGCACCTGGCAGAAACAGATTGAACTGCCGGGGCGGGGTCAGGTGTTGCTTTTGCGCGGATCACGACTGCCCACCGCAGGCGGGGGTTATATTGTGGTGTTTGACGACATTACACAGCTGGTGCAGGCGCAGCGCGCCTCGGCCTGGGGCGAGGTGGCGCGCCGCCTCGCCCACGAAATAAAAAATCCGCTCACGCCGATTCAACTCTCGGCTGAACGTGTGCAGATGAAACTTGAAGGCAAGTTGTCCGCAGATGACGCGGCCATGCTCAATCGCGCGACTGAAACGATCGTCAACCAGGTGACGTCGATGAAAAACATGGTCGATGATTTTCGTGATTATGCGCGCATGCCCGCACCAGTTTTAGCGCCGCTTGATCTTAACGGCCTTGTCGGTGAGGTGCTCGGGCTCTATGGCCACTCGGGGCCCGTGATCGAGCTAAGCCTGGCGGCGGATTTGCCTGCGGTGGCGGGTGATACGAATCAGTTGCGCCAGGTGATTCATAATCTGCTGCAGAATGCGCAGGACGCTCTGGCGGGTGCCAGTAATGCGTGCATCCGGGTGCGCACGGAACGCCTGGGCAACAAGGTGCAACTGGCGATTGATGACAATGGCAGCGGCTTTCCAGAGAACATCATCCAGCGTGCATTCGAGCCCTATGTCACAACCAAGCCGAAGGGTACCGGTCTGGGCCTTGCGATCGTAAAGAAAATTATCGACGAACACCATGGTGTGATCCATCTTGAAAACCTGACCGAGGGCGCGACGGTTATGGGTGCTCAAATACGGATCGTGCTGCCCTTGGTCGAGGCCGCGTGAAGCTCGCCAATTCCACCTGACGCAAAGCCATGGCACAGATACTGGTAGTTGACGACGAGATGGGCATACGGGAACTTTTGTCCGAGATTCTTTCGGACGAGGGACATAGCGTGCGTCTTGCAGAGAACGCCGCGGCGGCACGCGCTGAAAGGGCCAGGGCCCGCCCCGACCTGGTCCTTCTCGATATCTGGATGCCCGATACAGACGGCATTTCCTTGCTCAAGGAGTGGGCTGCCAACGGGCAGCTAACTATGCCCGTGGTGATGATGTCCGGACACGCAACCATAGATACGGCGGTCGAAGCCACCCGCATCGGCGCACTTGATTTTTTGGAAAAGCCGATAGCGCTGCAAAAACTGCTCGCAACGGTAAAGCGCGCGTTGCGTTCGCAGGAAAACGCCGCACCGCCCGGGCTGGCGCTGGCAAACCTCGGGCGTTCTGCCTTGGTGAATGATGTCAGGCGACGTCTTTCGCAGTTAGCCGGTATCGGCGCGCCGCTGCTGTTACGTGGCGAGACGGGCACGGGGCCCGAACTCTATGCGCGGGCGTTGCAGGCCGGCAATGCGCCGTTTATTTCGGCGACGGCACGCCTGGACGATCCCGCCCACGATTTGCTGCAGGAGGCGGCTGGCGGCATTCTGTTTGTCGAAGAACTGGCGCAGCTCAGCCGTAGTCAGCAAAAGCATCTGGCATTGCTGGCCTCCCGCTCCGACCGGCACAATGTGCGGCTGGTCTCGTTCACCGCGGGCGACCCTGCTGCATTGCTTCAGGAGCATGGTTTTGACGCGGGCTTGCTCGCACGCTTGGGAGAGCTTACATTTCCTCTTCCATCGTTGCGCCAGCATGCTGAGGATATCCCCGATATTGCGGGGGTAATGTTGACCCAACTGGTCGAGACGCGGTTTTGCCCACCGCGCCGGTTCTCAACGGCAGCACTTAACGCGTTACGTAATTTTTCCTGGCCCCGCAATCTTGAAGAGCTGCAGCAAATGGTCAAGAGCGTCGCAGTGACCGCGTTGGGCGAGGAAATCGGCACAGACGAAGTTGAGCACGCTCTGGTCCAGCTTACGCAGAGGCAACCTGACCCGGGTATATTTTTCCTGGATCTTCCTTTGCGTGAGGCGCGCGAAGCTTTTGAGCGCGCTTATTTCGAGCATCATCTGCAACGCGAGCAAGGTTCGATCAGTCGTGTTGCCGAGAAAAGCGGACTTGAGCGAACGCACCTTTACCGCAAGCTCAAGTCGCTTGGCGTTGCCGCCGCACGCAAGGAAGAAAAAGAATAGGGGTGGGGCTCACCAGAACCGGTTGTGGCATTGGGGCTGTTCCCGGGCAACAAAAGGCATACAATACCCAGCCGTTGCAGCCCAATAGCAAAGCCGCACTTTGAAAATAATCATCCTTGGCGCCGGACAGGTTGGCAGTACGGTCGCGGAGAGCCTGGTTTCGGAAGCGAACGACATCACGGTTGTCGATACTGATGGCCCGCGTCTGCGCGCGCTGCAAGACCGGCTCGATCTTAGGACGCTTGTTGGCAGCGCCGCGCACCCGCGGACATTGCAGGAGGCCGGTGCGGACGATGCCGACCTTCTGATTGCAGTCACCCAGAGCGATGAGGTCAATCTTGTTGCGTGCAAGCTTGCGGCGCAGATGTTCAACCTGCCAACGCGAATAGCGCGGATTCGCTCAACCGCCTACCTTAATAATTCGGCGGTGTTCTCGCCAGAGTGCTTTGCCGTCGATCACGCCATTTGTCCCGAGCAAATCCTTACCAACTACATAGTAAAGCTCGTTGAGTTCCCCGAGGCGCTCCAGGTGCTGGAGTTTGCCGGCGGGCGTGTCAGCCTGATCGCAGTGCGCGCTTTCAAAGGTGGGCCCCTTGTCGGACATGAGCTCAAGGATATTCGCAAGCACATTCCCAATGTCGATGCCCGTATTGCTGCGATATTCCGCGGTGATAGCCCGATTGTCCCCAAGGGGGATACCGTGGTGCAGGCGGGCGACGAAGTGTTCTGCTTGGCCGCGACCAAAGACATCCGCAAGGTGATGCAGGAGTTGCGGCGGATGGATAGGCCGGTTAAGCGTGTCATGATCGCCGGCGGCGGCAATATCGGCGAGCGTCTCGCGCGCGCCCTTGACGCAAACTACCTGGTCAAAATAATCGATCGCAACAAAGGCCGTTGTGAAGCGCTCTCCGGCGTGCTCGACAGTGCGCTCGTCCTGAACGGGGATGTCACCGACGAGACCCTGCTCGAATCGGAGAATGTTGATGAGATGGATCTTTTTGTCGCGGTCACTAACGACGACGAAAACAACATCATGGCGGCACTCTTGGCGAAACGGATGGGTGCCAGGCGGGTTGTCGCCCTGATAAACCGGCGCGTCTATGTGGACCTTCTCCAGGACGGGCGGATCGACATTGCCATTTCTCCGGCGCTGGCGACAATTGGCTCTTTGCTTGCGCATGTACGCAGGGGCGATGTGGCCCAGGTGCATAGCCTGCGTCGGGGTGCCGCTGAAGCCATCGAGGCGGTCGTGCATGGTGATGCCAGCTCTTGTCGCATGGTGGGGCGCAGCATAGAGGCCATTGAACTTCCCAAAGGCGCCACCATCGCCGCGTTGGTGCGTGGCGAGGAGGTGATCATGGCGCACCATGACACGGTGGTTCAGGCAGGCGATCATGCGATCGTGTTCGTGACCGAGAAGAAAATGGTCCCCAAGGTCGAAAAGTTGTTCCAGGTAAGCGCTGGCTTTCTTTGATAAAAGTGACGGACTAACTTGGTTCGTTTGCCCGCCGTCCTCAACGTGCTCAGCGTGGTTATCATGCTGTTCGCACTGTGCATGGCCCTTCCGCTTGGATTCGCGGTTTTTCTGGATGACGGTACGCGCCTGGTCTTTGGGCAGAGCATGCTCATTACCGCTGGGGCAGGCGTCGCGCTGCGCGTCGCCACCAAAGGGCGGCGTCGCGAGTTGCAGACGCGGGACGGCTTTTTGCTCGTGGCTCTCGTCTGGACGGTGCTGCCGGCGTTTGCCACGCTGCCGCTTATGTTGTATCTCAATGGGCTCTCGTTTACCGATGCTTATTTCGAGACGGTGTCAGGGCTAACCACCACCGGCGCCACTGTGCTGAGCGGCCTTGACCGGCTTCCACATTCGATTAATATTTGGCGGACGTTTCTCGTCTGGATCGGCGGAATGGGAATTATCGTCCTTGCCGTCGCGATCCTGCCATTGTTAGGGGTGGGCGGGAGCCAGATATACAAGGCGGAAACACCAGGGCCGATGAAGGACGCAAAGTTGACGCCCCGTATTACCGAGACCGCCAAGGGTTTATGGCTGGTGTACCTGTTAATTACGATCGTCTGTTTTCTCAGTCTGCGGGTGGCCGGCATGTCCTGGCTGGATGCCATGATGCACGCCTTCTCGACAATGGGGCTTGGCGGTTTTTCTTCCCACGACGACAGCTACGGGTTTTGGAATTCGCCGGCCATCGAAGCGGTAACCATGTTGTTTATGTTGTTCGCAGGCATTAATTTTGCCACCCACTTTGTCGCGTTTCGACGGCTTAGCACGGCACCGTATGCACGCGATCCGGAGGCTGGCCTGTTTCTGTTGGTCGTGGTGGGCAGTTGTGCCGGTATTGCGCTTTACCTTTGGGTGAACGATGTCTACGCCAACTTCTGGACGGCCCTGCGGTTTGCCAGCTTTAACCTGATCTCGATCGCCACGACGACCGGCTTTTCCAATACGGATTACAACGTCTGGCCGATTTTTGCCCCGGTGTGGATGTTATTTCTGTGTTGTTTCGCCAGTTGTTCGGGCTCGACCGGCGGCGGCATAAAAATGATCCGCGCCGAGCTGATGGCGCGTCAGGCCGTGCGTGAGATGACGCGCATCATTCATCCTCGCGCATATGTGCCGGTCAAGCTTGGCGGAGAAACGGTTGAAAACAAGATTATTTTCGCCATCCTTGCTTTTATGTTGGTGTACGGCGCGAGCATCATTGCCATGACCATGCTGCTAACGGCGTCCAAGCTGGACGTCATCACAGCGTTTTCCGCTGTGATCGCCTGCATCAATAACACCGGGCCCGGTCTTAACCTGGTCGGACCGGCCACGACCTATGCCGTGCTCACGGACTTCCAGACTTGGGTTTGTACGGCAGCCATGCTGCTGGGCCGTCTGGAGTTGTTTACGCTTATCGTCGTATTTACGCCAGGCTTTTGGCGGCGCTAGCCGCCGTTGAAATCGGACGAACGGCCGTGATGATGCTAAGCGGCATTCCGGTAAATCTCGTTACTGGGCGCGATGGCGCAGCGAAATCCGGAGTTCTCTCCGATATGCTTGAGAGGCGGCCGGCCGGCGCGCGCTGGGCCGCGCTAATAAACCATGCTGGGACAAAGCCTTTGCCGGCGTGCGGTGACGGGATTTATTTCAGTGAGGTGACGCAGGGCTGCGTCTGTTGTACGGCGCAACTACCATTGCGGGTTGGTCTGACGCGTCTTTTGCGCGAGACAGAGCCGGAACGCCTGTTCATACAGGCACCGGCTCACGCGCATACGGCTGACATTGTGCGCTTACTTACGGATCAGTGGCTCGCCCCGGTGCTGAGTCTGCGTGCGACGGTTCACGTTATCGCGGGGGCCGCGGTACGGCGTGATTTGTTGGATGATGCGCTCGCGGCGCAGCTTGCGGCCGCGCAAGTGGTGGCCATTGATGTCGAAGACCTCGACGAGGCGGCGCTGGACGATGTGGAGTGGCAACTGAGCGAACTGCCGACTTCGCCCAAGGTAATTCGCTGGCAAGCCGGGTGCCTCGGTCTCGAACTGCTCGACCTTCCCGGGCGCTTCTTTCCTGGGCTGCGTTTTCAGCTTGGGGAGCCGAAACCAAAACGGTGAAGGGCTCAGGCCGGGCGTATCATGGGTTTGGTAATGTTGCCTTAGGCCCTAGCGGCTGTATCCCCGGACAAGGTGGGAGGTCGTATCGATATACTCATGGATGGATTCAGGTTTTTCACGCTAGGCGCGCTGGTACTCGCGCTCGCGAGCGTCCTGTTGCTTATGCGAGCGGGTTGGCATGTATTGCCAGAACTGGCTTCCGGCGTTTTTGTTTTTGGCGTGCTTATCGGCACGGTTTGCGGTGTGCTCAGCGGGGCGTGGTGTTATTTCATCGCCCCGAGCAATTGCGTGCCTGGTGATGCCCTGCTCGGGGGACCACTTGGTTTTGGTCTTGGGGTGCTCTGGTTTGCGTACTGGTGGTGGTGCGAGGCGCGTCCGGACTAAGGCCTACCGTGCGGCAACGTGCGTGGCTTCGGCAGAACAATTTAAATTTGCTAGAACAATCGGTTCGCACCCAAAGCCGTTCTCCAGCCGACGGGCATGATAAAAATGTCACACCGGTGGCGGCTATGGTGTTTTCCCGCGGCGCACTTATTTTTTGCTGGGTGGTGGTGCCATGACTTTGGACATGCCCGAGCGAATAGAAGATGGTGCGGCGACCGCTTTTTTGGGCTGCTTTGGTTTTTTCTGTTCGCGATTACTGCGTACCTGACCTTTGGCCATCTTGTTGCTCCTGGGATGCGGTGCTGGCCGCCAAGGCGGAAGAGCACCATTGCCGAAGGTCCGGGATGGCCCTCTGGCGTTCCTTGCATCATGCCTCTTGTTGCGCGGGATCTAGTCTACTACCGCTGGCCGTGCCAAGTTCTGGAGTTTGAACGAGTCGAGAAAAGTATCGACTTCCGTATCGGGTATGCGACCTTTTGTGCCAATCGCAGCGATTTGGTACAGGCGCTGGCCATCAACGATAAAGCGGGCGCGTAAATCGAGCTTGATATCGCCGCGCCGCCCCTCTGCGATCAGCGCGCTTGTGCCAGGGCGACCCTGGCTCTGCTTGATTATGCGGCCGGAGATGTTGCGTAAAAGCGCATCGCGCTGTTCGTCGCGTTGCTTTTGTATGTCGACCCCGGCAGGGAAGTCGGCATAAGACACGCCAAACATCCAGTCGGCGGCCCGGGCTGCGGTCATGGTCATTTTTACCGTGCCTGCGGCATGCTTCAGCGTGCGTATCTCTTCCTGCGGCTTTGCCGGCATGGTGATGCGGTAGCGGCCCTGGACTGATGTAACCTCCCGCCAGTCCAGTTCGCTATAGCACGCGGAGAGTGCCAAGATTGCGACTGAAATCCCGGCAAATGACATCGTACGCAGCATGCGCATCGGCAGCATTATTCCAGCAGTGGGACGGAATCGCCGTTGCGCTGGATCCTGCGCGCCGCGCGCAAGCCAATCCAGGCAAGTTGACCGCGCTGTGGCAACGAAGTGATGAGGTGTTTTGTTGTGCCCGGCTTTTGTTCGTTACTTTGCGCACCGGCCTTATTCAATGAAACCCTCATCCCAGGACAGGGGCGGCTATTTGGCGGCGATTACCGCTATTTCGACCAGCATTTTCGGGTCGGCCAACTTGGCCTCGACCGTGGCCCTGGCCGGCAGATTGGCAGGGTCGACCCAGGCAAGCCACTCGACGTTCATACCATCGCGGTTGCGAATATCGGTGAGCCAGATATTAGCCGACAAAATCTTTGATTTGTCCGTGCCGGCCTTGGCCAGAACATCGTCTATGGTTTTCAGTACCTGGCGGGTTTGTCCGTTCACGTCTTGGGTAAGGTCGGTGGCGACTTGGCCGGCAAGGAATACGAGATTGCCGTACTCGACGGCGTCGGAGAGGATCTTGTGCGGATTTTGGCGAACGATGTTCATGGGAAGTTCCTTGTCAATTTGAACGGATTACTGAAATGGTGCCCGGATTATCCCCGATTTGCCTTTGCCGTGCTTTGAACCGCGGATGTTGGATGGCTGGAAACCGACGTCTGGCGCGGGTTTCCAGCCATTTATGCGATTGCGGCTGCTTTGCGTACTTGTGGTTCGTAGCCCAGATTGGGCGCGAGCCAACGCTCGGCTTCGCCGGGCGTCATGCCTTTGCGCCGCGCGTAATCTTCAACCTGATCGCGGCCGATCTTGCCGATGGCGAAATACTGGGACTGCGGGTGCGAAAAATAAAATCCGCTGACCGCGGCAGCCGGCCACATCGCGTAGCTCTCCGTCAGCGTAATTCCCAAGGACGGCGCATCAAGCAGCTGGAACAACACCGCTTTTTCCGTGTGCTCCGGACACGCCGGATAGCCCGGTGCCGGCCGAATGCCGCGATACTGTTCGGCGATCATCGCTTCTACCGAAAGCGCTTCATCCGGAGCGTAGCCCCAGAACTCCTTACGAACCCGTTGGTGTAATAGTTCTGCGAACGCTTCGGCCATGCGGTCTGCCAGCGCCTTCAGCATGATGGCGTTGTAGTCGTCGTTGTCGTTCTCGTAAGCCTTTACTCGGGGCTCGATTCCAAGGCCTGCCGTGACGGCAAAGGCCCCGATGTAATCTTCCAGTCCGGAGTCCTTGGCTGCGACAAAATCCGACAGGCAGAAGTTGGCGCGGTCTGCGGCTTTTTCGGTTTGCTGGCGCAGGTTATGGACCACGGCAAGACGCTTCAGACGGTGCTCGTCGCAATAGAGCTCGATGTCGTCGCCGATACGTGCTGCGGGAAAAAGGCCGAATACGCCGTTGGCAACCAACCACTTCTCAGCGATGATTTTCTCCAGCATCGCCTGCGCATCCTTGAATACGCCGCGGGCGGACTCGCCCACCACTGTGTCCTCTAGAATTCCCGGATAGCTCCCGGCCAGATCCCACGTTTGGAAAAATGGCGCCCAATCGATGTGGCGGGCGATCTCGGCAAGATCGTAGTCACGAAAAGCATGGATGCCAGCCTGGCGTGGTTTGGGCGGCGCGTAGGTCGCCCAGTCGGGCTTGAAGGCATTGGCACGGGCTGCCGTGAGCGTGGCGAGTGGTTGCCCTTTTTTTGCGGCATGCTGCGCCCGCATTTTTTCGTAGTCGGCGCGAACACCGGCGATGTACGGGTCGCGCAACTCTGGCGAGAGCAGGCTCGAGCACACGCTGACGCAGCGTGAAGCGTCTGGAACATAGACCGTTACGCCCTCGTAATGGGGCGCTATTTTGACCGCGGTATGAAGGCGTGAAGTTGTGGCGCCGCCGATGAGCAAGGGGACAGTGAAGCCGGTGCGTTGCATCTCGTGTGCGACGTGAGCCATCTCTTCGAGCGATGGCGTTATGAGTCCGGACAGCCCGATGATGTCCGCGCCTTCGGCGCGCGCGATCTCAAGGATTTTTGTCGCCGGGACCATCACCCCGAGGTTGACCACCTCGTAATTGTTGCACTGAAGTACAACGGCGACGATGTTCTTGCCAATATCGTGAACATCGCCCTTGACCGTGGCGATCACAATCTTGCCCTTGGGTTTGGCATCTCCCAAGCGCGCTTTTTCCGTCTCTATGAATGGAATCAGATGGGCGACAGCCTGCTTCATCACCCGCGCGGATTTCACCACCTGCGGCAGGAACATCTTGCCTGCGCCGAACAGATCGCCGACGATGTTCATGCCGTCCATGAGCGGACCTTCGATCACTTGAATGGGACGCCCACCCTCGCGCTCAAGCTTGGCGCGGGCCTCTTCGGTGTCCTCCACTATCCACTGGGTGATGCCGTGCACCAGAGCGTGGGATAGCCGACGCTCGACGGTGGTCGGGTTTTCCACCGTACCGCGCCATTCCAGGGTCTGCTCCACTTTTTCGCCGCCGGCCTTGAGTGTCCCGGCAAACTCGATCATGCGTTCCGTTGCGTCGGAACGGCGGTTAAGCACAACATCCTCAACCCGTTCGCGCAGTTCGGGTGCAAGATCGTCATAGACGCCGACCATGCCGGCGTTGACGATACCCATCGTCATGCCCGCCCTGATGGCGTGATACAGAAATACCGTATGTATGGCTTCACGCGCCGGGTCGTTGCCGCGGAACGAAAAGCTGACGTTGGATACGCCGCCGGATACTTTGGCGTGCGGCAGATTGGTCCGGATCCAGCGTGTCGCCTCGATGAAGTCGACGCCGTAGTTGCTGTGTTCATCGATGCCGGTGGCGATGGCGAAAATGTTTGGATCAAAAATGATGTCTTCCGGCGCATAGCCCGCGGTTTGCACCAACAGGGCATAGGCGCGTTTGCATATTTCTATTTTGCGGGCAAAGGTGTCGGCCTGGCCTTTTTCATCGAAGGCCATGACGATCACCGCAGCACCATAGCGCCGGCATAGTTTTGCCTGACGCAGGAACTCGGCCTCGCCCTCTTTCATGCTGATCGAATTGACGATAGCCTTGCCCTGCACGCATTTCAGGCCCGCTTCGATGACCTCCCATTTGGAAGAGTCGATCATGATCGGCACGCGTGCGATATCGGGCTCCGATGCAATCAGGTTGAGGAAGCGCACCATCGCCGCCTTGGAGTCGAGCATCGCCTCGTCCATATTGATGTCGATGACCTGTGCGCCGTTTTCGACCTGCTGGCGGGCGACAGCGAGGGCGTCGTCGAATTTTTCCTCAAGAATGAGACGTGAAAACGCCTTGGAACCGGTGACGTTGGTGCGTTCGCCAACATTCACAAACAAGGAGTCCTCACCGATGTTGAACGCCTCCATCCCTGATAGCCGCAATAGCGGCTCAATAGTGGGCAGTTTGCGCGCGGGTAAGGTTTTTACCGCCTCCGCTATGGCGTGAATATGTTCGGGCGTCGTACCGCAGCATCCGCCGGCGATATTGACGAGGCCCGATTGAGCGAACTCCTGCAATAACGACGCGGTGATGTCTGGCGTTTCATCAAAGCCGGTGTCGCTCATCGGGTTGGGTAAGCCTGCGTTTGGATAGACACAGACAAAGGTGTCGCACAGCGTGGCAAGCTCCTCGATATAAGGGCGCATTAGCGCGGCACCGAGGGCGCAATTGAGCCCTATGGTAAGGGGCCGGGCGTGGCGTACCGAGTTCCAGAACGCTTCCACTGTCTGCCCTGACAGGATGCGGCCCGAGGCATCGGTGACGGTACCGGAAATCATTAGCGGCAGCCGAAGCCCGGACTCCTCAAAAAATGTTTCGATGGCGAACAGCGCTGCTTTGGCGTTGAGGGTGTCGAAAACGGTTTCGAGTAAAAAGATGTCCACCCCTCCCTCGGCAAGTGCGTGCGCTTGTTGAAGGTAGGTCTCGACCAGTTGATCGAAGCTGACATTGCGCGCGGCCGGGTCGTTTACATCCGGCGAGATGGACGCGGTTTTGGGGGTCGGACCGAAGGCGCCAGCGACGAAACGGGGGTGACCAGGCGTGGAAAATTTGGTGCAGGCGGCTTTTGCGATTTTGGCCGCAACCAGGTTCATTTCAGCGGCAAAGCCCTCGAGGTGATAATCAGCTTGTGCAATGCTGGTGGCACCGAAGGTGTTGGTTTCGATGATGTCCGCGCCGGCGGCAAGATATTGTTCGTGAATCTTGCCAACGAGGGTCGGTTGGGTCAGTGTCAATAGTTCGTTGTTGCCTTTGACGTCATGGGCGAAATCGGCAAAACGCGCGCCGCGATAAGCCGCCTCATCCAGCTTGTGTTGCTGGATCATGGTGCCCATCGCGCCGTCCATGATCAGGATGCGCCGCTCTAGCAGGGTGCGCAGCTCCTGTGTTCGATCGATGTGCATAGCGTGTTGGCTCATGACTTTAAAAATAGGCTCATTTAGCGAATGATGTTGTTGAACTCATGCTCTGACCGCGAGAGTGAGCAACCGTGCGGGATCGGGGCTGAAGCGGGGCGACCGGTCGAGAACTCTAAACCATCCGAGGTAGTTGGTGAGGTATTTCGTGGCAACACCC